>NZ_VSEZ01000003.1:0-428328 GCF_008085935.1 Micromonospora sp. AP08
ATTCCGTTGCGGTGACAAACATCGCTTGCTGAATCCGTTGCCATTCGCCCCACACACTTGCGTTATCAGCATCGACTGTGGGATAACCGTGGGCAGAGCGGCCGGTGTCACCCCTGACCGGCCCGAGACCCGATGGGGCTGACATGGCCAACGCCACCGACCACCTCTGGATGCACTTCACCCGGATGGCCAGCTACTCCGCCGGCGAGGTACCGACCATCGTGCGCGGCGAGGGCGCGTACGTCTGGGACTCGCAGGGCCGTCGCTACCTGGACGGGCTCGCCGGGCTCTTCGTCGTCAACGCCGGCCACGGCCGCACCGAACTCGCCGAGGCGGCCGCCAAGCAGGCCGGCGAGCTGGCCTACTTCCCACTGTGGTCGTACGCCCACCCGAAGGCCGTCGAGCTGGCCGAGAAGGTCGCCTCGCTGGCGCCCGGCGACCTGAACCGGGTCTTCTTCACCACCGGCGGCTCCGAGGCCGTCGAGGCGGCGTGGAAGCTGGCCCGGGCCTACTTCAAGCGCACCGGCCAGCCGAACAAGTACAAGGTGGTCAGCCGGTACATCGCGTACCACGGCACCTCGATGGGCGCGCTGTCGATCACCGGCCTGCCCGGCATCAAGAGCGACTTCGAGCCGCTCGTGCCCGGCGGCATCAAGGTGCCGAACACCAACTTCTACCGGGCCCCCGAGCACGGCGACGATCCCGAGGCGTTCGGCCGCTGGGCCGCCGAGGAGATCGGCCGCGCCATCGAGCGGGAAGGGCCGGACACCGTCGCCGCGGTCTTCCTGGAGCCGGTGCAGAACTCCGGCGGCTGCTTCCCGCCGCCGCCCGGCTACTTCGAGCGGGTCCGGGAGATCTGCGACGCGTACGACGTGCTGCTCGTCAGCGACGAGGTGATCTGCTCGTGGGGCCGGCTCGGCGAGTACTTCGGCGCCGTCCGCTACGGCTACCAGCCCGACATCATCACCACCGCCAAGGGCATCACCTCCGGCTACGCCCCGCTCGGCGCGATGATCGCCAGCGAGCGCCTCATGGAGCCGTTCCTCACCGAGACCGGCATGTTCGCCCACGGTGTGACCTTCGGCGGCCACCCGGTCTCCTGCGCGGTCGCCCTGGCCAACCTGGAGGTCTTCGCCCGTGAGGACCTCGTGGGGCACGTCCGGGCCAACGAGGGGGCCTTCCGGTCCACCCTGGAGAAGCTCAACGACCTGCCGATCGTCGGTGAGGTCCGCGGCGACGGCTACTTCTACGGCATCGAACTGGTCAAGGACAAGACGACCCGGGAGACCTTCGACGAGGCCGAGTCGGAGCGGCTGCTGCGCGGCTTCCTCTCCACCGCGCTCTTCCAGGCCGGGCTCTACTGCCGCGCCGACGACCGCGGCGACCCCGTGATCCAGCTCGCCCCGCCGCTGATCGCCCAGCAGCAGCAGTTCGACGAGATCGAGCAGATCCTGCGCGCCGTGCTGACCGAGGCATGGGCGCGCCTCTGACCGGCGCCCCGTCGTCGGCCGGGGCCGGGGACCGCGACGGCGGTTCCCGGCCCCGCGCCGTCGGGGGCACCGACCGGACCCGCGTACGGCGGCTGCCCGACCTGGCCGTCGACGACCGGGCGACGCTGCACGCCGTGCTCGACGCCGGCCGGGTCGGCCACCTGGCCATCGCCGACGGCGACCAGCCGTACGCGCTGCCGGTGGCGTACGCCCGGGACGGGGAGCGGGTGCTCGTGCACGGCTCCACCGGCAGCCGGCTGTTCCGGCACCTCGCCGCCGGCGCGCCCGCCTGCCTCACCGTCACCCTGCTCGACGGCCTGGTGCTGGCCCGCAGCGCCTTCGAGTCCTCGATGAACTACCGCTGCGCCATGGTGCTCGGCACCCTCACCGCGCTCACCGGCGAGGCGAAACTGGCCGCGCTGCACCGCCTCTCCGAGCACCTGCTCCCCGGCCGCTGGGCGGAGATCCGGCCACCCTCGGCGAAGGAACTGGCCGCCACGCTCGTGCTCGCCCTGCCGCTGGACGAGTGCTCGGTGAAGATCAGCGCCGGCCCGCCCGACGATCCCGAGGACGACCTCGACCGGCCGGTCTGGGCCGGCGTGGTGCCGGTCGTCGAGGCGTACGGCATCCCGCAGCCCGACCCGCGGCTGCGCCACGACCTGCCCCCACCGGAGTGGTGATGCGCTACCAGGACCTGTCGTACTGGCTGTCCAGCCTGGACGCCCCGCTGACTCCCCGCCCCGGCCTGCCCGGCGACACCGACGCCGACGTGGTGATCGTGGGCGCCGGCTACACCGGGCTGTGGACGGCCTACTACCTCGCCGCGGCCGACCCGTCGCTGCGGATCGTCGTGCTGGAGAAGGAGATCGCCGGCTACGGTGCCTCCGGCCGCAACGGCGGCTGGTGCTCGGCGCTCTTCCCCACCTCGCTGCCGGCGCTGGCCCGCCGGCACGGCCGGGACCGGGCGCTCGCCATGCAGCGGGCCATGCACGAGACCGTCCGCGAGGTCGGCCGGGTGGTCGCCGCCGAGGGCATCGACTGCGACTGGCGGGCCGGCGGAACCGTGGTGCTGGCCCGCACCGACGTGCAGCTCGGCCGGGCCCGGGCCGCCGTCGCCGAGGCCCGCGAACACGGGCTCACCGACGCCGACCTGGTGCTGCTCGACGCCGCCGAGGCCGCCGCCCGCTGCCATGCCGACGGGGTACGCGGCGGCACGTACACCCCGCACTGCGCCGCCGTGCACCCGGCGAAGCTGGTCCGCGGCCTGGCCACGGCGGTGGAGCGACGGGGCGTACGCGTCTTCGAGCGGACCCCGGTGACCGCCCTGCGGCCCGGTGCGGCGGTGACCCCGGCCGGCATCGTCCGCGCCCCGGTGGTGGTCCGGGCGACCGAGGGGTTCACCCCGGCGCTGCCCGGCCAGCGGCGGGCCGTGGCGCCCGTCTACTCGCTGATGGTGGCCACCGCGCCGCTGCCGGAGGCGACCTGGGCGGAGATCGGCCTGGCCGAGCGGGAGACCTTCTCCGACTACCGGCACGTCATCATCTACGGCCAGCGCACCGCCGACGGCCGGCTGGCCTTCGGCGGGCGGGGCGCCCCCTACCACTACGGCTCGCGCGTCCGCCCCGACTTCGACCGGGAGCCGCGGGTCTTCGCGGCGCTGCGCCGGGTGCTCGGCGAACTCTTCCCCGTGCTCGGGCCCGAGGTGCCGGTGACGCACACCTGGGGCGGGCCGCTCGGCGTGGCCCGGGACTGGGCCGCCTCGGTGGGGCTGGACCGGTCGACCGGTCTCGCCTGGGCCGGCGGCTACGTGGGCGACGGCGTCGGCACCAGCAACCTGGCCGGCCGTACGCTGGCCGACCTCATCCGGGGCGAGCGGACCGACCTGACCACCCTCCCCTGGGTCAACCACCGCTCCCCCCGCTGGGAACCCGAACCCCTCCGCTGGCTGGCGGTCAACGCCGGTCTGAAGGTCATGTTCTCCGCAGACGAGGCAGAGTCTCGCAAGAACCGCCCGTCCCGCCGAGCCAAGGCCTTCTCCCACCTCCTAGGCCATTAACGGCCCGCCGAGCCCCGGTGATCATGGAGTTAGCGGCATTCAGAGAGATCAAAAACGCCGCCAACCTCATGATCAACCTAACGCCGGTGGGGGCGGGCGGTCAGTGGTTTGGGGGGATTACGCGGAGGTGGCCTCGGCGGCCCTGTTGGTGGGGCTGGGGGGCCTGGTGGTCGTCGTTCGACGGGGGGCGTGGGGGTGCGGGGCGGGCGGCCTCGCGGACCGCCTCGGCCAGGGCGACCAGGTCATCCGTCGTCGGGGGCGGGGGCTCGAACTCGCCCTCGTGACGCACCACGTCCCAGCCGCGGGGGGCGGTGAGGTTGCGGGCGTGCGGCTCGCACAGGTCGTACGTGTGCGGCTCGGCGAACGCGGCCAGCGGCCCCACCACCGCCGTCGACTCGTTGTAGACATAGGTCAATGTGGCGACCGCTTGCCGGGGGCAGCCGTTACGGGAGCAGCGCCGTGGTGACCTCACGGCGGCAGGGTATCTCCATTACCGGGTGCGGCGCACCGCTTCGCGTTGCGACACGCCCGTCATGGTGATCACAATTCGTCCGATCGGCGTGTCGGCGCGCCGGGCCGGTGGCGCGACGGCGGACGACCCTGGTCCGGGGGCTACCCTTTGCGTCATGACGAGCCCGGAACACCGCCGCCCCGGCTCCGGCCGGCGCACTCACCGCGACCGCCACGGGCGGGGGCTGCGGGGGCGGCTGGTGCCGGCCACCGTGCCGCTGGCCCGGACCAAGGCCGAGGTCTTCGACGACCTGGTGCTGGACACGGTGGAGACGCTCGAACGCCGCTTCGCCAAGGAACTGGCCGGTGTCGAGTTCGCCGTCGAGGACGTCCCGCCGGACCTGAACGTCTACGACTCGGACGTGCTGGAGGACGGCGAGGTCCCGCTCGCCCGGCTGCTGCCGGGCCGCCCCGGCCGGCAGGAGGTGCCGCCCCGGATCGTGCTCTACCGGCGGCCGCTGGAGTTCCGGGCCATGGACCGCGAGGACCTCGCGGACCTCGTGCACGACGTGATCATCGAGCAGGTGGCGAACCTGCTCGGGGTCGACCCCGACGAACTGGCCTGAGCCGGCAACGGTCCGACCGCCGGCCAACCTGACCGCCCGTCGCCACATTCCGGCCCGCCGACCGCCGGGCCTTGCCGCCGTCGCCGAGTCCCGGCCGGCCCCCGCCGGCCGGGTCGTCGGCCCGGACCCCGGGCGGCCCCCACCGCCCCGGTCCGGTACGCGCGTCAGGCGGCGACCCGCCGCTTGAGCTTGCGCCGCTCCCGCTCGGAGAGCCCACCCCAGATCCCGAACCGCTCGTCATGGCCGAGCGCGTATTCGAGACACTCCGTCTTCACTTCACACCGCGAGCAGATGCGCTTCGCCTCGCGGGTCGAGCCGCCCTTCTCGGGAAAGAACGCCTCCGGGTCGGTCTGCGAGCACAGCGCCCGCTCCTGCCACTCCGGCGCGTTTCCGAGCAGGTCGGCCACCTCGAGCTGGCCGTCCATCCGTTGCCTCCTTGTCGCGCACCGGCGTCATCGCCGCTGCAACCCCCCACGCGAAAGGCGTGCTTGTTCGTCCGGTCACAATTTGTTGCGTTCCGCGCGAACAACCCCATTCAAATTACACGCGTGTAATGCGTGCGCCGTCAAGCCAAACTTGATAATGGAGTCGCCCTCCCGACACGCTCCGGACGACCGCTTGGCCGCCCGACCCTCGCAACCTGCCCTATCGATTCAGACCCCGGACGAGTAACGCCTTCCCCGGCGAGTTGCCCCAAGTTTTCTGCCGTGGCGCACCGGTGTGGACACCGCCGGCGGCCCCCGGTGGAGGCTTCCGGTGGGGCCGCGCCCGGGCGGTCGTCGTGACACCGTCCAAGATCAGCATTGGTGGGGCACAGGTTAACCCGGCGGCAGCGATACCGCCCGTCGAGGCCGCAGACGGCGGCCGCGCCCCGCCCACCATGTGGACGAGGCGCGACGGTGCGGCGGCCTGAGCGGTCAGTCAGCTCCCCGCGGTGAGCTGGCCGGCCAGACGAATTCGGCGATGGCCCCGCCGATGACGGAAATCGCCCCGGCGGGGGTGCGCTCATCCCACCAGACGGTATAGAGGCCGGCCGCCAGATCCGGGTAGACGGCGCTGTGGACGACCCCGTCGCGGACGTGCCGCTCGCGTACGGCGGAGTGGGTGCGGGGGCCGTCCCGGTCGGCGGAGCTGATCTCGATCTCCCGGCCGTTCAGGTCGCGTCCGGTGTGGATGATCAGCGCGCCGGAGTCGCCACCCAGGTCGAGCACGACGCTGCCGCTCTCCGAGGGACCGAGTGCGTGATGGTTCATGGCGGACCTCAGGACTTCGCAGCCGGCGGGTTGTTGAACCCGTCGTACGGCGTGCCGAGGAACGGGAAGTCACCGAGGAAGGGCGCCGTCACGTCGGCGGCGCTCAGCCCCGGGGTGACCGCGGCCGCCGCGGCGTCCGGCTTGAACGTCTTGTCCACCAGCGGCACGGTCAGGCCGGCGATGGCCCGCAGGGCGATGCTCACCACGTCGTCGCCGACCCGCCGGCCGTTCGGGAAGCCCGCCAGGTCGCCGCCGAGCACCCCGAACCGGTCCGGCTTGCGGCTGGGCCGGATCGCCGTGTTCAGCCGCAGCATGTCGGCCTGCACATCGCCGGTCGTGTTGGCGAAGCCGTCGATCAGCCCGGCCGGCACGCCGGTGAGCAGGATCGCCACGAGGTCGGCCCGCGGCTTCTTCGACTTGTTCAGGGCGTCCAGGTTGGGGAACACGCCCGGGTAGAGCGCGGGCAGCAGCGCGGCCAGCTCGGGGTGCTCGACGAACTGGGCGAACCGCTTGTCCTCGGCCGGCGGCAGGGTGTTCCACAGGTCCTTTCTGGACATCGGCACGACGACCTCGTTGAACAGCGGGTTGCCCAACCGGGAGACCTGGGTGAAGGGACCGGCGGCGGTGTCCGCGGCCACGCGGTCGCCGAGCACCCGGACCTGCTGCCGGGAGGCCGTCGTCCAGACGCCGATGGTCGAGGCCCGGTCGGCGTGGCCGTACCGGCTGGCCTTGCGTCGCACCTTGGCGAGCGGGACCTGCACGGCGATGCTGTGCACGTTCAGGCGGTCCAGCGCGTTGACCGGCTCACCCTCGGTCTTGAACAGCTTCTTGCCGGCCACGTGCAACTGCTGGAAGGGACGCAGCGTGCCGAGGTCGAAGATGGCGCCCAGGTCGACGAAGAAGCCGTCGGCGCGCTGGCCGGCGAAGACCTTCTCCCCGGTCGACAGCTTGAACGTCGCCTGCCGCACCAGGTCGGCGTACTTCGGTGTGGACAGCGGTCCGACGTTGCACGGCGGGCAGGGCAGCTTGTGCGCCAGCACGTGCTCCCGGCCGTCGGCGATCCGGGTCAGCCGGTAGAACTGCCGCCGGTTCCAGTTCTTGCTCTCCAGCGACTCGATCGGTCCGGTGTTGTAGAGAAAGCTGTTCGGATTCGTGATCTCGGTGGTGAATTCGAAACGATAGGTGACATCGGGATAACCGTCGCCGTCGTTGTCGACGTGAATCTCGTACCGGACGTCGTCGCCGAACTCGAAGAAGTTGGGGCCGCCGGAGGGGAGCTGCACCGGCACGTAGTTGGCGATCAACGTGACCGTGTCGGGCTGGCTCGGGCTGACGAACGCGTACAGGTCGGAGCTGTCGGCGACCGGATCCTTGGCTATCTCCGGAGCCTCGCGGTGAGAGGACATGGCGGACCACACCTTCGTCGGGGGTAGCGGAAGTCGGGACCGGCGCCGGGAGCCCGCGCCGGGAAGGGGCCGCGCCGGTGCGGCGCGGGGAGGATCAGCGCCGGGCGGCGCGGACCAGGCGGTCGGCCAGGCCGCGGTCGCGTACCTGGATCCGGGTCGTGCCGACGAAGACGTCCATGGCGCCGGAGGCCGCGTCGCGGAGGTGGACCACGATCGGCTCGTCGCGCCGGCCCGCCGAGGGGGCGTTCTGCGCGGCGGACAGGCCCGGCACGGTGAGGGCGGCGGCGCCCAGGGTGGCGCTCGCCGCGGCGGTCAACGTCTGCCGGCGGGTCAGTCGCGGCCAGGGCCGCCGCTTCGGCTCATCAGTGGTCATGGGCAACCTTTCCGGGCCGGCGCCGCAGCGCCCACGGTGGACCGGGACCCGGACGCCGCCGGATGCCCCGGGCTGGGGGCGCCGGCGGCGGTCCTCGCCGCAACCGCCGCCGGCATCCACTGGTACGGCCGGGGGCGGGGAAAGGTTCGACGCTACGCGTCGGCGTGACCGTACGCGGTCGTCCGCTTGCGGACCGGCCGGCCCGCCGCCGCCGCGATTCCCCGGAGCTGCTCCTCGGTACGGGCCGAGCCGTTGCCCGAGCCGGCCATCCGGGAGATGGTCTCCTCCATGAGGGTGCCGCCCAGGTCGTTGCAGCCGCCCTGGAGCATCGCCACCGTGCCGGCGTCGCCGAGCTTCACCCAGGAGCACTGGATGTTGGCGATCCGGCCGTGCAGCAGCAGCCGCGCCATGGCGTGCACGACCCGGTTCTCCCGCCAGGTCGGGCCGGGCCGGGCGATGCCGGCCAGGTAGATCGGCGCGTTGGTGTGCACGAACGGCAGCGCCACGAACTCGGTGAAGCCGCCGGTGCGGTCCTGCACGCCGGCCAGCACCCGGAAGTGGGCCAGCCACTGACCTGGGTGGTCGACGTGGCCGTACATCATCGTGGAGCTGGACCGGATGCCCAGCTCGTGGGCCGTGCTCACCACGTCGACCCAGGCGGCGGCCGGCAGCTTGCCCTTGGTGAGCACCCAGCGCACCTCGTCGTCGAGGATCTCCGCGGCGGTGCCCGGGATGGTGTCCAGGCCGGCGTCGCGGAGCTGGAGCAGCCACTCCTTCACGGGCACGCCCGCCTTCGCGGCGGCCGTGACGATCTCCATGGGCGAGAAGGCGTGCACGTGCATGCCGGGCACCCGCGCCTTGACCGCCCGGACGATGTCGGCGTAGCCGGTGACCGGCAGCTTCGGGTCGATGCCGCCCTGGAGGCAGACCTCGGTGGCGCCGGCCGCCCACGCCTCCTCGGCCCGGTCGGCCACCTGCGCCAGGGAGAGCCGGAACGCGTCGGCGTCGCTCTCCCGCTGGGCGAAGGCGCAGAACCGGCAGCCCACGTAGCAGACGTTCGTGAAGTTGATGTTGCGGTTGACGACGTACGTGACGTCGTCGCCCACCGCGTACCGGCGGACGTCGTCGGCGATCCGGCACAGCTCGTCCAGCGCCGGCCCGTCCGCGCCGAACAGCGCCAGCGCCTTCGCCTCGTGCGCCGGTTCCAGCAGCGCGGCCGGGTCGTCGGCGGCCAGTCGCAGGCCGGCCCGCAGGTCGGGGTCGCTCGCCACGGCGACCGGGACGGCGACCTTCGCGGCCACCTCCGACCAGTCGCCGTAGACGTCGTCGAAGTCGCCCCGCCGGTCCCCGGTCCGCCCGGTGGTGTCGATGGTGACGTGCAGGTCGGTACGCCCGCCGAACACCTCCTCCGGCTCCTGCCACGGCCGGCCCACCGGGCGGGCCGCCTCGACGGCGAGCCCGGTCTCCGGGTCGGCCAGGGCGCTGACGTGCGGCAGCAGGCGCGGGTCGAGCCACGGGTCGCCGGCCCGGACGTACTCCGGGTAGATCGTCAGCCGCTCGCGCAGCGTGAAGCCGGCCGCCGCGGTACGCCGGGCCAGCTCGTCCAGCTGCGGCCAGGGCCGCTCCGGGTTGACGTGGTCGGGGGTGACCGGCGAGACACCGCCCCAGTCGTCGATGCCGGCGCGCAGCAGCAGGTCGTACTCGCCCTCGATGAGGTTCGGCGGGGCCTGGATCCGGGCCTTCGGGCCGAGCAGCACCCGGGCCACCGCCACCGTCGCGGCCAGGTCGTGCAGCTCCGCGTCCGGCATGCCGCGCATGGCGGTGTCCGGCTTGGCGCGGAAGTTCTGCACGATCACCTCCTGGAGGTGGCCGTACTCCCGGTGTGCCCGGCGGATGGCGAACAGCGCGTCGACCCGCTCGGCCAGGGTCTCCCCGATGCCGATGAGCAGCCCGGTGGTGAACGGCACGCCGACGCGGCCGGCGTCGTCGAGCACCCGCAGCCGCACCGCCGGCTCCTTGTCCGGCGAGCCGTGGTGCGGGCCGCCCGGCTCGGACCAGAGCCGCGTCGCGGTGGTCTCCAGCATCATGCCCATGCTCGGCGCGACGGGCTTGAGCCGTTGCAGCTCCGACCAGGACAGCACGCCCGGGTTGAGGTGCGGCAGCAGGCCGGTCTCCTCCAGCACCGCGACCGCGCAGGCGCGCAGGTAGTCGAGGGTGGAGTCGTAACCCCGCTCGTCCAGCCACCGCCGGGCGGCCGGCCAGCGCTCCTCGGGGCGGTCGCCGAGGGTGAACAGCGCCTCCTTGCAGCCCTGCGCGGCGCCCTCCCGGGCGATGGCGAGGACCTCGTCCTTCTCCAGGTACGCGGCGGGCAGCCGGTGCGGCACGGTGGCGAAGGTGCAGTAGTGGCAGCGGTCCCGGCAGAGCCGGGTCAGCGGGATGAACACCTTCTTGGAGAAGGTGACGATGCCCGGGCGGCCGGCCTCCCGCAGCCCGGCGTCGCGGATGTCGCCGGCGATCCGGAGCAGTTCGTCCAGGGCCGCGCCGCGCGCGGTCAGCAGCGCGCTCGCCTCGGCCATGTCCAGCGCCCGGCCGGTGGCGGCCCGGCCCAGGGCCCGCCGGACGCTCGCCTCGGTGGGGGCGGGATCGCTGCGATCAACCATCCGCCCAGCCTATGCGCTCGCCGGTGCGGAGCCGCCCGCCCCCGGCCAGGAGACGGGGGCGGGCGGCATCACACGGCTCAGCGGGGGAAGTTCGGGTCGTCCCGGTCGAAGCGCTGGGTGCGGTCGTCCGGCGGGGCCGGGTGGCCGGGGTCGGCCGGCTGCCGCGGGATGGCCTGGGTCGGGTCCACGGACGGCGGCTGGCCGAACGGCGGGGCCGGGTGCGGAACGCCGCCGTAGGCCGGCCCGGACTGCGGGAACGGCGGGCTCGACTGCGGAGCGCCGAACGGGGGGCTCGACTGCGGGGCGTGCGGCGGGGCGGTGTTGAACGGCGGCGCGGACTGCGGCGGGCCGTACGGGCCGGGCTGCGGGTAGCCGGCCGGCTGCTGCGGCGCGCCGGCCTGCGGGTACCCGCCCGGAGCCGGGTAACCGCCGGGCTGCTGCGGCCAGCCGGGCTGCGCCTGGCCGTAGACACCGGGCTGCGGCTTCGGCTTCGGTACGTGGTAGAGGGTGCGCCAGATCTTGAAGACGACGAACGCGGCGATCGCGAAGACGGCCAGCCAGGCGACCCGGGTGAGCAGGCCGAGGAAGGCGTCCGGCACCTGGCCGTCGGCGAGCCGGCCGACCATCCAGATCAGGAAGGTGAGCGCGCCGAACGCCGCGGAGACCGCGTACTCGACCAGCGCCACCTGGGTGATCAGTTTCGCCTTCGGCAGCGCCGGGCGGACGTGGGTGGCCAGCAGCACGGCCAGCACCGGCAGCAGGGTCGACTCCAGGCCGACGAAGGCGAAGAAGGTGCTCCCGGCCCGGCCGCTGAACGTGCTGTAGTCGTCGACGGGCACCAGCAGGCGCAGCAGGCCGACGAAGAGCAGCACGGCGTTCGCGCCGAGCAGGACGAGCGCGGCCAGTTCGCGCAACGGCTTGGTCAACTGGCTGGCCTGCGTGGTGTCGCCGGACGCGGGCTCGGCGGGGCTGGTCACGAACTCCCCCTGGGGACGAAAACGGACAGTTGCCGACGTGAGCGTAGTCTCTCGGGCCACCGGGCGATCGACGGCCGCGCGTGCGGAAGGATGGACGCCATGCGCATCGTGGTTCTGACCGGCGGGATCGGGGGCGCCCGGTTCCTGCTCGGCGTCCGGGCGTACGCCCGGGAGGTGGGCGCCGAGGTGAGCGCCGTGGTCAACGTCGGCGACGATCTGCTGTTGCACGGGCTGAAGGTCTGCCCCGACCTGGACAGTGTCATGTACACCCTGGGCGGGGGCGCCGACCCGGAGCGCGGCTGGGGCCGGGTGGGCGAGACCTGGACGGTCAAGTCCGAGCTGGCCGCGTACGGCGCCGAGCCGGCCTGGTTCGGGCTGGGCGACAAGGACCTCGCCACCCATCTGGTGCGCACCACCATGCTCAACGCCGGCTACCCGCTGTCCCAGGTCACCGAGGCGCTGGCCACCCGCTGGCAGCCCGGCGTACGCCTGCTGCCGGCCACCGACGACCGGCTGGAGACGCATGTCGTCGTCGACCTGGACGGCGGCCAGCGGGCGATCCACTTCCAGGAGTGGTGGGTGCGCTACCGGGCGGACCTCCCGACGCACCGGTTCGTCTTCGTGGGCGCGGAGGCGGCCAAGCCGGCGCCCGGGGTGCTGGAGGCGATCGGCGAGGCCGACGTGGTGCTCGTGGCGCCCAGCAACCCGGTGGTGAGCATCGCCCCGATCCTGGCCGTGCCGGGCCTGCGTGACGCGGTCACCGACGGTCCGGCCCCGGTCGTCGGGGTGTCCCCGATCATCGGCGGCGCGCCGGTCCGTGGGATGGCCGACCGCTGCCTGTCCGCGCTCGGTGTCGAGTGCAGCGCCGCCGGAGTGGGCGGCCTCTACGGCGGCCGGTCGGCCGGCGGGCTGCTCGACGGCTGGCTGGTGGCACCCGAGGACGAGGGCACCGTGGTGCCGGAGGTGACCGTGCGCACGGCGCCGCTGCGGATGACCGACGAGGCGGCGACGGTGGCGATGGTCCGGGCCGCGTTGGAGCTGATGTGAGGCTGGAGATCCTGCCGGTGCTGGGCATCGGCCACGTGACCGAGGGCGACGACCTGGCGGCGCTGATCGCCACCGCGGCGCCCTGGCTGCGCGACGGCGACGTGCTGGTGGTGACCAGCAAGATCGTGTCGAAGGCGGAGGGCCGGCTGGTCGACGTGCCGGCCGACGGCCCTGACCGGCTCGCCGCCCGGGACGAGGTGCTGGCCGGGGAGACCGCCCGGGTGGTGGCCACCCGCGGCGCGACCCGGATCGTGCAGACCCACCACGGGTTCGTGATGGCCTCCGCCGGCATCGACGCGTCCAACGTGGACAAGACCCGGCTGGTCCTGCTGCCCGAGGACCCGGACGCCTCCGCCCGCGCGCTGCGGTCCGCGCTGCGCGAGCGGTACGACCTCGACGTCGCGGTCATCGTCTCCGACACCATGGGCCGGCCGTGGCGCAACGGGCTCACCGACGTGGCACTCGGGGTGGCCGGCATGCCGGCGATCCGCGACCACCGGGGCGAGATCGACCCCTACGGCAACGAACTCCACCTCACCCAGATGGCCGTGGTGGACGAGCTGGCCGGTGCCGGCGAGCTGATCAAGGGCAAGTGCGACCAGGTGCCGGTCGCGGTGATCCGGGGCTACCTGGGCGCGACGCGCGACGACGACACGGGCGCCCGGGCGCTGGTCCGCGACGCGTCGCTGGACCTCTTCTCCCTCGGCACGGCCGAGGCGCACGCCGCCGGGCTGCGGGCGGCGGCCACCCTGACCGACGGCCCCGGCCCGGCCCCGGCCGACCCGGCCGCCGTCGACCGGGCGATCACCGCGGTCGCCGAGGTGGTCGCGCCCGGCACCGTCTTCACCCACGTCACCGACCAGGAGGCACGCGCCGGACTGGTCGCCACCGTGCCGGGCTGGCCGGCGCAGGCCACCGGCCTGGTGCTGGGCGCGCCACCGGCCCCGGTGGACCCGGCGGACCTGGTCCGGTTCGGCGCCGACCTGCAACGGCTGCGTACCGCGCTGGCCGCCGAGGGCGTCCCGTCGGCGCTGCTCCCCCCGCCGCCCGGAAGCACCGCCAGCGCGGCCCTCGCCGTCTGACCGCGCGGCGTGGCGGGGCGGCTCGTCAGGCGTCGAGGACGGCCCGGCCGAGCGGGGTCAGGGTGTGCAGGACAGTGTTGCGGTCGCGGTGGCTGACCAGCAGACCGGCGTTGCGCAGCACGGTGGTGTGCTGGCTGGCCGCGGCGGCGGAGATGCGCAGCCGGCGGGCGACCTCGCCGGTGGTGCAGCCCTCGTTGGCTGCCTCCAGCACGCCCGCCCGGGTCCGGCCGAGCAGGGCGGCCAGCGCCTCCCGCTGCGCGGCGTCGGCGTGGCCGGCGCCGCTGCCCGCCTCGGGCATGAGGCCGCCGAGCCGGTCGACGGGGTAGACCAGCACCGGCGGCAGGCTCGGGTCGAGCAGGGCGACCGGGGTGCGCGCGCAGAAGAACGAGGGAACCAGCAGCAGCCCCCGGCCGTCGAGGTGCAGTTCCCGGCTGTCCGGGTAGTCGAGGACCTCCAGCACCTCGCCGTCCCAGCGCATGCTCGGGCGGAGGCTGGCCAGCAGCCCTTCGGCGCCACCGTCGAGCATGGCCCGGGCGCGGCGGGCCCGGTCCGCCTCCACGGCGGACTGGATCCGTGACCAGTACGGGGTGACGGCCAGCGACTGGTAGCGGAGCATCGAGTCGGTCAGGTGGCGCAGCACCTCGGGCTCGCCGCGGGCCAGCGCGCTCGCCGACGACGGCAGCGTGTTCTCCTCGGCCAGCAGGGTGAGGTCCCGGCGGAGCATGTCGGCCGGGGTGCCCCGGACCGCCTCCAGCCCGGCCTCCAGGCCGTCCTTGCTGGCGTACGGGGTGAGGAAGTCGGGGAAGTAGCCGCGGGGCGGGTTGAGGGCCAGCAGCAGTCGGTAGCGTTCGGCCGCGCTGTCCGTCCGCAGCCCGCGGGCCACGGTGCGTCGCCACTCGGTCAGCAGCGGGTCACGCCCGCGCCCCTGGAGCAGGTGCAGGCTGAGGACCAGTTCCCAGACCGGGTCCGCGGCGGGGGCCACCCTGGTGCGCAGGATGTCCTCGCGGGAGAAAATGACCTTCAGCATGGAACTCTCCCGGGCGGACAGAGGAAGTGCCCGCCACCCTGAGCACTGTACCCGCCGGCACTTATCTCCATTTTTAAGCGTGGGATGAAAAACCTCGACGGTGCGCGGCCGGGTTGGGCAGACTTCCCTTGCCCACCGTTGCCCGGAGACGGCAGTGCCGACCCGGTCGACGGTCGGCGGGGGCGCCGGTCGCCCGGACGGCACCACGAGGGTCTGCGGCTCTTCTCCGTGGAGGTGTCGTCCGGCGACCGCTCAGCCGAGCCAGAGCGCCACCCGGTGGTCCTCGTCGGTGACGTAGTAGCAGCGCCCGTCCAACTCGGCCAGCCCCTCCACGTGGTGGAACGGCGCCAGCTCGGCCACCAGCTTCCCCGCCACCCGGGCGTCCGGACCGACGTCGTGCCGGAACCGGACGTGTCGCGAGGTGACCTCGCCGCCGTGCGGGTGGTCGTCCAGCAGCACCGAGCCCTTGCCGACCGCGTCGATCGAGCCGATCACCGCCGCGTAGCCGCCGTCCGGTGTCGGCGCGACGGCCCGGAAGCCGGTCAGCGTGCCCGCCGGGGTCACCCCGGTCAGGGCGTACGCCCCGAGAGCGCGCGGCCAGCCGGGGTGTTCGCCGAACATGTCGGCCACGCCGGCCACCTCGACGAGGATCGGCTCGCCCTCGGCGGTCACCGGGAAGCGCAGCCCGAGCAGCACCGTCCCGGCCGGGGTGAAGGCCGCCGCCTCGACGTTGAGCGGCAGGTCGTCCGCGGCCAGCCGGCTCACCCAGCTCTTCGCCCGGGCGGTGCCCCGGGCCAGGGTCTCCACGATGAACCGCTGCCGGACCCGCTCCCCGGGCGGCAGCGGGGTCAGCGGCGCGGCGGCGAGCGCGTCGTTGACCGCCCGGTGCAGCCGGAACCGGTTGCGCACCACGTGCAGCGGCAGCGTCCCGCGCGCGGCGTCGTCCTCCCGGAACCGGGCCACGAACGCCCGCCGGGGGCGCAGCGGGCCGGCCTTGGAGCCGAAGTGCGAGCCGAAGACGTACACCCAGCCGTCGTGGTGGGCGAGCGCCTCGCCGTCCTCGGTGCGGCCGTTCTCCGGGCCGGCGTCGGCCGCCACGTGGTGCGCCACCCACTCGCCGTCCGCGCGCTCCAGCAGCAGGGCCAGGCACCGTTCCACCGGGCCCTCGTCGAGGACGGTCCAGAATCCCCGCCGGGCGCCGTGGGCGCGCAGCAGGGCCGGGGAGCGTACCGGCAGCAGGTCGCTGGCCTCGTTGCCGGCCACGACGAACTCGACGAGTCGCAGGGTCACCCGGCCAGGGTACGGAGGGCGCGCCCGTACAGTGGCGGGGTGCCGGAGACCGAGACGTACGCCGACCTGCACGCCGACGCCACCGCGGTGCTGAGCCGCTGGACGGCGACCAGCCCGGCGGCCGCCGCGAACCGGGACCGGACCCTGGCGCTGCTCGCCGCCGGGCCGGTGGCCATGAGCCGGGCGCACCGGCCCGGGCACGTCACCGCGAGCGCCCTGGTGCTCGACCCGGCCGGCGAGCGGGTGCTGCTCTGCCTGCACGGCAAGTTCCGCAAGTGGGTGCAGCTCGGCGGGCACTGCGAGCCCGGCGACCGGACCCTGGCGGCCGCCGCGCTGCGCGAGGCCACCGAGGAGTCCGGGATCGCCGGCCTGGTGGTCGACCCGACGCCGATCGACGTGGACATCCACCCGGTGGCCTGCCAGGGCGGCTCGCTGCACTACGACGTCCGGTTCGCCGTGCTCGCCCCGGCCGGGGCCACCGAGCGGGTCAGCGCCGAGTCCGAGGCGCTGGGCTGGTTCCCGCCGGACCGGCTGCCCGAGCCGCTGGCCGACGGGACCGTCCAACTGGTGGCCCCGGCGCTGGCGACGCTGGCCCGGCGGGTCGCCGGCTGACCCGGGGCCGGCTCAGACCAGCCCCTCCTCGCCGCGCTCCTTGAGCTCGTCGACGATCTTCTTCACGTCCTGCGCCCGATCGCGCGGGCAGACCAGCAGGGCGTCCGGGGTGTCCACCACGATCAGGTCGTGGACGCCGATCGCGGCCACCAGCCGGCCGGACTGCGGCACCACCACCAGGCCGCCGGTGTCCCGCAGCAGCACGCCCGGCTTGGCGTCGGCACCCAGCACCACGTTGCCGGCGGCGTCGGCGGGGAGCACCTCGCCGAGGGTGTGGAAGTCGCCGACGTCGTTCCAGCCGAAGTCGCCGGGGACGGTCGCCACCCGGCCGGCGGTCGCCGCGCCCTCCATCACCGCGTAGTCCACGGAGATCTTCGGCAGGGTCGGCCAGACCGTCCCCAGGACGTCGTCCTGCTCGGGGGTGCCCCACGCCGCCGCGATCGCGGTGATCCCCGCGTGCAGGGCCGGCTGCTGCCGGGCCAGCTCGGCCAGGAAGACGTCCACCCGCCAGACGAACATGCTGGCGTTCCAGAGGTGCCGGCCGGAGCGGACGTAGACCTCCGCCACCTCGGCGGCCGGCTTCTCCTTGAACTCGATCACCGGGCGCAGCGGGCTGTCGCCCACCGGCTCGCCGGTCTCCAGGTAGCCGTAGCCGGTCTCGGGGCGGGTCGGGGTGATGCCCACGGTCATGAGGGAACCCTGCTCGGCGCCGCGGATGGCCTGCCGGACCACCTCGGCCCAGCGCGCCGGGTCACCGATGAGGTGGTCGGCCGCGAACGAGCCCATCACCGCCTCCGGGTCGCGTTCGGCGATCACCGCGGCCGCCAGCGCGATCGCCGCGCAGGAGTCCCGGGGCGAGGGCTCGACCAGGATGTTCTCCTCCGGCACGCCCGCCAGCTGCCGGGCCACCGCCGCGACGTGCGCGGCCCCGGTGACCACCAGCGTGCGCTCGGGGCCGGTCAACGGCGACAGCCGGTCGACCGTCGCCTGGAGCAGCGAGGCCGGGGTGCCGGTCAGCGGGTGGAGGAACTTGGGGTGGCCGGCACGGGACAGCGGCCACAACCTCGTGCCGCTGCCACCCGCCGGGATGACGGCGTAGAACATCAGCACATCATGCCCCGAACGGCCGTGCTACGGGACCGGGGTCGGGCGTACCCGCAGGTGACACTCAGGAACGCGCCCGGCTCCACGCGGCGATGTGCACCTCGGCGCTGGACTCCCACGTGAACTCCTTGGCGCGGTCGAAGCCGGCCTTGGCCAGGGAGAGCCGGCGGTGCTCGTCGTCGAGCAGGGCGGTCAGGTCGGTGGCGATCTGGTCCGGGTCCTCGCTCGTGTACGCCACGGCGTCGCCGCCCACCTCGGGCAGGGAGAGCCGCGGGGTGGTGAGCACCGGCGCCGCGCACGCCATGGCCTCCAGGATGGGCAGGCCGAAGCCCTCGCCGTAGGACGGGTAGGCGGCGACCAGGGCGCCACCGAGGAAGCCGGGCAGGTCGCCGTAACGCAGGTAGCCGGGGCGCAGCAGCCGCAGGTGCGACGGCACCTCGGCCACCGCGCGGTCGATGTCGTCGTCGTGCCCCTGGCCGCCGGCGATGACCAGCGCGGGCGGGTCCTCCCGGTCGGCCACCGCGCGGGCCCAGCCGCGGATCAGGTTGGGGACGTTCTTGCGCGGCTCCTTGGCCCCGAGGAACGCCACGTAGCTGCTGCTGCCCAGTCCGAGGCGGGCCCGGACGCGGGCCTTCTCCTCCTCGCTCGGCGCGTGGAAGGCGGCCTGGTCGACGCCGTGGTAGGCCACGTCGATCCGGGTCGGGTCGGCGTCCAGCAGACGGATCAGCTCGTCCCGGGTGGCCTTGCTCGGCACGATCACCCGGTTGGCGCGGCGCAGCGAGGTCTTGATCGCGCTGCGGAAGAAGGTGCGGCGCGACTTGTCGTAGTGCTCCGGCTCGGTGAAGAAGGTCGCGTCGTGCACGGTGACCGTGACCGGGCAGCCGGCCCGCAGCGGACAGGTGTAGAAGGGCGAGTGCAGCACCTCGGCGCCGACCTGCTGGGCCAGCAGCGGCAGGCCGGTCTGCTCCCAGGCGAGCCGGGCGGGCCGGTGCGCGACGGCCGCCGGGGCCGGGATCACCTCCGCGCCGGGCAGCATCCGGGTGTAGCGCTCCAGGTCGGTGCGGAGGCTCACCACGGCCAGGTCGACGCCGGAGCCGCAGACCCGGCCGAGGGCACCGAGCAGGCCGTCGACGTATCTACCGACGCCGCCGCGATCGGCGGGGACACTCGTGGCGTCGATGAGCACACGGGGCGGGCGGCCGGCGGTCACGGGGCGACTCCTCAGGCTGGCGCGTCTGTGGGGAACAACACTGTCGGCAAGCCTACGCCGGGCGGGCTGCCCGACGCTGACTGCGACCCGACCGTACGCCGACTTGTCGTTGTCATCGAGTACGCGCCCCGGGCGCGTATCGTTCGCGCCGATGGCCGACAACATTGCCCGGGTGTTCGCCGACGCGATCGCGACCGACCCCGCCCGCCCTCTGCTGACCTGGTACGACGACGCCACCGGCGAGCGCACCGAACTGTCCGGCGCGACGCTGGCGAACTGGGTGGCCAAGACGGCCAACCTGCTCGTCGACGAGGTCGCCCTCGCCCCCGGCGACACGGCCGCCGTGCTGCTGCCGCCGCACTGGCAGACCGCCGCCGTGCTGCTCGGCTGCTGGTCGGCGAAGCTGACCGTGGCCGACGCCCCGGGCGACGTGGACGTGCTGTTCGCCGCCGCCGGCCGGGTCGACGAGGCGGGCGCCTGGCCGGCCGGCGAGCGCTACGCGCTGGCCCTCGACCCGTTCGCGCTGCCGATGCGGGAGGCGCCGGCCGGCTTCGCCGACTTCGTGTCGGCGGTACGCGGTCACGGCGACCACTTCACGCCGTACCCCGAAGCCGGTGCGGGGGACGCGGCGCTGCTGGCCCGCGCGGAGGCCCGGGCCGCGGAGCTCTGCCTGGCCGCTGGCGACCGGCTGCTGGTGGACACGGGCCGGTTCCCCGACCCGGTCGACTGGCTCCTCGCTCCGTTGACGGCCGCCACCACCGTGGTGGCCTGCGCCAACCTCGATCCGACCCGCCTCGACTCCCGGACGGCGACGGAGAAGGTCACCCGAGCCCTGACCTGACGCGCAGGTCAGGCCGGCGTGGGGTTCTCGGCGTTGGCCCGGCGTTGGGCGAAGGCGGCGAAGGCCGTCAGGGACTCCGGGTTGGCCAGCGCGCCCTTGGCCGCGGCGTTGTCCACCGGGGTGCCGGTGAGGATCTTCTTCACCGGGACTTCCAGCTTCTTCGCGCTCAGGGTGCGCGGGACGGCCCGGACCTGGTGGATCTCGTCGGGGACGTGCCGCGGCGACAGCGCGGTACGCAGCTCCCGGCAGATCCTGCGCCGCAGCTCGTCGTCCAGCTCCAGGCCCTGGGCGAGCACCACGAAGAGGAGCAGCTCGCCGGCCCCGCCCTCGTCGTCCTCCAGGTGCACGACGACCGAGTCGACCACCTCGTCGAGCCCCTCGACCACGGAGTAGAACTCGGCCGTGCCGAGCCGGACGCCGCCCCGGTTGAGGGTGGCGTCGGAGCGGCCGGTGATCACGCAGCCGCCGCGCTCGTTGATGGTGATCCAGTCGCCGTGCCGCCAGACCCCCGGGTAGACCTCGAAGTACGCCTCCCGGTAGCGGGAGCCGTCGGCGTCGTTCCAGAAGCCGACCGGCATGCTCGGCATCGGCTCGGTGATCACCAGCTCGCCGAGCTGGCCGATCACCGGCGTGCCGTCGGCCGAGCGGGCCTCCACCTTCGCGCCGAGCGCCCGGCAGGTGATCTCTCCGGCGTGCACCGGCAGCAGCGGCACGCCGCCCACGAAGCCGGTGCAGACGTCCGTGCCGCCGGAGAGCGACTGGAGCTGGAGGCGGTCGCCGACGTTCTCGTAGACCCAGGTGAAGCCCTCGACGGGCAGCGGGGCGCCGGTCGAGCCCACCCCGCGCAGCGCGGACAGGTCGGCGCTCTCCTTCGGCACCAGCCCGGCCTTGCGGCAGGCCAGCAGGAACGGCGCCGAGGTGCCGAAGTAGGTGGTGCCGGTCTCCGCCGCCAGCCGCCAGAGCGCACCCAGGTCGGGGTGGCCCGGGTTGCCGTCGAAGAGCACGATCGCCGCGCCCACCGCCGGCCCGGAGACCAGGAAGTTCCACATCATCCAGCCGGTGGTGGTGAACCAGAAGAACCGGTCGGCCGGGCCCAGGTCGTGGTGCAGGGCCAGCATCTTCAGGTGCTCCAGCAGGATGCCGCCGTGGCCGTGCACGATCGGCTTGGGCAGCCCCGTGGTGCCGGAGGAGTAGAGCACGTAGAGCGGGTGGTCGAAGGGCACCGGGGTGAAGGCCAGCGGCTCGTCGGTCTCCGCGGCCAGCTCGGCCCAGGAGAGCGCACCTTCCGGCGGGGTGCCGGCCGGGTCGAGGTACGCGATGCCGACGGTGTGCCGCAGCGACGGCAGGGCGGCCCGGATGGCGGCCACCTCGGCGCGCCGGTCGACCGGCTTGTCGCCGTAGCGGTAGCCGTCGACCGCCACGAGCACCGTGGGCTCGATCTGCTGCCAGCGGTCGGTGACGCTGCGGGTGCCGAACTCGGGCGCGCAGGAGGAGAAGATCGCGCCGAGGCTGGCCGTGGCGAGCAGCAGGACGTAGGTCTCCGGGATGTTCGGCGCGTACGCCGCCACCCGATCGCCCTTCCCCACGCCGAGCCGGCGCAGGCCGGTCGCCACCCGGCGGACCTGCTCGCGCAGCTGCGCGGCGGTCAGCGTCTCCGGCGCGCGGGTCTGGCCGTGCGCGATCACCACCGGGTCGTCGTCGCCCCGGCCCGGCATCCGCAGCACGTTCTCGGCGTAGTTGAGGGTGGCGCCGGGGAACCAGCGGGTGCCCGGCATGGTCCGGTCGGTGAGCGTGGCCGTCGGCGGGGTGTGCGCGACCACGTCGAAGTAGTCCCAGACCGACCGCCAGAAGGCGGGCAGGTCGGTCACCGACCACTGCCACAGCGCGTCGTAGTCGGCGAACTCCAGCCCCCGGTGCTCGGCCAGCCAGCGCAGGTAGTCACCGATCCGGGACCGCTCACGCACGTCGGCCGGCGGCGTCCACAGCACGTCACCCACTGTTCCACCCTCCCTGAGGCCCCGTCACGACACTGTGCATGGGCCGTGGCGCCATCTTGCCCTACCTCGCGAGGCCATTCTCCGCACCGGGTGCCGGCTACGGGGCGTGGCCGGCCCACACGCCCGGGCCACGGGGTGTGTGGGCCGGCGGCCGTCAGCCGGCCCGGTGGGCCTGGATGGCCCGGCGGCGGGCCAACCGGTGGGCCCGGCGGATCTCGGCCTCCCGGTAGCGCCGCTCGTCCTCCGGCGTCTCCGGCAGCACCGGCCGGACCGGGCGCGGCGCGCCGCCCAGGTCCACCCCCACGAAGACCAGGTACGCCGTGGCGACCCGGACGGGTTCGTCCTCGGCCGAGTCCCAGCGCTCGGCGACCACCTTCACGCCGACCTCCATCGAGGTGTTGCCGGTCCAGTTGACCTGGGCGTGCGCGTGCACCAGGTCGCCCACCCGGACGGGCTCCGAGAAGACGATCTCGTCGATCGAGGCGGTCACCGCGGTGCCCCCGCTGTGCCGGGCCGCCGCCGCCCCGGCGACGTCGTCGACGAACTTCATCAGTACCCCACCGTGCACGGTCCCGTACAGATTGACATCGACAGCGGTCATGATGCGACTCAGCGTGACGCGCGAGTACGAGGTCGGCTTGCCCTGCGGGGCGGAGGGATGATCTGTCATGCCGAAAACGGTACGGTGCGCGGATGCGACATCTCTGGAGCTTCCTCGCCGGGTTGGTGGTGGCGCCCGTCACCTGGGTGCTCGTCACGCTCGGTCAGGACGGATCTGAGCGCACCGTGCACCGCTGGGTGGAGATCGGTACGTACAGCACGCCCAACCTGATCGAGCCGGCCGTCTACCTGGGCGTCGCCGGCATCCTGCTCGGCCTGCTCGGCACGCTGCGTTTCTCGCCACTCGGCCCGGCCGTGGCCGGGCTGCTGCTCGTGGTCCCCTACCTCGGGCTGTTCGTCGCGCCCTTCAGCGTGCGGGACCGGGTCCCCGAGAGCTGGAAGATGCTCGGGGACCCGCTGCCGCTGCGCCACCCCCTGGAGAACGGCACGCTGTTCCTGATCGGCGTGCTGCTGCTGATGGCCGTGTTCAGCGGGCAGCGCTGGCGGCAGCGGCCGGGCGGGCCGGCGGCCGAGGCGGAGCTGACCCCGGCCGACAAGCCGATCGAGCACAACCCCTCGCTCGGCGACTGGCCCCCGGCGGGCCCGACGAAGGAGGGCGACGCCACCCCGCTCACGCTGGCCTATCCCGACACCCCCACCGAACCCCTGCCCCGCCGCTCCGGCGGCGAGTCGCCGTGGTCCGCGCCCCCGCGCGCGACCACCCGACCGGAGGGCACCACCGAGATCCGTTGACGACCGCGGGCGGGCCGGTCACCCCGGCCCGCCCGCCCGATCGTCGCCCCCGGAGGGTCAGCCCTTGAGCAGCTGGCGCGCCATGACGATGCGCTGCACCTGGTTGGTGCCCTCGTAGATCTGGGTGATCTTGGCGTCCCGCATCATCCGCTCGACCGGGTAGTCCCGGGTGTAGCCGTAGCCGCCGAGCAGCTGCACCGCGTCGGTGGTGATCTCCATGGCGGCGTCCGACGCGAAGCACTTGGCCGCCGCGCCGAAGTAGGTCAGGTCGGCGTCGCCCCGCTCGGACTTGCCGGCGGCCGTGTAGGTGAGCTGGCGGGCCGCCTCCAGCTTCATGCCCATGTCGGCGACCATGAACTGGATGCCCTGGAACTCGGCGACCGCCTTGCCGAACTGCTTGCGCTCCTGGATGTAGCCCTTGGCGTAGTCCAGCGCGCCCTGCGCGATGCCGACCGCCTGCGCGGCGATGGTGACCCGGGTGTGGTCCAGGGTCCGCATCGCCGTGGCGAAGCCGGTGCCCTCGGCGCCGATCATGCGGTCCGCCGGGATCCGGACGTTGTCGAAGTAGACCTCGCGGGTCGGCGAGCCCTTGATGCCGAGCTTCTTCTCCGGCGCGCCGAAGCTCACCCCGGCGTCGGACTTCTCCACCACGAAGGCCGAG
Source organism: Micromonospora sp. AP08 (assembly GCF_008085935.1). NCBI lineage: Bacteria > Bacillati > Actinomycetota > Actinomycetes > Micromonosporales > Micromonosporaceae > Micromonospora > Micromonospora sp. AP08. The sequence goes on from NZ_VSEZ01000003.1 coordinate 23,516, forward strand.
ATGCCCTTCGAGCGGGCTGTGGGATCCGTCACAGCGAAGACGGTGTAGTACTCCGAGACGCCCGCGTTGGTGATCCACCGCTTCACGCCGTTGAGCACCCAGTGGTCGCCGTCCCGGACCGCCTTGGTGGTCATCGAGGCGGCGTCGCTGCCCGCCTCCGGCTCGGAGAGGCAGTAGGAGAACATCGCGTCGCCGGCCGCCACCGGGGTCAGGTACTTCCGCTTCAGCTCCTCGGAGCCGGCCAGGATCAGCGGCATGGTGCCCAGCTTGTTCACGGCCGGGATCAGCGAGGACGAGGCGCAGGCGCGGGCCACCTCCTCGATCACGATGGCCGTGGCCAGCGCGTCCGCGCCGGCGCCGCCGTACTCGACCGGGATGTGCGGTGCGTGGAAGTCGGCGGCCCGCAGCGCGTCGTACGACGCCTTCGGGAACTCACCGGTCTCATCCGCCTCAGCGGCGTGCGGAGCGACCTTCGCCGCACAGACCTCCCGGACCGCCTCCCGGATCGCGTCGTGCTCCTCCGGCAACCGGTAGACGTCGAACGACTGTTCTGCGGGCATGTCGGCCCTCCCCTTTCACCGCTATCATGCGCAGTCTGTGACGCCCGGAGGCCGCCAACTGCCGCAGACTGAAGGATAGCCACCAGGGTTCGGCCGGACCCTACCGGCGGGTAGGCTCGCGCACGAGCGGGGGCGACAGGCCACAACTACCCTTCAGACGACGACAGAGTTCCCTCGGTGCCGGCCCTGGCGCCCCAGCCGAATGCGACGCAAGGAAGCGCCGCCAGTGCGAGCGGAGAAGACAGGCGTGACGATCCCGTACCCGAACACCCAGCCGATGCCCGCCATCGCCGCGGTGACGCCGCCCTCGGGCGCGGCCCGACCCCGGGTGACCTTCCTGGGCACCGGCTACCTCGGCGCGACGTACGCCATCTGCTACGCCGAGCTCGGCTACGAGGTCCTCGGCTTCGACGTCGACGCGGACAAGATCGCGAAGCTGAACGCCGGCGAGGTGCCGATCCACGAGCCCGGCCTGGACGAGCTGCTCCGGCGCAACCTGGCCGCCGGCCGGCTCCGGTTCAGCACCGACATCCAGGAGACCGCCGACTTCGGTGACGTGCACTTCATCTGCGTCGGCACCCCCCAGCGGGCCGACGGGATGGGCGCCGACCTGTCGTACGTCGAGGCGTCGGTGACCAGCCTCGCCCAGCACCTGAGCCGCAAGGCGCTGATCGTCGGCAAGTCGACCGTGCCGGTCGGCACCGCCGAGTGGGTGGAGCAGCTGGTGGGCAAGCACACCCCCGCCGACCTGGGCGTCGAGGTGGCCTGGAGCCCCGAGTTCCTCCAGGAGGGCTTCGCCGTCGACGACGTGCTGCGCCCCAACCGGATCGTGGTCGGGGTCAAGAGCGAGTGGGCCAACGGCATGCTCTACGCCGCCCACAAGGGCGTCTTCGACCTGGCCGCCACCGAGGACCGCGAGGTGCCGCTGGTGGTCACCGACTTCGCCACCGCGGAGCTGGTCAAGGTCGCCGCGAACGCCTTCCTGGCCACCAAGATCTCGTTCATCAACGCGATGGCCGAGGTCTGCGAGGCCGCCGGCGGCGACGTGACGCAGCTCGCCCGCTCGATCGGGTACGACCCCCGGATCGGCAACCGCTTCCTCCAGGCCGGCCTCGGCTTCGGCGGCGCCTGCCTGCCCAAGGACATCCGGGCCTTCCAGGCCCGCGCCCAGGAGCTCGGCGCCGGCGAGGCGCTGCGCTTCCTGCACGAGGTGGACCTGATCAACCTGCGCCGGCGCACCCGCGTGGTCCAGCTCGCCGCCGACCTGCTCGGCCGCCGCTCCGGCCCGGCCGGCCCGGACCTCTCCGGCACCCGGATCGCCGTGCTCGGCGCCACCTTCAAGCCGAACACCGACGACGTCCGGGACGCCCCCGCCCTCGCCGTCGCGGCGCTGCTCGGCAAGGCCGGCGCCGACGTGCACGTCTTCGACCCGCAGGGCATGGAGAACGCCCGCCGGGCGGTGCCCGAGCTGAGCTACGAGGCCACCATGAACGACGCCGTCCGCGGCGCCGACCTGGTGTGCGTCCTCACCGAGTGGGCCGAGTTCCGCAACGCCGACCCGGTCGCCCTGGGCGAGCTGGCCAACGGCCGCAAGGTGGTCGACGGCCGCAACTGCCTGGACTCCACACTGTGGACGCAGGCCGGGTGGGAGTACCGCGGCATGGGTCGCCCCTGACCCCGTGAACCGTCGGCCGGCCGGCCGGGGACCCGATCCCCGGCCGGCCGGCTCTTTTTGTTGTCCGGAACGCGCCGGGAACTGTCGAAATCCGGGCCCGGTCAAGGCATGCTGCGACTGGGAGGTCCACCGTGCGGGGGCCGACCGGACGGGAGAGTGTCGTGCAGAGCTTCAGGTGCGCCTCGTGCGGGCGGGAGATCAAGCCCGCCGTCGTCTGCCCGCACTGCGGCGCGGACCAGCCACAGTGGGCCGAGCACCTGGCCGAGATCGAGCGCTCGATCGCCGAGATGAAGGCCCGCGACGCCGAGATCGCCCGCGAGCAGCGGCAGATCGCCGCCAAGATGCAGGCCGCCCTCTTCCAGCGGGACATCCTGGCGCACGCCGGCGAGGAACGGATCAAGCAGGCCACCCGGCCCCGTCGCGTGCTGCGCCGCCGGCCCGGCCGCCGCCCCCCGACCGCCACCACCGGCGCGCCGCCCCGGGTGCCCCGCCAGGGCACCCCGTCGACCGGCCCCGAGGACCTTCCTCCCCCGCCGCCGCCCCGCAGCCGCCCACAGTGGCTCGACGTGGACGACCCGGAGCACCCGCCGGAGGCGTCCTCGCGGGAGGTGCAGAACATCCCCCTCGGGCTCGGCGCGCTGCTGCTCGGCGTCGCGGCGGTGGTCTTCGCCGCGGTCGCCACCAGCTCGATGGACGCGCTGGCCCGCCTCGGTGTGCTGCTGGTCGCCACGGTGCTGATGCTGCTCGCCCCGCCGGTGCTGGCCCGGCGCGGGCTCACCTCGACGGCCGAGACCATCGCCGCGGTGGGCCTGCTGCTGGTGCCGCTGGCCGGGTACGCGCTCTGGGCCGTCGACCGGATCGGCGGCGGCACCTCCGGCGCCGCCTTCTCCGGTTCGATCTTCCTGGTCACCACCGCGGTCGCGTTCGGGTACGCGTACGGGACCGGCCTGCGGGCGCCCCGCTTCGCCACCGTGCTGGCCGCGCAGCCGGTGCTGCCGCTGCTGGCGTACGAGCGGATCACCGGGCCGGCCGGGTGGGCGCTGGTGCTCACCGTGGTGGCCGTGGTCGACCTCGCGCTGGCCCGCTCGGCGGTGGTGCTCGAACGCCCCGTCCGGCGGGACCTGCCGATCCCGCCCCCGGAGCCCGCCCCGCCCCGGCAGCGCGCCGCCGACGACCGGCCCGAGTCGGACCCGGAGGAGGCCGCCGAGGTGCTCGGCGCCGAGCCGCCCCCCGGCGCGGAGCCGGTCCCGCCGGCGCGCCCGGTGCCGTGGCTGCGCGAGCTGACCTGGCTGCTGCACGGGGCGGCGGTCGCCGTCGCCCTGGCGTACGCGGTCACCGCCCTGCTGCGCGCCGCCACCGTGCCGGCCGCCGCCGGCTCGGGCGCCGTCCTGCTGCTCGCCGCGCTGGTCGGGCTCGCCGGGACGCTGGTGCTGCGCCGGCCGCCACTGCCGGACGTGGGCGCCGGCATCGTGACCCTCGCGGTGATCGGCGCCCTGGGCCGGGTCGCGTCGGTGGCCTTCCCCGGCCGGTCGCTGCTGCTCATCGCCGCGGTCATCGCGCTCACCGGGTTCGCGGTCCGGGGCGTACCGGAGGCGGCCCGGCGGGGGCCGCAGCTCGCCTCGGCGGTCGCGCTCACGGTCAGCGGCCTGGTGGTGGCCGGCGGCGCGCTGCGCGCCGGACTGGCGCCGGTCCGCGCCGCGCTGCCCGCCTGGTCGGCGGACCTGAGCGGGTGGCACGCCGAACTGGCGGCGGCGGTCGGCCCGAGCGGCTGGCAGCTCGCCGCCAGCGCGCTGCTGCTCACCCTCGCCGCGGTGGTCGCCCTGCCGGCGGAGATCCGGCGCGAGTTCGCGGTCGTCGGGGCGGCGCTGACCGCCCTGGCCGTGCCGGCCTCGCTCGGGCTCGGCTGGGCCACCGCCTGCTGGCCGATGCTGCTGACCGCGGTGGCCATCGGCGTGCTCGGGCTCACCGCCGGCACCGAGCGCGCCGCGGTGGCCCACTCGGTGACCGCCGCCGGGCTGGGGCTGATCGGGGCCGGCGCCGCGCTCGCCCGGCCCGCGCTCACGGCCGCCGCGCTGACCCTGCTGTTCCTGGCCGGCGCGCTGGTCTCGCTGGCGCCCCGGGTCCGGATCGCCGCGGCCGCCGCGGACACCGTCTGCGCCTGGGCGGCCGGCGGGGCCGCGTTCGCGTTCCCGGGCGCGGTGGCCGCGTTCGTCGCCGCCACGGTGCCGACCGCGCCGACCCTCACCCCGGCGAACCTGCGCGAGGTCACGGTCCCGATCCTCGCGGCGAGCTTCCTCGGCGTCTGCGTCACGCTCGGCTACGCGGCCCTCGTCCAGGTGGCGCAGCGGCACCTCAGCGTGCCGCACGCGCTCGGCACCGTGCTGGGCGCGGTGGCCGTCGCGGCGGCCGGGTTCGGCGCGCCGGGCGCCACCACGGCCGACGCCTGGGTGGGCGGGCTCCTGCTGGTGGCCGCCGCGCTGCTCGCGCTGGCCCCCCGGATCGACGCCGGCCGCCGCGCCGACCTGTCCCTCGACGGTTCCGACCTGGCCCTCGCCGCCACCACGGTGGCGCTCATCGCCACCCTGGCCCGGATCGCCGCTGTGCTGGCCCCCGGCGGCCAGCTCGTGGTGGCCGCCGCGCTGGTGACCGTCGTCGCCGTCGCCGCCCGGGCCATGCCCGAGGAGTGGCGGCGCGGGCCGGTCCTCGGCATCGCCGTCGGCGGCACGCTGATCGGGCTCATCGCGGCCTGGAGTGCGCTGCGCGGCGGGGTCGGCGTGCTGGCCACCCCGGGCCCGATCTGGGCCGGCGACCTGAGCGGCTGGCCGGCCGCGCCGACCGGCGGGTCGACCTGGCAGGCGCCGGTCGCGCTCGCGCTGCTGGCCGTGGCCGCCGGCATCCTGCTGCCGCCGCCCTGGAAGTACGACGTCTCCGGCGCGGCCGCCGTGCTCGCCACCATCGGCGCGCCGGCCGCGTTCGACCTGCCCTGGTGGTCCCCGGTGCTGGTGGGCGCCATGGTCGCCACGGTCTTCGGGATGGCGGCGGTGGCCGCGGCCGACCCGCGCGCCGCGCTGTCCCGGGCCACGGTGGCCGGGGTGGTCGCCCTGCACGCCGCCGGCGCCGGGCTGGTCCGCCCGTGGACCACCGCGCTGGCGCTGGGCAGCATCGCGCTCATCGGGGTGACCGTGGCCGCGCTGGCCCGGTCGCTCGCGCCGGCGCTGGTCGAGGACGTCCGCACCGAGGGGATGCCGCCACACCTCGTGCAGGTCGGCGGTGCGGCGGCCGGCGCCGCCCTGCTCGCCCTGCCCGGGGCGGTGGCCGCCCTGGCCGCCGAGTACGGCCGCCCCCCGCAGGTGGTGCTCACGGCCGCGCTGGCCGCGTCGAGCATCGGCCTGGCCGCGGTGGCGGCGGTCCGCCGGCAGGTGCCGCAGTACCTCCCCTACGCGAGCGTGGCCGTGGTCGGCGGTGCGACGGTCAGCGCCGCCGCCGCCGTGATCACCCACCTCCCGGCCGGGGTGTACGCCGCCGCGGCGGCGCTGCTCGGCGTGCTCGCCGAGCTGATCCGGGCCGCCACCGTCCCACCGGTCGGCTCGGCCCAACCAGTCCGCCGCTGGTCGGTGCTGCTCAACGGGGCGCTGCGCCGGGCGCCGGACGACCCCACCGAGCTGCGCTGGCGGGTCAGCCCGGCGGCGGGGGCGCTCGCCGCGGCGGCGCTGCCCACCGCCCTGGCCCTGGCCACCCTGGCGCCGGCGCTGGTGGTGGCGCTGGTCGAGCCGCTCCAGGTGCTGTCCCGGGTCTGGCAGGGGCCGCCGCCGGAGCTGCTCACCCCGCCGCCCGAGGCGGTGGATCCCACGCACGTGCTCACCGCGCTGCTGCTCACCGCGACGGCGTCGCTCGCCGCCACCGGGTTCAGCGGCGGCCGGCGGTCCCGGGCCGTGCCGGTGATCCTGCCGGGCGCGGCGCTCACGCTGCTCATCACCCCGGTGGCGCTCGGCCGCGGCTGGCCGGTGACCGCGACGGCCGGGCTGGCCGTCTTCACCGTCTCGATGCTGGGGCTGGCGCTCACCCCACCGCCGGCAGTGGCCGAACCGGCCCGCTCGATCCGGGTCGCCCGGGTGCTGGTGTTCGCCATCGGGCTGGCCGCCGGGAACGCCGGGCTCGCCGGCAGCCTCGCCACCCGCGAGCTGACCCTGTTCACGCTGGGCGGCGCGGTCGGCGTGGGCACGGTCGCCGCGCTCTTCGGCACCACCCAGCGGGCCCGCATCCTCGGCTGGCTGTTCGCCTCGCTGATGGCCCAGCTCTTCGTGCTCACCCTCGGCCTGGTGGCCGGGCTCGCCGCGGTCTGGTCCGCGTTCGGGGTGCTGGCCGTCGGGGCGGCGCTCCAGGTCTTCGCCACCGCCCTCCCCCGGCTGCGCCGGCCAGAGGCCTACCGGGAGGCGGCCACCGTCGAGTGGAGCGGCCACGCGGCGGCGCTCATCGCGCTGGCCCTGGCGTACGACTCGCCCCGGCACATCGCCGCGCTGCTGGCCGCGTGGGGCGCGGTCCTCGGGGTGGCGGCCAGCCGCCCGGGCCGGCGGCCGGTGGAGCGGAACCTGCTGTTCTGGGCGGTGGTGATCTGCGAGATCAGCGCCTGGTGGATCCTCATGCGGGTGGCCGACGTGGCGCTGCCAGAGGCCTACACGCTGCCGTTCGCGGCGCTCGCCCTGCTGGTCGGGGTGCTGCAGCTGCGCCACCGACCCGACCTGTCGAGCTGGGTGGCGTACGGGCCGGCGCTGGTCGCCGCGTTCGTGCCGACGCTGGCGATCGTGCTGGCCACCGAGTCCAGCATGCTGCGCCGGGTGCTGCTGCTGCTCGGCGCCGTCGCGGTGCTGATCTTCGGCTCGACGAGCCGACAGCAGGCGCCGGTGATCGTGGGCGCCACGGTCACCGCGGTCGCCGCGGTGCACGCGCTGTTCAGCCTCGGCCCGTGGCTGGTGCTGATCCCGGTCGGCTTCGTCCTGCTGGTGCTCGGCGCGAGCAACGAGCGCCGCCGCCGCGCCCAGGAACGGCTCCAGACGGCCCTACGCGGGATGCGGTGAAACCGGAGGGGTGGGCGCCCGCCGTCGAGGGCGGGCAGCGGACGCCGGGTCCGCGCGGGTTCAGCCGAGTGAGGCGCGGAGGCTGGCTTCCTTCTCGGCCACCAGGTCCTCCAGGCTGGCCTGGTAGGCGGCCATCCGGTCGCGCAGCGCCGGGTCGGAGGCGCCCAGGATGCGCACGGCGAGCAGGCCCGCGTTGCGGGCGTTGCCGATCGACACCGTGGCCACCGGCACGCCGGCGGGCATCTGCACGATGGAGAGCAGCGAGTCCATGCCGTCGAGGTACTTCAGCGGCACCGGCACGCCGATCACCGGCAGCGGGGTCACCGAGGCGACCATGCCGGGCAGGTGCGCCGCGCCGCCCGCCCCGGCGATGATCACCCGGACGCCGCGGTCGGCGGCTGACCGGCCGTACTCGATCATCTTGACCGGAGTGCGGTGCGCCGACACCACGCCGACCTCGTAGGGCACGCCGAACTCGTCGAGCACCTCGGCGGCGGCCCGCATGGTCGGCCAGTCCGAGTCGCTGCCCATGATCAGCCCGACGGTGCTCATTCGTGTCCTTCCCGCAGCCAGCGGGCCGCACGCGCGGCCCGGGCCCGTACGTCGTCCAGGTCGTCGCCGAGCACGGTGACGTGCCCGATCTTGCGGCCTTGGCGCACCTGCTTGCCGTAGAGGTGGACCTTGGCCCCGGGTTCCGCGGCGAAGAGGTGGTGCAGCCGCTCGTCGATCGACATGCCACCGGGCTCGCCGCCGAGCACGTTGGCCATCACCACGACCGGCGCGGTGAGCGAGGTGTCCCCCATCGGGTAGTCGAGCACGGCCCGCAGGTGCTGCTCGAACTGGGAGGTCCGGGCCCCCTCGATGGTCCAGTGCCCGGAGTTGTGCGGCCGCATGGCCAGCTCGTTCACCACGAGCCCGGTGGGCGTCTCGAACAGCTCCACCGCGAGCAGGCCGACCACGCCGAGCGCGGTGGCCAGGTCGATGGCGAGCTGCTGCGCGGCCACCGCGCGCTCCTCGGGCAGGTCGGGCGCCGGGGCGAGCACCTCGACGCAGATGCCGTCCCGCTGCACCGTCTCCACCACCGGGTAGGCGGCGACCTGCCCGAACGGCGAGCGGGCCACCTGCACGGCCAGCTCCCGGCGCAGCGCCACCCGCTCCTCGACGATCAGCGGGGTGCCGCCGGCCAGCAGGGTGGTGGCCAGCTCGGCGGCCGCGGTGGCGTCCTCCACCATCCAGACGCCCCGGCCGTCGTAGCCGCCGCGGGCAGCCTTGAGCACCACCGGCCAGCCGATCTCCGCGCCGAACGCCACCAGGTCGGCCGGGGCCTCCACCGGCCGCCAGGCCGGATTCGGCGCGCCCAGCTCACCGAGCCGCTCGCGCATCACCCGCTTGTCCTGCGCGTGCACCAGCGCCTCGGCCGGCGGGAAGAGCTTCACGCCCTCCTCGGCCAGAGTGCGGATGTGCGCGTTGGGCACGTGCTCGTGGTCGAAGGTCACCACGTCGCAGCCCTTGGCGAAGGTGCGCAGGGCGGCGAGGTCGGTGTGGTCGCCGTACTGGACGTCGGCGGCGACCAGGGCGGCGCCGTCGTCCGGAGCGAGCGCGAGCACGCGCAGCGACTGGCCGAGGGCGATGGCGGCCTGGTGGGTCATCCGGGCCAGCTGTCCACCGCCCACCATTCCGACGACAGGCAGTCCGGTACGGGAATCCATAGCGCCGCCAGCCTATCGGGGCGGCGGCACGCGGCGGTCCCGAGGGCCGGACCCGGGGGCGAGGTGGTCCGGACGAGCCCGGCCGTGACCGTCAGCCGAGCCGGGCGACCAGATCCTCGACCGTGGTGACCGGCCGGTCGCAGACGAACCCCCGGCAGACGTACGCGGTGGGCCGCCCGCCCAGCGCCGGCCGGTCGGCCAGCAGCGGCACACCGGGCTGGTCGGCGCGGCCCGCCACCACCACGGCCCCGGGCGGGGCGTGCCGGAGCGCGGCGGCCAGCAGCGGGTCGCCCACCGGGTCGTCGGTGACCACCGCGATCTCGTACGGCCCGGAGAGCAGCGCCTCGCCGACCGTGGCCGCGTAGCCGGTGAACCGGGCGTGCCGCCCGACGATCGGCGCGACCGTCGACAGGGCCGCCTCGGCCGCCTCCCGGTACCGGGTCTGACCCGTCAACGCCGCGTACGCGACGAGTGCCGCGACCATCGCCGAGCGGCCCGCGGGGGTGGCGTTGTCGGTCGGGTCGGCCGGCCGGGTGACCAGGCGCTCGGCGTCGTCGGCGGTGTCGTAGAAGCCGCCGTCCGGTGCGGCGAACCGGGCCAGCGCCACGTCGAGGAGCTGACCGGCCAGGGTGAGCCAGCGCCCCTCGCCGGTGAGCTGGTGCAGCGCGCAGAACGCCTCCGCCACGCAGCCGTAGTCCTCCAGCACGCCGGCCGGCTCACCGACGATCCTGTCCCGGGAGACCCGACGCAGCCGGCCGTCCACCACGTGCACGGCCGCCAGGTGCTCGGCCGCGTCCCGCATCGCGCCGTCGGCCACGATGGTGACGCCCTCCATGAGGTTGGCATCCTCGTCGTCGGGGGACGCGTAGAGCGCCGCGACCTGCTGGAACTCGGCGATCGCGGTGATGGCGAGGCCGTTCCAGGCGGCCACCACCTTGTCGTCCCGGGCCGGCTGGGGGCGGGTGTCCCGGGCGGCGAGGAGCCGTCCGACCACCTCCTGCCAGCGGGCCCGGACCTCCGGGTCGGCGTCGTCCACGTCGCGGGCCAGCCGGAGCACGCTCGTGCCGCCCTCGAAGTTGCCCTGCTCGGTCACGCCGAACAGGTCGGCGGCGAACCGGCCGTCCTCCTCGCCCAGCACCTCGACGAGCTGGGCCGGGGTCCAGACGTAGGTGCGGCCCTCGACGCCCTCGGTGTCCGCGTCCAGCGCCGAGGCGAAACCCTCGCCGGCCCGGTGCAGCTCGTCGGCGAGGAACCGGGCCGTGTCGCGGGCCACCCGCCGGGCCAGCCGGTCCCCGGTGAGCCGCCAGAGCTGGGTGTAGACCCGCAGCAGCAGGGCGTTGTCGTAGAGCATCTTCTCGAAGTGCGGCACCGTCCAGTGCCCGTCCACGGAGTAGCGGGCGAAGCCGCCGGCGAGCTGGTCGTGCAGGCCGCCGCGGGCCATCGCCTCGCAGGTGTGCCGGACGATCTCCAGGCTCCGGGTCGAGCCGGTGCGCTGGTGGTGCCGGAGCAGGAAGAGCAGGTTCATGTGCGGCGGGAACTTCGGGGCGCCGCCGAAGCCGCCGTTCGTCTCGTCGTACTCCTTGGCGAGCTGGTCGGCGGCGGCGTCCAGCAGTTCGGCGGTGAGCGGGGCGGTCAGGCCGCCCACGGCCTGGGCGCCGCCGATCGCCTCGACCACGGCGGCGCCCTGCCGGAGCACGGCGTCCCGCTGGTCCCGCCAGGCGGTGGCGACCGAGCCGAGCAGCCGGATGAAGTTCGCCCGCGGAAAGTAGGTGCCGCAGAAGAACGGGGTGCCGTCCGGGGTGGCGAACACCGTCATGGGCCAGCCGCCCTGCCCGGTCATCGCCTGGGTGGCGGTCATGTAGACGGCGTCGACGTCGGGCCGTTCCTCCCGGTCCACCTTCACGCAGACGAAGTCGTCGTTCATGAGCTGGGCGACGCCCTCGTTCTCGAACGACTCGTGCGCCATCACGTGGCACCAGTGGCAGGCCGCGTAGCCGACGGAGATCAGCACCGGCACGTCGCGCCGCTTCGCCTCCGCGAACGCCTCGTCGCACCAGGGCCACCAGTCGACCGGGTTGTCGGCGTGCTGGAGCAGGTAGGGCGAGGTGGCATCGGCGAGTCGGTTCACCTGACGACCATATCGAGCGCGCGGCGACCGCGCGGCGCGAGCGGGACGGACCGAGCGACATGAGCCGTCCTTCCAATATTCATATTTGTTGATTTGAATCAGCGCATGCCCGGCGCCGCCGGGCCGTCCGAAGGAGACGGTTCATGCGCAGACTCCCCACCCTGCTCGCCCTCGCCGCCCTCGCCGGATCCGTGCTGGCGCCCGGCACCGCGTCGGCCGAGGTCCCGCCGGAGACCCGCTTCTCCGCCACCACCGCCGTCGGGATCCACAACGCGTACGAGCGCGGCACCTATCCCTACCTGGCCCAGGCGCTCGACGCCCGGCCCGGGCTCATCGAGCTGGACGTCTGGCCGGACGTGCTGACCCGGCAGTGGCGGGTCAGCCACTCCAACCCGCTCGGCAACGACAACAACTGCGTGGCCGCCACGAGCGCGGCCCAGCTCTACACCGGCACCCGGAACCGGAACCTGGAGCACTGCCTGGACGACATCCGGCTCTGGCTGGGCGCGCACCCCGACGCCGGCCCGCTGGTGCTCAAGCTGGAGCTGAAGACGGGCTTCAGCGGTCGTACCGGGCAGGGGCCGGCCCAGCTCGACGCGGTGCTCGCCGCCCGGCTCGGCGACCGGGTGTTCCGCCCGGCCGACCTGCTCGGCGGTCACGCCGGCCTGGACGCCGCCGCGCGCGCCGACGCCTGGCCCAGCCGGGCCCAGCTCGCCGGCAAGGTGATCGTCGAGCTGATCCCCGGCACGGTCGAGGAGGGCAACCCGACCGACACGCTCTGGACCGACGTCGAGTACGCCCGCCACCTGGCCGGCCTCGCGGCTGCCGGCACGCTGGGCACCGCCCGCGCCTTCCCGGCGGTGCATCGGGCGCAGGCCGGCGACCCGCGCACCCGGTACGCCGACGCGAGTCTGCGGCCCTGGTTCGTGCTCTTCGACGGCGACGCCACCGCGTACGTCACCGGCGGCATCGACACCGCCTGGTACGACGCCAACCACTACCTGCTGGTGATGACCGACGCGCAGAACGTCCCGCCGGCGGTCGGCGCGGGCGACGCCGGAGCGGCGGCGGCCCGGGTGGCGGAGCTGGCCCGGAAGCACGCCAGCATCGCCTCCGCCGACTGGGCGACCCTGCCCACCGTCCTCGACGACGTGCTGCCCCGCGGCTGAACCGGCGACCGGCCGTCCCGCGCCGCCGTGCCGAATCGGCCCGGCGGCGCGGTCGGTCGCCACGGCGCCGGAACGGCCGGGAGACCGGGACGGCGAGGGACGGTCAGGAGGCGCCGTCGGCACGGAACGGGAGGACGTTGCGGCGCGCGGTGTCCCGCAGCGACCCCAGCACCGCCCCGATCTTGTCCGCCGGCATCGGCTTGAAGAAGTGGTAGCCCTGGGCGGCGGTGCACCCCAGCTCGGCCAGGGCGGTCCGCTGCTCGGCGGTCTCCACACCCTCGGCCACCACCCGCAGCCCCAGCTCGTGGGCGAGCCCGACGGTGGTCCGCACGATCGCGGCGGCCTCCGGAGAGTCGGCCATCCGGATCACGAACGACCGGTCCACCTTCAACTCGTCCACCGCGATCCGGGTCAGGAAGGTCAGCGAGGAGAACCCGGTGCCGAAGTCGTCGACCGCGAGCTGCACGCCCATGGCGCGGAGGGTGGCCAGCACCTCGTCGATGACCTCCAGCTCGCTCATCACCACCGTCTCGGTGATCTCCAGCACGAGCCGGTGCGGCGGGACCTGGTGCCGGCGCAGCGCCTCGCCGATCTCGGCCGGCAGGCGGGGGTCGAGCAGGCTGCGCGCCGACAGGTTCACCGAGATCGGGATGTCCAGCCCCTCGCGCGCCCAGTCGGCCGCCACCGCGAGGGCCTTGTCCAACACGTAGCGGGTGAAGCTGCCGAGCTGCTCGCTGTTCTCCACCGGGCGGATGAAGTCCGCCGGGCCGAGCCAGCCCCGGCGCGGGTGCCGCCAGCGGATCAGCGCCTCCACCCCGGTCGGGGCGCCGGTGGCCAGGTCCACCGCCGGCTGCAACGCCAGCACCAGCTGGTCGTCGGCCTCCAGGGCCTCCCGCAGCTCCGCGAGCAGCGCCAGGTGGTCGGTGCTCGCCGCGTCGCGCGAGCTGTCGTACGCGGCGACGCTGCCGCCGCCCTCCTTCGCCTGGTACATGGCGATGTCGGCCCGGCGCAGCAGCTCGGTCAGGTCGGCGGTGCCCGCGTCGGCGACCACCACACCGACCGCCACCTCGACCGACATGCGCACCCCGGCCACCTCGGTCGGCGCGGCCAGCCGCTCGGCGATCTCCCGGGCCTGCCGCAGCGCGTACGCCAGCGGGGCGGCCCGGTCGTCGACCACCGGGACGGTGGTCAGCAGCAGGGCGAACTCGTCGCCGCCGAGCCGGCCGAGCAGGTCGCCCGGTCGGGTCATGGTGGCCAGCCGGTTCGCGGCCAGCCGCAGCAGCTGGTCGCCGGCCGCGTGCCCCAGCGTGTCGTTGACCTCTTTGAACTGGTTGATGTCGAGCAGCAGCAGCGCCACCGGGTGGTCGTGGGCGCGCTGCCGCAGCGCCTGGTCGCCCTTGGCCAGCAGGGCGGCCCGGTTGAGCAGCCCGGTGAGCTGGTCGTGCACCGCCTCGTACGACGAGCGGGCGGTGACCAGCCGCAGCTCCCGGTGGGTCGCGGCGTCGTGCAGGGCGGCGGCCAGCGCGTCGCCGAACGCCGCGACGCCGTCCCGTTCGCGGGCCGTGGGCGGGGCGGAGCGGGGGAACCGGACCCGCAGCTGGCCGACCTCGGCGCTGCCCACGGCGAGCCGCCGGACCAGCTCGTGCTCGCCGGAGCCGGTGGCCGTCGGGGGTTCCACCTCGCGGTCGCGCACCTGGGCGCCGGTGTCCGCCCGGTAGCGGCGCCAGCGGCCGTCGCCCCGGGCCACGTCCACCTCGACCAGCTCGGCGCCGAACAGGGTGAGCGCCCCGGTCACGGCGGCGGTCGCCACGCCCCGCTCGTCGAGCTGGTTGAGCGCGGCGGTGGCCTCGGCGAACGCCCGCCAGGTCCGCCGCTCCTGGTCGGCCCGGAGGCGGTGCCGGTAGGTCTGCTGGAGCAGCCAGAGCGGCGGCGGCAGGAGCAGCAGCCACCGCGGGTCGAGCTCCAGCAGGGTGACCACCACCAGGCCGACCGCCACGTTGCCCACGAACATGAGCAGCTTGCCGCGGAGCGCGGCGAGCAGCGGCGGACCGATGGGGATGCCGTGCAGCAGGGCGAGCCCGGCGCCGCCGAGCCAGGCGGTGGTGAGCAGGTAGGCCACGGCACCGGCGGTCAGCGCGAGGGCCAGCTCCGGGGTGGGCGCGGCGAGCAGCGGCTGGCCGAGCGCGCTGGCGACCGCCGCGGCGAGCGCGGTGGCGGCGCTGAGCGAACCGGCGATCCGGACCAGCTCCAGCGCGGGCCGGCGGTCGGCGACCAGGGACATGGCGGTCCACGCGGCCCCCGTGCCGAGCAGGGCGGCGGCCGGCAGCCAGCCGGCCGGTACGAGGTAGAGGCAGACGACGAGGGCCGCCTCGCCCCAGGTGATGCTGACCATGCCCGAGGCGGTGCGGAAGCGCAGCCGGGCGAGCTGCGCCACGGCGAACACGACCACGGCGACGCCGAACCGGACGAACCCGGGCAGCGGGTCGTCCGGCGGCAGGTGCGCGGGAACGGTGAGGCCGACCACGGCGGCCGCCAGGGCGGTGACGCCGACGGCGACGGTCAGCAGCAGAACGCCGACGGGCGTGCCGCGCAGGCTCCGCTCATCGGGGGGTTGGCCGGCCCGGCCGGAGGTCACGGGCCCACCCCGTCGGACGGCGGCCCGAGGGCACGGTCGGGGGTCGTTGCTGCCATCGACATCGGCGCCCCCCTTCCGCGCACGGCTCGGGGCCTTTACGGTCCCCCCGGCGGAAGGCTAAGCCAAAGCGGGTGGTCGCAACAGGGGTGGACGACCTGCTTCGGCGTGATTCACGCGCTGTTCAGCCGTTCCGGCGCTGCTGGGAGCCGTTGGGCGCGTTCGTCGGGGATTCCTGCGCGGCGGTCCCGTCTGTCGGATCGGCGACTGTCGAGTCGGCCCGGCCCGGCTCGGCCGGCCCGGCCTGCTGCGGGAACCGGTCGGGCAGCCGGCGCAGCCGGGCGTTCATGTTGCGGATCAACAGGACGGTGGCGGTGGCCAACAGCACGATGAGGAAGAGGCCCATCGGGCCGGCCAGACCACCCGTGCGGGTGTCACCGAAGTTGTTCTCCGCGAGCACCTGGGCGGTGGTCAGCATGGTGTTCCTCCGATGTGCGGCTGACGACCAGCGTAGCCCGCCGGGAAATCAGCGGGCATGGCACGTCTCGCGCACCCCGGCGAAGAGGTCGGACTCGGGCAGCGGGCTGTCGACCATCGAGCGGGCGAGCTGGAAGTCCTCAGTGGGCCAGGCGCGCTGCTGGAGGTCCATCGGCACCTGGAACCAGAAGCCGTCCGGGTCGATCTGGGTGGCGTGGGCACGCAGCGCGTCGTCGCGGACCGGGAAGTATTCGGCGCACTCGACGCGGGTGGTGATCCGCTCGCCCTTGTCGGGCCGGTCCTCCCAGCGCTTCATCCACTCCCCGTACGGCGACTCCAGGCCGGCGGCGAGCATCGCCTCGTGCAGCGCCATGATCTTGGCCCGGGAGAAGCCCACGTCGTAGTAGAGCTTGAGCGGCTGCCACGGCTCGCCCAGCTCCGGGTGGTGGTCCGGGTCGCCGGCGGCCTCGAAGGCGGCCACGGTCACCTTGTGGGTCATGATGTGGTCGGGGTGCGGGTAGCCGCCCTCCTCGTCGTACGTGGTGACGACGTGCGGGCGGAACTGGCGCATGAGCCGCACCAGCGGGGCGGCCGCGACGTCGACCTCCTCCAGCGCGAAGCAGCCCTCCGGCAGCGGCGGCAGCGGGTCGCCCTCGGGCAGGCCGGAGTCGACGAAGCCGAGCCACGCCTGCTCGATGCCGAGGATGGCGCGGGCCGCGTCCATCTCGGCGCGGCGGATGTCGCCGATGTTGGCCCACACGTCGGGCCGGTCCATCTTCGGGTTGAGCACGCTGCCCCGCTCGCCACCGGTGCAGGTGACGACCAGGACGTCCACCCCCTCGGCGACGTATTTCGCCATGGTGGCGGCGCCCTTGCTCGACTCGTCGTCGGGATGGGCGTGCACCGCCATGAGCCGCAGCTGCTCTGCCACCTTCGGCGCTCCTCGTCTGTGCCCGCCGGGCCCGGTCCACCCGGACCCGCCCGGCTGACCTGCCGGAATCTCCCCCCGCGCCCGCGAAAGCCCCCGTGCTGGCCGGTCGCCGGCGGGGCCGACCTGCCATCCTTGGCTCAGCGCCGGGCTGGGAAGATGGACTCTGCCATTCTTGCCGATGCCGCCGACAACAACGCCAGGAGATACCCGCCGGTGAGCGAGACGCACGCCACAATCGCACCGGGCGCACCGGTCTTCCCGCCCGGCCGCTACGGCCGCCGCCGGGAGCCGGGGCGCCGCCGTCCGCTCCTGCTCGTGCTGGTGGGGGCCCTCCTGCTCGCGCTCCTCGGGCTGCTCACCGTGAAGCTCTACGGCCAGTACGGCGACCCCGACTACCGCGCCGAGGTGATCACCTACACGGGGATCACCGACTCCCGGGTGCTGGTCGAGTTCCGGGTCACCGTCCCCGAGGGCGGCTCGGCGACGTGCCTGCTGCGGGCGCGCTCCCACGACGGCGCCGAGGTGGGCCACGTCGAGGCCACGGTGACCGCCGCGCCCGGCGAACGGCACGTCCGGGCCCGGCAGGAGGTGCCGACCACGGCCCGCCCCTTCATCGGCGAGGTGCTGCGCTGCCGACCGGCCGGCTGAGCCGGGAGCCGGCGAGCCGCCGGCACGCGTACCCCGGGTCCGACCGCCGGCACCCGGGGTGATCGGCGACACCCTGACGTGTCCGGCACTGGTAACTTGGTAGTTCACCTGTCAGCCAGTCCGCACCAACGAGGAGATCGCCTGTGTCCACCAATGACAACGAGGCGCCCGCCACCTGGCTGTCCCAGGACGCGTACGACCGCCTGCAGGCCGAGCTCGACGAGCTGATCGCCAACCGGCCGGTGATCGCCGCCGAGATCAACGCCCGGCGCGAGGAGGGCGACCTGCGGGAGAACGGTGGCTACCACGCCGCCCGCGAGGAGCAGGGCAAGGCCGAGGGCCGCATCCTCTACCTGAAGGAGCTGCTCCGCACGGCCAAGGTCGGCGAGGCCCCGACCGCCGACACGGTGTCGCCCGGCATGGTCGTCACGATCTACTTCGACGACGACGCCGACGACACGGAGACCTTCCTTCTCGGCTCCCGTGAGATCGCCTCCACGACCGACCTCACCGTCTACAGCCCCGAATCCGCGCTCGGCAAGGCGATCCTGGGCGGCAAGGCGGGCCAGACCTGCACCTACACGGCCCCCAGCGGGGCCGACATCAAGGTGACGGTCGTCAAGTTCGAGCCGTTCTCCGGCTAGCCGCCAACCGGACCCGCGCCGGATGGCTCGGGTCCGACCCGACCGAGGCTGACAGGCTCCTCGGCCCCGAGCCAGAAACACCCGACCGCCCCGACCGGCATCGTCCGGCCGGGGCGGTCGCGTCCTCAGGGCTCATCGCTCGCCGGCGAAGACCACTTGGTAGCCGCTGGCCCGCAGGGCGCTGATCAGGGTGTCCGAGTGCTCGACGCCGCGGGTCTCCACCGACAGCGCCACCTCCACCTCGCCGAGCCGCAGATGGGGGTTGGCCCGCTGGTGCACCACGTCGACCACGTTGGCCCGGTGCTCGGCGATCTCGCTGAGCAGCGAGGCGAGCTGACCCGGCCGGTCCGTGCAGCGGACGGTGACCCGCAGGTAGCGGCCGGCCGCCGCCAGCCCGTGCTCGATCACCCGCAGCATGAGCAGCGGGTCGATGTTGCCGCCGGAGAGCACCGCCACCACGGGCGCCTGCACCTCCACGGCCCCGGCCAGCAGCGCGGCCACGCCGACCGCGCCGGCCGGCTCCACCACCTGCTTGCCGCGTTCGAGCAGCATCAGCAGCGCCCGGGAGATGTCCTCCTCGGTGACCGTGACGATCTCGTCGACCAGCTTGCGGACGTGGGTGAAGGTCAGCTCGCCGGGGCGGCCGACCGCGATCCCGTCGGCGATCGTCGAGAAGAAGGGCAGCCGGACCGGCTCGCCGGCCTTGAGCGAGGGCGGGAAGGCGGCGGCGCTGGCCGCCTGCACGCCGATCACGCGTACGTCGGGTCGCAGCGCCTTGGCGACCACCGCCAGGCCGGAGATCAGCCCGCCGCCGCCCACCCCGGTCACGATGGTCTTCACGTCCGGGCACTGTTCGAGGATCTCCAGAGCCACGGTGCCCTGCCCGGCGATGACGTCCCGGTGGTCGAACGGGTGGATGAACACCGCCCCGGTCCGCTCGGCGAAGGTCTGCGCCGCGACGAGCGACTCGTCCACCGTGTTGCCGACCAGCTCGACCTGAGCCCCGTACCCCTTGGTGGCGGCCACCTTCGGCAGCGGCGCGTTCACCGGCATGAAGACCGTGGCGTGCGCGCCGACCAGGCCGGCGGCGAGCGCCACCCCCTGGGCGTGGTTGCCGGCGCTCGCGGCGACCACGCCGCGCTCCCGCTCCTCGGGGGAGAGCCGGGAGATCCGCACGTACGCGCCGCGGACCTTGTACGACCCGGCGCGCTGCACGTTCTCGCACTTCAACCACGTCGGGCCGCCGAGCGCGGCGCTGAGCGGCCGGGACGGCTCCAGCGGGGTGGTGCGCGTGACGCCGGCGAGCAGTTCCCGCGCGGCCTGTACGTCGGCGAGACCGACCAGTTCCGTCATGCCCCGATCGTGCCACCCGACCCCTGCGGAACCTGCGGCGACGTCACCGATGGATCCTGCGCCACCTGGGGCGGCACGCCGGTCACGGGCGGCACCGGGTGGCCCCGGGCCGCGCCGGGCGCCGGGACGACCGCGCCGGGCCGCGGCCAGCCGGGGTGGGCGGGCCAGACCGGGACCGCCCGGGCGATGCGGTCCTGCTGGGCGGCGGAGATCCGCCGGATCAGCACCACGAGGGAGAACCCCGCCACCAGCACGGCGACGACGGGGATCAGCCGCGGACCCAGCGAGTCCTGGTAGTAGCGGACGTAGGTGCCGAACTCCACGTCGTTGCGGGGCCACTCGGTGAGCCGGGCGTACCGCTGCTCCTCGCTCCGGCTGACGATGCGGTCGCCGACGGTGAACACCAGCCACGCCGCCCACCAGACGCCGACCAGCACGGGCGTGCTCCGCCGCCACGTGCTGTTCCGGGCCACGCCCGCCACCACCCGGGCCGGCACGACGAGGTTGGCGAACGGCACCAGCCAGCCGGCGATCGCCCAACCGGGACCCAGCGGCGGCTGGGCGCCCGGGAACGCCTCGATGTTCTTCCGCGCCCGCCAGGTCCAGACGATGACCAGGACCGCGGCGACCAGCAGAGCGATCACGTACGGCAGGACGAGCAGCACCTCGGCCACGGCTGCGCCCATCAGCAGGTCGCGGTCGGCCTGCTCGGCCGCCGCCCGGGCGATGTGCACCCCGACCAGGGAGAACAGCGCGCTCGGCAGGTAGAGCACGGTCGCCGCGCCGACCGCGATGGCGGCCGCCGCGCCGAGACCGCGGACGGCGTACGTGGACACGCCGGGCAGCACCGCGGGCTGACCGGGGAGCGTCCCGCAGCGGGGGCACAGGTTGTCGGCCGGGGACATGGCGTCCCCGCAGGTCTGGCAGTGCAAGTCGACCGTCCGGAAGGTGTGCGCGTCAAGGGGTGCGCACACGCTAGACGATCATGCGTGCGCCGGCGACCCCGTGCCGACCCGGGGGTAGCCGGGGGCGTGCCGCTGCCACGGCGCCTGCATCTCGAACTGGCCGGCGACGCCGAGCAGCAGCAGCTCCGAGCCGGGCGGGCCGACGAGCTGCACGGCGACCGGCAGGCCGTCCGGGCGGCGGCCGACCGGCACCACGATGGCCGGCAGCCCCGCGATGTTCCAGGGCGCGGCGTACGGGGCGTACCGGATGTTGGCCTTCATGTTCGCCACCCAGGACCGGCCGGACCAGCCGGCGGCCGCCGGCGGCGGGCCGGCCAGCGCCGGGGTGAGCAGCAGGTCGACCGAGTGGTCGGCGAAGAAGTTCACCGACCGGTCGCGCCAGGCGGCCCGGTCGGCCTCGCGCACGTACCCCCGCCGCTGCGCCCACTCGCCGAGCGCGACGTGCCGGCGGCTGCGCCGCTGGAGGCCGCGCCGCTCCACGCCCGCGGCCTGCACGTCGGCGGCGGCCGCGGCGAACCAGGTGGCGATGCCCTGGAGGCCGAGCCGGGTCGGGTAGACCGGGTCGGCGGGGACGGTGTCGTGCCCGGCGGCGGCGAGCAGCCGGCCCGCGGCGGCGACCGCGTCCCGGTTCGGCGCGTCCGGCGAGACGCCGCGCACCGGGGAGCGCAGCGAGACGCCGACCCGCAGCCGCGGCGGCGGGACCAGCTTCTCCGGGCGCCGCCCGGCCAGCACCGAGAAGCCGACCACCGCGTCGGCCACCGTGCCGGTCAGCACGCCGTGCTCGGTGAGGCCGAACCAGTCGTCCGCACCGAGCTGGCAGGGCACCACGCCCCGGCCCGGCTTGAGCCCCACCAGACCGCAGCAGGCCGCCGGGATGCGGATCGAGCCGAGGCCGTCGTTGCCGTGCGCCATCGGCACCAGCCCGGCGGCCACCGCGGCGGCCGCGCCGCCGGACGAGCCGCCGGGGGTCCGCGCCGGATCCCACGGGTTGCGGGTCACCCCGGTCTCGTCGTCGGTGAGGGCCCAGAGGCCCAGCTCCGGCATCCGCGTCACGCCGAGGATCACCGCGCCCGCGCCGCGCAGCCGGCGGACCACCTCGTGGTCGGCCTCCGCCACCGGGGTACGCACGGCGGCCGACCCGTTCCACGTCGGCAGGCCGGCGACCGGGGTGTTCTCCTTGACCGCGACCGGCACGCCGGCCAGGGGGAGGTTGGCCAGGTCCTCCTGCTCGTCGACCTTCTCCGCCTCGGTGATCGCCTCGCCGCCGCGTACCGCGCGGAACGCGGCCAGCTCGGCGTCGGCACGGGCGATGTGGTCCAGGTGGTCGGCCACGACCTGGGTGGCGGAGACGTCACCCCGGCGTACGCCGCGGGCGATCTGCTTCGCGGTCGCCCCCACCCAGGTCGTCGGCATGATGTCCTGCACGGCCATCCTCCCCAGCCAGCGGTCAGCCCAGCGCCTGCTCCAGATCGGCGAGCAGGTCGTCGACCGTCTCGATGCCGACAGACAGTCGCACGAGATCGCCGGGAACTTCAAGCGGCGAGCCGGCAGCGCTCGCGTGTGTCATCCGTCCCGGGTGCTCGATCAGGGATTCGACCCCGCCGAGCGACTCCGCGAGCACGAAGAGCTTCGCCCGGTTGCAGATCTCCACGGCGTGCTCCTCGCCGCCCGCCGCGCGGAAGGAGATCATCCCGCCGAAGCGGCGCATCTGCTTGGCGGCCACCTCGTGACCCGGGTGCGCCGGCAGGCCCGGGTAGATGACCTGCGCGACCTTCGCGTGACCGTCCAGGTAGGCGGCGATCCGCTCGGCGTTGTCGCAGTGCCGGTCCATGCGTACCCCGAGGGTCTTGATGCCGCGCAGGGTGAGCCAGGCGTCGAAGGGGCCGTTGACGGCGCCCATCGCGTTCTGGTGGTAGCGCAGCTCCTCGCCGAGCGCCCGGTCCGCGGCGATCAGCGCGCCACCGACCACGTCGGAGTGGCCGCCGATGTACTTGGTGGTCGAGTGGACCACCACGTCCGCGCCGAACGCGATCGGCTGCTGGAGGTACGGCGAGGCGAAGGTGTTGTCGACCACCAGCAGCGCGTCGGCCTCGTGCGCGACGGCGGCCAGCGCGGCGATGTCGGCGATGCCGAGCAGCGGGTTGGTCGGCGTCTCCACCCAGACGATCCGGGTGGCGCCGGGGCGGATGGCGGCCCGCACCGCGTCCGGGTCGGAGACCCGGGCCGGGGTGTACTCGAGGCCCCAGCGCTCGGCCACCTTGGCGAAGAGCCGGTAGGTGCCGCCGTACGCGTCGTCCGGGATCACCACGTGGTCCCCCGGCTTGCAGACGGTCCGCAGCAGGGTGTCCTCGGCGGCCAGGCCGCTGGCGAAGGCCAGCCCCACCGGCCCGCCCTCCAGGGCGGCCAGGCACTCCTGGAGCGCGTCCCGGGTGGGGTTGCCGGAGCGGCTGTACTCGTAGCCCTCCCGGGGCGCGCCGACGGCGTCCTGGGCGTAGGTGCTGGTCTGATAGATCGGCGGGATCACCGCGCCGGTGCGGGCCTCCGGGTCCTGACCGGCGTGGATGGCGAGCGTCTCGAAGCCGTGACTCATTCCCGAGACGTTAGTCCGCCCGCCGCGTCCCACCGCGTGGAACCCGCCCGCGGGTCACCACCGGGAGGTTGTCCGACCGGTCGGCCATACTGGCTCGGTGACCTCGACCGAAGCCCTGCCGTCCCGCCTGCACGGTGTGGTGGACCGGATTCCCGCCTCGCTGGGACTCCTGGCCGGCCCCGACCAGGGCCGGGTCAGTCTGCCGGTGCACCTCGCCTGGTCGGGCCCGAGCGAGTTCGACGTCACCGACCCCCGCCAGCGGCTGACGCTCTACCGGACGCTGATGGACTGCGGACAACGCGACGACATCGTCCGCTATGTCAACGCCACTCTTCTGCGTCGCGACTGGCCACGCATCCGGCGCCTGACAGCTCGACGGATCATCGCCCTGTGGGAGCGCCGCCTTCCGGAACTCGCCGCCTGATCATGGACGAGCTGCATCGGCGGCTCCTGAGGGTGGGCTTCGCCGCCGGTGGCGACCTCGGGCTGGCGCTCGAGGCGGGAGGCCGGATGGCACGTCTGTTGGTGTCGGGCGTAGCGGTGGAGTGCGAGGTGGATCTGCTCAAGGAGGCGATCGGCCCGCCCGCGACGCTCAGCGTCGGCCCGGTCGTCGCCTTCGAGGACGCGGTCGGCTTGAAGGTGAGGGCGCTGCACGACCGGGCCGCCCACCGGGACTACATCGACATCAGAGCCGCCGGCCAGCACCTGAGCTGGCGGGAGCTGGAGACGCTGGGCGCCCGGCACACGGTCGCGTTCTCGCTGGCGGAACTGGCCGACCGGCTCGGGGCGATCGACGAGCTCGACGACGAGACCTTCGCGTCCTACGGCCTCACCGACGCGCACATCAGCGAGCTGATCGCCTGGTCCGCACGCTGGGAGGCGGACATCCGGCGTCGGTTGGCGAACGGGGAGACCGGGCCGACCGGCATCCCGGACGACGAGTGGGACACGTACCTCGACCAGGTCTGACCGACGGTCCGACGCGGCTCGCCCCGCCGGTCGAATCTTGGTGAGTTGCCGTTCCGAGTGAACGACAGCTTGCCAAGATCGGCCCGGCAACCGGCAGGCTCGCGGGGCAGCGCCTAGCCTGGGCGGGTGGCTGGGTGCGTGTTCTGCGGGATCGTGGCGGGTGAGGTGCCGGCGTTCCGGGTCGCCGACGAGGCGGACGGCGTGGCGTTCCTGGACACCCGGCCGGTGTTCAAGGGGCACGTGCTCGTGGTGCCGCGCACCCACCTGGTGACCCTGGCCGACCTGCCGGCCGACGCGCTGCCCGGCTACTTCGGGCTGGTGCAGCGGCTCGCCGTGGCCGTGGAGGCCGGCCTGGGGTCGGGCGGGACGTTCGTGGCCATGAACAACAAGGTGTCGCAGTCGGTCCCCCACCTGCACACCCATGTGGTGCCGCGGACGAAGGGCGACGGCCTGCGCGGCTTCTTCTGGCCGCGGACCCGGTACGCCGACGACGCCGAGGCCGAGGACTTCGCCGGCCGGGTCGCCGCCGCGCTGGCCTGAGTCGCCGGCCCCGGGTAAGGAACCGGGCGCCCGCGCTGTTGAACCCGCTGGGAAAGCCGAGAGAGGAGTCCCACCGTGTTCCTTCGCCGCATCAAGGCCGAGATGATCTCCGCCGACCAGGCCCTGCCGGGCCGCCTGATCGCCATGCCGATCGCCGACCGGCACGAGGTGCTGCCGTCCTCGCTGAAGGGCCCCTTCCCCGCGGGCGCGCAGGTCGCCGTCTTCGGGATGGGCTGCTTCTGGGGCGCCGAGCGGCTCTTCTGGACCCTCCCGGGCGTGCTCACCACGTCGGCCGGCTACGCGGGTGGCTACACCACCAACCCGACGTACGAGGAGGTCTGCTCGGGGATGACCGGGCACGCCGAGGTGGTCCAGGTGGTCTACGACCCGTCGAAGATCAGCTACGAGGACCTGCTCAAGGTCTTCTGGGAGAACCACGACCCGACCCAGGGCATGCGCCAGGGCAACGACGTCGGCACGCAGTACCGGTCGGCGATCTACGCCACCACCGACGAGCAGCTGGCAATCGCCCAGGCTTCCCGCGAGGCGTTCGCGCCGATCGTGGCGCGGGCCGGCAAGGGTGAGATCACCACGGAGATCGCCCGGCTCGGCGACTACTACTTCGCCGAGGACTACCACCAGCAGTACCTGGCGCCGACGAAGAACCCGAACGGCTACTGCAACCACGGCCCCAACGGGCTGAGCTGCCCGGTGGGCGTGGCCAGGACGGCCTGACCTCGCCGTAGCTCTGGCGCGGATCCGCGGACCCGCGCCAGAGCTGTCGCTCTACGCGGCCCTGGCAGACTCACCCCCGTGAGGATCAGTCAGGCGAATGCGGACGACGTCGCAGACCTGGCCCGGCTGTTGTGGCTGGACACCCGTGATGACGAGCCGGGGCAACTGTCCGTTGACGGATTCGCAGTGGAGCTGGCGGAGTGGTGGGCCGCCCGCCAGGACTCGCATCTGGCTTTCGTCGCTCGGCTCCTCCGACCGGAGATCGTCGGCATGGCCTGGGTCGCGCTCGTCCCTCGCGTCCCACGACCTGGAGCGACGAGTCGGCTGTCCGCAGACATCCAGAGCGTCTTCGTCAAGCCCAGCCAGCGAGGCCGGGGGATCGGCTCGGCGCTCGTGGAGGCTGCTTCGCAGCATGCGACACACCTCGGGGCTCTTCACGTGACGGTCCGTTCCGGCCGCAAGGCAGTGCCGGTGTACGAACGGCTGGGCTTCGAGTCGTCCCGACAGCTCCTGCAGCGATCGCCGGACCAGGCGGCGTCGCCAGCAGCAGACAGCAACAGTCGGACGCAGTAGCCGGCTACTGCGACCACGGCCCCAACGGGCTGAGCTGCCCGGTCGGCGTGGCCCGTACCGCCGGCTGAGCGACCGGTGTCCGTTTCCGGGCCTGCGGTGTTTGTCACATCGCGGGCCCGGCCCGATTCGGGCACCCGGCCCGCGCGGCCACCGGATCTTCGCCCAGGCCAGCCGCCGGTTCGGCGTGGGCGCGCATCCTAGCAAAGACGTAACGTCACCGACATCAGCTCAACAGGCGAGCTGCAACATCCTCTGGCAGCATTGCCTGGCATGTGCGGACTGGCTGGAGAGTTCCGCCGTGACGGTTCACGCGCCGATGTGTCGGCCGTGGAGCGGATGGCGGCCACGATGAGTGACCGAGGTCCCGACGACAGTGGAGTCTGGTCGCAGGGGCCGACGGCGCTGGGACACCGGCGCCTGAAGATCATCGACCTCTCGGCCGCCAGCGGCCAGCCACTGGTCGACCCGGCCGCCGGCCTCACCGGCGTCTTCAACGGGTGCATCTACAACTACCGCGAGCTGCGCGAGGAGTTGCAGGCCAAGGGGCACCGCTTCTTCTCCGCCGGCGACAGCGAGGTCGTGGTCAAGGCGTACGCCGAGTGGGGGCTCGACTTCGTCGACCACCTGGTCGGCATGTTCGCGGTGGCGATCAGCGAGCGGCACACCGGCCGGCTGGTGCTGGCCCGGGACCGGCTCGGCATCAAGCCGCTCTACCTGGCCGAGAGCCCCGGCGTGGTGCGCTTCGCCTCGACCCTGCCGGCGCTGCTCGCCGGAGGCGGCGTCGACACGGGCATCGACCCCGTGGCGCTCGCCCACTACCTGAGCTTCCACAGCATCGTGCCGCCGCCGCGGACCATCCTGCGCGGCGTCGCCAAGCTCCCCCCGGCCACGGTCCGGGTGTACGAGCCGGACGGCAGCAGCCGCGACCGGGTCTACTGGGATCCGTCCTTCACCCGCGCCGCCGAGCGGGCCGGCTGGTCCGAGCGGGACTGGCAGGACGCGCTGCTCGAGTCGCTGACCACCGCCGTCCGCCGCCGGATGGTGGCCGACGTGCCGGTGGGCGTGCTGCTCTCCGGCGGGCTCGACTCCAGCCTCGTGGTCGCGCTGCTGGCCGGCGAGGGGCAGTCCGGGCTGGCCACCTTCTCGATCGGCTTCGACGCGGTCGGCGGCCGGGAGGGCGACGAGTTCGTCTACTCCGACCTGGTGGCGAAGACCTTCGGCACCGACCACCACCAGCTCCGGGTGCCCACGGGCGACCTGCTGCCGCCGCTGGAGGCCGCCGTCGCCGCGATGAGCGAGCCCATGGTCAGCCACGACTGCGTGGCGTTCTGGCTGCTCAGCCAGGAGGTCGCCCGGCACGTCAAGGTGGTCCAGTCCGGCCAGGGCGCGGACGAGATCCTGGGCGGCTACCACTGGTACCCGCCCCTGGCCGGTGTCGACCGGGACCGGGCGCTGGAGACGTACGCGAAGGCGTTCTTCGACCGCGACGCGGCCGGCCTGGCCCGGGTGCTCAACCCGGCGTGGCTGGCCGACGGCGACCCGGCGCGGGAGTTCGTGGCCGCGCACCTGGGCCGGCCGGGCGCGGCGACCGCGGTGGACGCCGGCCTGCGCCTCGACACCCAGGTCATGCTCACCGACGACCCGGTGAAGCGGGTCGACAACATGACCATGGCGCACGGGCTGGAGGCCCGGGTGCCGTTCCTCGACCACGAGTTCGTCGAGCTGGCCGCGAGCTGCCCGCCGGAGCTGAAGCTGGCGCAGGGCGGCAAGGGCGTGCTCAAGGAGATCGGCCGGCGGGTCCTGCCGCACGAGGTCATCGACCGGCCGAAGGGCTACTTCCCCGTCCCGGGCCTCACCCACCTGGAGGACAAGCTCCTCGACCGGGTACGCGACGCGCTCACCGCGCCCGAGGCCCGCCGCCGCGACCTGTTCCGCGCCGAGTACGTCGACGCGCTGCTCGCCGACCCGAACGCCGAACTGACCCCGTTGAACGGAAACAAGCTGTGGCAGCTGGGACTCCTGGAAATGTGGCTCCAGAGCCACGGAATCGACTGACCGTGACGGACACCCTCGCCACGGGAGCGGCGCCTACCGACCGGGAACGGGTGCTGGGCCGGCGCCGGGAGCGGGTCGGCCCGGGCGGCGATCCGGTCGCGCCCGGCGCTCCCGAGCCGCGCCGGCGGCCCGCCGGCACCTCCGGCGTGGTGCTGGACTGCGGTTGGGGCCGGCTGGTCTTCGGGCAGACCTTCACCGAGCAGGTCGAGGTCGCCGACGTGCTGCGCTCCGAGGCGGTCGGCGCCCGGGACATCTGCATCTACCTACGCGACCCGCACGTGCTGGTCTCCCGCCTCCCCGACGAGCTGTTCATCGACCCGTCGCTGACCTACCGGCTGCCGCTCGGCGAGCACCGGCCGGCCGCCACGGAGAGCGGCGAGATCCCCGGGCTGGCCGTCCGGCCGCTGCGCGACGCCGGCGACGCGGACGCGGTGAACCGGATCTACGCCCGCAACGGCATGGTGACCGCGCCCGTCGAGGTGCTGGTCGACAACGCGGGCACCGACCGGTTCCTGCACCTGGTGGCCGAGGACGCCACGGGCGAGGTGGTCGGCACCATCACCGGGGTGGACCACGTCGCGGTCTTCGGCGACCCGGACAACGGCGCCAGCCTCTGGTGCCTGACCGTGGACTTCAACACCGCGCCGCCCGGCACCGGCCAGGCGCTGCTCACCGCGCTGGCCGACCGGCTCGACGCGCGCGGCCGGGCGTACGTGGACCTGTCGGTGCTGGCCGAGAACTCGGGCGCGATCCGGCTCTACGAGCGGCTCGGCTTCCACCGCACCGGGACGCTCTGCGTGAAGCGGAAGAACCCGATCAACGAGCGGCTGTTCCTGCCCGCCATGCCGGAGGGGTACGACGAGCTGAACCCGTACGCGAAGATCGTCGCGGACGAGGCGATGCGGCGCGGCATCCGGGTCGAGGTGACCGACCCGCGCTGGGGCGAGCTGCGCCTGACCAGCGGCGGCCGGACCGTGCACACCCGCGAGTCGCTGTCCGAGCTGACCTCGGCGGTGGCCATGAGCCGCTGCGACGACAAGCGGGTGACCCGGCGCATCCTCACCGAGGCCGGGCTGTCGGTGCCGCGCGGCCGGACGGCCACGGGCGACGCCGACGACCTGGCCTTCCTGGCCGACGTCGGCCCGGTGGTGGTCAAGCCGGCCCGGGGCGAGCAGGGCAACGGCATCACGGTCGGGGTCCGCACCCCGGAGGCGCTGACCGCCGCCGTGGAGCTGGCCCGCCGGTTCTGCCCGGACGTGCTGATCGAGGAGCTGCGGGAGGGCGAGGACCTGCGGGTGGTCGTCATCGACCACGAGGTGGTGGCCGCGGCGGTCCGCCGGCCCGCCCAGATCACCGGGGACGGGGTGCACGACGTCACCGAGCTGATCGAGCGGCAGAGCCGCCGCCGCGCCGCCGCCACCGGCGGGGAGTCCCGCATCCCGATCGACGACATGACCCGCGAGGTGGTGGCCGAGGCCGGCCACCGGATGCACGACGTGCTCCCCGAGGGGCAGGTGCTGGCGGTCCGCCGGACCGCGAACCTGCACACCGGGGGCACCATCCACGACGTGACGGCCGAGCTGCACCCGGTCATCGCCGAGGCGTGCGTGACGGCCAGCCGGGCGCTGGACATCCCGGTCACCGGGCTGGACCTGCTGGTCCCCGCCGCCGACCGGCCGGAGCACGTGTTCATCGAGGCGAACGAGCGGCCCGGCCTGGCCAACCACGAGCCGCAGCCGACCGCCGAGCGCTTCGTCGACCTGCTCTTCCCCGGCACCCGGGCGCCGCAGAAGCTCTGGTCGCCGGCCGGCACGGGAGGGGCGGCGTGAGCCCGAAGCCGCTGGAACTGGACCTCGACTACCTGCGTCAGGTGCTGGTGGAGCTGCTGGAGATCCCCAGCCCGTCGGGGCGTACCGACCACATCCAGCAGTACGTGGGCGAGCGGCTCTCCGCGCTCGGCATCAGCTCGACGCTGACCCGGCGCGGGGCGCTGAGCGCCTGCCTGCCCGGGCCGCGGCAGACCGGCGCCGACCGGGCCATCGTGGTGCACACCGACACCATCGGCGGCATGGTGAAACGGCTCAAGGACAACGGCCGGCTGGAGGTCAAGCCGATCGGCACGCACAGCGCCCGTTTCGCCGAGGGCGCCCACGTGCGGATCTTCACCGACGACCTGGACCGGGTGGTCACCGGCCAGGTGCTGCCGCTGAAGGCCAGCGGGCACCGCTACAACGAGGGCGTCGACCTCCAGGGCGTCGGCTGGGAACTGGTCGAGGTCCGGGTCGACGAGCCGGTCACCGACGAGGCCGGCCTCCGGGCGCTCGGCGTCGACGCCGGCGACTTCGTCGCGCTGCTGGCCAACCCGACGATCACCCCGAGCGGGTACGTCAAGTCCCGGCACCTGGACGACAAGGCCGGGGTGGCCGCGGTGCTGACCGCGTTCAAGGCGATGGTCGACGCGGGCGTCACCCCGGCGGTCACCGCGCACCTGCTGGTCACGGTCACCGAGGAGATCGGGCACGGCGCCAGCCACGGCCTCGACCCCGACGTCGCGGAGATCGTCTCGGTGGACGCCGCGGTGGTCGCGCCCGGCCAGCAGTCCCGGGAGGACGCCGCCACCCTGGCCATGGGCGACGGGGTGGGCCCGTTCGACTACCACCTCACCCGGCACCTGGCCACCATCGCCGGCGAGCACGGCGTCGACCTGGTCCGGGACGTCTTCGACTACTACCGCTCCGACGTGGCGGCGGCGGTCGAGGCGGGCGCGCACGCCCGGGTGGCGCTGCTCGGCTTCGGGGTGGACGCCACCCACGGGCACGAGCGCACCCACCTCGACGGGCTGCGGCACCTCGCCCAACTGCTCTGCCTCTACCTCCAGAAGCCGCTGGTCTTCCCCGAGTGGGACGCCGAACCCGAGGGCGACCTGGCCGACTTCCCGTCGCTGGCCGTCCAACCCGCCTCCGAGGAGGGCCCCCGCGAGGGACCCATCGGCCTGGAATGAGGCGTGGCCGGAAGTAGGGTTGCCGCTCGCCGGAGGCCCGACGTCACCGCGCGGAGTTGCGCCGCGTCCGCCGTGGCTCGGCTGGCGCGGTGCGCTGGGCGGAGGGGCCGCATCCGGCCTGCCGGCAACGGCAGAATCCGCCGTACGGCTGGAGCTCCCGGCTCCCGGCGCAGTGATGCTCTCGCACGGTGATCCCGTCGACGCAGCCGAGGCACCGGGCGCCCGGGGGACCGTGGCCGGCGTCGGTGCCGGTCGCGCCTGGATCCGCCATGCCCGGTCAGAGCCGCGCCCGTGGGAGGTGGACCGCCAGGTGGATCTCCCTGGTGAGCCGCCGGCCCTCGGGGGCGGCCGGTCGTCGGGCGAGGGCGCGTGTCCAGGCGACGAACTGCCCGTAGAGCAGCCCGGCCGGGATGCTCGGCAACTCGTGGACGGCGGCGACGTAGAGGGTTGCCACGTACACGGCCAGACCGGGCCGGTCCGCCTCGTACGACTCGGCGAGGTGGACCTGGGCTGGTGGACAGGGCCACGGCTGGTAGCAGTCGCGGCAGTCCCAGCCGGGTCGGGCGGGCCGATGTCCGGATCCGCTCACCTGGTGCTGCGCGGCGGGGTCGGCACTTCGCTTCATGTCGCCTCCTTCGTCCCGTGGCCGTCACCACCATGGCCCGGCGAAAGCGCCGCGCGCGACGACACCGGCCACGGCAGAACGGCCACCTGGGTGGCGACATTTCGGCGACATACGGCTATCGTCAGCGGCATGACGGCCCCCAACGTCGCCCTCCGAGCGGTCCGAGCCGGAATGCGCATGAGCCAGGACGACTTCGCCCGCGCTCTCCAGGCGGCGGGCCATCGCGTCGGCGCGCCGAACGACGCCAACAAGCGGCTCGTGCAGCGGTGGGAGTCAGGCGCGATCGCAGCGCCTCGGCCCATCTACGTCCGCGCCCTGGAGGTCGTCACCGGTCTCCCCATCGAGCTGCTCGGTTTCGCCTCCGTGCCGGGAAGCCAGGTCAGCGAGGACGGGAACGGGGGCCACGACCTCACGTCGCCGGCGTCCAGCCTCGCCACACCCGTGCCCGCGGCCCGGTCGGCGGCGGCTCACGGGTCGTTCGCCGGCGTGTGGCTCAGCCGCTACCAGTACCACTCCAGCGGCCGGGGCCAGGCGTACACCGGTCAGCATTTCGTGGTCGTGCTCCAGCACGGCGACCGGCTGACGGTGCGCAGCCTCCCGGGCTCGGCCGCCTCGTCGCTGTCGCTCGACCTCTCGGTGGACGGCAGCGTCGTCACCGGCACCTGGGTGGAGCAGACCGACCCGGCGGGCTACTACCGGGGCGCGCGCTACCACGGTGCCATCCAGTTGCTGGCCGAGCCGACCGGCCGGCGGATGGCGGGAAAGTGGGTCGGGTTCGGCAAGGACATGGACATCAACACCGGACCCTGGGAGTTGATCTTCCAGGACGCCTCGACGTCCAAGGCCACGCTCGACCGGTACAACACCCCCGCCGCTGATTCCCCGTCGGGCGTGTGATCGAAATCCGTTGCCGGGCTCGCCGGGAAATGGATAGCGTGGCGGTACACGGGAAAGGAGGTGGTCCAGACTTGTATAGCAATCGGACTCGTGAGGTGGCTGTCCGCTAGCCGCTGTCCTCGACAGTGAAACACCGTCCGCCGCGAGGCGGGCATCATGCACCATCGTCGAGACCGTGTGGCAGCGGTGCGGCGAAACCACGACAGCCACCCGACCCCCGGGGTGCCGGCCCAGTCCAGCCGGCCCGCGCGCGAGCGCGGAAGCCCCGGGGGTCGCTTCATATCCCGGAGGGTCAGCGTGTCGATGCGCGAGCTGGCGGTGCTCGGCACGGCCAGCCAGGCCCCCACCCGGCAGCGCAACCACAACGGCTACCTGCTGCGCTGGGACGACGAGGTGCTGCTCTTCGACCCCGGCGAGGGCAGCCAGCGGCAGCTGCTGCACACCGGGATCTCCGCCACCGACCTGACCCGGATCTGCGTCACCCACTTCCACGGCGACCACTGCCTGGGCCTGCCCGGCATGATCCAGCGGCTCTCCCTGGACCGGGTCCCGCACCCGGTGGCCGTGCACTTCCCCGCCGGGGGCGCCGACTACTTCGCCCGGCTGCGCCACGCGTCGAGCTTCTACGAGACCGCCGAGCTGGCCGTCGAGCCGATCGAGGCGGACGGGCAGCGGATCACGCTGGGCATCGGCACGCTGGAGGCCCGCCGGCTGCGGCACCCCATCGAGACGTACGGCTACCGGCTCGTCGAGCCGGACGGCTGCCGGATGCTGCCGGAGAAGCTGTCCGCGTACGGCATCGCCGGCCCGGCCGTCGGTCAGCTCCTGCGCGACGGCCACCTGGACCTCGACGGGCGCCGCGTCACCCGGGACGAGGTGAGCGTCACCCGACCGGGGCAGCGGTTCGCCTTCGTCATGGACACCGGGCTGTGCGACGGCGTGTGGGCTCTGGCCGAGCACGCCGACCTGCTGGTCATCGAGTCGACCTTCCTGGAGTCGGAGGCCGCCCTCGCCGCCGAGGTCGGCCACCTCACCGCCAGCCAGGCCGCGCGGGTGGCGGCCGAGTCGGGGGTACGCACGCTCGTGCTCACCCACTTCTCCCAGCGGTACGCGGACCCGCGCCGTTTCGCCGACGAGGCCCGCGCCCACTTCGCCGGTGAGCTGGTGATCGCCGAGGACCTGATGACGGTTCCGGTGCCGCCCCGCCGGGTAGCCTCGGCCGGGTGACGATCTCCCTACGCCCCGCCACCGGGGCCGACCTCATGGCGGTCGGCGCCCTGCACCAGCGGTCCCGGGTCGCGGCGTACTCGTCGTTCCTGCCGGCGGACGCGCTGGCGGATCCGACCCCGGAGGCGATGGGCCGGTACTGGACGGAGCGGGTGGCCTGGGAGGGCGCGGACCACCGGATGACGGTGGCCGAGCGGGACGGCCGGCTGGTCGGCTTCAGCTATCTGGGGCCGGACGACGAGGCTGACCCGGCCACCGGCCTGCTCAACGCCATCCACCTGGAGCCGGACGAGCGGGGCCGGGGCACCGGGCGGGCGCTCATGGTGGACGCCCTCGACGCCATGCGGGACCGCGGCTGGTCCCGGGCGGCGCTCTGGGTGCTTCGGGAGAACGCGACGGCCCGCCGGTTCTACGAGCGCGGTGGCTGGACCGCCACGGGCGAGCAGCGCGACGACGTCATCGGCGCCACCGCCGTCCCCCAGCTCCGCTACGCCCGTTCGCTCTGAGCGGATCGGGGCATGGGCGTCGATGCCGGCGCGTTGGCACCGGCATGGACACCGAGCACACCGAGCGGGCGGAGGACGCCGCGCTCGACGCGTACTCCCGGGTGGTGACGGGCGTGGCCGCCCGGGTGCTGCCCAGCGTGGCCGCCCTGTCGGTGCGGACCCCGCGCGGCGCCGGCGCCGGCTCCGCCGTGGTGATCGGCCCGGACGGGCTGCTGCTCACCAGCGCCCACGTGGTGCAGGGCGCCCGGGACGGGTCGGCCGCGTTCGGCGACGGCACCGAGACCGGGTTCCGGGTGGTCGGCGCCGACCCACTCTCCGACCTGGCCGTGCTGCGGGCGGAGCGGGCGGCCGTCGAGCCCGTGGAACTGGGCGACGCGGACCGGCTGCGGATCGGCCAGCTCGTGGTCGCCGTCGGCAACCCCATGGGGCTGGCCGGTTCGGTCACCGCCGGGGTGGTCTCCGGGCTGGGCCGGTCGCTGCCGGCCCGGGACGGGCGGGTCACCCGGCTCATCGAGGACGTCATCCAGACCGACGCGGCGCTGAACCCGGGCAACTCCGGCGGAGCGCTGGCCGACTCGGACGGGCGGGTGGTCGGGGTCAACACGGCGGTCGCCGGGTACGGCCTGGGGCTGGCGGTGCCGATCAACGCCACGACCCGGCAGATCATCGCCGACCTCACCACGGACGGCAGGGTGCGCCGGGCCTGGCTGGGCGTGGCCGGGGTGCCGGTGCCGCTGCCACCGGAGATCTCCGCCCGGACCGGGCAGCGGCGCGGGCTGCGGGTGGTCGAGGTGGTGCCGGGCAGCCCGGCCGGGCTGGCGGGGCTCTACCTCGGCGACGTGATCGTGGCGGCGGGTGGCCGGCCCGTGCAGGACGGTCAGGGCCTGCAACGGCTGATGCTGGGCCCGGCGATCGGCGCCCGCCTGCCCGTCACGGTGCTGCGTCGTGGCGCCTTCGTCGACGTCATCGCCGTCCCGACCGAGCTGGGCCGCTGACACGACGAGGGCCGCACCCAACGCGTGGGGTGCGGCCCTCGTCGTCGGTCAGCGCGCGCCGAGGTGGGCGAGCAGGTCCTGCCGGGTCAGCACGCCCTTGGGCTTGCCGTCGACCAGCACCAGCGCGGCGTCGGCCTTCTCCAGCAGCGCGACCGCCTCGCTGACCGGCTGGCCGCCGCCGATCATGGGCAGCGGGTCGGCCATGTGCCGCTCGATCGTGTCGTGCAGGTGGGCCTGGCCGGTGAAGAGCGCGTCGAGCAGGTCCTTCTCGGCGATCGAGCCGGCCACCTCGCCGGTCACGACCGGCGGCTCGGCCTTGAGCACCGGGAGCTGGGAGACGCCGTATTCCCGCATGTAGTCGATGGCGTCGCGGACCGTCTCGGTCGGGTGCACGTGCACCAGCTCGGGCAGGCCGCCCGGCTTGCCGCCGAGCGCGTCGGCCACGGTCGGCTCGGCGCCCGAGTTGTCCAGGAAGCCGTACCGGGCCATCCACTGGTCGTTGAAGATCTTGGACATGTAGCCCTTGCCGCTGTCCGGCAGGAGCACCACGATCACGTCGTCCGGGCCGGCCTTGCGGGCCACCTCCAGGGCGGCGACCACGGCCATGCCGCAGGAGCCGCCGACCAGCAGCCCCTCCTCGCGGGCCAGCCGCCGGGTCATCTCGAAGGACTGCTTGTCCGAGACCTCGACGATCTCGTCGGCCACGGTGCGGTCGTAGGTCGCCGGCCAGAAGTCCTCGCCGACGCCCTCGACCAGGTAGGGCCGGCCGGTGCCGCCCGAGTAGACCGAGCCCTCCGGGTCCGCGCCGACCACCCGGACCCGACCCTCGGACGCCTCCTTCAGATAGCGGCCGATGCCGGAGATGGTGCCGCCGGTGCCGACGCCCGCCACGAAGTGGGTGAGCCGCCCCTCGGTCTGCCGCCAGATCTCCGGGCCGGTGGTCTCGTAGTGCGAGCGCGGGTTGGCCGGGTTGCTGTACTGGTCGGGCTTCCAGGCGCCGGGGATCTCCCGGGCCAGCCGGTCCGAGACGTTGTAGTAGGAGCGCGGGTCCTCCGGCGCCACGGCGGTCGGGCAGACCACCACCTCGGCGCCGTACGCCCGCAGCACGTCCTGCTTGTCCTGGCTGACCTTGTCGGGGCAGACGAAGACGCACTTGTAGCCCTTGAGCTGGGCGACGAGGGCCAGCCCGACGCCGGTGTTGCCGCTGGTCGGCTCGACGATCGTGCCGCCCGGCTGGAGCAGGCCCGCCTTCTCGGCGTCCTCGACCATCCGCAGCGCGATCCGGTCCTTCACCGAACCGCCCGGGTTGACGTACTCCACCTTCGCCAGCACGGTCGCCTGGATGCCCTCGGTGACGTTGCGCAGGCGGACCAGCGGGGTGTTGCCGATCAGCTCGACCACGTTGTCGTAGTACTGCACCTCGTTGTGCCCTTCGTCGCGCCGCCGTCGTGGGGCGGCCGGTAAGTCGTCAGTTCGTCGCCCAGGGTACGTGCCCTCAGGGCGCCACATGCCCCGGGATGACGGACCTGCGACGTGCCTCCCACTCCAGGAAGCGGTCGGTCTCGGCGAGCACGCTGCCGGCCAGCCAGGTGACCATGACCGCGTCGTCGGCCAGGCCGAAGATCGCCAGCGGGATCTCCGGCAGCAGGTCGATCGGCGAGACGATGTACGCCGTGGCCCCGGCCATCAGGGCCAGCCGCAGCCCGCCGTCGTACTCGCCACGGGCGGTGGCCCGGATCATCCGCGGCAGCGCCGCCAGCCGGACGCCCAGTGACGGGCCACCCCGCGCCCCGGCCGCCAGCGCCCGGGCCAGCGCGGTGAACGCCGCGCTCCGCTTCAATGTCTTCCCCATTTCCTCGCCCCTCTCCGCTCGATCAGGGTGCGGTCCCGGCGCAAGCCCGCCCCTGCCCGTACCGGTACCCGGAACGGTCCCGTTCCAGCCGTGGCGATCACGGGGAGAGCGGGTGTCGTGGCGGCGCGATAATGTCGGTGCATGGGGGACGCTGGTTCCGTCGCGCCGGTCGGCTGGCAGCGCGCTCGGCGGATCGCCCGCCTGACGGCGATCGGCACGGGCGCCACGGTGGCGGCCACCGTCGCCACGGGCGGGGTGCTGCTCGGGCAGGCCCGCCAGGCCCGGCGCACCATCCCGATGGCCGAGGCGCCCCCACCGCGCTGCGACGGCGTCTACGGGGCGAAGCTGCCCGGCCCGCCGGTCACCATGGTGATCCTCGGTGACTCCTCCGCCGCCGGCTACGGGGTGCACCGCCGCCGGGAGACCCCGGGCGCGCTGCTGGCCACCGGGCTGTCCCGCCGGCTGCACCGGCCGGTCCGGCTGCACCGGTTCGCCGTGGTGGGCGCCCTGTCCGCCGGGCTGAAGCCGCAGGTCGAGTCGGCCCTGGAGGTCGAACCGGACATCGCGGTCATCCTGGTCGGCGGCAACGACGTCACCAACCGCACCCCGCTGTCGGTGGCCGTGCGCTACCTGGTCGCCGCGGTCCGCACGCTGCGGGCCGCCGGCTGCGAGGTGGTCGTGGGCACCTGCCCCGACCTGGGCGCCATCCGGCCCATCCAGCCGCCGCTGCGCTGGCTGGCCCGGCGCTGGAGCCGTCAGCTCGCCGCCGCCCAGACCGTGGCCGTGGTCGAGGCGGGCGGCTGGACGGTCTCCCTCGGCGACCTGCTCGGCCCCCGGTTCGCCGCCGAGCCGGCCCGGATGTTCGCCTGGGACCGGTTCCACCCGTCCGCCGAGGGGTACGCGGTCGCCGCGGCGGCGCTGCTGCCCACCGTGCTCTCCGCGTTGGGCGCGGGCCAGGAACGCCGGCCCTCGCTCGCCGGGGCCGAGGGCGTGCGGTCGCTGCCGGAGGCGGCCCACGAGGCGGCCCGGCACGCCGGCACCGAGGTCAGCGGCACCCAGGTGCGGGGGCGCGAGCGCGGGCCCGGCGGGCGCTGGGCGCAGCTGCGGCGACGGGCGTTCTTCGGCGTCGGCGCGGTGCCGCAGCCCGGCGCGGCCGCCGACCCCGCCCAGCTGGAGGGACTGGCATGAGCGGGGCAGCGGGGGCATCATCAGCAGGCACAACGTGTGCCATGCTCATGTCGACGCCGTTTCGCCACGAGCAGACCGGCCCTCGGGCCGTGGGAGCTGGGGAGGTGTCGTCATGACCGAGCGTAACGAGCTCGCGGTCCGGCTCGGTCGGGCCGCCGCGCTCTCCCTGCTCGCCGGCACGCTGGGCGGGGCGGCGGTCCTCGCCGGCCAGGCCATCGCCGCCCGCAGCCGGGAGTACGCCCAGCCCGAGCTGGGCCTGGCGCTGCGCGCCACGGTCGGCCGGGCGGACGCCCCGCCGCTGCGGCTGGTGCTGCTCGGCGACTCCTCGGCGCTCGGCGTCGGCGTCGAACGCTTCGAGGAGACCATCGGCGGCCAGCTCGCCCAGCTGCTGGCCGAGGGCCCGACCGGCCGGCGCGTCCACCTGTCCAGCGTGGGGGTCTCCGGGTCCCGCTCCACCGACCTGGCCACCCAGGTGGCCCGGGCGCTGCTCGGCGAGCGGCCCGACGTGGCGGTGATCCTCATCGGCGCGAACGACGCCACGGGGCTGGCCCGTCCGGCCGACGCGGCGGCCTACCTCGGCTCGGCGGTGCGCCGGCTGCGCGAGGCGCACGTCGAGGTGGTCGTGGGCACCTGCCCGGATCTCGGCGCGGTCCGCGCGGTGGCGTCCCCGCTGCGGCAGGTGCTCGGCTGGTCGGGGCGGCGGATGGCGCGCGCCCAGACGGCCGCCGTGCTCGACGCGGGTGGCGGCGTCGTCGACCTGGGCACCGAGACCGGCCCGGTGTTCCGGGCGGATGCCGGCACCCTCTGCCACGACGGCTTCCACCCCTCCGCCGACGGCTACCGGGTCTGGGCGCACGCCCTGCTGCCGGCGGTCGAGGCGGCCGCCACGGTCGCCCACCGGCACCACCACTGAGCGGCCGGCGGGTGACATTTCCCGCCCGCTGAGCGGCTTCCGCCACAAGTTACCGGCGGGTTAACGTTGCTTCCATGCCGATTGAGTCGCCCCGCGACGCCGTCATCGTCGCCACCGCCCGGTCCCCCATCGGCCGCGCGTTCAAGGGTTCCCTGCGGGAGGTCCGCCCGGACGACCTCGCCGCCACCATCGTCCAGGCCGCCCTCGACAAGGTCCCGGCGCTCGATCCCACCACCATCGACGACCTCTACCTGGGCTGCGGCCTGCCCGGTGGCGAGCAGGGCTTCAACATGGCCCGGGTGGTCGCCACCCTGCTGGGCCTGGACGGCCTGCCCGGCGCCACGCTGACCCGCTACTGCGCCTCCTCGCTCCAGACCACCCGGATGGCGATGCACGCGATCCGGGCGGGCGAGGGCGACGTCTTCATCTCCGCCGGCGTCGAGACCGTCTCCCGGTACGCACGGGGCAACTCGGACACCCTGCCGCCGGAGGCGCAGGCGCTGGTCGGCGGCGGGTGGGAGAACCCGCGCTTCGCCGAGGCGCGCGAGCGCTCGGAGGCCCGCGCCCAGGGCGGCGCCGAGGTGTGGACCGACCCGCGCGAGGCCGGCCAACTCCCCGACATCTACCTGACCATGGGTCAGACCGCCGAGAACCTCGCCCAGGTGTACGACGTCACCCGCGAGGACATGGACGCGTTCGGCGTACGCAGCCAGAACCTCGCCGAGAAGGCGATCGCGGACGGCTTCTGGGCCCGCGAGATCACCCCGGTCACCACGCCGGACGGCACCGTGGTGAGCACCGACGACGGCCCGCGTCCGGGGGTCACCCTCGAGGCGGTCGCCGGCCTGAAGCCGGTCTTCCGCCCGGACGGCCGGATCACCGCCGGCAACTGCTGCCCGCTCAACGACGGCGCCGCCGCCGTCGTGGTCATGAGCGCCGAGCGGGCGCGGGAGCTGGGGCTCACCCCGCTGGCCCGGATCGTCTCCACCGGCGTCACCGCGCTCTCGCCCGAGATCATGGGCCTGGGCCCGGTCGAGGCGTCGAAGCAGGCGCTGAAGCGGGCCGGCATGACCATCGACGACGTCGACCTGGTCGAGATCAACGAGGCGTTCGCCGCCCAGGTGATCCCGTCGTACCGGCAGCTCGGCATCCCGGAGGAGAAGCTGAACGTGATGGGCGGCGCGATCGCCGTCGGCCACCCGTTCGGCATGACCGGCGCCCGGATCACCGGCACCCTGCTCAACGCCCTGGAGTGGCACGACAAGACCATCGGTCTGGAGACGATGTGCGTCGGCGGCGGCCAGGGCATGGCCATGGTGCTCGAACGCCTGAACTGAGGCCGATTCCCCGACGCCGGGGCCGGGTACGGGAGGCGCCATGGCGACCGTCGTGGAACGCGAACGCAAGTACTCCGGCGACGAGGGATTCCGGCTGCCCGACCTGACGGGGTGCGGTGGCGTCGCGACGACGTCCGACGCCACCGCCCTCGACCTGGACGCGGTCTACTGGGACACCGCCGACCTCCGGCTGGCCCGCAGCGGCTACGCGCTGCGGCGGCGTACCGGCGGGCACGACGCCGGCTGGCACCTCAAGGTGGGCGCGGTCGGCGGCGCGCGCACCGAGCACCAGTTCCCGGCCGGGCCGGAGGACGCCGACCCGCCGGCCGAACTGGTCGCGCTCTTCCGGGGCGCGTCCCGGGGCCGGTCGGTCGCCCCGGCCGCACGGGTCGTCACCCGCCGCCGGGAACGCCGCCTGCTGGACGCGGCCGGCCGCACCCTCGCCGAGGTGGCCGAGGACGACGTACGGGCCGAGGACCTGGTCGGCGGCGAGCGGCAGACCTGGCACGAGATCGAGGTCGAGCTGGTCGAGGGCGACGAGGCGCTGCTCGACGCCGTCGACGACCGGCTGCGCGCCGCCGGCGCCCGAACCGTCCCGGTCTCGAAGTCGCACCGCGCCCTGGGCGGCCGGCTCGCCGCCATCCGCCCGGCGCCCGCCGACCCGGCGGCCGCACCCGTGGTCGACTACCTCACCGCCCAGCGCGACACGCTGGTCGGCCACCACGCCGGCGCGCTCGGCGGCGACGAGGACGCCGTGCACGACATGCGGGTGGCCGTCCGCCGGCTCCGCTCCACGCTGCGGACCTTCCGGGGGCTGTGGGACCGGGCGGAGAGCGAGGGCGTACGGGCGGAGCTGCGCTGGCTGGGCGGGCAGCTCGGGCCGGTCCGGGACGTCCAGGTGATGGCCGCCCGGCTGACCGACGCGGTCCGCGCGGAACCCGACGAGCTGGTGCTCGGCCCGGTCCAGGCCCGGTTCGCCGAGCGGTTCGCCGCCGACCTGGCCACCGCCCTCGACGGGCTGCGCGCCGCGCTCGGCTCCGACCGCTACACCGATCTGCTGCGCCGGCTGGACGCGCTGGTGGAGGGGCCGACCGCGCGGGCCGTACGGCCCCGGTGGGTGACCCGGCGGGTGCGGCGCGCGGTGACCCGCTTCGACGAACGGCTGGACCGGGCGCTCGCCGACGGCGGGAGCGACGACACCGCGCTGCACGAGGCACGCAAGGCTGGCAAGCGGGCCCGGTACGCCGTCGAGGTGCGCCGGCCGGACGCGAAGCTGGTGGACCGGCTCAAGGACCTCCAGGACGCGCTCGGCGCGCACCAGGATTCGGTGGTGACCCGCGAGGTGCTGCGCGAGCAGGCGCTGCGGGCGTACGCCGACGGCGAGAACACCTTCACCTACGGCCTGCTGCACGCCCGGCAGGCCGCCGTGGCCGACCGGGCCGGGCCGGCGTTGGACAAGGCGCGGGACCGGGCCCGCCGCCGGAAGCTGCGGCGCTGGCTGAAGGGCTGACCGGGCCCTAGAGCGCGGACCGGGTGCGGGCGACCGCGGCGGCCGCCCCGGCCAGCACCGGCTCCGGCGCACCGACCGCCAGCAGGTCGGCGGTGACCACCCGGAGCTGGTCGGGCAGGGCCAGGTCGCTGGGGAGCCGGGGCACGTCTCGGCGCGGCTCCCCCTCCGCGTCGGCCGCCAGGTTGGCGATCTCCTGGACCAGCTTGTGCACCAGGTCGGCCCGGGACACGTTGCCGCCCTCGGCTGCCGCCGACCAGCGCGGCTGCTCCCAGTGCCCGACCTGTCGGACCAGCAGTGTCACGGCCCGGTCCAGTTCCGCTGCGCTCATCGCGGTGGATTCTACGACGGCTCCAGGTCGCGGCGCGGCGGCAGACGCGCCGAGCTGGAGTTGTCGAAGGTCAGCGGCGGACGTAGCTGAGCAGGCGGAGGATCTGCCAGTACAGGAAGATCAGTCCGACCAGCAGCCCGAAGGCGCAGAACCAGGCGTACCGGCGGGGCAGGCCGTTGCGGGCCGACCGCTCGACCAGGTCGAAGTCGAGGACGAAGCTGAGCGCCCCGGCGATGATGGCCACCACCGAGAAGAGGTACGGCAGCCAGCCGACCCGCGCGGTGAGGCTGTAGACCTCGGCGCCCTGCCGCCCGGTGAGCAGGTAGGTGACCAGGTTGACCAGGCCGATGGCCACGATGCCGATGAGCGTGCCGAGCACCAGCCGGGCCAGCCGCGGGGTGGCCCGGACCAGCCGGGCCCGGTAGAGCAGCGCCATGCCGAGGAAGACCCCGAAGGTGCCGATCACCGCCTGCGCCACGATGCCCGGG
Source organism: Micromonospora sp. AP08 (assembly GCF_008085935.1). Lineage (NCBI taxonomy): Bacteria > Bacillati > Actinomycetota > Actinomycetes > Micromonosporales > Micromonosporaceae > Micromonospora > Micromonospora sp. AP08. Next base: position 65,811 of record NZ_VSEZ01000003.1, read on the forward strand.
TAGACCAGTTCGAAGGCGCGGCTGGCGACGCCGAGCAGCAGGCCCTGGAGCACCGCGTAGCCGGCGATGAGCGCCGGGTTGGTGATCTGCTTCAGCGAGATGACCAGCACCAGCACCAGGCTGGCCAGGGCGCTGCCGGCCAGCGCCGCGGAGATCCACACCGCCTGCGGCACCAGCACCCAGGCCACCGCCGCGGTGACGCCGGTGAGCAGCAGCAGCCCGACCGTCCGGCTGACCACGTCGGCCACCGTCATCGTCTCGGCGGCTCCCGTGCCGAGCACCTGACGCTCGGTCCGGCCCACGTCGTCCAGCCGGTCCAGCACCGGGTTGGCACTGCGCACCGCGACCTCCTCGCGCCGACGTACCCCGGCTCCCACTCTGCCCCGGGCGGCCCGGCGGCGACGGGGAAACGACGACGCCCGCCGCCGCGGGCGCGGCAGGCGGGCGTCGCAGGTGGGACGAGGACGGTCAGTCGTCGCCCTGGAAGTAGCTGAGCAGGCGGAGGATCTCCAGGTAGAGCCAGACCAGGCCGACCACGATGCCGAACGCGGCCGTCCAGGAGTAGCGCTGCGGGAGCCCCATCCGGACGCCCTCCTCGATCTCCGCGAAGTTGAGCACGAAGCTCAGCGCGGCGACCACGATGCAGACCAGGCTGAACCCGATGGCCAGCGGGCTGCCGTCGCGGAGGTGGGTGTTGACGCCGAAGAGCGCGAGCACCAGGTTGATCAGCATCACGCCGAAGAGGCCCGCGATGATCGCCACCATGATCCGGGCGAACTTCGGGGTGGCCCGGATGATCCGCGCCTTGTAGATCATCGCCATCAGGAAGAAGACGCCGAAGGTGGCGACCACCGCCTGGAGCACGATGCCGTCGTAGAAGGTGTCGAACGTCTTGCTGACCATGCCGACGAAGACGCCCTCGACGATCGAGTACGCCACGACGAGCGCCGGGTTGGCCATCCGGGAGAACGAGATGATCAGGCCGAGGACCAGGCCGACCACCGCGGCGCCGATCCAGGCGACCCCGGTCAGGGCGTCCGGCACGAGCACCCACGCCGCGGCGGCCGAGGCGCCCAGGATGCCGAGCATCAGCACCGTCTTGACGACCACGTCGTCGAGGGTCATCGGGGTCACGGTGGGCGGGGCCGCCGGGTAGCCGTGACCGGTCGGGTACGGCTGCTGCTGCGGGTACGGCGAGTACTGCTGGGGATATCCGGGCTGACCGTACGGCCCGGGCTGGGCGTACCCGGCCGCCCGCTCCCGCTCAGCCGCCTGGCCGAGCCGGGCGAGCACCGGGTTCGAGGACTTCACTTCTCAGGCCTCCCTCAGGGGGTCGATGCACGTGAACGTGCCTCTCCAGGGTAAACGGGGTGGCAACGCCGCGCGCCGCGCAAAGCTGTGGGAAAGCTGAGAGTCTGGTGCCCGGGGCGGGGGTCGAACCCGCACGCCTTGCGGCAGCCGCTTTTAAGGCGGCCGTGTCTGCCGTTCCACCACCCGGGCGGGTGAACACCGGCGCGCCGACACGCGCGGTGCAGGTCTCACCGTAGCGGCTGCGCCGCGGCCGGGCGTACCCCGAGGGGGCCGGCCGATATGGTCGAGGCCGTGACCAGCGCCGCCCGCACGGCCCCCGGGCCCGACCCCGACCAGGCACTCCGCCTCGACCCGGCGTCCCGCCCGGGCCGGGCGGCCCGGCTGCTGGCCGCCGGCCGCCGGCACCGCGCGGACCTGCTGGCCGGGCTGCTCTTCGCCGTGCTCGCCGGCTGGCTCACCCACGGGCTGTGGCCGGCGCCCGGGCAGCGGGTGCTCGCCCTCAACCCGGCCGACCAGACCCTCTACGAGTGGTTCCTGGCCGTCGACTCGCGCGCCCTGTTCGGCGACTTCGGCCTGATCACCGACCGGCTCAACGCGCCGGACGGGGTGAACCTCATGGCCAACACCACGGTCATCGCGCTCGGCGTGCTGCTCGCCCCGGTCACCCTCGTCCTCGGGGCGCCGGTCACCTTCGCCCTGCTGGCCGCGGCCAACCTGGCCGGCACGGCGCTGGCCTGGTACCTGCTGTTCACCCGGACGCTGCGGGCCCGGCGACTCGCCGCCGGGCTCGGCGCGGCGCTCTGCGGCTTCGGCCCCGGCATGGTCTCGCAGAGCAACGCCCACCTGCACATGACCGCACAGTGGCTGGTCCCGGTGATCGTCTGGCTGGTGGTCCGGCTGCTCCGCGCCGCCGACCCGGCCGGCCGCCCGCACGGCCCGGACCGCCGCCGGCTGGCCACCTCGTCGCTCGGCCTGGCCGTCACCGTCCTCCTTCAGGTGTTCATCGGCGAGGAGGTGCTGTTCCTCACCGCGCTCACCCTGCTGGTCATGGCCGTCGCGTACGGGCTGGCCGACCCTGCGCTGCTGCGCCGGGCGCTGCCGGGCTTCGCCGGCGGGCTGATGTGCGCCGCCGGGCTGGCCCTGTTCGTGCTGGCCTACCCGCTGTGGCACCAGTTCGCGGGGCCGCAGGGCGTCTCCGACGGGATGTTCAGCCCGCACTACTTCTCCGCCGACCTCACCGGCTGGACCCGGCTCTCGTCACTCTCGGTGCTGGGCGGCGGCGACGCGGCCCGGCTGACCACCGGCCCGGCCGAGTTCAACACCTTCCTGGGCTGGCCGCTGCTGCTGGTCGCCGTCGGCTGCGCGTTCTGGCTCGGGCGGCGCGCCCTGGTGGTCGCCTGCCTCGCGGGGGCGCTGGTCATGGCGGCGCTGTCGCTCGGCCCCGAGGTGGTGGTCGGCGGGGAGCGCACCGGGGTGCCCGGCCCGTACGCCCTGCTCGCCGGATTGCCGGTGGTCGACGGCGCGCTGCCCACGCGGTTCGGCCTGGCGGTGCTGCCGCTGGTCGGGACGGTGCTCACCCTGGCCGTGCACCGGGCGCTGGGCGAGCGGGGACGGGCCCGCCGGCTGGTCCCCCTCGCGGTCGGCGCGGCCCTGCTCAGCGTCTTCCCCGCGCCGCTCCCCACCACCGACCGGCCGCCGCTGCCCGAGTTCGTCACCGGCGGGCACTGGCGGCAGTGCGTACGCCCCGGCGGGGTGCTGGTCCCGGTACCAACGGCCACCCCGAAGGACCCGTGGCCGATGCGCTGGGGCACCGCGGCCGACGCCGCCTTCGGCATGCCGGAGGGCTTCTTCATCGGCCCGTACGGCCGCAACGGCTCGGCCACCATGGGCACGTACCAGCGCCCCACATCCGCGCTGCTGGCCGAGGTGGCCAGGCGAGGGGTGGCGCCCGCGGTCGGTGACCGGCAGCGCCGGCAGGCCGCCCGGGACATCGAGTTCTGGGGCGCCTCCTGCGTGGCGCTGACCGACGACGCGCCGCACGCGGAGACCCTGCGCCGCACCCTGGAACAGCTCTTCGGGCCGGGCACCCGGAGCGCCGACGCGTGGACCTGGCGGTTCTGAGGCCGGAAACGGCGAAGGGCCCCTCCCGTACGGGAAGGGCCCTTTCCGGTTGTCTCAGACGCGGGCGCCGACCGGCGGCGCGGACGCCTCGGCGAACTCCTCGCGCGGGTCGTGCAACTGGCCCAGGGCGACCACCTCGCGCTTGAGGACGAACGCCAGCGTCCAGTCGACCACGACCCGGACCTTGCGGTTGAACGACGGGATCCGCGACATGTGGTACGTGCGGTGCATGAACCAGGCCGGCCAGCCGGTCATCTTCACGCCGTAGACCTGCGCCACGCCCTTGTGCAGGCCGAGGCTGGCCACGCTGCCCGCGTGCTTGTGCTTGTAGTTGACCGGCTCGCGCCCGCGGATCACGTTCGCGATGTTGTCGGCCATCCGGGCGGCCTGCCGCACCGCGTGCTGCGCGCTCGGCGAGCAGAAGTTGCCCGGCTCCTTGGTCAGGTCCGGCACCGCGGCGCAGTCGCCGGCGCTCCACGCGCCCTCGACCACCCGGTCACCGTCCACGATCTGGAGGGTGGGCAGGCAGGTGACCCGGCGCCGCTCGTCGCGCGGGAAGTCCGTCGCGTCCAGCATCGGCGACGGCTTCACGCCGGCCGTCCAGACGATCGTGTCGGACGGGAAGACGGACCCGTCGGAGAGCTTCGCCACCCCGTCGACGCAGGACTCCAGCCGGGTGTCCAGCCGGATGTCCATGTTCCGCTTGAGCAGCTCCTGCACCGTGTAGGCGCCCATGTCCCGGTCGACCTCGGGCAGCACCCGCTGGGTGGCTTCGACCAGCACCCAGCGCATGTCGTCCGGCTTCAGCTCCGGGTAGTAGCGCAGCGCGTCCCGGGCCATGTCCTCCATCTCGGCGAGCGCCTCGATGCCGGCGTAACCGCCGCCGACGAAGACGAAGGTCAGCGCGCGGCTGCGAACCTCGGGGTCGGTGGTGGCAGCCGCCACGTCGAGCCGGTCCAGCACGTGGTTGCGCAGGAAGATGGCCTCACCGATGGTCTTGAACCCGATGCCGTGTTCGTGCAGGCCCGGGATCGGCAGGGTGCGGGAGACCGACCCGGGGGCGACCACGACGTGGTCGTACTGGATCTCGCGGGTCGGGCCGCTGATCGGCTGCACGACGGCGGTCCGGCGGTCGTGGTCGATCCGGGTGACCGTGCCGGCCACGACCTTGCACTTGCGCAACTCCCGCCGCAGCGGCACCACAGCGTGCCGCGGGGAGATGTTGCCCGCCGAAGCCTCCGGGAGGAACGGCTGGTAGGTCATGTGCGGCTGCGGGTCGACGACGATGACCTCGGCCTCACGGGAGCTCAGCTTCTTGGACAGGCGCAGAGCGGCGTACAGGCCCACGTGCCCGGCACCCACGACAAGGATCCGCTTCGGATTCACGTCATCTATCTTTCCCCGGGGGCCTCGGCTAATCCCGATCGAGACCCCCATCTGTGACGGAGCACAACCCCTGTGACCTGCGCAACTTTGCGCGGCGTCCCGTTATCTGCGACGCAGGAGCCAGGCCAGGAGGCCGCTGACGCCCACCGCGACCAGCAGCCCGACCACCGTCGCCACCTGCGACCCGGCGTCCCCACCGGCCCCACCGAGCGACGCCAGCACGACGCCGAGCACGGCGCCGGCCAGCACCACCCCGCCGGCCCGGGCCAGCCACCGCAGCACCAGGTCGGGGTCGACCACCGCGTCGTAGGGCAGCAGCGCGGCCAGCGCGCAGAGGGTGTGCGCCAGGTAGAGCAGGGTGGCCACGGCGAGCAGCCGCCACAGCGCCGGCGGCCGGTCGAAGCCGAGCGTGGCGAGCAGCCAGCCGCCGACGGTCACCAGCGCCGCGAAGGTCGGCCAGACCCGGCGCGGACCGACCGCCGGTAGCACCGCCACCACCGTGAGGGCCAGCAGCGACCGCGGGGTGAAGGCCTGTGCCGGGTACGCGACCAGGAAGCCGACCAGCACCGCGAAGAAGATGCCGGCCCGCACCAGCAGCGGCGTGGGGCTGACCCGCCCCACCGCGTACCGGAGCGCCCGCGCCCGTTCAGTCAGCCCCTCGACGAGATCGTTCATCGCATGCCCGCCTTCGGGGCGGTCGCCAGGCGCGCCACGTCGCGCAGCACCTGGTCGAGGCTGCCGGCGCCGGCCCAGCGCACCACCGGCACGCCGTGCTCGCGGAGCTGACCGATCATCGTGTCGCGGTCCAGCCGCCACAGCCGGTACGCCACCTCGGCCCAGCCGCGGTCCTTCGGCACCGGCAGCTCGGCCGGCAGGGTGTCCACCGCGACCACGAACCGCCCGCCCCGGGCCATCCGGGCCAGCATCTGCGCCGACCGCTCGTCCAGCAGCGGGGTGAGCACCACCACGAGCGCGTCCGAGGAGAGCAGCTGCGGGCCGAAGACCTGGTCGTACGGCTCGTGCGGGGACGACTCGGCCCGGACGTCGAGCAGCCACTCCAGCACGGTCAGGTACTGCCGCCGGCCGGTGGCCGGGCGCAGCCGGCGGGCGGCCGGACCGTATTCCAGCAGCGCCACCCGGTCACCCCGGTGCAGGTAGTGCTCGGCGATCGCGGCGGCCGCCCGGACGGTGGTGTCCAACACGGACGCCGGGCCGCGTACGCCGCCGGAGCGGCCCGCCTCGGCCAGCACGTCGAGCAGCACCACCACCTCGGCGTCCCGGTCGGAGAGGGTGGCCGCCACGTGCAGCTGGCGGGCCCGCAGCGAGACCCGCCAGTCGATCCGGCGCAGCCGGTCCCCGGGCGCGAAGACGCGGACCCCGGCCAGCTCGCCGCCCTCCCCCGGCCGGCGCGAGTGGTGCGCGCCGACCAGACCGGCGGCCCGAGGCATCGCCTCCACCGCCTCGAACGGCTCGGTCATCGGGTAGACCCGCGTCCGGACCGCGTCGGTGACCACGGCCCGCGACACCAGCAGCCCGTCCGCGGCGGCCACCCGGGCGCCGGCCGGGCCGATCGGGTGCCGCCCCCAGCGCAGCGCCGTCCCGGTCAGCTCCAGGTCGACGGCGGAGCCGGACGGCACCGAGGTCACGAACGGCCGGTCGGCGCCGCCGGAGCGACTCACGTCCACCCCGGACCCGCCGAAGCCGACCTTCTCCACCCGCAGCCAGCGCGACATCCGGGTCCGCACCACCGCCACGTCGTAGGAGACGGTGTCCGGGTTGGCCACGGCCACCGTGGTGGCCATCGGCGCGCCCTCGACCAGGTGGGCGTCCCCCACGCCGATCTCCAGCTCGGGCAGCGCGGTGGGCCGGCGGTGCAGCGCGTACGCGGTGCCCAGCGCGAACGGCGTGGCCAGGACGACCAGGTCGATCCGGCCGAGCAGCACCGCCGCGACCAGCAGCAGGCCGGTGAGCAGCACGGCCCGGCCGAGCGCCCAGGTGGGCGCCCAGCCGCTCGCCGGTTCCTGACGGTCGGTCATCAGCGCCCGACGGGTCCGGCCGCGTAGCTGGGCAGCGCGCCGCTGGCCGGGGCGGGCGTGGACTCCAGCACCTCACCGACCACGAAGGACGGATCGACCCGGCGCAGCCACATCTCCGGGCGCAGGGTGATCCGGTGCGCCAACGCGGGCACCGCCACCGCCTTGACGTCCTCCGGCACCACGTAGTCGCGGTTGGCGAGCACCGCGCGTACCCGGGACAGCAGCAGCAGCGCCAGCGAGCCGCGCGGCGACGCCCCGACCAGCGCGGACGGGTGGTCGCGGGTGGCCGCGGTGAGCGCCACGACGTACCGGCCGATCGAGTCCTCGACGACCACGTCCTCCAGCGCGGCCTGCATGGCGCGCAGCGTGGCGGCGTCCACCACCGGCTTGATCTCGGCCTCCTCGCGCCGGCGGGCGATACGCCGCTGCAGCACCTCCCACTCCTCGTCGTGGTTCGGGTAGCCGAACGAGACCCGGAGCAGGAACCGGTCGAGCTGGGCCTCGGGCAGCGGGTAGGTGCCCTCGTACTCGATCGGGTTGGCGGTGGCGAGCACGTGGAACGGCTCGTCCAGCCGGTAGGTGACGCCCTCGACCGAGACCTGCTTCTCCTGCATCGCCTCCAGCAGCGCCGACTGGGTCTTCGGCGGGGTCCGGTTGATCTCGTCGGCGAGCAGCAGGTTGGTGAAGACCGGGCCGGCCCGGAACGAGAAGTCGCCGCTGCGCTGGTCGTAGAGGAAGGAGCCGGTGACGTCGGCGGGGAGCAGGTCCGGGGTGAACTGGAGGCGCCGGAAGTCCAGCCCCAGGGCCTGCGCGAACGAGCGCGCGGTGAGCGTCTTGCCCAGGCCGGGCAGGTCCTCCAGCAGCACGTGGCCGCCGGCCAGGATGCCGGCCAGGACCAGCTCCAGCGCCTCCCGCTTGCCGACCACGACGGTGCCGACCGCGTCCAGCACCGCGCGGGCCAGCCGGCCGACCTCGGCGGGGGGCATGCTCCGGTCCACGTCGTTCATCACAGCTTCTCCAGTTCGGCGACGATCGCCGCGAGGTCCCGCGGCGACGGGGGGCGGCGGGCGGGGGTGCCGAGGAACGTCCACAGCCGCTCGCCCAGCAGGGCGCGGGCACGGGCCGGATCCGACTCACGGGTGACACCGTGCTTCTGGCGCAACCGCTCGTCGGCCAGCTCGCCGAGGCGGGGCAGCACCCGCTCGGTGAACCGTTCCCGGTTGTCGGAGCACCAGTCCAGCGGGCGTTCCCACCCGTTGATCGCGGCACGGAGCGCGTCCCGGGCGGCCCAGTTCCAGGTGCCGGGCTCCTCGCCGGCCGGGGCACGGCCGCCGGCCCGGGGCGGCGGCGGGGGCGACAGCGCGGCGGTGACCCGGCGGACGGCGAGCACGGCGAGCACGCCCGCCACGATGATCCAGAGCGAGACCTGGAGGCCGACCGCGCGCAGCCCGACGACGACCACCACCACGATCGCGGCGGTGACCGCGAGGGTCCGCAGCACCCAGCGTGCCCGCCCGCCGCCCGGCCGGCGTGGCTCCTCGGTGGGCTCCTCGGCGAACGAGAGCAGGTCGTCGATGCTGGTGCTCATGCCGTCACCTCGCCGGCGGCCACCGTGGTCAGTTCGCCGCGCAGCCGGCGCAGGGCGGCCCGGGCCTGGTCACGCATCCGCTCGTCGACGGTGTGGGTGGCGTACCGGGCCTCGCGGTAGACGTGTGCGAAGCCGTCCAGCACGTCGGCGCTGGCGATGGCCGGGACGCCGGCCGCCGGGTCGCCGCGCAGCAGCCGGCTGACCAGGTCGGTGGGGGTGTCCCCGGCGCGCCGGGGCACGCCGGCCTCGTCGGCGGCCTCCTCCAGCCGGACCCAGCAGGCGATCACGGCGGTGCGCGGGTCGGTGGACCTGTCGTCCAGGTCCTCCAGGCCGGCGTCCAGCGCGGCCACCACCTCGCGGGCGGTGCCCTCGGCGGTGCGCCGCGCCCGCTGGGTGGGCACCGCGCGGGTGGTCCGGCGCAGCGCCCCGCTCAGCACGGTCCAGAGCACGTACCCGACGACGGCCAGCACGGCCGCACCGAGCAGCACGACGGCCGTGGTGGCGAGCCAGCCCGGGATGCCACCCGAGGTGGGTTCGCCCAGGTCCCGGGGCTCGACGGTGATCGAGGGCGCGGGCTCGGCCGAGGGGTAGTCCGGCACGTACGGGATGTTGTCGGCGGCGGGCGGGATCCGGCTCGCCCCGATGGTGGAGTGCCCGGCGGCGAGCGCGGCGACGGCGAGCAGCAGGGTCACCGCAGCGACCGGCCACCACCTGCGCAGCACGCCGAGGTCCATCCCACCGCCCCACGCAATCCTCAGTCCACCCCGGCCAGGTCCTTCGCCCGGGCGAACACGTCGTCCAACATCGCCGGTGTCAGCCGCCCGGTGAAGGTGTTCTGCTGGCTGACGTGGTAACAGCCGAGCAGCGCCGGTGCGGACGTGCCGGACCAGTGTGCCCCATGACCGAAGGCCGGGCGCGGCGTGGGCGGGCGCTGCGCGTACACGTGGCGCAGCACCGGCCACCACGCGGCCCAGGCGAACGCTCCCAGGGCGACCACGACGCGCAGGGTGGGCCGGATCAGCGCGACCTCGCGGTGCAGCCACGGCGCGCAGGTGTCCCGCTCGGCCGGGGTGGGCTTGTTGTCCGGCGGCGCGCAGCGCACGGCGGCGAAGATGCGGGTGTCGCGCAGGGCGAGGCCGTCGTCGGCGGACACGCTGGTCGCCTGGTTGGCCAGCCCGGCCCGGTGCAGCGCGGCGAAGAGCACGTCGCCGGAGCGGTCCCCGGTGAAGATCCGGCCGGTGCGGTTGCCGCCGTGCGCGGCCGGCGCCAGCCCGAGGATGCCGATCCGCGCGTCGGGCGGGCCGAAGCCGGGCACCGGCCGCCCCCAGTAGTCCTGGTCGCGGAAGGCCGCCCGCTTGACCCGGGCGACCTCCTCCCGCCAGGCGACCAGCCGCGGGCAGGCGAAGCAGTTGCTCACCGCGCCGTCGAGGTCGGCCAGGTCGGTCGCCCGCGCGGCGCGGGCGACCACCTCGGCGGGGGTACGCGGCTCAGCCAAGCTTGGCCCGGAAGAGTTCCAGGGTGCGGGCCCAGGCGGTGGCGGCGGCCCGCTGGTCGAAGTGCTCCGGCCGGTCCTCGTTGAAGAACGCGTGCGCGGTGCCCGGGTAGTCGTAGGTCTGGCAGGTGCCGCCGGCCGCCTCGATGGCCCGGCGTACGCTCTGCACCCCGTCGGCGGCGGAGAGGCCGTCCGCCTCGGAGCAGTGGACGAGCGCGGCTTTGCCGGCGTAGCCGGCCCAGTCGGTGCGGCCGGCGTTGTCCGCCACGCCGGTGCGCATGCCCTCCCAGGGCAGCCGCGGGTAGAAGCCGGCGGTGGCGACGATCCGCTCGGAGAACGTGCCGGACCAGAGCGCCAGGCTGGCGCCGGCGCAGAACCCGGCGCAGCCGACCTTGCCGGCGACCTCGGGCCGGTTGGCGAGGTATTCGGCGGCGGCCGCGATGTCGCTCGCCGCCTCGTCCATCTGGGTGCTGTTCAGCATCTGCCGGGGCTCACTCGGCTTGCTCGCCGGGCCGCCGTGCCGGAAGTCGGGCGCCAGGGCGACGAAGCCGGCCTCCGCGAAGCGGTCCACGACCGCCCGGACGTGGGGCACCAGGCCCCACCAGTCCTGGATGACGATGACCGCCGGGCTGGCCGCACCGCCGGAGGGTATCGCGAGATACCCCTCGCTCGTCCCCCCGTTGCCGGTGAAGCTCACCATCTCGCCCATGGTCCCGTCCTCCTAGCGGTCAGTCATCGTTGGCTGGTCGCACAGTGGGTGTTACGTGCGGGTAGCGTGCCACGCGCTCACCGGCCCGGGGAAGACGAAAGAACAGTGGCATTCACCTCCTGTTCGTCTCCCGGACCGGTCCGTCACCGCCGCCGGGCCGGACCGCCGGACCGCCGGGCGCTCCGGCGCCCCACGCGGCCCTCCACCGTGGACGCTCCGAGGGGCGCCCGCCGGTCGGCGGGCGCCCCTCGGAGGTCGGCTTCAGCGGGTCGGCGCGGGTGTCGGCGTGCTCGCGCCGGGCGCGGTCGACGGGCTCACGGTCGGCGCGGGGACGGCGCTTTCGCTCGGCGCGGGGGCCACGCTCCCGCCGGGGGCCGGGGCGACGCTCGCGCCCGGCGCGGGCGGGGCGTTCAGGGTCGGCGCGGCCGGCGCCGGCGGCCCGAAGGGCGCCCGGTCGGGGCAGTACGGGTAGGCGTTGCGCGGCGCGGGCATGTTGCCGCTCGCATCCAGGCAGCTCGGCCAGCCGAGCCGGATCGGCACGCCGTTCTGGTCGAAGAGCTGGGCGTTGCGGACCAGCCGCCCCTCCTGGTCGTAGACGAAGACGTCCTCGATCCGGTCGTACCGGTGGTCGACCGACACCTCCTGGTAGCTGCCGAACTGGTCGGAGCTGGCGTGCTGGTCGACGTTGACCAGCATCGCGAAGGAGAAGACCAGGAACGCCGCGGTGCCCAGTCGCAGCAGCCGCCGCGGCCAGCCCCGGAGGCCGGGTGCGCGCCGGCCCAGCCAGACGGAGGCGAGGACCGTGCCGGCGAGCAGGAACAGGCCGGCCAGCACGCTGCCGTTGAGCCGGGGAAGCAAGCCGGACGGCTCCTGGAGCACCACCGAGATCACCAGCGCCGCGAGCCAGCCGCGCAGCAGCCACCAGGCCGGGCGCAGCGGGCGGAGGAACTCGCTCACCGAGGACTGGCCGAGCAGCGGGCCGAGCTGGGTGTCGAGGGCGCGGAGCTGGACGCCGGCACGCGCCCGCGCGGCGGCCAGTCGCCGGCCCCGGCGCCCCGGGCCGACTCCCGCCTCGGCGCCGGCGGCGGCCCGCAGTTCGGCCGCGTACGCCTCCGGCTCGCCCAGCCGGTCGACCAGGGTGCCGTCGGTCTCGGCGGCCACCTCGGCGAGGTGCTCCGGCAGGTCCTCGGTCAACTCGTCGCGCACGGCGGGCGGCAGGTCGGCCAGGGCGGCCCGCACCCGCTCGACGTAGTCCGCGATCTCCTGCCCCGTGACGGTCATGCCGCCATCCCCCGATCGTCGAGCAGTGCGTCCATGGTGGTGGCGAAGGAGCGCCAGGTCTTGCCGGAGCGGGTGAGCTGGTCCCGGCCGGCGGCGTTGAGTGAGTAGTACTTGCGGTGGGGACCGGACTCGCTCGGCACCACGTAGGTGGTCAGCAGGCCGGCGGCGAAGAGCCGGCGCAGGGTGCCGTAGACCGAGGCGTCGCCGACCTCCTCCAGGCCGGCCTCGCGCAGCCGGCGGAGGATGTCGTAACCGTAGCCGTCCTCCTCCTTGAGCACGGCGAGAACGGCCAGGTCGAGCACGCCCTTGAGGAGCTGCGTCGTATCCACGCTCCGCACACTAGTGTGGATTGCGTAGTACCGTCAAGAACATGGTAGCTGCGTAGGCTCGGGGCATGTCGTGGAGCAGCTACGCGTCCTTCCTCGTCTTCGCCACCGTGCTGATCCTCATCCCGGGGCCGGACTTCGCCGTGGTCACCCGCAACACGCTCGCCGCCGGTAGGCGCCGGGGCAGGTGGAGCGCGATCGGCGTGACCGCCTCCAACGCGGTGCAGGGGGTCGTCGCCGCCGCCGGGCTCGGCGCACTCATCGTCCGCTCCCAGCCGCTGTTCGAGGCGATCCGCTGGGCCGGCGTGGCCTACCTGGCGTACCTCGGGGTGCAGGCGTGGCGGTCGGCCTGGCGCGGCGACTACCCGTCCCTGGCCGGCGCCGCCACCGCCACACCGGGGCAGGCGCTGACCGGGTTCCGGCAGGGCTTCCTGTCCAACATCACCAACCCGAAGGTGCTGGCGTTCTACCTGGCCGTGCTCCCCCAGTTCGTCGGCGGCGCCGCACCGACCGGCACGCTGCTCGCCTTCGCGCTCAGCCACGCCGTGCTCAGCCTCGCGTACCTGCTGGTCCTGGTCGCGGCGCTGGACCGGGCCCGGGACCTGCTGTCCCGGCGGCGGGTCCGGCGCTGGCTGGACGGCCTGACCGGGGTGGCGCTGCTCGGCTTCGGCGCCCGCCTCGCCACCGAACGCACCTGACCGTCGCGCGCGGATCAACTTAATTTTCCCTTATGGGGCCTGCTCATCGACGCGGAACATCGGTACGGTCCCCCGATGCGACACCTCGGAACCGTGCTCGCCGCGGCCATCGTCGGCCCGCTGGCCTGGATACTCTTCGCCCTCGGTCAGGACCGGTCGGAACGGGCGTTCGCCGCCGCACAGAACGGCGGCGCGCTCGACAGCGGCGATTTCGTTCGACCCGCGCTGGTGCTGGCCGCCGCCGGGATCGTGCTCGGGCTCATCGCCACGCTCCGCTTCTCCCCCCTAGGCGCGGCGCTGACCGGACTGGCCTACTCGGCCAGCTACCTGGGCCTGCTGGTCAGCCCGACCACGGTGACGAAACTGTTCGACCACGAACTGACCCTGAGCGGCCACCCGGTCGACCTGGCGGCACCGCTCCGGACCGGAACGACGCTCCTGGTCGGCTCGCTGCTCCTCGTCGGGGTCGTGAGCATCCGCCGTTGGCAACGGTGGCCGCAGCCCGCCGACGACACCCCCGCGTCGCTGCAGGCGGACGAGATCATCCCGCCCGCGACCCCACGGGACCGCCCGCTGGGCGTGGACGGTCTCGGGCTGGGCACGCCACAGAGGACCCCCGAGCCGGAGCCGGTTCGGACCGGCGCTTCCGCCGGGGCGGGCGGTTCGGACTGGGCCGGCCGTTCGGACTGGGCCGGGCTGCTGTCCGGCGGCTCCGCGGTCCGGTCCGACCGGTCGTCGGACTGGCCGCGCCAGCGCTCGCGGTGAGCCGCCGACGGCTCACCGATCACCTCCCGGTAGAAGCCGCTGCTGGCCTCGAAGTCGTCGGAGAGGATGTCGGTTTGATCCGCCTGACCGCCATCCACCGACCCTGGACGCCCGACCAGTCAGACGTAGAGCTTGCGAAACTCGCGGGCGATGTCGGAGACCTCGGCCAGGGTGCCGCTGGCCACCGACATCACGAGAGCTTCGGCCTGATCGTCGACATCCTGAATTGGCACCTCGTTGAGGGCCAGGAACACGCGCGCCGCCGCCCAGGCAAGACGCTCGTTCCCATCGATCAGCGCGTGGTTCATGCAGACGGAATGAAGTAGCGCGGCGGCCTTACTCCACAGGTCGGTGTAGGCCTCCTGACCAAACGCCACCGCAGCGGGGCGGACCACCGCCGACGAGAGCAGGCCAAAGTCGCGGACCTGCGGCGTCTCACCCAGCACGACCGAGGCGATCTCCACGAGGTCGTCGACCTCGAGGAAGTTGGTCACTCCGCCAACCGCCGCAACAGCTCGGCGTCGCGCTCGGCGACCTCGCGAGCAAGATCGCGCACACGGGCACGGTGGCTGTGCGCCGAGACGTACTCCTCAACCGCCACGACGATGGTGGCGTTCATCGAGCGGTGCTCCTGCTCAGCAAGCTGCTTGAGCCGTTCGTGCAATCCGTCCGGCAGATTGACAGTAGTCACCATATGGAAATCATACCGCCCCTGGCCAGCAAATCCAGCTAGCTCACTGCTGGCGAGAGGCTCCAGGCGATGCCGTCGAGGATGTCGTGTTCGGAGGCGACCACCGAGGGCATTCCGGCGCGCTCCATGATCACTCGCAGCACCAGCGCGCCCGCGCCGATCACGTCGGCCCGCCCGGGGTGCATCACCGGGATGGCCAGCCGCTGCTCGCGGGTCTTGCCCAGCAGGTCGGCGGTGACCTCGGCGACCTGGTCGTACGACACCCGGGCGTGGTGGATGCGCTCCGGGTCGTACTCCTGGAGGCCCTGGGCGATGGCGACCACGGTGGTGACCGACCCGGCGAGCCCGACCAGGGTGGCGGCCTCCCGGCCCGGGACGGCGGTGAGCGCCCGGTCCACCGCGACCGCGATGTCGGCCTGCGCGGCGGCGACCTCGTCCAGGCCGGGCGGGTCGCCGTGCAGGTGGCGCTCGGTCATCCGGACACAGCCGATGTCCATGGAGATGGCCCCCTGCACGCCGCCCTCGCGGGTGCCGACCACGAACTCGGTGGAGCCGCCGCCGATGTCGACCACCAGGTACGGCGGTTCGGCGTCGGCGGGCAGGCCGCGGACGGCGCCGGTGAAGGAGAGCCGGGCCTCCTCGTCGCCGGTGACCACCTCGGGCGCCACGCCGAGGGTCTCCTCGACCATCCTTCGGAAGTCGGCGGCGTTGGACGCGTCGCGGGAGGCGGAGGTGGCGCACATCCGGACCTTCTCGGCGCCCAGCTTCTCGATCTCCGCCGCGTAGTCGGCGAGCGCGACCCGGGTGCGCTCGATCGCCTCCGGGGCGAGCCGCCCGGTCCTGTCCACGCCCTGGCCCAACCGGACGATCTCCATCCGGCGGCTCAGGTCGACCAGCGGGGCCTGGGGCCCGGCGGACGGCTCGGGCAGGTCGGCGACCAGCAGTCGGATCGAGTTGGTCCCGCAGTCGATGGCGGCCACACGCGTCGTCACGGCTGTCACCCTACGGCAGCGGGAGCGGCCGTCGAGCGGATCACTCGTCGGCCGTGGGGCGGCCGAGCAGGTGGGCGCCGAGCGGGGTGAGGCGGTGGCGGACCGCGCCGGCGTCGCGGGACATCCGCGCCGCACGTGGAGGCGGGTCAGAGGCGCAGCAGCATGCGGCTGTTGCCGAGGGTGTTCGGCTTGACCCGTTCCAGGTCGAGGAACTCCGCGACGCCCTCGTCATAGGAGCGGAGCAGCTGCTCGTAGACGGGCTGCGGCACCGGGGCGCCGTCGATCTCGCGGAAACCGAACGAGCCGAAGAAACCGGTCTCGAAGGTGAGCACGAAGATCCGGGCGACGCCCAGCTCGCGGGCCGCGTCGATCAGCTCGCCCACGATCCGGTGCCCGATCTTGTGCCCCCGGCAGGACGGGTCGACGGCCACCGTGCGGATCTCGGCCAGGTCCTCCCACATGACGTGCAGCGCGCCGCAGCCGACCACCGCGCCGTCGGCCGTGACCGCCACCCGGAACTCCTGCACGTCCTCGTAGAGGGTGACGGTGGCCTTGCTGAGCAGCCGCCGGTCGTCGGTGTAGGTGTCCACCAGCCGCCGGATGCCCCGCACGTCGGCGGTGCGGGCGCGGCGGACCACGATCTCGTCGACGGCGCTCATCTCACTCCCCCGCGGGCACGTCCACGCAGGGCCCGGCGGCCCACCACTTCTCCACCAGGGCGAGGGTCTCGTCGCCGAGCGGGTTGACCCCCGGCCCGGCGGCGAGCGCGTGCCCGAGGTGCACGTGCAGGCACTTGACCCGCCCCGGCATGCCGCCCGCGGAGATGCCGGCGATCTCCGGCACCTGGCCGATCGCCTCCCGGCGGGCCAGGTAGTCCTCGTGCGCGGCCCGGTAGCGGGCGGCCAGCTCCGGGTCCTCGGCGAGCCGTTCGGCCATCTCCTTCATGAGCCCGGCGGACTCCAGCCGGCTGCACGCCGCGGTGGCCCGCGGGCAGGTCAGGTAGAACAGCGTCGGGAACGGGGTGCCGTCGGCCAGCCGGGGCGTCGTCTCCACCACGTCGGGCAGGCCGCACGGGCACCGGTGGGCCACCGCCCGGGTGCCGCGGGGCGGGCGTCCGAGCTGCGCGGCCACCGCGGCCAGGTCGGCCTCGGTGGCCGGCTGGCGCTCCGGCGGGGGTACGGAATCCGCCGCCGGATCCTGCGGTGGTACGACGCTCAAGGGTGCCTCTCTCGTCTGTCGGTCACTTGTCCGGGCGCTCGGCGTTGGCCGCCTGCACGCTCGACCACAGCGTGTCGTACCAGGGGTCGGGCGGCTTCGGCGGCCCCGGCTTCGCGCCCTTGCCGGCGTCCTTGGCGGCCCCGTCCGGGTCGGAGAGCACCACCAGCAGCGTCTCGCCGGGCCGGCCCATGAAGAACCGCTCCCGGGCCTGCGTCTCGATGTACGCCGGGTCGTGCCACTTCTCCGCCTCGAGCGTGAGCCGCTCGATCTCCCGGCGCTGGGCGGCCTGGGACGCCTCCATCCGCTCGATGTCCGTCTGCTGGTCGAGGTAGACCCGGACCGGATAGGTGTACGCCAGGGCGAGCGCGATCAGCACCGCGAAGAGCACGGTGGCGCGCCCCGTGAAGCGCCGGGGTTGGGGTGCGGTGAGCCGCTTGACCGTGCCACCGGCCGCGGTACGCCGGGCCGCCGCGGGACGGCTCGCGGAGCGTACCCCCTCGGTGGCGCGGGTGGCGGCGGGCGACCGGCCGGCGGCGCGCGGCTCGGCGCGGACGCCGGCGTCGCGGGCCGTCGACCGGACCCGGGCCCCGCCCGGCCGGCCGGCCTGACCCGGCCGACGGGCGGGCCGCTGGCCACCCGGTGTGCGGCGCTGCTGCATCGTCACACCCCTCCCCCGGAGCTCTCGCTCAGGCCGAACGGTAGCGCGGGAACGCGCCGGCGCCGGCGTACCGCGCCGCGTCGGCCAGCTCCTCCTCGATCCGCAGGAGCTGGTTGTACTTCGCGACCCGGTCGGAGCGGGCCGGGGCGCCGGTCTTGATCTGGCCACAGCCGGTGGCGACCGCCAGGTCGGCGATGGTGGTGTCCTCGGTCTCGCCGGAGCGGTGGCTCATCATGCACTTGAAGCCGGCCCGGTGGGCCAGGTCCACGGCGTCCAGGGTCTCGGTGAGCGAGCCGATCTGGTTGACCTTCACGAGCACCGCGTTGGCGGCCTTCTCGGTGATGCCCCGGGCGATGCGCTGCGGGTTGGTCACGAACAGGTCGTCGCCGACGATCTGGATGCGGTCGCCGAGCGCCGCCGTGAGGGTGGCCCAGCCGCTCCAGTCGTCCTCGGCGAGCGGGTCCTCGATGGAGACGATCGGGTAGTCGCCGGCGAGCTTGGTGTAGTAGTTGCTCATCTCCTCGGCGCTCTTCGCGCTGCCCTCGAAGGTGTAGCTGCCGTTGTCGAAGAACTCGGTGGCGGCCACGTCGAGCGCGAAGACGATGTCGGTGCCCAGCCGGTAGCCGGCCTTCTCCACGGCCTCGGCGATCAGGTCGAGCGCGGCGGCGTTGGTCGGCAGGTTCGGGGCGAAGCCGCCCTCGTCGCCGAGGCCGGTCGACAGGTCCCTCTTCTTCAGCACCGACTTGAGCGCGTGGTAGACCTCGGCACCGGAGCGGAGCGCGTCGCGGAAGGTGGGCGCGCCGATCGGCGCGATCATGAACTCCTGGATGTCGACGTTCGAGTCGGCGTGCGCGCCGCCGTTGAGGATGTTCATCATCGGCACCGGGAGCAGGTGCGCGTTCGGGCCGCCCAGGTAGCGGAAGAGGCTCAGCTCGGCGCTGCCCGCGGCGGCCTTCGCCACGGCCAGCGAGACGCCCAGGATGGCGTTGGCGCCCAGCTCGGCCTTGTTGTCCGTGCCGTCGATGTCGATCATCTTCTGGTCGATCAGCCGCTGCTCGCTGGCCTCGTAGCCGATGAGCTGGTCGACGATCTTGTCCTCGATGTTGGCGACGGCCTTCTCGACACCCTTGCCCAGGTAGCGGTCCTTGTCACCGTCGCGCAGCTCGATCGCCTCGAAGGCGCCGGTGGAGGCGCCGGACGGCACCGCGGCGCGGGCGATCGTGCCGTCGTCGAGCCCGACCTCGACCTCGACCGTCGGGTTGCCCCGCGAGTCCAGGATCTCCCGGGCGACGATTCCCTCGATGGTTGCCACTGA
This sequence comes from Micromonospora sp. AP08, assembly GCF_008085935.1. Classification (NCBI taxonomy): domain Bacteria; kingdom Bacillati; phylum Actinomycetota; class Actinomycetes; order Micromonosporales; family Micromonosporaceae; genus Micromonospora; species Micromonospora sp. AP08. The sequence goes on from NZ_VSEZ01000003.1 coordinate 84,398, forward strand.
GTCGCTCCTCGTTTGTGTGTTCCGGTCCGGTATGGGCCGCGACGGTGCGGCTGAGGCAGGTGTTGAACGCAGCGTATCGGTCCCCGCCCTCACGTACCTGTCGCGGGGCGGCATCCGGTGACTGACCGCGAGGGAACCTGGCCCCCACGCGGACCCTCACGCGAATCCCGCCCACGGCGACGGGCGACACGGACATTCCCGGATTAGCGGGCCTCAACCGACAACGGGTTTGCGAGAGCTTGCGTCGATCGACAAGGCTGGGCACCATGCCCGCCGCCTCGACGACTCTCCGCGTGCTCGCCGCCTCGGCCATCGTGTCGCTCTCGGTCACCGGCTGCCAGGCCCTCGACGACACCGGGGTCGCCCTCGGGCGGGCCGACCTGGTCAACGACCTCGCCGCCCGGATGGACCGGGCGCTGGAGCAGACCTGGGCCGCCGAATACCGGCTCAGCGGCGGGCGGACCGCCTCGATCGCGCAGACCGAGGAGCCGCTGCGCTCCACGTACACCTGGCCCGACGGCAAGATCACGGTGACCCAGGAGGCGGTGAGCCGGTGCCACAGCGTGGCCGGGCGTACCTCCTGCACGGTGTCGCCGCCGGTGCTGACCGCCGGCAAGCCGTCGGTGATCGTGTACGGCGAGGCGCGCGAGCACGGGCTGGTCACCCCGCCGGCCGTGATCCGGCTGCTCACCGATGCGGCGCTCAACCCCGGGGCGATCATCGAGCAGACCGACACCACGCTGGCCGGGCACCACGCCACCTGCGTCGACGTCACCGGATCCGGCGACCACTTCACCGCCTGCGTGACCACCGAGGGGGTGCTGGGCAGCTTCACCGGCACCCTCGACGGCAAGCCGGAAGAGGTCACCCTGAGCCGCTACAGCGACACGGTCGAGTCCGCCGCCTTCGACCTGCCGGCCGGGGCGGCCGTGGTGGACAGCCGCCGGACCAGGTCGTGAGCCCCGGCGGCGCCGGAACCCGCACGCCCGGCGACGCCGACGAACCGGACCGGACGGGCGCAACGGGCGCCGGCCCGGCCCGCTTCCTTCCCGCCGGCGATCACGGCCGGCCGCCGGACCCGAACGACCTGGCCCTCGCGGTGGCCGGGCGCAAGCTGCTCACCGGCGCGGACGGGCGGCTGGTTCGGATCGGCGAACTGCCCGCCGGGATCGGCTGGGTGCCGGTCGGCACGCTGGACGGGGTGCCGGCCTGGGCGGCCGAGGTCACCGACCCCGACGCGCTGCCGGGCCGCTGGCGGGGCTGGCGGAGCCTGGCCGCCGACCTGCCCGAGCCGCACGCCGCCCTGGCCGGGCGGGCGCTCGCCGTGGTCACCTGGCGGCGTACGCACCGCTGGTGCGGGGCGTGCCGGGCCGAACTGACCGACGTGCCCGGCGAGACCGCGCGGCGCTGCCCCGCCTGCGGGCTGACCGGGTTCCTGCCGCTCTCCGTCGCGGTGCTGGTGGCGATCACCCGCCCCGGCCCGACCGGCGGCCCCGACGAGCTGCTGCTGGTCCGGCACGCGTACGGGCCGACCGAACTGTGGGCGCTGGTCGCCGGGTTCGTCGAGGCGGGCGAGTCGCTGGAGGCGGCCGCGCACCGGGAGGTCGCCGAGGAGGTCGGGCTGGCCATCGGCCGGCCCACCTATGTGGACAGCCAGCCCTGGGCCATGTCCGGGCCGAGCACCCTGCTCGCGGGCTTCACCGCCACCGTCACCGACCCGGCGGCCGAGCCGGTGGTCGACCCGGCGGAGCTGACCGAGGCGCGCTGGTTCCCGGTGGACGCGCTGCCGGCCGAACTTCCCCCGGCGTACTCCCTGTCGCGCTGGCTGGTCGACGCGGCCGCGGCCCGCGGGTCACGCTGAGGCTCAGATCCCCAGCAGGGTCCGCAGGTGGCGGGGCGGCGGGCAGTCGTGCGCCAGCATGGCGTCGTGCCAGTCGCGCACCGACACCCCGTCGGGACGGGCGCGGGCGATGTCGGCCATCTCGCTGTAGCCGACGAAGTAGGTGGAGAGCTGGGTCGAGGTGAGCAGCGCCCGCCGCCACTTGCCGGCCGCCTCGCCCTCCTCCTGGAAGCCGCGCCCGGTCATCAACGCCATGGCCTCGGACTCGGGCAGGTCCTCACAGTGCACGAGCTGGTCGAGCAGCGCGTTGATGGTCATCCGGAGCTGCATCTTGAGCTGCTGGAGCCGGACCGGCAGCCCGCCGAAGCCGAGCCCGGCCATCAGCTCCTCGGTGTAGACCGCCCAGCCCTCGATGAACACCCCGGACTCGGTGAGCGCGCGGACCCGCGTCGGGCCGGCGTAGCGGCGAGCGTGGGCGAGCTGGAGGAAGTGGCCCGGCATCGCCTCGTGCACGGTCAGGTTGCGGACCATGTGGTCGTTGTATTCGCGGTAGAACGACTCGACCCGCTGCGCCGGCCAGTCCGCCGGGGTGGGCGCGATGCAGTAGAAGGTCGGCACGTCGGCCGTCTCCAGCGGGCCGGGCGAGTCGCAGTAGGCCACCGCCACGCCCCGGGCGAACTCCGGCATCTCCTGGATCACGCACGGGTCGTCGACCAGGCTGATCAGGTCGTGGGCCCGGACGAAGTCGCTCGCCTCGTCGAGGGTGACCGAGGCGAGGTCCACGATGGTGGCGTCGTCCGGGTGCTCGGCGGCGAGCAGGTCCAGCGCCCGGCGGACCGTCTCGTCGTCGGCCGGGCCGCCGACCAGCTCGACGGCCGCCGCGCGGATCTCCGCGGTGACCCGGTCGAGGTTGTCCCAGGCGCGGCGCTGGACCTCTGCGGCGCTCAGCTCGGTGTCGAGGGTGTGCCACAGCCGCGCCTCCCAGCGCCGCCGGCCCAGCCGGGGGTCGCGCCCCGGGCCGGCGTCGGCGGCCAGGCCGATGCGCAGCCACGCCACGAACTCCTCCAGCGCGGCGATCGCCGCGGTGGCGGCCGGCTCGACCCGGTCGTGCAGCGCGGGCGCCTCGGCGAGCAGCCCGGGCATCTCGTCGCGGATCAGCGCCGCCGTGCCGGTGAACTGCCCGACCGCCGTCTCGGCGTGGATCCGCGGCATGTCGCGCAGCGTCGCGCGCGCGGTCGCCAGCGCGTCGGGTACGGCCGCCAGCCGCCCGGCCAGGGAGGTCAACCGCTCCTCGACCGGCGCGTACGGGCGGGCCATGAGGGCGTGCAGCAGCGGGCCCGGGTTGTGCCGCAGCGGGTCCCACTCGTGGCCGCGGATCTCGGTCGCCTCGAACAGCCCACGGTCGACCATGCTGCTGAGCAGCGCGTGGTCGACGCGTTCCTCGACGTCGAGCGAGTCGGGGTCGATCTCGGAGAGCGCGTCGGCCGCGTCCTTCAGCATCGCCTGGTCGGCGGCGAGGGCATCGGCGGACAGGTCGGGCAGCCGGTCGTCGTACCGGTGGTCACCGGCCGACGTGGCCAGCCCGGGCCGGCTCTCCAGCAACGCCTCGACAATCCGCTCAGCGAGCGGCACGAACGACTCCATGCCGGAAACCCTACCGACCCCCGCGTGCCCCGGCCGACCTTCCGTTGATCATGAGGTTGGCCGGGTCGAAACCGGCACTCCGCACCGCCAACCTCATGATCAACGCTCAGGGGCGTCGGGGCGGGTGGCGCGTTCGGCGGCGCGGACGGCCTCCGCGTACGCCAGGGTGGCGCGGCGGAGGGCGGCCTCGGGGTCGATGCCGGCCTGTCTCGCGGCGGCGACCGTGGCCAGGAGGCCGGCGCCGAGCCGCGCCTCGGGGTCGACCTGCGACTCCGCCAGCGGCGGCGGGACGGCCAGACCGATCCGGCCGGCGCGGTCCAGGATCTTCGCGGCCAGGGCGAGCGCGGGCTGGCTCAACGCGATGCCGTCCAGCACCGACTCGCGGGTCTTCTCGGCCCGCTTGATCCGCTCCCAGTTCGCCTCGATCTCCTCGATCGAGCCGGCCTGCTCACCGGAGAAGACGTGCGGGTTGCGGCGGACCATCTTGTCGACCAGGCCGCCGGCCACGTCGTCGACCGTCCAGCGCTTGCCCTCCGGCAGGTCCTCGGCCAGCCGGGCGTGCAGCAGCACCTGGAGCAGCACGTCGCCCAGTTCCTCGCGGAGCGCGTCGGTGTCGTCGGCGCTGATCGCGTCGTACGCCTCGTAGCACTCCTCCAGCAGGAAGCCCGCCAGGCTACGGTGGGTCTGCGCCCGCTTCCACGGGTCACCGCCCGGGGAGGCCAGCCGGTCCATCACCTCGACCGCGTCGAGCAGCCGGGCCCCCGGCGGGTCCCAGGACCCGTACATGAGCTCCAGCTCGGCGAGGCCGGGTTGGCGGGCCAGCCGCAGCCCCAGCTCGCGGGCGAGCGCCTCGTCGCCGGCCGGACCGGCCAGCCAGACCGCGCTGCCGTGCGCGGCCGCCGCGTCGAGCAACGCCTGCGTGGCGCCCGCGGTCACCACGCTGACCTCGGCGCCCGTCGACCGGACCGCCGTGGCCAGCTCGCTCTCCGCGCCCGCCAGCACCGGCGCGGAGCGTACGACGTCCCAGGCGGCCGCGGTCAGCAGGCCGGCCGGCAGCCGGGGCGAGGTGACCAGCAGGACGATGCGCGCGGTCATGCTCAGGGCGCCACCGACGCACTCGGCTCGACCGCGCCCGGCTCGGTCGACTCGGGCTCCGGCGTGGAGATCTCGGTGACCGCGGAGCCGGACTCGCCCAGCGGCACGGAGACCGCCGCGACGTCGCCCTTGAAGCTGAGCAGCGGGAAGAGCAGCGGGCGGTAGCGCGGGTTCACCGAGACGTCGTAGCCGCCGATCGCGTCGGCGAGCACCTTCCGGGTGGCCAGCGCGGACCGGAGCTGCGAACCGTCGAGCTGGCCCGCCGCGTCCGCGTCGCTGACGTCCGGCGGGATGGCGCCGGCCGAGCGGCCCGCCGCGATCACGGCCGCCATGTCCTCCTTGCTGGGAGCCGCCTGCTCACCGGCGGGCACGCCGGACAGGCAGGTGTAGAACTCGGCCACCCGCTGCGGGTAGGCGGCGTCGGCCGGCAGGCCCGTCTGCTGGGCGACCTGCGCCGGGCTGACCTGCCCCTGCGGCTGGTAGCCCTTGTCGGCGGAGAGGCCCCGGCACACGTCCAGCAGCACCAGGGTGGCCACCACCTGGTCCCGGCCCGGCAGCAGCGCGGGGGCCTGCTGCGCGGTGGCGGGCGAGGCGGAGAGGCCGTCCCGCATCTCGTCGAGGATCGAGGTGACCTGGTCCTCGGTGACCCGGTGGTCACCGATGTAGGCGGCGACCCCGGGCTCGGTACGGCAACCGGTGAGGGCGACGAGGCCGACCGCCACGCTGGCGACGGCGACAAGACGGCGAGCACGCATGACGGCCACTCTCTCACGGCCGGAAGCCGGCTGTGACGCCGCCCACCTCACCGCGCCCCCGCCCCGGCGGCCTGCGCGACCGCGGGTTCGCCGAGGACGTCGGAGAGGAGCTGGGCGCACCACTCCAGCAGCGCCTGGTCGCGCAGCGGCTCGCCGCCGACCCGCCGGGTGCTCGGCCGGGGCACGCTGACCTGGTCGAGCGCCTGCTTGTAGACCGAGTCGGGGTGGTAGCGCTTGAGCCGGAGCTGCTTCGAGTCGGGCAGCGGCAGCGGGCCGAACCGGATGTGCTTGCCCTGCATCGACACGTCGGTGAGGCCGTACCGGCGGGCCAGCAGCCGGAACCGGGCCACCGCGACCAGGTTCTGCACCGGCGCGGGCGGCTCGCCGTAGCGGTCCGTCATCTCGGCGACCACCTCGCGCAGCCGCTCCTCGTCGCGGGCCTCGGCCAGCTTGCGGTACATCTCCAGGCGCAGCCGCTCCACGCCGACGTAGTCGTGCGGCAGGTGCGCGTCGATGGGGAGGTCCACCTTGACCTCGGCCTCCTCCTCCGTGTGCTCACCCTTGAACGCGGAGACCGCCTCGCCGACCATCCGGACGTAGAGGTCGAAGCCGACGCCCTCGATGTGCCCGGACTGCTCGCCGCCGAGCAGGTTGCCGGCGCCCCGGATCTCCAGGTCCTTCATGGCCACGTACATGCCGGCGCCCAGCTCGGTGTGCTGGGCGATGGTGGCCAGCCGCTCGTGCGCGTTCTCGGTGAGCGGCTTGTCCGGCGGGTAGAGGAAGTAGGCGTACGCCCGCTCCCGACCCCGGCCGACCCGGCCGCGGATCTGGTGCAGCTGGGCCAGGCCGAGCAGGTCGGCCCGCTCGACGATGAGGGTGTTGGCGTTGGGGATGTCGATGCCGGACTCGACGATCGTGGTGCAGACCAGGACGTCGAACTCCTTCTCCCAGAAGCCGACCATCACCTTTTCGAGGGCTTCCTCGCCCATCTGGCCGTGCGCCACGGCGACCCGGGCCTCGGGCACCAGCTCGCGGATCCGGCGGGCCGCCTTGTCGATCGACTCGACCCGGTTGTGCAGGTAGAAGACCTGCCCGTCGCGGAGCAGCTCGCGGTGGATGGAGGCGGCCACCTGCCGGTCGTCGTACGCACCCACGAAGGTCAGCACCGGGTGCCGCTCCTCCGGCGGGGTGGCGATGGTGGACATCTCCCGGATGCCGGTGATCGCCATCTCCAGGGTGCGCGGGATCGGGGTGGCCGACATGGCCAGCACGTCGACCGAGGCGCGCAGCGTCTTCAGGTGCTCCTTGTGCTCGACGCCGAAGCGCTGTTCCTCGTCGATGATGACCAGCCCGAGGGACTTGAACCGGGTGGCCGACTGGAGCAGCCGGTGGGTGCCGATGACGACGTCGACGGTGCCGTCGGCGACCATCTCCAGCGTCCGCTCGGTCTCCTTCGGCGTCTGGAACCGGGACAGCTGCCGGATGGTGATCGGGAACTGGCTCATCCGCTCGGCGAAGGTGTTGTAGTGCTGCTGCACCAGCAGGGTGGTGGGCACCAGCACGGCCACCTGCTTGCCGTCCTGCACCGCCTTGAACGCCGCCCGGACCGCGATCTCGGTCTTGCCGTAGCCGACGTCGCCGCAGATCAGCCGGTCCATCGGAACGGTCTGCTCCATGTCCCGCTTGACCTCTTCGATGGCGGCGAGCTGGTCGGGCGTCTCCTGCCAGGGGAACGCGTCCTCCAGCTCCCGCTGCCACGGGGTGTCCGGGCCGAACGAGTGCCCCTTCGACGCCTTGCGGGCGGCGTAGAGCTGGATGAGCTGCGCGGCGATCTCGCGGACCGCCTTGCGGGCCCGGGCCTTCGACTTCTGCCAGTCCGAGCCGCCCATCTTGTGCAGGGTGGGCTGCTCGCCGCCGACGTAGCGGGAGAGCTGGTCGAGCTGGTCGGTGGGGACGAAGAGGCGGTCGCCGGGCTGGCCACGCTTGCTCGGCGCGTATTCGATGACCAGGTATTCCCGGCTCGCGCCGTTGACCGTGCGCTGGACCAGCTCGACGTACCGGCCGATGCCGTGCTGCTCGTGCACCACGTGGTCGCCGGCCTTCAGCTCCAGCGGGTCGATGGTGTTGCGCCGCCGGCTCGGCATCTTGCGCATGTCACGGGTGGAGGTGCCCCGGCCGCCGGTGACGTCGTTGCCGGTCAGCAGCACGAACCGGGACGCCTCGTCGACGAAGCCGGCCGTCAGGCAGCCGCAGGAGACCAGCACGTCGCCGGGGCTGGGCGCGGCCGGCACCTCCTCGATGAGCTGGGCGCCGAGGCCGGCGTCGCGGAGCACCTCGACGGCCCGCTGGGCGGGGCCGTGCCCCTCGAAGACCAGCGCGATCGACCAGCCCTCGCCGGCCCAGCGCTTGAGGTCGTCGACCACCCGGGCGGTCTCGCCGTGGTAGAGCGGGGCGGGCTGGGCGGCCAGCGTCACGGCGATGGCGTCGTCCGGGGTGACGTCGACCTCGGTGGGCTCGTCCTCCCAGGGCTGCCGGGCGGGCGCGGCCTCCGCCTCGACCAGGCCGAACGGGGCGAGCGTCCACCAGGGCTGGCGCAGCGCGCGGGCCGCCGTGCGTACGTCGGCGAGGGTCTTGAAGGCGGCGGCGCCGAGGTCGACCGGTGCCTGGCCCCCGACGGCGGCCGCGGCCCAGCTGGCCTGGAGGAACTCGTCGGAGGTACGCACCAGGTCGTGCGCCCGGGTGCGGATCCGCTCCGGGTCGCAGAGCAGCACGTGGGTGCCGGCCGGCATGCAGTCGACCAGCAGCTCCATCGAGTCGGCGCCGATCAGCGCCGGCGCCAGGGACTCCATCCCCTCGACCGGGATGCCCTCGGCCAGCTTGTCGAGGATCTCGGCCAGCTCGGGGTGCTCCTGCGCGAGCGCGGCGGCCCGCTTGCGCACGCCGGGGGTGAGCAGCAGCTCACGGCAGGGCGGCGCCCAGAGCTGCGGCACGCCTTCGATGGTGCGCTGGTCGGCGACGGCGAAGGTGCGGATCTCCTCCACCTCGTCGCCCCAGAACTCGACCCGGGACGGGTGCTCGTCGGTGGGCGGGAAGACGTCGAGGATGCCGCCCCGCACGGCGAACTCGCCGCGCTTGGTGACCAGGTCGACCCGGGCGTACGCCATGTCGGTGAGCCGGCGGGCGACCTCCTCCAGGTCCGCCTCGTCGCCGGCGGCGAGCTGCACGGGCTCCAGGTCGCCGAGCCCCTTGAGCTGCGGCTGGAGCAGGGAGCGGACGGGCGCCACGACGACCCGCAGCGGGCCGGTGCGGCCGTGCGCGTCGGCCGAGCCGGGGTGGGCGAGCCGGCGCAGCACGGCCAGCCGCCGCCCGACGGTGTCGGAGCGGGGCGAGAGCCGCTCGTGCGGCAGCGTCTCCCAGGACGGGAAGACCGCCACCTGCTCCGGGGGCAGCAGGCTGCCCAGGGCGGCGGCCAGGTCGTCGGCCTCGCGGGTGGTGGCCGTCACGGCCAGCACGGGACGGCCCGCGCCGCCGGCCGGCTCGTCGGCCGCGACGGCGGCGACGGCGAACGGGCGCAGCGCGGCCGGGGCGGTGAGGTCGAGGCCGTCGACCTGAGCGGCACCGGAGCGCGCCAGGTCACGCGCCCGGGCCAGCCCGGGGTCGGCCAGGGCGGCGGAGAAGAGGCCGGTGAGCATCTGTGATCACTTCCAGGAGGTCGGCGCACGGCGACAACCCCGCGTCCGGTGCGGACGGGGGGTGGCACCGTTCGAGACTATCTCCCTGCCCGGACATTCCGGGCCGCAGCCGCGCGCCCCGAGATCGATCTTGACCGGGTCGCGACCGGCGTGGTGCGGTGGGGCGCATGATGGGTGAGTACCGGGCGGTCTTCGACGCCGAGGTGATCTTTTCCAACGGCGGCGGGTTGCGGACCGACGGCTTCCGGCTCGACATCCCGGGCCCGGAGATCACCGACGACGAGCTGGCCGCGCTCCTCGTCCGGCACCTCGGGCTGCTCATGGTCGGCGAGGTGCGGATCACCAACCGGACGGTGATCGAGGAGCCGCACAAGGGCGGCCGCGGGGTGGCCGTCCCGGCGGCCGGCGGGCGGCGGCTCGTCGAGCTCAGCCACGTCATCACCGACGGCATGGTCACCCTGCCCGGCTGGCAGCCGCCCCGGGTCACCGACTGGCTGACCCGCGAGGCGTCCCGCGAGCGCTACGCGCCGGGCGTCGAGTTCCACGTGGCGCGGATCGACATGATCGCCAACACCGGCACCTACGTGGACGCGCCGGCGCACCGCTGGGCGGACGGCTCCGACCTGACCGGCGTCCCGCTGGACCGCCTCGCCGACCTGCCCGGGCTCGTGGTCCGGGTGCCCGCCGGCACCCGGGCGGTGGACCGCCTCATGCTGGCCCCGTACGAGGTGGCGGGCCGGGCGGTGCTGCTGCACACCGGCTGGGACACCCACTTCGGCACCGACCGGTACGCCGGCCCCGACGCGCCGTACCTGACCGCCGACGGCGCGGACTGGCTGGTCGAGGCGGGGACGGCGCTGGTCGGCATCGACTCGATCAACATCGACGACATGACCCCGGCGGCCGCCGGCGAGCGCCCGGCGCACAGCGCCCTGCTCGCCGCCGGGGTGCCGATCGTCGAGCACCTGACCAACCTGGCCGCCCTGCCCCCGGTGGGGTTCCGGTTCACCGCCGCCCCGCCGCGGGTCGCCGGCATGGGCACCTTCCCGGTCCGCGCCTTCGCCTCGGTCGGCGCCTGACGCCGCTCAGTAGCGCACGGCGATCCGGTGCTCGACGGCGTCGACGCGGATCTCCCCGCCGTACGGGATGATCAGCTGCGGGTCGGTGTGGCCGAGGTCGACGTCGAAGACCACCACGGGGTCGTCGGCGTACGGCGCGAGGGCCCGGAGGATCGCCTCCCGCTGCGCCTCGCCCCAGGCCAGCCGCTCGTCCAGGCTGTGCGGCTTCTCGAAGTCCCACGCCTTGGGCCGGCCGACCACGATGGCCGGGAAGCCGGCGAGCAGCCCGCGCTCGCCCAGGTTCCGCACGGTCCGGAAGACCTCCTGCGCGCCGGGCAGCTCGTTGGAGGTCTCGACGACGAGCACGGACCCGGCCAGCTCGGCCGCCGACGGCACCCGGTCGGTCGCCATCAGCCAGTGGATGATCTCCAGGCAGCCGCCCCAGGTGCGTCCCTGGACGACCCGGGCCGGCCCGTGCCAGCGCCAGCCCTCGCCGGGGAACATCACCGGCTCGTCGGCCAGGGTCGCCGGGTCCCGCCAGTCGCGCGGCTCGTCGCCCCACTCGGGCGCCGGGGTCAGGTCGTACCAGCCGGAGGTGAACAGCGCGGCCCGCAGTGAGTCGAAGGTGAGCGGGTGGGGTGCGCCGGACCGGCCGAGGTGCACGAGCACCGAGCCGCCGTGGTAGGCCACGATCCCCAGCCGGTAGAGGTGGTTGAGGACGTTGGTGTTGTCCGAGTAGCCGTAGTACGGCTTCGGGTTGGCCCGCAGCACCGCGTCGTCCAGGAACGGGGTGACCGTGATCAGGTCGTCCCCGCCGACCGTGGCGAGCACGGCGCTGACGCTCGGGTCGGCGAAGGCGGCGGTCAGGTCCCGCGCCCGGTCGCGCGGGTCGGCCCCCATCTGCCGGGTGGTCGGATACTCCACCGGCTCCAGCCCGAACTCCTCGCGGAGCCGGCGCAGGCCCAACTCGTACACGTGCGGGAAGAGGCCCGGCAGGCCGGCGGAGGGCGAGACGACCGCGACGCGGTCGCCCGGCTTCGGCTTCGGGGGGTAGTGGGGCAGCGCCATGATCCGAAGCTATCGGGCCGGGCCAGCGAATTTCCGCCGGAAGAAACCGCCCGGGTCGGGCATATGCGGGCAATAGGCTGAGCGCGTGGACGAGGCGCAGCGGAACCTTCCGGTACGCGACTGGCTACCCCGCACGGCGGCGCTGCTGCTCGGCACGCTCGCCCTGGCCACCGCGTTCATCGCCGCCTACGTCGGCGCGCTGCACCAGCCCACCCCGCGCGACGTGCCGGTCGGGGTGGTCCTCGGCGACCAGCGCGCCCAGGCCGTCATGGCCGCCGTGCGCCAGCGCACCAACAAGATCGAACCCATCGAGTACGACGACCCGGGCGCCGCCGACGACGGCCTGACCAGCCGAAAGGTGTACGGGGTGCTCACCTCCGGCCCGGACAACGGGCTGCGCCTGACCGTCGCCTCGGCCTCCGCCCCGGCCGCCGCCGAACTGGTGACCCAGGTGCTCGGGCAGGCCGCCCAGCAGGCGAACCTGCCGATCCAGGTCACCGACGAGGTGCCGGTCGAGTCGACCGACCCGCGCGGCCTGGTGCCCTTCTACCTGGCGGTCGGCTACGTGCTCGGCGGCTACCTGGCCTCCACGGCGCTGGGCCTGCGGACCGGCACCGCCCCGGTCAGCCTGCCCCGGGCCGGGCTGCGGGTCGCCGCCCTGGCGGTCTACTCGGCCGTGCTCGGGATCGTCGGGGCCGCCGTCGTCGGCCCGGTGCTCGACGTCTGGCACCACGACATCCCGGCGGTCGCGGCGGTCGGCGCGCTGGCGGTCTTCGCCGCCGCCATGGTGGCCAGCGCCGTGCAGGCCTGGCTCGGGCTGCTCGGCACCGGCATCGTGATCCTGCTGCTGGTGGTGCTCGGCAACCCCGGCTCGGGCGGCATCTACGCCCCGGAGTTCCTGCCGGCCTGGCTGCGCGGGATGCACCGCTGGAACGTGCCCGGCCTGGCCACCGACCTGATCAAGTCGGCGGTCTACTTCGACCGCCGCTCGACGGGCTGGGCGCTGTCCGGGCTCACCATCTGGACCCTGCTCGGGATCCTCGGTCTGGTCACCGCGACGGTCTTCCGGGCGCACCGGCGGGCCGCCCGGGCGCGCGCCCACCCCGACGCACCCGGGGCGCCGGCGGCCCATGGCTGAGCGCGCCGGCTCGTCCCAGAGTGCAGATCATCACGCGGTCCCCCTCCTGCCGCCGGGGCTGGCGCGGATACCATCCAGGGAGTCGGACAGCGCTGTCCTTCGTACTCGCGTAAGGAGCGCACCGTGACCGACCAGCACGACCACGACGGCCCCGACGCCGCTCTGCGGGCCGACATCCGCCGCCTCGGCACGCTGCTCGGGCAGACCCTCGCCCGGCAGGAGGGGCGGCCGCTGCTCGACCTCGTCGAGGAGATCCGCGCCCAGGTCCGCTCCGACCCGCCGGCCGCCGCCCAGCGCCTCGGTGGGCTCGACGTCACCACCGGCACCAAGCTGGCCCGTGCCTTCTCCACCTACTTCCACCTGGCCAACATCACCGAGCAGGTGCACCGGGCCCGCGACCTGCGCCGGCGGCGGGCCACCCACGGCGGCTGGCTGGACCAGGCCGCCAAGATGATCGCCGAGCGCGGGGTGCCGGCCGAGGAGATCGCGGCGGCGGCCCGCCGGCTCGCGGTACGCCCGGTCTTCACCGCCCACCCCACCGAGGCGGCCCGCCGGTCCATCCTGTCCAAGCTGCGCGCCGTCGCCGACGAGCTGGACGCCGAGACCGCCAACGCCATCCTCTACGGCGCCAGCGACGAGGGCCCGGCCAACCGGCGCCTGGCCGAGCTGCTCGACCTCATGTGGCAGACCGACGAGCTGCGGCTGGACCGGCCGGACCCGACCGACGAGGCGCGCAACGCCATCTACTACCTGCGCGACCTGCACGCCGAGGCCGCCCCGCAGGTCCTCGACGACCTCGCCGACACGCTGCGCACCCTCGGTGTGGAGACCTCGCCGACCGCCCGCCCGCTGACGTTCGGCACCTGGATCGGCGGCGACCGGGACGGCAACCCGTTCGTCACCCCGGCGGTCACCCGCGAGGTGCTGCGCATCCAGCACGAGCACGGCATCGAGGCCACCGAGAAGGCGATGGACGAGCTGATCAACGAGGTCAGCGTCTCCCGCCGGCTGCGCGCGGTCTCCCTCGACCTCTCCGCCAGCCTGGCCAGCGACCTGGACGCGCTGCCCGAGGTGGCGCCCCGGTTCCGCCGGGTCAACGCCGAGGAGCCCTACCGGCTCAAGGCGCGCTGCGTGAAGGCCAAGCTGGCCAACACCCGGGAGCGGCTGCGCGCCGGCACCCCGCACGTGCCGGGGCGGGACTACCGCGGCTCCGCCGAGCTGATCGCCGACCTGGAGCTGCTGCGCGCCTCGCTGGCCCGCAACTCCGGGCAGCTCACCGCCGTGGGCCGGCTCGCCTCGACCATCCGTACGGTCTCCGCGTTCGGGCTGCACCTGGCCACCATGGACGTCCGGGAGCACGCCGAGAAGCACCACGAGGTGCTCACCCAGCTCTACGCGGCGGTCGGCGAGGTGTCCGACTACCCGTCGCTGACCCGGCTGGAGCGCACCAAGCTGCTCGCCGACGAGCTGGCCGGCCGCCGGCCGCTCTCCACCCAGGACAGCCCGCTCACCGAGTCGGCGCAGAAGACGTTCGACGTGTTCGGGGCGATCCGCGAGGCGCAGGACCGGTTCGGCGCCGAGGTGATCGAGTCGTACATCATCTCGATGACCCTCGGCGTGGACGACGTGCTCGCCGCGGTGGTGCTGGCCCGCGAGGCCGGCCTGGTCGACGTGCACAGCGGCCGGGCCCGGATCGGGATCGTGCCGCTGCTGGAGACCCCGACCGAGCTGAACGCCGGCGGCGAGATCCTCGACGAGCTGCTGTCCCTGCCGGCCTACCGGGCGCTCGTGGCGGCCCGCGGCGACGTGCAGGAGGTGATGCTGGGCTACTCCGACTCGAACAAGGAGGCGGGCATCACCACGAGCCAGTGGTCCATCCACCGGGCCCAGCGGGCGCTGCGGGACGTGGCCGCCCGGCACGGCGTACACCTGCGGCTCTTCCACGGCCGGGGCGGCACGGTCGGCCGGGGCGGCGGCCCCACCCACGACGCCATCCTGGCCCAGCCGTACGGCACCCTCGACGGCGCGATCAAGGTGACCGAGCAGGGCGAGGTCATCTCCGACAAGTACACGCTGCCCGCGCTGGCCCGGGAGAACCTGGAGCTGACCGTGGCGGCGGTGCTCCAGGCGACGCTGCTGCACACCGCGCCCCGGCAGCCGGCCGAGATGCTGGAGCGCTGGGACGCCACCATGGACGTGGTCTCCGAGTCGGCCTTCCGGCGCTACCGGTCCCTGGTCGAGGACCCGGACCTGCCGGCCTACTTCTGGGCCTCCACCCCGACCGAGCTGCTCGGCGCGCTGAACATCGGCTCCCGGCCGGCGAAGCGGCCGAACACCGGCGCCGGGCTGGCCGGCCTGCGGGCCATCCCGTGGGTGTTCGGCTGGACGCAGACCCGGCAGATCGTGCCCGGCTGGTTCGGCGTGGGCTCCGGGCTGGCCGCGGCGCGGGCGGCCGGGCTGGCGGACGTGCTCGCCGAGATGAACCGGAACTGGCACTTCTTCCGCACGTTCCTGTCCAACGTCGAGATGATGCTGACCAAGACCGACCTGAGCATCGCCCGGCGCTACGTGGAGACCCTGGTCCCGAAGAAGCTGCACCCGATCTTCGAGAAGATCGAGCAGGAGTACGAGCTGACCAAGCAGGAGGTGCTGGCGGTCACCGCCTCGCCGGCGCTGCTGGACAACTCGCCCGTGCTCCAGCGCACCCTGGCCGTGCGGGACACCTACCTGGAGCCGCTGCACCACCTCCAGGTGGCCCTGCTACGCCAGTACCGGGACTCCGGCGCCGCGGGCCGGGCCGTGGCCACCGCGCCGGGCGGCCGCCGCGCCCCGAACGACGGCACGGCGCTGGAGCGGGCGCTGCTCACCACGGTCAACGGGATCGCCGCCGGCATGCGCAACACCGGCTGACCCCGGTCGACGAGGAAGGCCCCGGTCGCGCCGACCGGGGCCTTCGTCGTCCGCGCGGGCGGGCTACCAGTCGCCGCCGCCGAAGTCGCCCCCACCGAAGTCGCCCCCACCGAAGTCTCCGCCGCCGAAGTCTCCGCCGCCGAAGTCCCCGGCGGCGTAGTCGCCCTGGCCGGCGAAGTCCTGGCCCTGGTCCCCGACGTCCTGGCCCTGGTCGCCGAAGTCGCCGCCCTGGTCCTGGCCGTCGTCGAAGCCGTCGTTGAAGCCCTCCTGGTAGCCGGCCTCGTAGCCGTAGCCCGGGTCGGCGAAGGCGGGCGAGAAGAGCGCGTCGGCGATCAGGATGCCGCCGAGCACGCCGGCCCCGGTGCCGAGCGCCGTCTTCCACCAGGGGGTCGAGTACCAGCCGGCCGGCACCGGCCGGCCCTGCCAGTTTCCGCCGGGGTAGTAGTAGGGCGTCTGGTTTCCCGGCTGGGGTCCGGCCCGGTAGGTCTGCCCCTGCACATTGACCTCGCGCTCCTTGGTGAGCATCCCCGCGCCGCGGGCGGCGGCCAGCGGCGGCAGCTCCGGGCCCGGGTCGATGCCCATGGCGGTACGCGCCGCGCGGATGTACGCCAGCCCCTCCAGCGCGGTCTCCCGGGCCAGCGCGAACTGGTGCGGGGTGCGGGCCTGCTCCAGCTGGGAACCGGCCGCGTTGTACCGCTCACCCGCGTCGGCCAGCGCCTGGCGGACGGCCGGGGCGTCCCCGTGCAGGTTCATCAACTGCCCACCGAGCCGCTCGTACCAGCGCTGCGCCTCGGCGCGCGCGTCGGCCAGCTCGGTGGCCCGCCGGGACCTGCTCCCCCACCGCCAGAACACGAGCGCACCTCCGAGCATCAGGATCAGGACCACCCACAGGGCAACCTCCATGGCCTCGAACGTACCCAGCGGGCGCACGTCGTACCCGTTTGGCAAGCTCTTCGGCATGAGCTTCTCGACGCTGGCCGTGGTGGTGCTCTGCCTCGCCGCGGGCGGCGCGGTGGGCTGGCTGGCCGCCCGGTCCCGCTCGGCGACCGAGATCGCCCGGCTGGAGGCGACGCTGGCCGCCACCCGCGAGGGCGAGGGGCGGCTGGAGCAGTCGATGCGGGCGCTCAGCTACGAGGCGACCGCGCAGTCCCAGGAGGCGGTGGCCCGGGCCGTGGCCCCGCTGCACGACACCCTCCGCCGCTACGAGCAGCGGGTCGCCGAGCTGGAGCGCGACCGGGTCGACGCCTACGCCGAGCTGCGCGAGCAGGTGCGGTCGATGAGCGCGGTCTCCGGCGAGCTGCGCACCGAGACCAAGCAGCTCGTCGCGGCGCTGCGCGCCCCGCAGGTGCGCGGCCGGTGGGGCGAGCACCAGCTGCGCCGCATCGTCGAGGCGGCCGGCATGCTGGAGCACTGCGACTTCAACGAGCAGGTCACCGCGGCCACCGACCACCAGGGCGTCCGCCCCGACCTGGTGGTCCGGCTGCACGGCGGCCGCACGGTGGTGGTCGACGCCAAGGCGCCCTTCGACGCCTACCTGACCGCCATGGAGGCGCGCGACGAGCGGGGGCGGGACACCCACCTCGACGCGCACGCGCGGCACCTGCGGGCGCACGTCGACGGGCTCGCCGCCAAGACCTACTGGGCGGCGTTCGACCAGACTCCCGAGTTCGTGGTGCTGTTCGTGCCGGCCGACCCGTTCCTCGACGTGGCGCTGCAGCGCGACCCGTCGCTGCTGGAGCACGCCTTCGCCCGCAACGTCGTGCTGGCCACGCCGGCCACCCTGGTGGCGCTGCTGCGCACGGTGGCCTACTCCTGGCGGCAGGAGGCGCTGGCCCGCAACGCCCTCACTGTGCACTCGCTGGCCCGCGAGCTCTACGGGCGGCTGTCCACCCTGGGCGATCACGTCGGCAAGCTCGGCGGCGCGCTGGGCGGGGCGGTGACGGCCTACAACCGGGCGGTCGGCTCGCTGGAGGCGCGGGTGCTGGTCAGCGCCCGCAAGCTGGCCGAGCTGGGCGTCTCCGACCAGGAGCTGGCCGCTCCCGCACAGGTCGAGCTGGCGCCCCGCCAGCCGCAGGCCCCGGAGCTGGTGGAGGGGATGTCCACATCGGTCGATCCAGTCACGGAGTGGTCACAACCTACTTCGGAGTAGTGACACCGGCAGGGCCAGACCGAAAGATCACGGTCACGTGTGCCCTGTTTCTGTAGGGCCCTGTTCTCTGGAGGAAGAGAACGTGAGTCAACCCCGCAACCGGAGCCGGCGTACCTCCGCCGCGCTCTTCGCCTCGGTCCTGGCGGCCGGCGCCATGACCGTCGGGGGTGGCGCCGCGACCGCGAGCGCAGCCCCCGCCGCCACCCCCGACGTCCCGCAGCCGACCGCCGCGAAGACGCTGGGCGCCCACGACGCCAAGCTCCTGGACGAGGCGGAGGCGAAGCACGCTCCGACCGTCACCCTGATCATCGCCGCCAAGAAGGGCTCGGCCGAGAAGGTCGCCGACGGGCTGGCCGGCCTGGGCGCCTCCGTGAGCCAGCGCTACGACCAGGTCGGCTACCTGCTGGCCAAGGTCCCCACCGCGAAGGTCCTCAAGGCCGCGACGCTCCCCGGCGTCTCCGCCGTCGACCTCGACGAGACCATCAAGCTCCCCGACCCGACCCCCGAGGCCGCCCCGGCCGGGGCGAAGACCGCCGCGCAGGGCGAGACCCTGGCCGGCCCGGGCGCCGACACCGGCCCGGTCAACCCGTACATGCCGACCAACGAGACCGGCGCGGAGGCCTTCAAGGCCGCGCACCCGGAGTGGGACGGCCGCGGCGTCACCATCGGCATCATGGACTCCGGGGTCGACCTGGACCAACCGGCGCTGCAGAAGACCACCACGGGCGAGCGCAAGATCGTCGACTGGGTCACCGCGACCGACCCGATCGAGGACGCCTCCTGGCGCGCCATGGCCACCGACGTGGCCGGCCCCTCGTTCACCACCACGCTGGGCACCTGGACCGCGCCCGCCGGCTCCTACAAGTTCAACGTCTTCCGCGAGAGCATCACCCAGGGCAGCGACGCGCGGGGCGACGTCAACCGCGACGGCGACAACAACACCGACTTCTGGGGCATCCTCTACAACCCGGCCAACGGCGACGTCCGGGTCGACGCCAACCAGAACAACGACTTCACCGACGACGAGCCGATGCGGCCGTACAAGGAGAAGTTCCAGGTCGGCCACTTCGGCACGGACAACCCGGCCACCGCGGTCCGCGAGCAGATCCCGTTCGTGGTCGAGTACCGGAAGAACGTGGACATCGCGCCGGCCGACGGCCAGGCCGGCCCGTACTACGACTTCGTCAACATCGGCATCATCGAGAGCACCCACGGCACCCACGTCGCCGGCATCACCGCCGCCAACGACATGCTGGGCAACAGCGCCTTCGACGGCGCCGCCCCGGGCGCCAAGCTGGTCTCCGCCCGCGCCTGCTCGTGGGGCGGCGGCTGCACCGCGGCGGCGCTCACCACCGGCATGGTGGACCTGGTGGTCAACCGCAAGGTCGACGTGATCAACATGTCGATCGGCGGCCTGCCGGCGCTGAACGACGGCGCCAACGCCCGCTCCGAGCTCTACAACAGCCTGATCACCACGTACGGCGTGCAGATGTTCATCTCGGCCGGCAACTCCGGCCCGGGCCTGAACACCATCGGCGACCCCTCGGTGGCCGGCAACGTGGTCAGCGTGGCCGCGAACGTCAGCAAGGAGACCTGGCTGGCCAACTACGGCTCGGTCGTCCGCAAGGACAACGCGCTGTTCAACTTCTCCTCGCGCGGCCCGCGTGAGGACGGCGGCTTCAAGCCCAACATCTCCGCCCCCGGCTCGGCCATCTCCACGGCGCCGACCTGGCAGCCCGGCAACCCGGTCCCCGAGGCCGGCTACCCGCTGCCCCCGGGCTACCAGATGCTGAACGGCACCTCGATGGCCTCACCGCAGGCCACCGGCGCCGCCGCGCTGCTGCTGTCGGCGGCCAGGGCGACCGACAAGGGCGTCACCCCGGCCGCGCTGCGCCGAGCCATCTACACCTCGGCGAAGCCGATCGCCGGCGTCCCGACGTACGCGCAGGGCTACGGCATGTTCAACGTGCCCGGCGCGTGGGACCTGCTCGCCGCCGGCGTGCAGACCCGCGACTACACCTCCACGGCGCCGGTCTGCACCGAGCTGTCGGCCAACCTGACCCGGTACAACCCGGCCACCGGCGGCTTCGAGCCGACCCCGCACGTGGGCACCGGCATCTACAACCGCTGCGCGGCCGGCCAGGGCGGGCAGAAGGTCAAGGAGAGCCGCTACTACGAGGTCAAGCTGACCCGCACCAGCGGCCCGAACAAGGGCCTCCAGCACACCGTCGCCTTCCGCGGCAACGACGGCACCTTCTCGGCCCCCGCGGTCGTGTGGCTGCCGCTGAACAAGACCGTCACCGTCAAGGTGAAGGCCAAGCCGCTGACTGCCGGCGCGCACGGCGCGATCATGACCGTCGACGACCCGGCCACCTCGGTGGTCGACTTCGAGGTCGCCACCGTCGTGGTCGCCTCGGCCGCGGTCTCCGCCCCGGCCTACTCCTTCTCCACCGAGGGTTCGGTCGAGCGGAACGGCTTCACCTCGTACTTCGTGACGGTTCCGGCGGGCGCGGGCGCGCTCCAGGTCAACCTCTCCGGCATCGCCACCGGCTCGCAGACCCGGTTCATCGCCTTCAACCCGTACGGCGTGCCGGTCGAGAGCACCGCGAGCACCGGCTGCTACACCAACTTCTCCGACGCCGCCGTCTGCAAGCCGCAGGAGCGGGACTACCAGAACCCGCTGCCGGGCGTCTGGGAGATCGAGGTGGAGGCCCGGCGCACGTCGCCGACGCTGGACAACCCGTTCCAGCTGCAGGCGCGGGTGCAGGGCGTCAAGGTCGAGCCGGCCGTGGTCGAGCTGCCGTCGGTGACCGCCGGCACCCCGACCGAGGTGAGCTGGGGCCTGACCAACGTCTTCGGCCCGGTCCAGGTGACCGGCGTCGGCGGCCCGCTGGCCAGCGTGCACGCCGAGCGGCCGAGCATCGCCCAGGGCGCCCGCCAGGAGTACACGGTGGACGTGCCGGCGGGGGCCACCTCGTTCACCGCGCGGATCGGCAACCCGTCTGACCTGAGCGCCGACCTGGACCTGTCGGTCTTCCTCGGCGCGACCCGGGTGGGCCAGTCGGCCGACGGTGACTCGGAGGAGGCGGTCACCCTGTCCAACCCGGCCGCCGGCACCTACCGGGTGGTCGTGGACGGCTACGCGATGAGCGACCCGACCACCGCGTACGACTACCGCGACTCGTTCGCCGCCCCGGCGCTGGGTTCGCTCTCGGCCCCCAGCACCCCGCTGGCCCTGGCGAACGGCGCCACCGCCACCCTGACCGGCACGGTGACCGCCCAGTCCACCCCGGCCGCCGGCCGGGAGCTCTACGGTGACCTGGCCGTCACCACCACGGAGGGCGCGGTCGTCGGCCGCGGCTCGGTGGAGATCGGCGCGGTCAACTGACCCGCTGACGTCCGGAGCCCCGTCCCCCATCCGGGGGCGGGGCTCCTTCGTTTCCGGCCCGGTCTCCCCGGGCGTGCGCTCAGGCGCGGCGGGCGGATTCGACGACGAACGGGGTGCCCTGCTGGCAGGTGGTCATCATGCCGGGCTCCGAGTGGCCGGTGACCTCCACCCGGGCGCCGGGCGTGAGCACGTCACGCGGGCCGCCGATCAGCAGGTGGTCGTCGATCAGCAGGCACTTCGGCTCGACGCCGGCGCGGATCGTACCGGTGAGCGTGGTGGCGCCGGGGCCGGGCGGCTTCGACGGGCCGCCCTTCCAGGTGGGATCCGGGCGGCTGGGGCCGATGCTCGGACCGGTGCTGGGACCGGGGTCGGGCTGGCTGGTCACCGGGGTGGCTCCCGTCGGGGTGGGGCCGGCGGGCTCGGTGCCCGGGCCGGCGCAGGCGGTCAGCGCCGCGCCGGCGAGCAGGGCGACGAGCGCTGTCCGAGGAGTCTTCATGAGCGCTTGGACGTGGCGGGCCGTCGTTTCGTTCCGGCCGGTCAGCCGCGGGTTGCCGCGGCCTTCAGGTCCCGCTTGAGCTCCTGCGGCAGCGAGAAGGTCAGCCGCTCGTTGGCGGTGGTGATCTCCTCGACGTCGGCGAAGCCGCGCTCGGCCAGGTGCGCGAGCACCTGCTGGACCAGCTCGTCCGGCACGCTGGCGCCCGAGGTCAGCCCCACGGTGCGGGCCTCCGCCAGCCAGGCGTCGTCGATCTCGTGGGCGAAGTCGACCAGGTATCCGGCGCGGGCGCCGGCGTCCAGCGCCACCTCGACGAGGCGGACCGAGTTGGAGGAGTTCCGCGAGCCCACCACGATCACCACGTCGCAGCCCGGGGCGATCTCCTTCACCACGTGCTGGCGGTTGGAGGTGGCGTAGCAGATGTCGTCGCTGGGCGGGGACTGGAGCAGCGGCAGCCGCTGCTTGAGCCGGGCCACGGTCTCCAGGGTCTCGTCGACCGAGAGGGTGGTCTGGGAGAGCCAGACGACCTTCTCGGGGTCGCGCACGGTGACCTTGTCGGCGCCGTCCGGGCCGTCCACGAGCTGGATGTGCGCGGGCGCCTCACCGGCGGTGCCGATGACCTCCTCGTGCCCCTCGTGGCCGATGAGCAGGATGTCGTAGTCCTCGGCGGCGAACCGCCGGGCCTCCTGGTGCACCTTGGTGACGAGCGGGCAGGTCGCGTCGATCGCCTTGAGCGAGCGGGCCTTGGCCTGCTCGTAGACCTCGGGGGCCACGCCGTGGGCGGAGAAGATGACGGTGGCGCCCTCCGGCACCTCCTCGTTCTCCTCCACGAAGATCGCACCCTTGGCCTCCAGCGTCCGCACCACGTGCTTGTTGTGCACGATCTGCTTGCGGACGTAGATCGGCGCGCCGTAGAGCTTCAGCGCCTCCTCGACGGTCTGCACCGCCCGGTCCACGCCCGCGCAGTAGCCGCGGGGCTTGGCCAGGAGCACGCGCTTGCCGGTCCGGGAAGTCTCAGCCTCAGTCACCCGACCATCGTACGTGCCGGCTTCCGGCCGGCCCGTCGATCATGAGGTGGGCGGCGTCCACGGAGATCGACATCACCGTCAACCTCATGATCGACGCGGGGCTCGTCGGGGGTGGGGCTTAGGGTGGGCGGGTGAGCGACGGGGAGCGGAGCACGTCCGAGGAGCCGTGGCCGGTCCGGGTGGTGAGCCAGAAGGTCGGTGCCTGGATCGCCCGGTTGGGGTGGGTGTGGGTCGATGGTCAGGTCGCCCAGATCAGCCGGCGGCCCGGGGCGAGCACCGTCTTCCTGACGCTGCGTGACCCGTCGGCGGATCTCAGCCTGACCGTCACCACCAACCGCGACGTGCTCGACTCCGGCGCGCCGGAGCTGCGCGAGGGCGCCCGGGTGGTGCTGCACGCCAAGCCCGAGTTCTACGCCGCCCGGGGCACGCTCAGCCTGCGCGCCGACGAGATCCGGCAGGTCGGGCTCGGCGAGCTGCTGGCCCGGCTGGAGAAGCTCAAGAAGCTGCTGGCCGCCGAGGGGCTCTTCGACCGGGCCCGCAAGCGCCGGCCGCCGTTCCTGCCCGGCCGCGTCGGGCTGATCACGGGCCGCGCCTCGGCCGCCGAACGCGACGTGCTGACCAACGCCCGCCGCCGGTGGCCGGCCGTGGAGTTCCGGACGGTCAACGTGGCCGTGCAGGGCCCTAGCGCGGTGCCCGACATCGTGGGCGCGCTCAAGGCGCTCGACGCCGACCCGACGGTCGACGTGATCGTCATCGCCCGGGGCGGCGGCAGCATCGAGGACCTGCTGCCCTTCTCCGACGAGGCGCTCTGCCGGGCGGTCTTCGCCTGCCGCACGCCGGTGGTCAGCGCGATCGGCCACGAGACCGACGCGCCGCTGCTCGACTACGTCGCCGACGTGCGCGCCTCCACGCCGACCGACGCGGCGAAGCGGATCGTGCCCGACCTCACCGAGGAGGTGCGCCTCATCGGCCAGGCGCGGTCCCGGCTGGAGCGGGCCGTGCGCAACCTGGTCGACCGGGAGCAGCACCGGCTGGACCTGCTGCGCTCCCGCCCGGTGCTGGCCCGCCCGCAGGTGATGGTCGACCAGCGGGCCACCGACGTCGCCGCGCTGCGCGACCGGACCGGCCGCTGCCTGGACCACCGGCTGGGCGCCGCCACCGACGACCTGCGGCACACCCTGGCGCGGCTGCGCGCCCTCTCCCCCGCGGCCACCCTCGACCGGGGCTACGCCATCGTCCAGCGCGCCGACGGGCACGTGGTCCGCGCCGCGTCCGAGGTGGCCAAGGGCGACCCGCTGCGCGTACGCCTCGCCGAGGGCGAGCTGACCGCCACCGTGGACGGCTGATGGAATGGGACCCGATGACTGACACGACGAAGGACGAGCAGCTCAGCTACGAGCAGGCCCGGGGCGAGCTGGCCTCGGTGGTCGAGCGGCTGGAGGCGGGCGGCACCTCGCTGGAGGAGTCGCTGGCGCTCTGGGAGCGCGGCGAGCAGCTCGCCGGGATCTGCCAGCGCTGGCTGGACGGCGCCCGGGCCCGCATCGACGCCGCCCGGCAGCGCGCCGAGGACTGAGCGGCGGGACGGCCGGAGCCGTCCCGCCGGCACGCTCAGTTGAACAGGTTGTAGAACTCCGGCGGAGCCTCGACGACCTGGTCGGCCGGGGGCTTCTGCGCGGCGGCGGCGTTGCCGTAGTCCGAGTAGGTGATCTTCAGGTCCTGCGCGGCGCTCTGGCCGGCGGCCGGGATCTGCAGCACCAGCTCGCTGAGCCGGCCCTGCGTGTCGACCTTGGCGGTGAACGGCACCGACCGGGCCTGCGCGCCGAGCGCGGTGATCACGGCCGGGTCGAGCGAGCCCGCCTCAGCCGCCTTCGACACGTCGACGGTGCCCGCGTACGCGCCGTCGCCGGTCTTCCGGACCTCGGTGACGCCCTGGGTCAGCACCGCGCTGCCGGCCGGGTCGACCTTGTCGAAGTCGAAGCCGAGCGCCCGGTTGCCCTTGATCCGGGTCTGGTCGAGGTGCTGGTACTTGCCGAGGTTGAGGTTCTTCAGCCCCGGCACGCTGGCGGCGGCCTTGCCGCCCAGTTCCAGCTTGACCCAGCTGTCCGGCTTGGCGTGGATCAGGTCCAGCTTCATCATCAGGTCCGACGACGGGTCGCCGATCGTCATCCGCATCTCGGCGCTCTGGCTGGGCTCGTGCACCTGCCCCTCGGCGGTGGAGCCCGCGCCGGACATGGTGAACCGGAAGTTCCCGTCGCGGATCGCGTTGGTGGAGTCCAGCAGGGCCTGCTTGGCGTCGCCGGCGGGCGTGCCGCTCGGGGCGATGCTGCCCGAGGCGGCCGGGGTCGCGGAGGCCCCCGCTCCGGCGGTGCCGGTGTCGTTGCAGGCGGCCAGGGCGGGAATGAGCAGCGCCGCGGCGAACGCGGTGGCGCTGAAGCGTCGAATCTTCACGTCAACCTCTCCAGGTGGGTCGTCCGGCCCACGGAGGTGCCGGAGTCGGGCGCCGCAGCCCGGACGCCGGCTCCGGCGCACGAGCCCGATCCGGCCGGTGTGGTCGGCCCCGGCGGGCTCGTGCCCCCTTCTGTTCCCTGAAGCGGTGTTCCGCAATCCCTGTCCGGTGCACGACGGCACCGGAGTCGGCGGCCGGGGACGGCGCGAGCCGCCCCCGACCGCTGGAGGATCAGCCCTTGAACATCTCGTAGATGCTGGCGGGGGCCTCGACGACCTGGGCGGCCGGCGGGGCCTGCACCGGGGTGGCGGTGCCGTAGTCGGCGTACGTGACGGTCACGGTCTGCGCCTCGGCGGCGCCGGCGGCCGGCACCTGCACGGCGAACTCGGTGAGCCGGCCCTGCGCGTCGAGCTTGGCGGTGAACGGCACGGCGGTGGCCTTGGCGCCGAGGGCCTTGACGGTCTCGGCGTCGAGCAGGTCCGAGTCGGCGGCCTTGCTGGCGTCGATGGTGCCCTCGTAGGTGCCCTCGCCCGTCTTCTTGACGTCGGTGATCGCCTTGATCATCTTGTCGCTGCCGGCCGGGTCCACGTCGCTGAAGTCGAAGTTCAGCTCCTTGGCGTCCTTGATCCGGGTGCGGTCCAGGTGCTGGTACTTGCCCTTGGTCGCCTTGAAGCCCGGGATGGCGTCGGCCATCGCGCCGTCCAGGTCGAGCTTGAGCCAGCTGTCGGTGTCGATGAACACCAGGTGCATGGTCATGGAGAAGTCCTCGGCGGCGGACGCCCCGCTCGACATCTTCATCTCGGCGCTCTTGGACGGCATGTGCACCTTGCCGTCCCCGTTGAACTCGCCACCCTTGATGGCGAAGCTGAAGTTGCCCTTCTGGATCTCCTTGGTGGAGGCGGCCAGCGCCTCCTTCGGGTCCGCGGGCACCGCCGGGGCGGTGGACTTGCTGTCGGCGGTCGGCGAGTCGGCCTCGGTCTTGCAGGCGGCCAGACCGGGGACGAACAGGGCAGCGGCGAGGACGCCGACGCTCCACCGTCGAATGTTCACGGCTATCTCTTTCCGGTTGCTGTCCGGGACGCGTCACGCGTACCGGTTTGTCGGGCCCGGGCAGCGTAGCGGACCGCCGCCGGCCCCGGGGGGCAGCGGCGGCGGGAGCACATCAGCGCAGGGCGGTCGCCAGCTCGCGCAGCTCCGCCTCCCCGGCGTCACCCACGACGATCACCGTGCGGTTCGGCTCCAGCAGGACGAGGGCCTGCTCGTTGCCCCGGGCCGTGTACCGCTGCCAGCTCGCGCCGCCGGGCAGGTCGGCCGGGCCCTGCGGCTGGCCGCCGCTCAGCTCGGCCGGTAGCAGCTTCTCCGCCGGCACGTTGCTCTCCACCAGCTGCGCGCCCCGGCCCTCCGGGGTCAGGTAGCCGATGCGCAGCGTGCCGCCGCCGGGCTCGGTCTGGTAGCGGGCGCTGACCGTACGCCAGTCGGAGCCCAGGTCCCGCGGCTGCGCGACCGGGAAGGCGTTGGCCGCGCGGGCCTGCTCGACGGCCGGCGCGGGGTCGACGGTGACGGGGGCGTCCCCGCCGAGGAAACCCCGGTAGAAGGCGATGAGCAGGGCGATCGGCACCAGCAGCACCAGCAGCGAGAGCGCCATGTCCTTCGGCGACCGCTCGGACCGGGCCTTCTCCTTCCGCGCGGGCGGGGCGGGATGCTCACCGGCGTCCGCCGCCGGAACGGGTCCGGTCGGCTCGACCAGGGCCGGTTCCCCGGCCGGCGGGGTCGCCCCGGCGGTCGGTCGCCCCGGCGGCTGGCCGTCCGGCGGGGTGGCGTCGGTCGGTGCGCGGTCGGCAGGCTGTGCGGGTTCCACCGGGCCATTCTCGCAGCCGTCCGGGTGACGTGATCCTGGCCTCCTCCGCCCCGCTCCGGCGTCGAACCTGGGATCGTGTGAGGATCAGCGACAAAACCGGCGGCGGCGACGGCCGCATCCCGCCGGTCCACCCCGCACCGTCGCGAGGAGGAAGCCGTGATGACAACCACCAGGACGCGGACCCCGCAGGACCTCGACCGTAACCTCGCCCTCGATCTCGTCCGGGTCACCGAGGCCGCGGCCATGGCCGCCGGTCGCTGGGTCGGCCGGGGCGACAAGGAGGGCGGCGACGGGGCCGCCGTCGACGCCATGCGCAAGCTCATCAACTCGATCCCGATGCGCGGTGTCGTGGTGATCGGCGAGGGCGAGAAGGACAACGCCCCGATGCTCTTCAACGGCGAGGAGGTCGGCGACGGGACGGGCCCCCTGGTGGACGTGGCGGTCGACCCGATCGACGGCACCACGCTGATGAGCAAGGGCATGCCGAACGCGCTCGCCGTGCTCGCGGTGGCGGAGCGGGGCGCCATGTTCGACCCGAGCGCCGTCTTCTACATGGAGAAGCTCGCCGTCGGCCCGATGTACGCCGACGTGGTCGACATCAACGCCGGGGTGGCCGAGAACATCCGCCGGATCGCCAAGGTCAAGGGCACCGACCCCGCCGAGGTGACGGTCTGCGTGCTGGACCGGCCGCGCCACGACGACCTGGTGAAGCAGATCCGGCGCACCGGGGCGGGCATCCGGTTCATCTCCGACGGCGACATCGCCGGCGCCATCGCGGCGGCCCGGGGCGAGTCCGACGTCGACGTGCTGATGGGCATCGGCGGCACCCCGGAGGGCATCACCGCGGCCTGCGCGCTGAAGTGCATGGGCGGCATGATGCAGGCCAAGCTCTGGCCCAAGGACGCCGAAGAGCGGGAGAAGGCGCTGGCCGCCGGGCACGACCTGGACCGGGTGCTCTTCACCGACGACCTGGTCACCGGCGACAACTGCTTCTTCGTGGCCACCGGCGTCACCTCCGGTGACCTGCTGCGCGGCGTGCGCTACCGGGCGGGCGGGGCGTACACCCAGTCGATCGTGATGCGGTCCAAGAGCGGCACGATCCGGGTGATCGACTCCTACCACCGGCTGGAGAAGCTGGCGCTCTACTCGGCGGTCGACTTCGACGGGCGCCCCCTGGCCGAGCAGGAGTGACCGCGACCGGGACGGCGGCGCCCCCGACGCTGTCGACCACGCGGCGGATCGCCGGCACGGGGCTGGCCACCGCCTCCGGGGTCGCGGTGGCCGTCCAGTCCCGGATCAACGGCGAACTCGGCGTACGGCTGGCCGACGGGATCGCCGCCGCGGTGGTCTCGTTCGGGGTGGGCCTGCTGGTGCTGCTCGTGCTGGTGCCCGCCACCCCCGGTGGCCGGCGGGGGCTGGTGGCCCTGCGGGCCGCGCTCCGGGACGGCTCGCTGCGCCCGTGGCAGTGCCTCGGCGGCGTCTGCGGCGCGTTCCTGGTCGCCACCCAGGGGCTGACCATCGGCACCCTCGGCGTGGCGGTGTTCACGGTCGCCGTGGTGGCCGGGCAGAGCGGCAGCAGCCTGCTTGTCGACCGGGCCGGCATCGGCCCGACCGGCCGGCAGCCGGTCACCCCGAACCGGCTGGTCGGCGCGGTGCTCACCGTGCTGGCCGTGCTGCTGGCGGTGGGCGACCGGCTCGGCGATCCGGGCGCCCTGGCGCTGGCCCTGCTGCCGCTGGCCGCCGGCGTGGGCATCGCCTGGCAGCAGGCGGTCAACGGCCGGGTCCGGGGGGCGGCCGGCAGCGCCATGACCGCCACGCTTGTCAACTTCACGGTCGGGACGGTGGCGCTGCTCGCCACCTTCGCGGTGGAGGTCGCCGTCCGGGGCCGCCCAGCCGGGAGCTTCCCGGCCGAGCCGTGGCTCTACGTAGGTGGGCCCATCGGCATCGTTTTCATCGCGCTGGCCGCCGCCCTCGTCCGGTTCACCGGCGTGCTGCTGCTCGGCCTGGCCACCATCGCGGGGCAGGTCGTCGGCGCCGTCCTGCTGGACGTGCTGCTGCCCACCGCCGCCTCCCACCCGACGCCGACCACCCTGCTGGGCGCGGGGCTGACCCTGGTCGCGGTGCTGGTCGCCGCCCTCGGTCCGCCGCCGCGGCCGGTCACCCGCGCAGCGCCGCCACCGTCTCCGTGACCACCCGGTCCAGCGACGTCGCCTCGACGCCGAGGGTGGTCGAGTCCAGCAGGTACGGCCGGTCGAACTGGTAGGCGGTCTCCCGCAGTTCGCGGGCGAACGGGTTGGCCAGCCCGGCGACCCAGAGCACGGGGTACGGCATCCGGATGAGCCGCGGCGCGGGCGCACCGACCAGGGCCGCCGCCCGGCCGGCCAGGTCCCGCATCGACACGGCGGGGGCGCTGGGCACGTGCCAGGCCCGGCCCCAGGCCCGCTCGTCGGTCGCGGCGGCCACGAGGGTACGCGCGACGTCGGGAATGTACGTCCAGGTGTGCGGGGCGTCCCAGTCGACCGGCAGGAACACCCGCTGCCCGGCGAGCACCCGGGGCAGCACCATCATGGCCAGCGAGGTGCCTTCCGCGCCGACGTAGTCGGAGCCGCGTACCTCGGTGATCCGGGCCCGGCCCGTCTCGTGCGCGGCCAGCGCGTCGGCCCACATCCGGTTGCGTACCCGCCCCTTCGTGCCGGTGGCGGCCAGCGGGGTCGCCTCGGTCATCGGTGCGTCGACCGGGCCGTAGCCGTAGAGGTTGCCGACTCCGGCGAGCACCGCGCCGGTCCGCTCGGCGGCGGTGAGCAGCGCGGCGGCCAGCGGCGGCCAGTCCAGCGGCCACCGGTGGTAAGCCGGGTTGGCGCAGTTGTACAGGGCCGTCGCCCCCTCGGTCAGCGCGGTCAGCCGCTCCGCGTCGGCGGCGTCGGCGGCGATCCGCTCGATCGCGGGGTGCGCGGGCCCGGTGCCGCGGCGGGTCACCACGCGCACCCGCTCGCCGCGCTCGGCGAGGAGGCGGGCGGTGGCGGTGCCGACGGGTCCGGCGCCGACGATCACGTGCAGGGCCATGGGGGCCACCCTTCGAAGCAGGAGTTCGATGTGAGAGCACCGCTCTCGCAACAGAGCATGCATGCCGACCGCCCTCTCCGTCAAGAGCAGTGCTCTCGGTTTTGATTGGCGCTCTCGTCCATGGCAGAGTGGAGGCATGGTCGCTCCCTCGCTCCGCGCCCGGGTCCGCGCCGGAATGATCGACGAGATCAAGGCCGTCGCCCGCCGCCACCTGGCCACCGACGGCGCGAACCTCTCGCTCCGGGCCGTCGCCCGGGACATGGGCATGGTCTCCTCGGCCATCTACCGCTACTTCCCCAGCCGGGACGACCTGCTCACCGCGCTGATCCTCGACGCCTACGAGGCGCTCGGCGACGCCGTGGAGGCGGCCGACGCCGGCGCCGACCGGGCCGACGTGCGCGGGCGCTGGCACGCCGTGTGCCGGGCCGCCCGGTCCTGGGCGCTGGCCCACCCCGCCGAGTACGCCCTGCTCTACGGCAGCCCCGTCCCCGGCTACGCGGCGCCGGACGACACCGTGGCGCCGGCCCAGCGACCCCCGGTGACCCTGGTCGGCATCCTCCGCGACGGGGTGGCCGCCGGACTGCTCACCCCGTCGGGCGAGGACCTGCCCGAACCGCTCCGGTCGGACGTGGCCGAGTTGGCCGCCCTGATCGCCGTGGACCTGCCGCCCGCCCTGCTGGCCCGGGGCATGGCCGGCTGGACCCAGCTCTTCGGGTTGATCAGCTTCGAGCTGTTCGGCCGGATCAACCGGACGCTGCCGCACCGCGACGAGTACTTCGACCACCAGACCGGGCTCATGGCCGACCTGATCGGCCTGCCCGCCGCCTGAGCGCGCCTGGCGCCGGTCAGGTGCCGTCGGACGAGTGGCCGGGGAAGAGGTGCGCGGTCGGGTCGATGACGACCGCCGCGTTGTTGACGGCGGTGGCCGCCTCGCCGAAACCGGTGGCGATCAGCCGGACCTTGCCCGGGTAGTCGGTGATGTCCCCGGCCGCGAAGACCCGGGGCAGGTTGGTGGCCATGGCGCTGTCGACCACGATGTGCCGCCGGTCCAGGTTCAGCCCCCACTCGGCGAGCGGGCCCAGGTCGGCGGTGAAGCCGAGCGCCGCCACCACGGTGTCCACCGGCACGGTTTCCACCGCGCCGCCGCGTACGGTCAGCTCGGCGCCGGTGACCCGGTCCTCACCGTGCAGCCGGCTCACCTCGGCGTTGACGACGATCCGCACCGGCAGCGCACGCACGCGGTCGACGGTCGAGGCGTGCGCCCGGAACCGGTCCCGCCGGTGCACCAGGGTCACCGAGCGGGCGATCGGGGCCAGCGTCACCGCCCAGTCGAACGCCGAGTCGCCGCCGCCCACGATGAGCACGTCCCGCCCGGTCAGCTCGGTCGGCTGCGGCACGAAGTAGACGATCCCGGCGCCCACGAAGCTGTCGGCCACCGGCAGCGGGCGGGGGGTGAAGCTGCCCAGCCCGCCGGTGACCAGCACCGCGCCGCAGCGCAGCTGGTCACCGCCGGCCAGCCCGAGCACCGGCCGCCCGTCCAGGTACGACAGCTTCTCGGCGCGCACCCCGAGCAGGTACTCCGGGCGGAAGGGCGCGGCCTGGGCGACCAGGTTGGCCACCAGCTCGCGCCCCTTGATGGCGGGGAACCCGGCGACGTCGAGGATGAGCTTCTCCGGGTACATGGCGGTGACCTGCCCACCCGGCTCGGGCAGCGCGTCGATCACGGCCACCGTGAGCCCGCGGAACCCGGCGTAGTAGGCGGCGAACAGCCCGGCGGGACCGGCCCCGATCACGGCGACATCGACCTCGCGCATGGCGTACCGTCCCGTCACTTCGCCAGGGATCAACGCGTGCTGATCCCGACGGTAGGCGGGCCGGTGGCCGCGGGCAAGCATGTCCCGCCGGCCGATGGACGCGCCGTCAGGGCGACGTGACCGGGGGTGACCCGAGCGGGTCCCGCCCCGCGACCTCGGCCCGGCGACGGCGGAACAGGACCGCCGCGACGACCCCGCCGAGCAGCCCGAACAGGTGGCCCTGCCAGGAGATGCGCTCGTCGGTGGGGAGGATGCCGAGCAGCTGCCAGCCGTAGAGCAGGCCGACCAGGAGCACGACGGCGAAGTTCCACCAGCTCCGCTCGACGATGCCGCGGGTGAGCAGGATGCCGAGGTAGCCGAAGATCACCCCACTCGCGCCGACCACCACCGAGTTGGGCGAGCCGGTGAACCACACCCCCAGCCCGCTGACCAGGATGATCACCAGGGTGGACCAGAGGAACCGGCGGGTGCCGGCGGCCAGCACGAAGGTGCCGAGCAGGATCAGCGGGATGCTGTTGCTGTAGAGGTGGTTCCAGCCGGCGTGCAGGAACGGCGAGAAGAACACGCCGTCCAGCCCCTGGATGCGGTGCGGGATGATGCCCGCGGTGACGTCCAGGTCGGCGTTCAGGCCGACATCGACGGCTTCCACGAGGAACAGCAGCGGCACCACCGCGCACATGGCGACGAAGGCGCGGCCGAGGGAGGCGTAGAACGCCTCGGTGCCGAACCGGTGTGGGTCGCCGCCCGTCGGGCCGTCCTGCCAGGTCATCCGTCAAGAGCTATCAGTAATCGGGGCGGACCGCCACCTGAGCGCGGCACGACGACGGCGGGGCGTGCGAATCTCCGCACGCCCCGCCGTCGGTGTCCGATCAGTACCAGCCGGTGCTCTGCGAGTGCGCCCAGGCGCCGCAGGGGTCGTCGTAGCGGCCCTCGATGTAGCCGAGGCCCCACTTGATCTGGGTGGCCGGGTTGGTCTTCCAGTCGTCCGCCACCGAGCCCATCTTGCTGCCCGGCAGGGCCTGCGGGATGCCGTAGGCGCCGGACCCCTCGTTGAGGGCCTTGTGGTTCCAGCCGCTCTCCTTGGTCCAGAGCTTGTCCAGACAGGGGAACTGGTCGATGCCGAAGCCCTCGTCGAGCATGATCGCGCAACCGATCTTGCGGTTGCCGCTGAACTCCTCGCACGAGGACGGGATCGGCCCGTCGTACGGCTTGGCCGCCGCCTTCTCCGCGGCCTCCCGCTCCTTCTTGCGGGACGCGGCCGCCGCCTCGGCCTCCTTGGCCCGCTCGGCGGCCTCCTTGGCCGCCGCGGCGGCCCGGAGCTTCGCCTGGTACTCGGCGGCCCGCTGCTTGGCCGACGCCAGGCGGTGGTCGGCCTGGAGGTCGCGCTGGTACGCGTACTCCGTCCGGTCGACCTTGAGGCCGACCTGCGCGGTCAGGCCCTGTTGCTGGGTCTGTCGGTCTTCGCCCAGGTAGAAGCCACCGGCAACGCCCACGGAGAGCAGCGCGACAGCGGCCGTACGGGCGCCGAACCGGCTCCACAGCCGACTCACGAAGTGTCCCTTCGTCGGGGGCAAGGACACGGCGCGACGCGTGGCCCTCGATCGGCCGCGCCGGCGCCGTGAGCGCCCCGACCCTCTCGGTCGCAGCCGACGCACCGGTGCTCGCAGCTCTCCGCCGGGCTCGTGGTGTGTCGGAAGCGCTCGATGGACACCATTGCGCACAGTGAGGCCGATGGGAAACCGAGGACGCCAAATGTGATCTGCGCCACAAGGCGAGCGCCATCAAATCAGGACAAACCTCTGCCTCAGAGCGGAATGTCCTCCAACAGATCGGTGACCATCGCGGCGATGGGCGAACGCTCCGAACGGCTGAGGGTGACGTGCGCGAAGAGGTGATGGCCCTTCAGCGCCTCGATCACGGCGGTGACCCCGTCGTGCCGCCCGACCCGGAGGTTGTCCCGCTGCGCCACGTCGTGGGTGAGCACCACCCGCGAGCCCTGACCGATCCGGGACAGCACGGTGAGCAGGACGCCGCGCTCCAGCGACTGCGCCTCGTCGACGATGACGAAGGCGTCGTGCAGGCTCCGGCCGCGAATGTGGGTCAGCGGCAGGACCTCCAGCAGGCCCCGCGAGGTGACCTCCTCCAGCACGTTCTCGTGCACCACCGAGCCGAGGGTGTCGAAGACGGCCTGGGCCCAGGGCGACATCTTCTCCGACTCCGAGCCGGGCAGGTAGCCCAACTCCTGGCCGCCGACCGCGTACAACGGGCGGAACACGACGACCTTCTTGTGCCGGCGGCGCTCCATCACCGCCTCCAGGCCGGCGCAGAGCGCCAGAGCGGACTTGCCGGTGCCGGCCCGGCCGCCCAGCGAGACGATGCCGATCGACTCGTCCAGCAGCAGGTCGAGCGCGACCCGCTGCTCCGCCGAGCGGCCGTGCACGCCGAACGCCTCCCGGTCGCCGCGGACCAGCCGGACGGTCTTGTCGGGCAGCACCCGGCCGAGCGCCGAGCCGCGCCCCGAGTGCAGCACCAGGCCGGTGTGGCAGGGCAGGCCGGCGGCGGCGTCGAGGTCCAGCGTCTCCCCCGCGTACAGCCGGCCGATCTCCTCCTCGGCCAGCTCCAGCTCGGCCATCCCGGTCCAGGTCGGGTCGCTGGCCTGACCGTGCCGGTACTCGTCGGCCCGCAGGCCGACCGAGGCCGCCTTCACCCGCAGTGGCATGTCCTTGCTGACCAGGGTGACCTCGCGCCCCTCGGCGGCGAGGTTGAGCGCCACGGAGAGGATCCGGGCGTCGTTCGACTCGTTCCGGAACCCGGGCGGCAGCGCGCCGTCGTCGGTGTGGTTCAGCTCCACCCGCAGGGTGCCGCCCTGGTCGTTGGCGGGCACCGGCCGGTCCAGCCGGCCGTGCTTCACCCGCAGCTCGTCCAGCATGCGCAGCGACTGCCGGGCGAACCAGCCCAGCTCGGGGTGGTGACGCTTGCCCTCCAGCTCGGAGATCACCACCAGCGGCAGCACCACCTCGTGCTCGGCGAAGCGGTGGAACGCCGCCGGGTCGGAGAGGAGGACCGAGGTGTCCAGGACGAAGGCCGTGCCGGCTGGTCGGGGCTCCTCGGTGCCGGCGGACGCGGCGGCCGCGCGGCGACCGCGGGTGCTCCGGCGGGTGGTGGCGGTCGCGGCCGGGGTCCGGTCGGCACCGGCGGGGGTACGGCGAGTGGTCACAGGCCTGCTCCGCGGATGGGCACCCGGCCACCCGAGTTCCGCCTCGTCCGGTGCCCGGTGGACACGGGGTCGGATGCGGGCCCCGTGCGCGAGGTCGCAGGTCCGGGCTGTCCGGCTGGCCCGGGAAAGCCCCGTGCCATGCCTAGACGCTAATCGCCGCGGGCCCGGTCGGCTAGTGGTGCGAGTGGATCACTGTTCCTTGAACGACGCGGCGGACCGGCCGGGATGCATGCCCCCTGCGCGCATCCCGGCCGGCGGAGCCGTCGTCACCGGTCTGACGACGGCTCCGACGGTGCGCGTCCGCCGCGGACGGCACACCGTGCTCTGGCGGACCTCAGCCCTGTCGCCGCACCAGGGTCCCGGTCCGCGGCCCACCGCCGGCCGCGCCGAACGAGGAGCCGGTGTACGTGGTGCCCTGCCGGGTGGCCAGCCCGCCGAACTGGGCGGTCGCGGTCGCGGTCGCGGTGGCCCGCAGGGTCGGGCCGGACGCGGCCCGGGCGGTGACCGCGGCGGGGACGGCCGTGCCGGCGAACGGCGTGGTGCGCCCGGCCGCGGTGGTCACCACGGCCGGGGCGGGACCGGCCAGCGCCGAGGCGATCGCGGCCTGGGCGTCCCGGCGGCGGCGGTTCCAGGCGCCCCGGTCGCCGTCGAAGTAGCCCTGGCGGTAGCCGAACCGGTAGCCGATCCGGTAGCTCAGCTGGCCGTGCAGCCGACCCGCCGCATAGCAGGTCGAGCCGAGCACGAGGACCAGGACGACGGCCAGAAAGGGGCTCATCGCTCGTCCGCCCCGGGCAGGGGGTCGACGACCAGCAGTCGCTCCAGGTCGGCGGTGCTGACCTCCTCGACCAGTTCGACGCTGATCCGGCAGCCGTCGACGACCACCTCGGCCACCGAGGCCCGGCGGATCTCGCCGCCGGCGTCGTAGACCCGGACGCTCAGCTCGGGGCAGCCGAGGTGGGTCCGCCAGGCGTCCCACTCGTCGCGGTCGCCGACGCTCAGGGAGAGGTAGCGGCAGCCCCGGGCGAGGTAGAGCCGCCACGGGGCGCTCAGCCCCGCGGCCACCCCGTCCGCGATCAGGCCGAAGGCCTGCGCACGGGTCGCGAGCTCGGTCACGAGACCCCCTCGACACCCGCGGAGTGACGCATATGAGCACTCGTCGTCTCATGCACGTGACACACCGTAAGTTGTCTCATGAGCGTGACAGTATCAGCTTTTCGTCTGTTTACCGCCGTACTGGCGTCCATCTATTCTGCCCGGGTGACACCCCTCAGGAACAGCGCTGGATCGTTTACCGAGAATCGTGGATCACCGTCACGTGGGCGTGACAGCAGCGTGCCGGGACGCGCCACGGAGACCGACTGGTCGTACCGTCACGGGGTGACCGAGACCGCGAACGCACGGAAGATCGCCTTCGCCACCTTCGTCCGCCGCGCGCTGGAGGACGCACGCGCCATGCGGGCCTGGAGCGGCACCGAGGTCTCCCGGCGTACCGGCGTCTCCCGCCAGACCATCAACCGGTGGGTACGCGGCGACTGGGCCAGCGACCCCGAGGCCGAGCGGGTGGTCGCCTTCTGCGAGGGGCTGGGGCTCAACCCGGCGGCCGCGTTCGCCGCCCTCGGCTGGGACCGGGCGGCCACCCCCCGCGCCATCCCCACCCCGCCGCCCATGGACCCGGACGTCGAGGCGCTGCTGCGCCGGCTGGTCGACCCGAACGTCTCCGACGCGGAGAAGTTCCACATCCGGGAAACCATTCGCTACCTCGCTTACCGCCCGACGCTCCCGGCCGATTCCGGAAAACGAGGAAGACAGGCCGGATAGACGACACGCCGGTTAGTTCCGCAAATGGCGAAAGAACGGCCGGACAGATTCGATCGATCCCCTCCAGGCTCGGATCGGACACGCTAGCGTGCCTGTTTGTACTGCTCGGGGCTCGTCGTCGGCGGGGGGACGGGACACAGCCGAACTCAGCCCTGCGGGACAGAAGGAGGGGTCTGTCCATGACCCTGAAATGGTTGGCAGTCGTGGTCGCGGTGGTGTCGGTGACATCGTGCGTGACCGGCAACGTGGTGGTCGGCGTTCTGGACGGCGGGCAGCTTCCCCTGGTCGTCAACCTCTTCGCCCTCATCACGGCCGGCACCGCGGTGGTCCTCGCCGTCGTCGCCGAGCTGCACGACCGGCTCAACGACCGGGTCAGCGCGCTCACCGAGTTCCTGGTGGCGCGGCTCAACGAGATCGAGGCGCACACCGGCGACCGGAACACCGGCTTCGTGGAGGGCTACCTGCTGAGCCACGGGCAGGAAGCGGCCGTGGTGCCGTTCGGACGCCGAGGACGGGGAGCCGCCGAACGCTGACCTTCCGCGTCGTCCCGACGTCACATCTCGGCCACGAATACGCCGCCGTGCCCGGGGTACGCTGACGCGCGTGCCGCCGTTGAATCTGGGCAACCAGCAGCCGAAGACCCCGTTGGACGCCGAGCACGCGTGGCGCGCCACCGCCGCCCGCGCGGGCGACGTGGTGCTCTTCTTCGACTTCGACGGCACTCTCGCGCCGGTCGACGACGACCCCACCGCGGTCCAGCCCGCGCCGAAGGTGCTCGCCGCGCTGGAAGCGCTCGCCCCGCGGGTACGCCGGATCGCCATCGTCTCCGCCCGCCCGGTGGAGTTCCTCCGCGACCACCTCGGCGGCCTCGCCGGCATCGACCTCTACGGCCTCTACGGCCTGGAGCACAGCCACTCCGGCGGCGAGACCGTCACCGAGCCGGCCGCCCTGCCCTGGGTGCCCACCATGGCGGAGCTGGCCGAGCAGGCCCGCGCCGAGCTGCCGCCGGGCGCCCTCGTGGAGTTCAAGCGGCTCTCCGTGGCGCTGCACTGGCGCACCGCGCCGCAGCTCGGCGACCTGGTGCAGGAGTGGGGCCGGGCCCGGGCCGAGCGGCTGGGCCTGCGCTGCCAGGCCGGGCGCATGGTGCTGGAGTTGAAGCCCCCGGTCGACCGGGACAAGGGCATGGTCATCGGAGAGGCGGTCCGCGACGCCGGCGGCGCCTGGTACTTCGGTGACGACGTCTCCGACATCAAGGCGTTCGCGGCGCTGCGCGCCCGGGCCGCCACCGACCCGCAGTTCCTCGGCGTCTGCGTCGCCGTGGCGAACCCGGAGACCGGCCATGAGGTGGCCGACGCCGCCGACCTGACCCTGGACTCCCCCGCCGCCCTCGGCGACTTCCTCACCGAGGCGCTGCCCCACCTGGCCTGAGCCCCCGTGGGGACCGGGTCACGCGCCGAAGCGGCGTTGGCGGGTGGCGTAGGAGCGTAGCGCGCGGAGGAAGTCGACCCGGCGGAAGTCGGGCCAGTTGAGTTCGCAGAAGTAGAACTCCGAGTGCGCGCTCTGCCAGAGCATGAAGCCGGAGAGGCGCTGCTCACCGCTGGTCCGGATGATCAGATCCGGGTCGGGCAGGCCCTTCGTGTAGAGGTGCTCGGAGATGTGGTCGACATCGATCGAGTTGGCCAGCTCCTCGACCGTGCCGCCGGTGGCGGCGTGCTCCAGCAGCAGCGAGCGGACCGCGTCGGCGATCTCGCGCCGGCCGCCGTACCCGACCGCGATGTTGACCTGTGCCCCGCCGTCACGCTGCCGGGTGCGCTCCTCGGCCGCCTTGAGCGCGGCGGCGTGGTGCGCGGGCAGCACGTCGAGGGCGCCGACCATCCGCAGCCGCCAGGGGTTGCCCTCCTCGGCCAGCTCGGTGGTGAGGTCCTCGATGATCTGGAGCAGCGGGTCCAGCTCGGCGGCCGGCCGGGAGAGGTTGTCGGTGGAGAGCAACCAGAGCGTGACGTGCCCGACACCGGCGGCGTCGCACCAGCGCAGCAGCTCCTTGATCCGCTCGGCGCCCATCCGGTGGCCGTCGTTCGGGTCGACGAAGCCCATCTCCCGGGCCCATCTGCGGTTGCCGTCGCACATCACGCCGACGTGCCGGGGCACCGGCTTGCCCGCGAGCTTCGCCGTGAGCCGGCGCTCGTACACGGAGTAAAGAAGTTTCCGCAGAGTCATCACCTTGCAGGGTAGCGACCCGCGCGAGAGATCAGTGCCTCGGTGGCGTATCGCGCGACGTGAGGCCGAAGCCGATCATGCCCAGGGTGCGGGCGTCGAGACGTCCGTCACCCAGCCCCAGCTCCACCACGGTCCGGTAGACCCGCTCGTCACGCCGGGCCGCACGCACCGCCGCGTCCACCACCCACCGGCGCCGGGCCAGCCAGGCCGCCACCGAGCTGTGCCGCAGGTGGGTGCCGAGCCTGCGGCGCAGCGCGTCGGCGTACCGGCTGGCCGCCCGGTCGGGGGCGCCGGCCGCGGCCGCGCCGGCCAGGGCCCCGGAACGCAGCGCGTAGAAGATGCCCTCGCCCGTGAACGGATTGATCAGCGAGAGGGCGTCGCCGGCCAGCACCACCCGGCCCCGCCCCGGCGCCGGCCGGTGGGTGGAGAGCGGCAGGTGGTGGGCGCGCAGGTCGGTCACCGCCGCCGGGTCGGTGCCGGGGAGCAGGGCGGCCAGCCGGTCCAGCAGGTGCGCGCGGGTCAGCGGCTCGCCGCGCAGCACCTCCCCGTACCCGACGTTCGCCCGGCCGTCACCGATCGGGAAGGACCAGGCGTACGCCGGCCAGCGCGGCGACGAGGTGACGATGACCTGCTCGGGTGGGCCCGGGAGCGCCGGGGCGTAGCCCCGGATGGCGAGGGCGAGGTGCCGGTCCGGGTTCACCGGGTGGCCGAGCGCCCGCCGCAGCACCGAGCCGGCCCCGTCCGCCCCGACCACCGCCCGGGCGGCCAGTTCCCCGTCGAGCACCACCCGGTCGTCCCGCACCTCCACCGCGCGTACGGTGTGCCGCCGCAGCTCCGCCCCGGCCGCGGTCGCCGCCGCCACCAGCCGCGCGTCGAACACCCGCCGGGGCACCGTGTACGCGGGCCGGGGCAGCGCCCGGGCCACCGTCCCGCCGCCGGGGCCGACCAGACGCAGCGCGGGCAGCGGGGCGTACCCGTCGACCGCCCCGGTCACGCCCAGCTCGGCGAGGACGTCCAGCGCGTGCGCGGCGATGCCGTCCCCGCACGCCTTGTCGCGGGGAAAGTCGTACCGGTCGAGCAGCAGCACCCGCGCCGCCCCCGCGCGCCGCGCGCCAAGAGCGGCGGCCGCCCCCGCAGGCCCGGCCCCGACGACGACCACGTCCCACAACTCCCCCACCCCACCATCCTCCCCGCGCTACCCGGCCCTTCCAGCACGCCGCGCCCGCCCCACCCGTCGATCATGAAGTTGACGGCAGCGAACGAGATCAACACCGCCGCCAACCTCATGATCACCGGGGCGGGGACGCGGTGGGGTGGGCGGCCCGGGGGCGGGTGCGGTTCAGGGAGTAGAGGGTCAGGAGGGCTGCTGTCAGGAGGGGGGCGCCGTCTCGGATCAGGCCGTCCACGCCGAGGAGCCACCAGCAGAGGGGGAGGTCCACCGCCAGGGTGGCCAGGGTGATGGCGACCAGGAGCTTGCGTGCCCAGGGGCGGTCGCGCATCAGGAAGGCCGTGCAGAAGAGCACCGCGTAGCTGACCGCGATGCCGGCGGCGAACCAGAACAGCACGGCCGGCACGGCGCTGATCCGCCCGTCCAGGATGGACCCGGCCGCGATCAGGGCCGGCACCAGCATGAGCGGGCTGTAGGTGAACGCGGCGACCCGGGCCGTGAGCAGCCAGCCGGTGATCGGCGGTCGCTTCGGGACGACCTCCCGCCAGGAGATCACCCCGCCCTCGACGACCAGGCCCTTGCGGTGCCGGACGAGGTGCCCGCTCACCGCGTCGGAGCGGTAGAGCAGCGCCACCACCGCGACGCAGAGGGCGGTGAGCACGCCGAAGCCGAGCAGGCCGGGCAGCGGCGGCACCCCCGCCCGGGGTACGACCAGCCGCCCGACCGCGAAGACCGTGGTCACCGCGAGGATCAGCCCGAACGGCTTCGCCACGGCCCGGCCCCGCTTGACATGGCCGATCAGCACGAGGAAACCCAGCGAGCGCAGCATCGCCCAGCCGGTGCGGACCGCGAGTCCGAACTCCTGCTCCGGGGCGTACCAGTAGTTGAGCAGCTCGACCACGACGGTGGCCGCCGCCGTCACGGCGAGCAGGGTGGTCAGCGCCCGGACGGCGGACGGCCGCCGGACCTCGACAGGTTCGGCGGCCGTCCTCATGGCATCCGGTGTTGCCCGGTGCGGGCTTCCGTCACACCTCTACTTCTGCGGCTCCGCGTCGAGCCGGGCGCGCAGCGCGTCCAGCTCGGCCCAGAGGACGCCGGGGAGCTTGTCCCCGAACTTCTCGAACCACTCGGTGACCAGCGGCAGCTCGTTGCGCCACTCCTCCGGGTCGACCTTGAGCGCGATCCGGACGTCCTCCGGGGTCATGTCCAGGCCCTCGACGTCCAGCGCGTCCTGAGCCGGGACCATGCCGATCGGGGTCTCGACCGCCTCGGCCCG
The DNA here is from genome assembly GCF_008085935.1 of Micromonospora sp. AP08. NCBI lineage: Bacteria > Bacillati > Actinomycetota > Actinomycetes > Micromonosporales > Micromonosporaceae > Micromonospora > Micromonospora sp. AP08. The sequence goes on from NZ_VSEZ01000003.1 coordinate 125,533, forward strand.
GCCCTCGATCCGCTCGATGACCCACTTGAGCACCCGGGAGTTCTCGCCGAAGCCCGGCCAGAGGAAGTTGCCCTCGGGGTCCTTGCGGAACCAGTTGACGTAGTAGATCTTCGGCAGCTTGGCCTCGTCGCCGTCGGCGCCCTTGCCCATCTCGATCCAGTGCCGGAAGTAGTCGCCGGCGTGGTAGCCGATGAACGGCAGCATCGCCATCGGGTCGCGGCGGACCACGCCGACCGCGCCGGAGGCGGCGGCCGTGGTCTCCGAGGAGAGCGTGGCGCCCATGTAGACGCCGTGCACCCAGTCGCGGGCCTCCGTCACCAGCGGGACGGTGTCCCGACGCCGGCCACCGAACAGGATCGCGTCGATCGGCACCCCGTTCGGGTCGTAGTAGTCCTCGGCCAGGATCGGGCACTGGGTGATCGGGGTGCAGAACCGGCTGTTGGGGTGCGAGGAGAGTTCGTCGCTCTCCGGCGTCCAGTCCCGGCCCTTCCAGTCGGTGAGGTGGGCCGGCGGCTCGCCCATGCCCTCCCACCAGACGTCCCCGTCATCGGTCAGGCCGACGTTCGTGAAGACCGAGTTGCCGCGCTCGATGGTGCGCATCGCGTTGGCGTTGGTCTTCCAGCCGGTGCCGGGCGCGACGCCGAAGAGGCCGTACTCGGGGTTGATCGCGTAGAGGCGGCCGTCCGGGCCGAACCGCATCCAGGCGATGTCGTCGCCGATGGTCTCGACCTTCCAGCCCGGGATGGTCGGCTCCAGCATGGCGAGGTTGGTCTTGCCGCAGGCCGACGGGAAGGCGCCGGCGACGTGGTAGACCTTGCCCTCCGGCGAGGTGATCTTGAGGACCAGCATGTGCTCGGCGAGCCAGCCCTCGTCCCGCCCCATCACGCTGGCGATCCGCAGCGAGTAGCACTTCTTGCCGAGCAGGGAGTTGCCGCCGTAGCCGGAGCCGAACGACCAGATCTCCCGGGTCTCCGGGAAGTGGGAGATGTACTTGGTCTCGTTGCACGGCCACGGCACGTCCTGCTGGCCGGGCGCGAGCGGGGCGCCGATGGAGTGCAGGGCGTGCACGAAGTCCGCGTCGTCGCCCATCGCCTCCAGGACCTTGGCACCCATCCGGGTCATGATCCGCATCGAGGCGACCACGTACCCGCTGTCCGTGATCTCGACGCCGAACATGGGGCTCTCGGCCTCGGCCGGGCCCATGACGAACGGAATGACGTACATCGTCCGACCCCGCATCGAGCCGCGGTAGAGGTCCGTCATGGTGCGCTTCATCTCGGCCGGCGCCATCCAGTTGTTGGTGGGGCCGGCGTCCGCCTCGTCGACGGAGCAGATGTAGGTGCGGTCCTCCACCCGGGCGACGTCGGACGGGTCCGTCCGCGCGTAGAACGAGTTGGGCTTCTTCTCCGGGTTCAGGCGGATCAGGGTGCCATTCTCGACGAGCTCGTCGGTGAGGCGGCGCCACTCCTCATCGGACCCGTCCACCCAGACCACCCGGTCGGGGGTGGTCAGTTCCGCGACCTCACGTACCCAGGCGAGCAGTTTGGGGTGGGACGTCGGGGCCTGATCGATACCCCGAACAGTAGCCGGAGCAACCATGTCACATCTCCTTGTGGTCGACGCTGACCGATGTATGGGATGCACGAGTTCTGGCGAGCCGGTGCGCCGCCTTCGTGGAAACCTGGGATTGGCCTCAGCGTAAACCGGGCTGCCTCCCCAGTCAGTGGGACTGGTTGTGAAGAACTGCACAAGGTACGGCCACGCTGCGGCATCGCGATCTCTTACCCGCTTTCGCGCGCAGTTTCACGCAAATCTTGCGAAGAACCTCCGACGGCCCGGGACTTCGCCAACCCGGCGGAGGCGTCCGATGCGGGGAAGCCGACCGTCATGTCACGAACGACGATTCCGTGATCCGGTCCACAATTCCGTACTCCCGGTCACGCTCCGCTCACGGATATCGGAAACGGACGGCGGTCGCCGGAAGGGGCCGGCCCGCCCACGGCGGCGCGCCGGGGCCGCGGACCGCCGACTCGCCGCAGCGGCCGGTCCCGGGAGCGCGCACCCGGTACTCTCGGCGGGTGGCCGCGACGATGACCGGGGACCAGCCGGGGGCCCCGCAGACCCGTCGAGGGCTGATCGGGGCCCTGATCGACCGCTTCGGTCACCTGGTCCGCGAGATGAGCAAGTTCGCCACCGTCGGCGGCTTCGCCTTCCTCGTCGACTTCGCGCTCTTCAACTACCTGGCGAGCGTGCGGCACATGCCGCCGGTGGCGGCCAAGACCATCTCCACCGTCATCGCGGCCACCCTGGCCTTCCTGGGCAACCGGTTCTGGACCTGGCGGCACCGCCAGCGCTCCCACCCGGCCCGGGAGTACACGCTGTTCTTCTTCTTCAACGGGGTGGGCCTCGGCATCGCGGTGGCCTGTCTCGCGATCAGCCGCTACGGGCTCGGCGCCATCTGGCCCGAGGTGTTCCAGACCCCGTTGGCCGACAACATCGCCAGCTTCATCGTCGGCACCGGCCTGGGGACGCTGTTCCGGTTCTGGTCGTACCGACGGTTCGTTTTCGTCGAGGCGGGAACTCCCCCCGTTCCGGCGACGAGCCGCGACCGAGAGTCCGGGGCGTGACCCACCGCCCATCCCGTCCTGCCGGGCCCAGCCGGCCCTGCCCACTGCCCTAAGGTGTTCCGCATGCCTCTTGTCCGTCTGCTGCCCGCGCGCTGGCAGAAGTTCATCCACGAGGCGCTCAAATTCGGCATCGTCGGCGGCATCAACACCGTCATCAATTACGCGGTGTTCAATGCGCTGGCACTCACGGTTTTCCGCGACGGCCAGCTCAAGGCGACGGTCATCGCGACCATCGTCGCGACGATCACGTCGTATCTGATGAATCGGCACTGGACGTACCGGGACCGGCCGAAGTCGGCGCTTCGCCGCGAATATGTCCTGTTCTTCCTCTTCAACGGCGCCGGCCTGGTCATCGAACTCGGCGTCCTGGCGCTGGCCAAGTACGGCCTGGGCGTACACAGCCTGCTCGCGTTGAACGTGGCGAAGACCGGCGGCGTGCTGCTGGCCACCCTGTTCCGCTTCTGGTCCTACCGGACGTTCGTGTTCCAGCCGGTGCCGAAGCACGCCGAGGACACCTGGCACACCATCCCGCGCGACGAGTGGGACACCATGGCCGAGATGGACCCGGTGGCCGAGTTGGCCGAATCGGTCAGCGAGTTGGAGGAGACCGAGCCGCCGCTCGGCGAGCGGCGCGCGAGCGACTACGCCCCGCAGCAGAGCCGTCCCGCACCCGCGGAAGCCGGCCTGGGCCGCACGCTCGGCGCCGACCTCGACGCGGAACTGGCCGCCGAACTCCAGCCCACTCCCCGCCGCGCCCCGCGCCGCTGACCCGATCCGGTCCTCCGGCGCCCGCCCAGCGGACGCCGGAGAACCCGGGGGTCAGGCCGACGGGTCGCGGAGCGGCTTGCCCTCGGCCATGTCGGCCAGGATCTCGCGCATCTCGCCGTCGCCCAGGCTGTGCTTGTCGTGGTGGGCCTCGACCAGCTCGTAGAGCTTCGTCTGCACCTTGTCGACGTGCGGCACGTCGGTGAGCACCGACTGGCCGCGCTCACCGGCGGACTCGATGGTCAGCGTGCCGCAGCCGAGCATCCGCTCCACGAACTTCTGGTGCATGGCGTGGTCGTTGATCCGGGTCAGCGGCAGGTCGCGCCGGTTGCGGGAGAACACGCCCTCCTGGAGCAGCACCCGCTCATTGGTGAAGAGGTAGTGCGTGCTGCGCCAGACCAGGAACGGCCACAGACCCAGCCAGAACACCAGCACCAGGCCGAGCGCGGCGATCACGTAGAGCGCGATCGTCCCGCCGTCACCCTCGGGCAGCAGGACCCAGCCCGCGACCACCGCCGCGACGGCGAGCACCAGCACCAGGATCGGCCGGATCAGGGCCTTCCAGTGCGGGTGCAGATGCAGCACGACGTGCTCGTCCTCGGTGAGCACGTCTTCGGGGAACGCCACGGGAACCTCCTCGCAGAACAGGACGCGCTGACCGTAACCGGTCGGCGCATCCTCCGGGATCGGCCGCGCGGAGGGTGCTCAGCGCAGGTGCAGCACGTCGCCGGCCGCGAGGCGCAACTCGCCCTCGGGGCCGTCGACCAGCAGCTGGCCGTCCGGGTCCACGCCCGTGGCGGTGCCGCGTACCTCCCGGCCGTCGGGGAGCAGCACGCGGACCTGCCGGCCGACCGTGGCGCAGCCGGCCAGGTAGGCGTCCCGCAGGCCGCTGGCGACCGCGTCCCCACCGGCGTCGCGCCAGCGCTCGTACCAGTCGGCGAGCGCCCGGAGCAGGGCCCGGAGCAGGGGGTCGCGGTCGGTGGCGGTGGCACCGGCGAGCTGGAGCGAGGTGGCCGGCAGCCCGGTCGGGTTCTCCGGCAGCTCGTCGGCGCGCAGGGTCACGTTGAGGCCGATGCCGACCACGATCGCGGGCGGCCGGTCCGGCGCCGCACCGGGCACCGCCTCGGCCAGCACGCCCGCGCACTTCGCGCCGTCCAGCAGCAGGTCGTTCGGCCACTTGAGCCGCGCGTCCAGCTCGGCCAGGCGGGCCACCGCCTCGACCAGCGCGACGCCGGCCAGCAGCGGCATCCAGCCGTACCCCTGCGGTGGCACGGGTGCCCAGCCGCGCTCCGCGACGGCCTCGCCCGGCCGGAGCAGGACGCTGGCCGTGATGCCGGCCCGCGGCGGCGACTGCCAGACCCGGCCGCGCCGGCCTCGGCCGGCGGTCTGCCGCTCGGCGACCACCACCAGGCCCTCCGGCTCACCGGCGCGCGCGGCCTCGACCACGTCGGCGTTGGTCGAGCCGGTCTCGGCCCGCAGCTCCAGTTGGCGCCACGGCCCGTGCGGCGCGACCAGCGCGCGGCGCAGCCGGGCCGCGGACAGCGGCGGGCGGTCCAGATCGGTGTACGGCGAGCCGGGCATCCCGCCAGCCTACGGCCCGGGTGAGGCGCACTGCACAACCTCACGCTCCTGAACCATCGTTATATTCCACGGGTGACTACCGAGACCGGGATCAACATCCACACGACCGCCGGCAAGCTGGCGGACCTGGAGCGACGGCTCGACGAGGCGGTGCACGCCGGGTCGGCACGCGCGGTCGAGAAACAGCACGCGCGGGGCAAGAAGACCGCTCGCGAGCGGATCGAGATGCTCCTCGACGAGGGCTCCTTCGTCGAGCTGGACGAATTCGCCCGACACCGCTCGACCAACTTCGGGCTGGAGAAGACCCGCCCGTACGGGGACGGCGTGGTGACCGGCTACGGCACGGTGGACGGCCGGCAGATCTGCGTCTTCGCGCAGGACTTCACCGTCTTCGGCGGCTCGCTCGGCGAGGTCTTCGGCGAGAAGATCGTCAAGCTGATGGACCTGGCCATGAAGATCGGCTGCCCGGTGGTCGGCATCAACGACTCGGGCGGCGCGCGGATCCAGGAGGGCGTGGCCTCGCTCGGCCTCTACGGGGAGATCTTCTTCCGCAACGTGCGGGCCAGCGGCGTCATCCCGCAGATCTCGCTGATCATGGGCCCGTGCGCGGGTGGCGCGGTCTACTCCCCGGCGGTCACCGACTTCACCGTGATGGTCGACCAGACCTCGCACATGTTCATCACCGGCCCCGACGTGATCAAGACGGTCACCGGCGAGGACGTGGGCATGGAGGAGTTGGGCGGCGCCCGCACCCACAACGCCCGCAGCGGCAACGCGCACTACCTCGGCACCGACGAGGAGGACGCGATCGAGTACGTCAAGGCGCTGCTGTCGTACCTGCCGTCCAACAACCTGGACGAGCCGGTGGTGTTCGACTCGCCGGCAATCCTCGACATCACGGACGAGGACCGGGAGCTGGACACGCTGATCCCGGACTCGGCCAACCAGCCGTACGACATGCACCGGGTCATCGAGCACGTCCTCGACGACGGCGAGTTCCTGGAGGTCCAGCCGCTCTACGCGCAGAACCTCGTGGTCGGCTTCGGCCGGGTCGAGGGGCGCCCGGTGGGCGTGGTCGCCAACCAGCCCATGCACTTCGCCGGCACCCTCGACATCGCCGCCTCGGAGAAGGCCGCCCGGTTCGTGCGCACCTGCGACGCGTTCAACATCCCGGTGCTCACCTTCGTGGACGTCCCCGGCTTCCTCCCCGGCACCGGGCAGGAGTGGGACGGCATCATCCGCCGCGGCGCGAAGCTCATCTACGCGTACGCCGAGGCCACCGTCCCGAAGGTCACCGTCATCACCCGCAAGGCGTACGGCGGGGCGTACGACGTGATGGGTTCCAAGCACCTCGGCGCGGACCTCAACTTCGCCTGGCCGACCGCCCAGATCGCGGTGATGGGGGCGCAGGGCGCCGTGAACATCCTCTACCGCTCGGAGCTGGCGAACGCCGAGGACCCGGCCGCCGTCCGGGCCGAGAAGATCGCCGAGTACGAGGACACCCTGGCCAACCCGTACATCGCCGCCGAGCGCGGGTACGTCGACGGGGTGATCCCGCCGCACGAGACGCGTACCCAGGTCGTGCGGGCGCTGCGGGTGCTGCGCACCAAGCGCGAGACCCTGCCCCCGAAGAAGCACGGCAACATCCCGCTGTAGGGGTGGTTCGCGAGGCCCCCGCCGGACGCCCGGCGGGGGCCTCGCGGGTGTCAGCAGGCGGGGTTGGCGGCGGCGCACATCCGGTTGGCCGCGGCACGCGCCAGGTCGAGCAGCTGCGCCTGGTTCACGGTGTTCCCAGGCACACCCGGACGCAGGGGCTCTCCCGGAACCAGGACGGTGACCAGGTCCCCGACCCGGACCACCAGCCGGTCCTCCGGCAGGGGCGCCAGTCCGACCGGTTCACCCGTCGACGGGTCCAGCGGCACAGCGACCGTGTGCCGGAGCAGGATGGCCTGATCACCGGCGAAGTCACTCTCGGCCACCGTCCAGTTGTGCACCATCGTCGTGGTGACCGGGCTCCCCTCGCCCGTCTGGACCTGGCCCACCTCCCGCCACCCGGAACAGGCCGCCACCGACCGGTCGAGGTCGGCGAAGAGCCGGCCGGCCGTCCCGTCATCCAGCCGGTAGACGTCCTGTCTGATGAACGGCCGCCGGTACGGGGCGAAGCCGTCCACCTCGACGGTCCCGATCAGAGTCTGCGAGCGGGAGTAGCGCGAAACGATCTGATCCGTCGGCAGCCCCTGCTCCTGTGCGCACGTCCGGAGGATGTCGTCGACCCGAACCCCCTCGCCCAGGCCCGTGTCGCCGAGCCGCTCGTCCGTCTTCGCCGGCACATCGGCAGGGGTCAGCATCGCCGCCGCGGAAATCTCCGCGCGTCCCCCGGCGCCGGCGCCCGGTGGGGCTGGTGTCGGTGTTCCGGCCCGGCCGACGGCGATGGCGGAAACCGAGGCGACCGCCAGCACGGCCGCGGCGGCCGCCACCGCCGTACGCCGGCCGCGGCGCCGGGCCGTGGCCCGGATCTCGGCCGGCTCCGGCCAGCGGACCTGCCGCAGGTCCCGCTGCAAAAGGTCGACGAATGTGCCGTCGTCACGCATCTGCGGCCTCCTCTTCCAGATCCACGACGGTCAGCAGCCCGGCCAGCGCGGCCCGCCCGCGCGAGAGCCGGGCCTTGACGGTGCCCACCGGCGCCTCGGTCTCCCGGGCCACCTCGGCCACCGGCATCCCGAGCAGGTAGTGCAGCGCGATCGCGGTGCGCTGGGCCTCCGGCAGCCGGCGCAGTGCGGCCACCACCTCCAGCGTTTCGGTGCTCGGCGCCGGGACGCTCTCCTCCGCCCCGTGCCGCAGGTACGCCCGCGCCCGGCTGCGCAGGCTGCGCCAGCGGCTCACCGCGATCCGGCTGGCCACCACCCGCACCCACGCCTCCGGGTCGTCGTACCCCCGCACCGTCGACCAGCGCTGCCACGCCCGGATGTACGCCTCCTGCACGGCGTCCTGAGCCTCGGCCAGGTTGCCGGTGAGCACGTAGACGAAGCCGAGCAGCCGTTGCCGGCTGCCCCGGTAGAACTCGTCGAATCCCTCGCTGTCGGGCACCTGTCACCTCCCCGTGTTCGCAGGGGACACGCCTGGCGCGCGGGATGTGGTTGCCCGGTCAGCCGACCAATTTCTCCAGCTCGGCCAGGGGGAAGCCGCCGGCCGGGATGCGCTCCCGGACCGCCCGGCGCACGGCGGCCTGGACCGCCTCGTTGGCCGGGGTGGGCACCCCGTGCAGCCGGCCGAGCAGCACGATCTCGCCGTTCAGGTGGTCCGCCTCGGCGGAGCCGGCGCCCCGGGCCAGGCTCTGCCACGTGGAACCGCCGGCCCGCTCCTCGCCGTCGACCGGCCGGTGCCGTACCCGGTCGCCCCGCTCGGCGGCCTCCTCCTCGCGCGTCGTGTGCGGGATGCCGGCGGCGGCCAGCGCCTCCTCCCCCTCGGCGCGGACCCGGGCGGCCAGCGGCTCGGGCACGTCCGGGCCGAGCAGCGCCTGGAGGCCGTTGCCCAGGTTGCCGAGGAGCTTGCCGTACTTCCAGCGCATCACGTCGTCGCGGACGGGGGCGACGAACCCGGCGGCGCTCAGGTCGGCGGCGACCGCGCGGCTGGTGTCGTCCGCGCCGGACGGGTAGCGGCCGAGGTGCAGCATCCCCGGGTGCGGGTGCCCGTTCGCCACCACCACCCCGGGTTCCAGGTGGGTGGCGGGCAGCCAGACGCAGACCGGGTGCACCCGGGCGAACAGCCGCAGCGCCGCCGGTTCGTTGGCGACACCGTTCTGGGCCAGCACGATCGGCAGCCGCTCGCCCGCCGTCCCGCCGCCCTCGACCGGGGTGTCCACCCAGGTCGCCAGGGCCGCCGCCGTGTCCTGCGACTTGACCGTGAGCACCAGCACGGTGTCCGCCGGCAGCGGGCGGTCGTCCGGCCCGGCCACCGCGGGCAGCCGGCTGGTGACCGTGCCGTCCGGCGTCCGCAGGGTCAGGCCCCGCTCCCGGAGCGCGTCCAGGTGCGCGCCGCGGGCCACCAGCGTCACGTCGCGGCCGGCCTCCCCCAGCCGTACGCCGATGGTGCCGCCGACCGCGCCCGCCCCGATGATCACGTATCGCACGCGTCCGATTCTGCCCCTTCCCGGCCCGGCGCTCCGGGCGGGCGGGGCACGGCTCAGATGGTCAGCCCCGCGTCGGTGAGGATCGGGCCGGCGAGCAGCAGCGCGCCGGCGCCCAGCGCGGCCAGGCTGACCAGCAGGAACACGGTCACCCAGAACAGCGGCGGGAAGGGGGTGAGCCGGGCGAGCTGGTCCGCGTCGGACTCGGGCATCCGCCCCCGGCTGCGCAGCCGTTGCAACTCGATCACCGGGCGGACGCCGCCGAAGAGCAGGAACCAGACGGAGGTCCAGGCGAACGCCGCCTGCACCTGCGGCGAGGCGTACCAGGAGACGGCGAGCACCACGCCGCCGGTGACCAGCAGCGACAGCACGCCGAAGACGTTGCGGATCATCACCAGCATGGCCAGCAGCAGCGCCACGGCCACCCAGAGCAGCAGGGTGATCCGGTTGCCGGCGAGCAGCCACGCCCCGGCCAGACCGACCAGCGACGGGGCGACGTACCCGGCCAGCAGGGTGAGGATCATCCCCGGGCCGGTGGGGCGGCCGGCGGAGAGGGTGAGCCCGGAGGTGTCCGAGTGCAGCCGGATGCCGCGCAGCCGCCGGCCGGTGAGCAGGGCCATGAGCGCGTGACCCCCCTCGTGCGCGATGGTCACTGCGTTGCGGGCGATCCGCCACGGCAGCCGGGTGGCGACCACGACCACCGCGACGACGGCGGTCAGCAGCACCAGCAGCGGCGGCGGGTCGGGCTGGGCGCCGAGCAGCTTGTCCCAGAGGGTGGTCAGGCCGTCGATCAGGGGCATGGGCGGGGAGCCTACCGGCCTGAGCTGTGTCATTCGAGAGGCGCAGCCTCGCAAAGTGTGAGACTCATCGGGTGCCGATCGGATCCGGAGGTGAATGCCGGTGAATGCCGCCCCGCTGGAGCCGTTCGGGCAGCACGTCGGCCTCTGGACCGAGGCCGACTACCTGGCCCTGGGCGAGACGCCTGACCGGATCGAACTGCTCGACGGAAGCCTGCTCGTGACTCCTGCTCCGAGCAAGAGGCACCAGACCATCTCGCGTCGCCTCGCGAACTCGCTGGAAGCAGCGGCCGAACAGCACGGGCTGCTGGTATTCGAGGCGGTCAACGTCCGACTCGGATTGAACCGGATCGTCATTCCGGACCTGGTCGTGGCCGACACGGACGACGAGGGCACCGTGATGGAGGTCAACGAGGTCCGGCTCGTCGGAGAGATCGTCTCGCCGGGGAACGCCGCCGCCGACCGGCTTGTCAAGATGCAGCTCTACGCCATCGCCCGGATCCCGTGGTATCTGCTGGTCGAGCAGGACGGCGACAGCCACTCGCTGCGGCTGCACCGGCTGGACGGGGAGCATTACGTCGAGGACCGGGTCGCCAAGGCCGGCGAGACGCTGAGCATCACCGAGCCCTTCCGCTGGGTCATCGACCCGGGCACCCTCCGCTGAACCGACCCGGACCGGCCACCGGGGCGACGACGATCGTCAATGAAAAATTCTTTAGGCCCTCTTGCGATCTGGGGCACTTACCTCCAAAGATAGACGTCAATCATTGGACGTCCTGGAGGCATCAATGGCTCGTACCAGACTCTCCGTGCGCCGGCTGCTCGCCGCCGCCCTGACCGTCGCCGCCACCGCGGCGGCGGGCCTCGTCGCGACCGCCGGACCGGCGGCCGCGGCCACCACCCCCGGCATCGACGTCTCGCGCTACCAGGGCACCATCAACTGGACCAGCGTGCGAAACGCGGGCATCCAGTTCGCCTTCATCAAGGCGACCGAGGGCACGAGCTACAAGGACCCGAACTTCAACAGCAACTACACCAACGCCTACTACGCCGGCGTCATCCGCGGGGCCTACCACTTCGCGCGGCCGAACATCTCCTCCGGCGCGACCCAGGCCGGCTACCTCGCCAGCAACGGCGGCGCCTGGTCGGCCGACAGCCGCACGCTCCCCGCCGCGCTCGACATCGAGGCCAACCCGTACAGCGGGGGTTACTGCTACGGCCTGAGCACCACCGGCATGCGCAACTGGATCCAGGACTTCCTCAACACCTACCGCTCCCGCACCGGCCGGTACGCGGTCATCTACACCACCACGAGCTGGTGGAACCAGTGCACCGGCAGCTGGACGGGCCCGTGGGCCAACCACCCGCTCTGGCTGGCCCGCTGGTCGAGCACGCCCGGCGCCCTCCCGGCCGGCGCCCCGGTGTGGAGCTTCTGGCAGTACACCAGCACCGGCAGCGTCTCCGGGATCAGCGGCAACGTCGACCGCAACTACTGGAACGGTGACCGCACCCGGCTGATCGCCCTGGCGAACAACACCGCCTGACCGTCACCCCCGGTCGCCAGTCGGCGGCAGCGGGATCGGCTACGACCGAGGTCGATAGCTGGTCCGGCTGCCGCCACTGCCGTCCTACCGCCCGGGGTCACGCCCTGCGTCGCGAGGCGACCGGCACGGGGACGGCGCCCCGCCCGGCCAGGGTGGTCCGGCGGGCCAGTCGCCACGTCGCCACCCCCGCGACGGTGAGGGCGACGACACCGAGCAGCGCGACCGGCGCGGACAGGCCGGCGCTCACCAGCAGCAGGACCACGTCCCCGAGCGCGACCAGCATCCACAGTGCCAGCCGGGGGCCGGTGTCCTTGTGTCGGTAACCCATGTCGTACCTCCTTCCGTCGTCGCGGGTCTCAATACCCCCGAGGACGGAAGGCCATGCGAGTCAGTTTCGCAACGGCGGGATTCGCCGGGTCAGTCCGCCCGATCGGGCTGGAAGCCCTTGATGATGGTCTCCCAATTGGCCAGGTTGGCGTCCCAGGCGTTCGCCGGGACCTCCCAGCGCAGGGCGTAGCCGCGGTTGCTGGCGGTGGCCACACCCCGGTTGCGCACGTGGAAGCGGGTGCCGCCGTCGCGCGTCTCCAGCCAGTCCCAGTCGGCGCAGGTCCGGTACCAGTCGCACGGCTTGATGCTGACGTACTGGTATGCGGTGACCCGGCTCCGGCGGGCCGGCTCCTGCTGCCGCCAGTCCGCCGCCGCGTCACTCTTCGGCGTACTGGTCCACTGGATGAGCAGCACCCGGTTCGTGCCACCCGCCTCGTAGAGCACGACCGAGTTGTCGGCGGAGCGAACCCGCGCCTTCCACCCGTTCGGGATCGGCACCTTGAAGCCGATGGGGCCCTCGTAGAGACTCCACCCGGCCGGCAGCACGAAGCCCGTGGGCGACGGCGACGCCGAAGGGGTCGCGCTGGGCGCCGCGCTGCTCGGCGCGGCCGAGGTCGGTGCGGCGCTGGTCCCCGGCGCGGGCGGGGCCGCGGCCGACGACGTGGCGGCGGACTGCTGCCCGCCCTTCGGGTCGTCGTCGCCGGAGTTGAGCAGCGGCACGGCCACCGCCAGGCCGACCAGCAGCAGCGCGACCAGGGCGCCGATCAGCAGCTTGCGCCTGTTGCGCTCCGGCTTCGTGCCCGGGATCACCGCCGCCCGGCCGGTCGACGGCGCCGGGCTGACCGGCTCGGCCAGCACCGACGTGGGGTTCCTCGGCGGGGCCGGCGGCTCCACCACCGGCTCGCCGTCCAGCCGCGTCTCGTCCAGGGCCGGGTCGGCACCGTCCACCCGCGTGTCGTCGACCGCCGGCTCGGCGTCGAGCTTCGTGGTGGGCTCGGTCACCGGCGGGGCCACCTTCGCGGTGGGCGCGGCGTCCGCGCCGGCCGGCACCTTGGCGGTGGCGCCGGCGATCCCCGCGGCACCCGCGGCGGCGGCCGCGGCCGTACCCCCGTCGGGCTTGCGCGGCGTCGGGGTCGCCGGCGACTCGGCCTGGCCGTCGGCCGGACGCGGCGCCGGCACCAGCGGCGGGCGCGGCCCGCGCGGACCGTTCGGCCCCGGCCGGCGTACGCCGTCGAGCAGCGAGATGCCCTTGGCCCGCCGCCCCGCGGCCTTGCGCAGCATGCGCTCCGCGATTTCGGCGGTGATCCGCTCCTCCGGGTCCTTGCGCAGCAGGCCCTGGAGCACCGGCTTCAGCGGCCCGGCGTTCTTCGGCGGCGGCAGCGGCTCGGTGGCGAGCGCGGCCAGGGTGGCGATCGCGGACGGCCGCGCGTACGGCGACTTGCCCTCGACGGCGGCGTAGAGCGTGGCGCCCAGCGACCAGAGGTCGGCCTCCGGCCCGGCCGTGCCGTCCTTCGCCCGCTCCGGCGCGATGTACGCGGGCGAGCCGAGCACCATGCCGGTGCGGGTCACGTTCGGGTCGCCCGGGATCGTGGCCAGGCCGAAGTCGGTGAGCACCACCCGGCCGTCGTTGCCGAGCAGCACGTTGCCCGGCTTCACGTCGCGATGCATGATGCCGGCCTTGTGCGCGGCCTTCAGCGCGCCCAGCACGCCGAGACCGATCTGGACGGCCTTCGCCGGCGAGACCGGGCCGTCCTCGGCGATGGTGTCCTGCAGGGACTTCGACGCCACGTACTCCATGACGATCCACGGATCGCCGTCGGTGCGCAGCACGTCGAAGATGCGGACCACGTTGATGTTGTTGAGCCGGGCGATCGCCCGGGCCTCCCGCAACGAGCGTTCCCGCATCTCGCGGCGCTCCTCCGGGGTGAGGCTGGGCGGCGGAACGAGTTCCTTGATCGCCACGTCGCGGTGCAGTACCTCGTCGCGCGCCTTCCACACCCGACCCATGCCGCCCTGGCCGAGCGGCGAGATGAGCCGGTACCGGTCGGCGACGAGTTGGGGAAGCGCGTTAGACATCGCCTGAGACCGTACCCGGCAGGCGCGACGCGTACACCGGCGGCACGCCACTGTGCGGTGAAGGTCAAGTTCTGGACGCGTACCCTGTCGGCATGTCTGCCGAAGAGCCGCTGTTCCGGATCGTCCGCGGCGTGCCCACCGCCGAGGAACTGGCCGCCCTGGTCGGCGCGATCGTGGTGCGGACCCGACCGGCCGCGGCCACCGCGCCGGCCGTCGTGTCGCAGTGGGCGCGCAGCGCCCGTCCGGCCGGCGCGTCGCCGGTCGCCGGCCCCGGCGCGTGGCGCGCCTCCGGCCTCCCCCGCTGACCCTTCCCGAGTACGCCGGCCGCCGATCAGGACTGCCGGGATCCGCGACGAGCCATTAACCTCACTGAGGGAAACCGTGTGGTGACGGGCAGGGAGGGTCGATGATCCCGGAGGACAACCAGCCGGCCGGCTGGCTGCGTGACTACGGCGGCATCGAGGCCGACATCCGACGGATGCGCGAGTTCGCCGACCGGCTCCAGGACGAGGTGACCCGCAACTACGCCCCCCACCTGTCGTACATCGCGGACGACATGAAGGCCGCGGTGCCCAACCCCGCCGACGCGTTCGTCGAGCTGGTCCAGTTCCTCCAGGCCCACCACGAGACCCAGCAGGCCACGGTCAGCATGGTCTGGGACCTGGCCCCGGCCACCGGCCGGCTGGCCGGCGCCGCCGCCCACATCGCCGCCAGGTACGGCGACTCCGACGCGTTCTCCTCGGCCCGCGTCGCCGACGTGGAACGCGCCCTCGCCGCGCCGTCCACCGCGGCGGCCCGCCCCGTGCCGCCACTGACCGATCCGACCGCACCCGAGCAGGGGCGGGTGGTGCTGCCGTGATCGAACGGGGCAGCGGGCGCACCTCCGGGCTCACCGACTGGCGGCTCATGGACGTGCTCAGCATGTGGGCGTGCCTCCAGGACCAGGACACCACCGGCCAGTGGAAGCAGGTCGCCGGCTGGCGCAAGGTCTGCGACCTCGCCCTCGCCCACCTCAGCCGGCTGCGCGAATACCGGCGCGGGCTCGCCGAGGCGTGGCCGCCGGAGACCAACGCCGCCGCGCGGGCGTACCTCGGGGAACTCGACCAGCTCATCGACCAGGTGCAGCGCACCCACGACGCGGCCGCCGCGAACTACGACGCGCTCGCCGCCGCCACCCGCGCCATCGGCAGCACCCGGGCCGAGCTTCAACCGCTCCATGACGAGTACGCGGAGAAGGTGCGGCAGAAACGGGCGTACGAGACGATCCTCGCCGACCCGAAGGCGGTGGCGGGGAGCCGGCTGCCGGAGAAGCCCCCGGTGACGGATGCGGAACTGGAGCAGTTGAACGTACGGGCCCGCGGGTTGATGACGGGACTGAGCAGCGAACTCCAACAAGCCCAAGTCATGCTCCGCCAACCTCCACCGCAGCCTAAACTGCCAAAGCAGATTGAGGACGCAGACACTTACGGCAATGCGGCACCGGTGATTCCGCCAATTGTCCCCGTTCCCGTAGCCGCGCCCGGCGCCCCACGCCGCCGAGCCGCCTCCGCACCAGGTCCAGCAACTCCCTCGCCTGCTACCAACGTCGGCCCGGTGCTTGGCGGCGCTGGGACTGGCCTCGCAACCTCGCCTCCTCCTGCTCCAAATGGCATGCCAGCGCCGACAACTCCTAGCAATTCAACTAGCGGCGCTTCCTTTACGGCGACGCCGAATACGGGCCCGCTCGGCCGGGGAAGCCCCGCCCTTCCCGTAAGGGGCACTTCAGCCAGCCCCACGCCTCCGATGACCCGTGGAGGCTTACCGCACCCACCGCCGCCACGGTCGCTGCCGCCCGGTGGACTGATTGGCGGAAGCCCTGGGATGGGACTTTCGCAGCCAGGTTCCTCGCCCCGCCGAGTGAATCCAGTTGGAGGACTTATCGGCGGAGGAGGTGCCGGGACCGCCCCGACGGGCGGTGCCGGATCGCGCCCTGGAGCAGGCCGCGGAATGCCCTCCAGTGGACTTCACGGTGTGACGCCACTGGGAGGAAGCCCGGGCTCTACAGCCCTGGGACCAGGACCAGCGAGTGGCCCCCTAACGCGACGCGCGACTAAAGACGGTCTCGAACAGCAACGCCAATGGGATCCCGACAACCCTTGGGAGGTTGATGAGGGGGTGGATCCAGTTGTCAGACCGCCAGACGAGCGCGGCCCGGTTGATCCTGGCCCTGCAATCGGCTTTGATCGGTGATGCATAGAAGCTTCACGAGGGGCCTCACGCTATTCACGCTCGCCTCCTCCCTCATTGCGCCAGCAACGTCTCCCTCTGCAGCTGATGATCGCGGACGAGTCCGGAAGGATCAGTGGCACCTCGCCTTCCTGCATGTTGAGAAAGCTCAGCAGATCAACGACGGCGTGGGCGTCGTAGTCGCCGTCCCGGACACCGGCGTCTACCCGCATCCTGACCTCAAAGACAACCTTCTACCTGGAACTGACGTTTCTGGCTCTGGCGACGGCAGGGACGACGGCAATGGGCACGGAACATCTATGGCCGGCTTGATTGCAGCACATGGAGATGGCAAAGGACTCGGCGCCCTAGGCATTGCGCCCAAGGCCAAAGTTCTGCCGATCCGGTCTCGTCTCATTGACGGCGAGGGGGATGCCGACGAGCTAGCGGCAAGCATCGAGTGGGCAGTCACCCATCAGGCAGACGTGATTAGCGTCTCGGCTGTCGCCGGCGCAAGTGTCCGCCTACAAAGGGCCATTAGATCTGCCTTGGCGGCCAACGTTGTCGTCGTCGCTTCCGCCGGCAATCGTCCGGAAGACGTTCTCGTTGGTTATCCCGCCTCTGAGCCAGGCGTGATCGCCGTTGGTGGTGTAGATCGGCATGGCCTCCACGCCCAGATTTCGGTCACTGGCCCCGAGATCGACGTCGTGGCTCCTGCCGTAGACATCTACAGCACCAGCTATGGCGGCAAGTATTCGAAGGGAACCGGCACCTCGGGTGCCACCGCGATCGTGGCCGGGGCTGCTGCCTTGATCCGTTCCAAGTACCCCGATCTCCCCGCTCAGGAGGTCGCCCACCGCCTGACCGCCACCGCGATCGACAAGGGCCCGCCCGGCCGCGACGACGAGTACGGCTACGGCGTCATCGACCTGGTCGCCGCCCTCACCGCCGATGTCCCCCCACTCGGCTTCGAATCGCCGTCGGTCACCGCGCCCGCCTCGACGGCGGCCCGCGGCAACCGCGACGGCAACTCGACCGCCCGCGGCCTGGCCACGTTAGGCGTGCTGCTCGCGGCGGGCGGCGGTTATCTGCTCTGGCGCCGCCGTCGACGTGCCGAGGACCCGCCGCCGCGGATAAGCCGGTAGCGTCGGTGGGGTGTTGACCTCCGTGCCGCTGCGCCTCGTGCTCGCCTCGCAGAGTCCCGCCCGCCGCAAGCTGCTCCAGGCCGCCGGGATCGAACCCGACGTGCTGGTGAGCGGCGTGGACGAGTCGCAGGTGGCCAGCGATCGGGCCCAGGAGCTGTGCCTGGAACTGGCCCGGCTGAAGGCGCAGGCGGTGCTGGGCCGGCTGCGTCCCAGCCCGGACGAGCGGACGCTCGTGCTCGGCTGCGATTCGGTGCTGGCGTTCGACGGGGAGATCCTCGGCAAACCGACCGACGCGGCGGACGCCACCCGGCGGTGGAAGCGGATGCGCGGGCGCAGCGGGGTGCTGCACACCGGTCATTGTCTGCTCGACGTGGTGCACGCCGACGGGCACCGCGGCCACCTCATCAACCCGACGCTGGAGCTGTCCGAGGAGCTGCAGGACGAGTCCCGCGCGGAGGCGGTGGCCTCGACGACCGTGCACTTCGCCGACATCAGCGACGCGGAGATCGCCGCGTACGTGGCGACGGGTGAGCCGCTGGCGGTGGCCGGGGCGTTCACCATCGACGGGCTGGGCGGGGCGTTCCTGACCGGCATCGAGGGCGACCCGGGCACGGTGGTGGGGCTTTCCCTGCCGCTGCTGCGTGGTCTCCTCGCCGAGCTGGACCTGAATATCACCGACCTGTGGACGAAGGTCGCGCCAGGGGGCCAGGAGATCGAGCATCTCGGCTAACGTCCGATCATGAGCACGAAGCCGTTGCCGCTGACCCCGGAACTGCACGCGTACCTCGTGGCGCACGGATCCGCCCCCGACGAGATCGTCCGGGAGCTGGCCGAGGAGACCCGCGCCGCCCTTCCCGCCCAGGCGGACATGCAGGTCGCGCCGGAGCAGGCCGCGTTCCTGACCTTCCTGACCCGGCTGCTCGGCGTCCGGCAGGCGGTGGAGGTGGGCACGTTCACGGGGCTCTCCTCGCTGGCCATCGCCCGGGGCCTCGCCGAGGGCGGCCGCCTCACCTGCTTCGACATCTCCGAGGAGTACACGGGCGTGGCCCGGCGCTACTGGACCCGGGCCGGGGTGCAGGACCGGATCGAGCTGCGTATCGGTCCGGCCGCGGAGACGCTGCGCCAGCTGCCGCAGGAGCGCTACCTGGACTTTGCGTTCATCGACGCCGACAAGGTCGGCTACCCGGTCTACTGGGACGAGCTGGTGCCCCGGATGCGCCCGGGCGCGGTGATCGCCGTGGACAACACGCTGCGCGGCGGCCGGGTGCTCGCCCCGCAGAACGCCGACGACCGGGCCATCGCCGCCTTCAACGACGAGATCCTCGCCGACGTCCGCGTCGAGGTCGTCATGCTCCCTATCGCCGACGGTGTGACCCTGGCCCGCGTGCTCTGAAGCCGATCACGCGGCGGCGGAGACCGGGGTGCGGTCGTCGCCGGGTGCGGGCAGGCGCAGGGCGCGGCCGAGTCGCACGGTGAGGAGCATGGCCGCGGCGATGAAGCCGGGCAGGAGCAGGAAGGCCAGGTGCGGGCCGACGCCGTCGGCCACCCACCCGAGCGCGACCGGCGCGATCCCGAAACCCACCCCCATCGAGTACGACGCCCAGCCGGCCGCCTTGTCCGCGGCCGGCCCGGCCGCGGCGAGGGCGATGGAGATCGCCAGAGGGTAGTGCAGGGCGTTGCCGAGCCCGAGCACGACCAGGCCGGTGACGGCCAGCCAGCCGACCGGGGCGGACCAGAACAGCGCGAACCCGGCCAGGGAGACGGTGAGCGCGGCGAGCAGCAGCGGCACCGGCGGCCAGCGCAGCGCGAGTCGGCCGCCGGCCAGCCGGCCCACGAACATGCCGCAGACGATCGCCGCGACGGCGGCGGACGCCCCGCCGGCGGTGAGGCCGGCGTGGGTACGGAGCACGTCGGCTGCCCAGAGCGACAGGCAGACCTCGATCGAGCCGGTGACCGACATCAGCACCCAGGCGATCCAGTACGCCCGCGGCAGCCGCCCCGACCCCGCACGCTGCCGGAGATCTTGGACAGTCCCCGTTCGAGACGGACGGTAAGTCTTCAAGATCCGCGAGGACGAAGAGCGCGGGATGCGTACCCGGAAGGTCAGGGCGGCGAGGGCGACCAGCGTGATGAGCCCGACCTCGACGGCCATCACCGGCCGCCAGCCGAGCCCGGCGTCCACGGTCGCGCCGATGACCAGCGGCGCGAGGATGCCCATGCCGGCGCAGGCCGCGTTGGCCTCGCTGAGCGCGGCGGGCGCGCCCGGCCCGTGGTGGGCGGTGAGCACGACGTTGATTCCGCTGATCACCATCATGCCGAAGGTGGCGATGACCGCGACGGCGGCGATGGTGGCGGGCAGCGGGCGGAGCAGGCCGAGGGCGGTGACGCCGGCGGCCACACCGGCCAGCCCGAGCCAGATGGCGGGGCCGCGGCCGAGGCGGCGGGCGGCCGGCGCGAAGAGCGCGCCGCCGGCCAGCGCGCCGACCGCGATGCCGGTGCTGTGCAGGCCGGCGACGGCGGCGCTGGTGCCCTGTTCGTCCCGGAGCAGCGGTACGACGGGGCCGAACCCGTAGAGGAAGAAGCCCCACAACCCCAGCTGGGAGTAGGTCAGCCAGGTCGTCCGGTCACGGGTGAGGCGGGGCACCGGCCTTACGCTACGCGCGCGCGGCCGGCACCCCGCCCCGGATGAGAGGCAGCTCTCGTCCTGCTCAGCGGACGCTGCGGGCGAACTGCCGGGCGGCCCAGACCACCCCGGCGACGGCGAGCACCGCGATGATCGTCAGGCCCTGCCAGACCTTGTCGTTGCTCAGGTCACCGGCGAAGAGCGCCCGGACGCCGTCGACGGACCAGGAGAACGGGTTCCACTTGGCGACGCCCTGGAGCCAGCCGGGGGCGAAGGTCAGCGGGAGCAGGATGCCGGAGAGCAGCAGCACCGGCTGGGCCACGGTGTTCATGAGCGGGGCCAGCGCGTCCTCGCTCTTGACCTTGAGCGCGACGCCGTAGGAGACGGCCGAGGTCATCAGGGCGATGAGGGCCAGCATGAGGTAGGCCAGCAGCAGGTAGCCGATGAAGACGCGCAGGTCGAACAGGAGCGCCAGCAGGGTGATGATGACGGCCTGCGCGATCAGCGAGACCACGTCCCGCAGCGAGCGGCCGAGCAGCAGGGCGAGCCGGCTGACCGGGGTGACCCGGGACCGTTCGATCACCCCGGCGCGCAGCTCGGCGATCAGGCCGAAGCCCTGGAACAGGCCGCCGAAGATGGCCAGCAGCACCAGCAGGCCGGGCACGAAGATCTTGTACGCGGCGGCCTGGGTCGGCGCGTTCAGCGCGGGCTTGAGCAGCGGCGCGAAGAGCAGCAGGTACATCACCGGCTGGAAGACGCCGACGAAGACCCAGACGGGGTTGCGCAGCAGCAGCTGGATCTGGCGCTGGAAGATCAGCCAGGTGTCGCGGGCGAGTTTCATGACAGTTCTCCCGATGTTCAGGACTCGCGCAGCGAGCGGCCGGTCTTGGTGAGGAAGACGTCGTCGAGGCTGGGACGGTGCAACTCGATCGAGCGCAGCTCCAGCCCGGCGTGGTCGAGGCGGCGCAGCACCTGCGGGATGGCGGTGGCGCCCTCCTCGACGTAGAGCCGCAGGCCACCCTCGTCGACGGTCTCCAGCTTGCCGACGTACGCCTCGGTGTCGAGCAGTTCGGCGGCCTTCGGCGTGGTGGCGGCGTCGAGGCCGACCAGCACGACCTCGCCGGAGATCTCGCGCTTCAGCTCGGCCGGGGTGCCCTCCGCGACCACCTCGCCGTGGTCCATGATCGCGATCCGGTCGCAGAGCGCGTCGGCCTCGTCGAGGTAGTGCGTGGTGATGAAGACGGTCATCCCCTCGGTGCGCAGCCGGCGGATCTCGTCCCACATGTGGGCCCGGCTCTGCGGGTCGAGGCCCGTGGTCGGCTCGTCCAGGAAGACGATCTTCGGTTCGTGGATGATGCCGAGCGCGATCTCGACGCGGCGGCGCTGGCCACCGGAGTAGGTCTTGCACTTGCGGTCCGCGTACTCGCTGAGCTGGAAGGCGTCCAGGGCGCGGGCGGCGCGGCGGTGCGCCTCGGCCTTGGAGATGCCGTAGAGCCGGGCGTGCAGCACCAGTTCCTCGCGGGCGGTGGACTCGTCCCAGGTGCTGCCGCCCTGGGCCACGTAGCCGATCCGCCGGCGCACCTCGGCCGGGTCCTTGCGCAGGTCGGCCCCGGCGATGGTGGCCTCGCCGCCGTCCGGCTCGATGAGGGTGGCGAGCATCCGCAGGGTGGTGGTCTTGCCGGCGCCGTTGGGGCCGAGGAAGCCGAAGATCTCCCCCTCGGCCACCTCGAGGTTGACGCCGCGGACCGCGTCCACGGTCTTCGTCTCGCGACCCGCGCGGGAGCGGAACGACTTCCGCAGCCCCCTGGTCTCGATCATGTCTGCTCCTGGTCCTCCGGGCCGGACGCGCCCGGCCGTCGATGGTCCGCGAGGACGCACGGCTCCCCCACGGCTCGCGCCGAGACTAACGCGATATAGCTCTTGTGGTCAACGTTGATTATTCCGCGTCCGGGGCACCGTCCCGCCAGCCCGACCACCCCTCGGCCTGCTCCAGCCCAGCAGGCAGGTACGACACTCCGGACTCGATCCGCTCGGCGATCCGCTCGCACCAGGCCATCTCCGCCTCGGCTCGGGCCAGCCAGAGTTCGAACATCCAGCCGACGTGCACGGGCTTGCGGTTGCGCACCCAGTCCGAGTCCAGCGAGGCGCGCATCGACTCGACGCCGGCCCGCAGGAGGTTCGCCCGGTTGCGCAGGGCCGCCGCCGCCTCGTCGCGCGGCATGGCGGGCAGGAACGAGAAGGCCGCCACGAACGGGTCCGGCGGCTCGTTGAGCTGCCACCACTGCGCCCGCAGCAGGGTCTCGAACTCCTCCTCGCCCTTCGCCGTCACCTCGTATGTGGTGCGGGCCGGGCGGGCGCCGACCTGCTCGACGGAGACCGTCCGGAGCAGCCCCTCGTCGGTGAGCTTGCGCAGCGCGTGGTAGATCGAACCGGGCTGCACGTTGGCCCACTTGTCCGCGCTCCAACTCAGCAGCTCACGGCGCACGTCGTAGCCGTGCACCGGCTGCATCCACCTGACCAGGCCCAGAATCATCATCCGCGTTGCCGACACCGGGCAAGCGTAATAGCCAAATTTGACTAAGGTGCGGCATCCCACACTGAGCGATCGTTAGGGCCGAATCCCCGGCCGATACACTCCCGGCAACGACCTCGGGAGGAGCCACCAAGGTGCGCAAGGTACTCATCGCCAACCGCGGCGAGATCGCCGTCCGCGTCATCCGCGCCTGCCGCGACGCCGGCCTGGCGAGCGTCGCCGTCTACGCGGACTCCGACCGGGACGCCCTGCACGCCACCCTCGCCGACGAGGCGTACGCCCTGGGTGGCGACACCGCGGCCGACAGCTACCTGCGGATCGACAAGCTGATCGACGTGGCCGCGCGGGCCGGCGCCGACGCGGTGCACCCCGGCTACGGCTTCCTCTCCGAGAACGCCGACTTCGCCCAGGCCGTCATCGACGCCGGGCTCACCTGGATCGGCCCCACCCCGCAGGCCATCCGCGACCTGGGCGACAAGGTGACCGCCCGGCACATCGCCCAGCGGGCCGGCGCGCCCCTGGTCCCCGGCACGCCGGACCCGGTCGGAAACGCCGACGAGGTGATGGCCTTCGCCGTCGACCACGGGCTGCCGGTCGCCATCAAGGCGGCGTTCGGCGGCGGCGGGCGCGGCCTCAAGGTGGCCCGCACCATGGAGGAGATCCCGCACCTGTTCGAGTCGGCCACCCGCGAGGCGGTCGCGGCGTTCGGCCGGGGCGAGTGCTTCGTCGAGCGCTACCTGGACAAGCCGCGCCACGTCGAGGCGCAGGTCCTGGCCGACCAGCACGGCAACGTCATCGTGGTGGGCACCCGGGACTGCTCGCTCCAGCGCCGGCACCAGAAGCTGGTCGAGGAGGCCCCGGCGCCGTTCCTCACCGAGGCCCAGCGCCAGCAGATCCACGACAGTGCCAAGGCGATCTGCCGGGAGGCCGGCTACCACGGCGCCGGCACGGTGGAGTACCTGGTCGGCGCGGACGGCACCATCTCCTTCCTGGAGGTCAACACCCGGCTCCAGGTCGAGCACCCGGTGACCGAGGAGACCTCCGGCATCGACCTGGTCCGCGAGCAGTTCCGCATCGCCGACGGCGAGAAGCTGCGGTTCACCGAGGACCCGACCCCGCGCGGGCACTCGATCGAGTTCCGGATCAACGGCGAGGACCCGGGCCGCAACTTCCTGCCCGCCCCCGGCACCATCACGGCGCTGCGGCTGCCCAGCGGGCCGGGCGTGCGGGTGGACACGGGCGTCGCGGCCGGCGACGTGATCGGCGGCAACTTCGACTCGCTGCTGGCCAAGGTGATCATCAGCGGTGAGACCCGCACCGAGGCGCTGGAGCGGGCCCGCCGCGCGCTGGACGAGATGGTCGTCGAGGGCATGGCCACGGCGCTGCCCTTCCACCGCCTGGTGGTCCGCGACGAGGCGTTCACCGCCGAGCCGTTCACCGTGCACACCCGGTGGATCGAGACCGAGTGGGACAACACCGTCCCGGCCTTCACCGCCGCCGCCGGCGCCGCCGAGGGCCCGGCCGAGCGCGAGACCGTCGTGGTCGAGGTGGGCGGCAAGCGGCTGGAGGTCACCCTCCCGGCCGGCCTCGGCGCGGGTACGGCGGCAGCCGCGCCCGCCGCGAAGAAGCCGGCCCGCCGGGGCGGCGGCGCCAAGGCCGGCGCGGCGGCCGGCGGCGACACGCTCGCCTCGCCCATGCAGGGCACCATCGTCAAGATCGCCGTAGCCGACGGGGACACCGTCGCCGAGGGCGACCTCGTGGTGGTCCTGGAGGCCATGAAGATGGAGCAGCCCCTGCACGCCCACAAGGCCGGCACGGTGAGCGGCCTGTCGGCCGAGGTCGGTGCCGTGATCACGGCCGGCGCCGCGATCTGCACCATCTCCTGACGTCCGCGGCGGTCCCGCCGGCCGGGGTGGTTTGGGCCACCAGCGGCGGCGGGACCGGCCGCGAGCGGGAATGATGGCCGGGTGCGGTTCCTTCATGGCGCGGTTCCCGCGCACGACCTGACCTACAACGACGTCTTCATGGCGCCCAACCGCTCCGAGGTGGGCTCCCGGCTCGACGTCGACCTGGCCACGGCCGACGGCACGGGCACCACGATCCCGCTGGTGGTGTCGAACATGACCGCGGTCGCCGGCCGCCGGATGGCCGAGACGGTGGCCCGGCGCGGCGCCATCGCGGTGATCCCGCAGGACATCCCCATCGAGGTGGTCGCGAACGTCGTCGCCTGGGTGAAGCAGCGGCACCTGGTGCACGACACGGCGATCACGCTCGGCCCCACCGACACCGTGGGCGACGCCATCCACCTGCTGCCGAAGCGGTCGCACGGCGCGGTGATCGTGGTGGACGAGGCCGGCCGCCCGCTCGGCGTGGTCACCGAGGCGGACACCGTCGGGGTGGACCGCTTCGCCCAGCTGCGGCACGTCATGTCGACGGAGCTGCACACCGTGCCGGCGGACGCGGACCCGCGTACCGGCTTCGACCGGCTGTCGGCGGGCCGGCGGCGGCTCGCCCCCGTGGTGGACGCCGAGGGGCGCCTGGTCGGGGTGCTGACCCGGTCGGGCGCGCTGCGCGCCACGCTCTACAAGCCGGCCGTGGACGACCGGGGCCGGCTGCGCGTCGCCGCCGCGGTGGGCATCAACGGAGACGTGACCGGCAAGGCGGCCGCCCTGCTGGAGGCCGGGGTGGACACCCTCGTGGTGGACACCGCGCACGGGCACCAGGAACGGATGATCTCGGCCCTGCGGGCGGTCCGCAAGCTCGACCCCGGGGTGCCGGTGGCGGCGGGCAACGTGGTCACGGCCGACGGCGTACGCGACCTGGTCGAGGCGGGCGCCGACATCATCAAGGTCGGTGTCGGGCCGGGCGCCATGTGCACCACCCGGATGATGACCGGCGTGGGCCGCCCGCAGTTCTCCGCGGTGCTCGACTGCGCCGCGGCGGCCCGCTCGCTCGGCCGGCACGTCTGGGCCGACGGCGGCGTACGCCACCCGCGGGACGTGGCGCTGGCGCTCGCGGCGGGCGCCTCGAACGTCATGATCGGCTCCTGGTTCGCCGGCACCTACGAGTCCCCCGGCGACCTCTACACCGACGCCGACGGCCGGCGCTACAAGGAGAGCTTCGGCATGGCCTCGGCCCGCGCGGTGAGCGCCCGCACCGCCGAGGACAGCGCCTTCGACCGGGCCCGGAAGGCGATCTTCGAGGAGGGCATCTCCTCGGCCCGGATGTACCTGGACCCGACCCGACCGGGTGTCGAGGACCTGATCGACGAGATCATTTCCGGAGTGCGCAGCGCGTTCACGTACGCGGGCGCCCGCAACCTGGAGGAGTTCCACGAGCAGGCCCTGGTCGGCGTACAGAGCACCGCCGGCTACACCGAGGGCATGCCCCTGCCGACGAGCTGGTGACCCCGCGGCCGGGTCCCGCGCCGAGGGGCCCGGCCGTCAGGAAAAGAGCCGGCTGATCACGGTGCGGGCGGCGGCCTCCGGGTCGGGGCCGACCCGGGGCGGCAGCGCGCCCGAGAGCCAGAGCGTCGCGAAGCCGTGCACGATCGACCACGCCGCCAGCGCGTCGACGTCCGGCCCCCGGCCGGTGCGCCGGGCCACGCCGGTGCGCAGCAGTTCCCCGGCACGAGTCCGGGCGGCCACCACCTCGGGATCGTCGGCCCGGTAGAGGTCGGGGCGGAACATCACCTCGAAGTGGGCCCGGTGCCGGACCGCGAACCCCACGTACGCCACCCCGGTGTCGACCAGGTCGTCGCCAGCGTTCGCCAGCGCCTCGGCCAGGAGCGTGAACCCCTGGGCGGCGAGCGCGGTGAGCAGCCCCGCCTTGTCGCCGAAGTGGTGGGCGGGGGCGGCGTGCGAGACGCCGGCCCGGCGGGCCAGGTCGCGGAGGCTCAGCGCGGCCGGGCCGGACTCGGCCATCACCTCCACCGCCGCGTCGAGCAGGGCACGGCGGAGGTCGCCGTGGTGGTACGCGCGGGACCGGGTCATGCGCACCACTCTAACTTGCCATTGACAAGATAACCCTCCGCGGCGCAATCTTGTCATCGACAAGTTGATTCCCTCGGGAGGCGTACCCATGGCACCTCTGATCGCCCTCGTCGCCGGCACCACGGCGGCCCGGCTCGCCGGCCTGCTCGGCGTCGACGCCCTCGACGGCTGGCACCCCGCCCTGCGGATCGGCCTGGCCCTGATGTTCCTGCTGACCGCCTCGGCCCACTTCCTGTCCCGCCGCGCCGACCTGATCGCCATGGTGCCGCCGGGGCTGCCCCGGGCGGACCTGCTGGTCACGCTGACCGGGGTGCTCGAACTGCTCGGCGCGCTCGGGCTGCTCCTGCCGGCCACCGCCCGGGCGGCCGCCGCCGGCCTGGCGCTGCTCATGCTGGCCATGTTTCCGGCCAACGTCTCGGCCGCGCGTCGCGGGCTCACCCTCGCCGGCCGCCCGGTCACCCCGGTCGGCGTCCGGACGGTCCTCCAGGTCGTCTTCGTCGCCGCCGCCCTCGCGGTGGCGTTCGGCTGACCGCGAAAATAGTTTGGGACCTTACCGTTCGGGGGCTAACGTAAGGCCCGTGAACATGGGACCGCTCGTCCGCTTCCCCGACGCGCTCCAGCAGGCGCCGCTCGGCCGGCTCATCTCCATCGCGGGGCACGTCGTCGAGCAGCACTGGGGCCGCTACCTCGCCGAACACCACGGGCTCACCTCCGCCGGCATGCGGGTGCTGCTCGTCCTGCTGCGGGCCGGCGACAGCACCCACCGCGAGATGGCGGAGCGGTGCTTCGTCCGGCCCGCCACCCTCACCGGCATCGTCGACACCCTGGAGCGCGACGGCTTCGTCGCCCGCCGCCGGGACCCCGGCGACCGGCGCAGCGTCCAGCTCAGCCTCACCGACAAGGGCCGGGAGCACGCGCTCGCCATCATCGACCTCATCCACAGCAACCGGCCGCTCACCTCGGTCGACGCGGACCCCGCGAAGCAGGCGGTCATCCGCGAGTTCCTCACGGAAATCATCACGAGCATGTCCGACGGGGACCTTCGCCGGTTGAACCCGGACAGCGAGTCCGACACCGAGAACCCATCGGGGAGCCGTCCGTGCTGATCCGCCTGCTCCGTACCCACCTGCGCCCGTACCGGCGGTTGCTGGCCGCGGTGGTGGCCTTCCAGTTCGTCGGCACGATGGCCTCGCTCTACCTGCCGAGCCTCAACGCCGACATCATCGACCGCGGCGTGGCCGTCGGCGACACCGACCAGATCCTGCGTACGGGCGGCGTGATGCTGCTCGTCAGCCTGCTCCAGATCGCCTGCTCGATCGTCGCCGTCTACCTGGGCGCGAAGACCGCCATGGGCTTCGGCCGGGACGTGCGGGCCGGGATCTTCGCGCACGTCAACCGCTTCTCCGCCCGCGAGGTGGCCCGGTTCGGGGCGCCCTCGCTGATCACCCGGAACACCAACGACGTGCAGCAGGTGCAGATGCTCGTGCTCATGAGCTGCACGATGCTGGTCGCCGCGCCGATCATGAGTGTCGGCGGCGTGGTCATGGCGCTCCAGGAGGACGTGGGGCTCTCCTGGCTCATGCTGGTCTGCGTGCCGGTCCTGGCGGTCGCGCTGGGCCTCATCACCCGGCGGATGGTCCCGGGCTTCCGGCTCATGCAGACCCGGATCGACACGGTCAACCGGGTGCTGCGCGAGCAGATCAGCGGCATCCGGGTGGTCCGGGCCTTCGTCCGCGAGCCCTACGAGACCGAGCGGTTCCGGGTGGCGAACACGGACCTGACCGCCACCGCGCTGCGGATCGGCCGGCTCCAGGCGCTGATCTTCCCGGTGGTGATGCTGGTGCTCAACGTCTCCAGCGTCGCGGTGCTCTGGTTCGGCGCGGAGCGGGTCGACTCCGGCCAGATCCAGGTCGGCGCGCTCACCGCCTTCCTGCAATACCTGATGCAGATCCTGATGGCGGTCATGATGGCCACCTTCATGCTCATGATGGTGCCGCGCGCGGCCGTCTGCTCCGAACGGATCGTCGAGGTGCTGGACACCGAGTCGTCGGTGGTGCCGCCGGTCGAGCCGATGATCGCGATGACCCGGCGTGCGGAGCTGGAGTTCCGCCGCGTCTCCTTCCAGTACCCGGGAGCGAGCGCGCCGGTGCTGCACGACATCTCGTTCCGGGCCAGCCCCGGCCGGACCACGGCGATCATCGGGTCCACCGGCGCCGGCAAGACCACCCTGCTCACCCTGATCCCCCGGCTGGTGGACCCGACCGCCGGCGCCGTGCTGGTCGACGGGGTGGACGTGCGGCTGCTGGAACAGGACGAGGTGTGGCGCCGGATCGGCCTGGTGCCGCAGCGGCCGTACCTGTTCAGCGGCACCGTCGCCAGCAACCTCCGGTACGGCAACCCGGACGCGACCGACGCCGAACTCTGGGCGGCCCTGGAGATCGCCCAGGCCCGGGACTTCGTCGCGGAGATGCCGGGCGGGCTGGACGCGCCGATCGCGCAGGGCGGCACGAACGTCTCCGGCGGCCAGCGGCAACGGCTCGCCATCGCCCGCGCGCTGGTCCGCCAACCGGAGATCTACCTCTTCGACGACTCCTTCTCCGCGCTCGACCTCGGCACGGACGCCCGGCTGCGGGCCGCGCTGAAACCGGTCACCGCGGACGCGGTGGTGGTGATCGTGGCCCAACGGGTCTCCACGATCGTCGACGCCGATCAGATCATCGTGCTCGAGGACGGGGGCGTCGTCGGGATGGGACGACACGAGGACCTGCTGGTGGCCTGCCCGACGTACGCCGAGATCGTGGCGTCCCAGCAGACGGCGGAGGTGACGGCATGAGCGAGCGCAGCGAGCGAACCAGGCAGCTCAGTCGCCGCGGGGGTCGTGACGGCGCCGAGCGAAGCGAGGTGACGGCATGACCGCCGTACCCGGACAGAAGCCGGCGCCGGACGCGAAGGCCGACGGGCAGGCGCCGCAGCGGCTGCCGGCGGCGGCCGCCGCACGGCGCGGCGGCGGAGGGCCGCCGTGGATGGGCGCCGCCATGCCGGCGGAGAAGTCGATGAACTTCGGGCCGTCCGCCCGCCGGCTGCTCGGCCGCCTCCGGCCGCACCGGTTCTCCCTGACCGCGATCATCACCCTGGCGGTGGCGAGCGTCGGGGCGAGCGTGATCGGCCCGAAGATCCTCGGGCACGCCACCGACATCATCTTCGCCGGGGTGATCGGCCGGCAGATCCCCGCCGGCACCACCCCGGAGCAGGCGGTCGCCGCGGCCCGGGCCGCCGGCAACGACAACTTCGCCGACATGCTGGCCCGGATGGACGTGGTGCCCGGGGCGGGCATCGACTTCACGGCGCTGGGCCGCACCCTCACCCTGGCGCTCGCGCTGTACCTGGGCGCCAGCCTGCTGATGTGGTGGCAGGGCTGGCTGCTCAACGGGGTGGTGCAGCGCACCGTGCTGCGGCTGCGCGCCGAGGTGGAGGAGAAGCTCAACCGGCTGCCGCTGCCCTACTTCGACAAGCAGCCCCGGGGTGAGCTGCTCAGCCGGGTCACCAACGACATCGACAACATCTCGCAGACCCTGTCGCAGACGCTCAGCCAACTGCTCAGCGCGCTGCTCACCGTGGTCGGCGTGCTGGCCATGATGTTCTGGATCTCGCCGCTGCTGGCCCTGGTCGCCCTCGTGGCGGTGCCGCTGTCGGTGGTCGTCACCCAGCAGATCGCCAAGCGGTCGCAGCGCCGGTTCATGGCCCAGTGGCGGCACACGGGCGAGCTGAACGGCCTCATCGAGGAGACCTACACCGGCCACGAACTGGTCAAGGTCTTCGGCCGGCAGCGCGAGGCGCAGGCCGCCTTCGCGGCCAAGAACGAGGAACTGTTCCAAGCCAGCTTCGGCGCCCAGTTCATCTCCGGGATCATCATGCCGGCCATGATGTTCGTGGGGAACCTCAGCTACGTCGCCATCGCCGTGGTCGGCGGGCTGCGGGTGGCCTCGGGCACGATGAGCCTCGGCGACGTGCAGGCGTTCATCCAGTACTCGCGGCAGTTCACGCAGCCGCTGACCCAGATCGCCTCGATGGCCAACCTGCTCCAGTCCGGGGTGGCCTCGGCCGAGCGGGTCTTCGAGGTCCTCGACGCCGAGGAGCAGGTCGCGGACCGGCCCGCGCCCCCGAAGGTCACCGGCCGGGTGGAGTTCGACCACGTCTCGTTCCGCTACGACCCGGACAAGCCACTGATCGACGACCTCTCGCTGGTGGCCGAGCCCGGGCACACGGTGGCCATCGTCGGCCCGACCGGCGCCGGCAAGACCACCCTGGTCAACCTGATCATGCGGTTCTACGAGCTGGACGCCGGCCGGATCACCCTCGACGGGGTGGACATCAGGTCGATGAAGCGGGCCGAGCTGCGCGGCCGGATCGGCATGGTGCTCCAGGACACCTGGCTCTTCGGCGGCACCATCCGGGACAACATCGCGTACGGGCGGCCGACCGCCACCGAGGAGGAGATCCTGGCCGCGGCCCGCGCCACCTTCGTGGACCGGTTCGTGCGCAGCCTCCCCGACGGCTACGACACCGTGATCGACGAGGAGGGGAGCAACGTCAGCGCCGGCGAGAAGCAGCTCATCACCATCGCCCGGGCGTTCCTCGCCGAGCCGTCGCTGCTGATCCTCGACGAGGCCACCAGCTCGGTCGACACCCGCACCGAGGTGCTGCTCCAGCGAGCCATGGCGGCGCTGCGCAGCGACCGGACCAGCTTCGTCATCGCGCACCGGCTCTCCACCATCCGCGACGCCGACCTGATCCTCATGATGGACCAGGGCCGGATCGTCGAGCAGGGCACGCACGACGAGCTGGTCGCGGCGAACGGCCCGTACGCCGAGCTCTACCGGTCGCAGTTCACCGGCGCCGCCGTCGACGAGGAGGCCGCCGCGCCGCTGCCGGCCGGCGGTCCGCCCGGGAGGCCGGGCGGACCGCCGGGAGGCCCCGCCGGCGGACCGCCGCCCGGGAAGCCGGCGGCCGCGCCGGCCGGACGCTGACATGGACGCCACGAGCGGCGACCCGGGCGGAGCGGCGCGCCGCAGGTCAGGCCGGCGGAAGCAGGTCGGCGGAACGGGCGGCCACCACGGCGCCGACCAGCCCCAGCGCGTCGGCCGCCGGCATCGGGTCGAGCCCGCGCCCGTCGCGCAGGCGCAGGGCGACCGACCCGTCGGCGGCCTCCCGGTGGCCGATCACCCCGGCGTACGGGACCTTCCGGCGGGCCGCGTCGCGGATCCGGGCGCCCAGCGAGCCGGCCAGGTCGACCTCGGCCCGCAGCCCGGCCGCCTCGGCCCGGCGGGCCAGCGCCACGGCCGCGTCGGCCTGGCCGTCGTCCACCGGGAGCAGCACCAGCTGCACCGGGGCGTACCAGGCCGGGAAGGCGCCGGCGTGCACCTCGATGAGGTACGCGAAGAGCCGCTCCATGCTGCCCACCAGGCTCCGGTGCACCATGACCGGCCGCTTCCGGCGCCCGTCCGCGTCGGTGTACGACAGGTCGAACCGCTCCGGCTTGTCGAAGTCGAGCTGGACGGTGGAGATGGTCGACTCCCGGCCGGCCGCGTCCACGATCTGGATGTCGATCTTCGGGCCGTAGAAGGCGGCCTCGCCCGGGCCCTCGTGGTAATCCACCCCGTCGAGCGCGGCGCGGAGCAGCTCCTCGGCCCGCGCCCAGTCGGCGTCGTCGCCGACGTACCTCTCCCCCGGCCCGCGCAGCGACAGCCGGAACCCGGCCGGCCGGACGCCGAGCGCCGCGTGCGCCTCGCGGATCAGCCGGAGGATCTCGCGTACCTCGTCGCCGACCTGCTCCAGCGCGCAGAAGTTGTGCGCGTCGTTCAGCGAGATGGCGCGGACCCGGGACAGGCCGCCGACCACCCCGGAGCGCTCCGCCCGGTACATCGCGCCGATCTCGGCGACCCGCAGCGGCAGCTCCCGGTAGGAGCGGCCGCGGGCGCGGAACACCAGCGCGTGGTGCGGGCAGAGCGCGGGGCGCAGCACGAACTCGTCGTCGGCGCTCAGCCGCATGGGCGGGAACATGTCGTCGGCGAAGTAGCCGAGGTGACCGGAGAGCTCGAACAGCTCCCGTTTGCCCAGCGGCGGCGAGTACACGTGCCGGTAGCCGGCCCGGCGCTCCAACTCCCGCACGTACTCCTCGACGGCGTGGCGGGCGGCGGCGCCGGCCGGCAGCCAGATCGGCAGCCCGGCGCCCGCGAGGGGGTCCGAGACGAACAGCTCCAGGTCCCGGCCGAGCCTGCGGTGGTCGATCATGTCGCTCTCCTAGATCGGGTACGACCCGGAGGCGAGCTGACCCGGAACGCCGCGAGGCCCCGGAGCGGATCGCCCCGGGGCCTCGTTGACGGAAACGTCAGTGCGGCGCGCCGGGGATACCCGGCGTCGTGGTCACCACCGCGCTGCGCATGCGGCGACGGTACGCGCGGCGGCGCGGCTGGTGCACCTGGATTTCGCGACGCGCCCGGCGGCGGTGCGATGGGGGCGGGTCGCCGGCACGGGACCTGCCGGCGACCCGCGGCGGCCCGTCCGTCGGGAACGGGGGACCCGACGCCTCCGGAGCCGCGCGCCGACAACGGTACGCCGCCGATCGTCGATCCGCCGCCCGCCCCCGCGACCGGCGGCACCTTCGCGGCTCGTCACATTCGGCGGCGCTGCCTCGTTGAACATCGGTGGCCTGCCGGTGTCGCCGGTCACCGCCGGACAGGGCCGCTCACGGTGAGGCGGGACACGCCGTCAGGCTCGGTGCGGTCGAACGGGGAACTCCGGCGAGGTGGCGGTCGTGGCCGAACTCATCTCTGACGTCGCGTCGCCCACGTGGGCGTACGCGGTGTTGCTCACCCTGCTGGTCGCCGACGCCTTCGTGCCGGTGGTGCCGACCCAGGTCGTCATGATCACCAGCGGTGCACTGACCGTCTACGGCGGGCTCAACCTGCCGCTGACCATCGCGGTCGGCGCGCTCGGCGTCTTCGCCGGCGACCTCGCCTGCTACGTGCTGGGCCGCACCGCGCCCACCCGCCGCGAGCCGCGACACGCGACGCCGGGGCGGGCCCGCCGGGCCGCCGCCCGGGTCACCCGTGGCCTGCGCGAACCCGGGCCACTGGTGATCCTGCTCTGCCGGTTCGTGCCCGGCGGCCGGATGGCGGCCTGCTTCTCGGCCGGGCGCAGCCGCTACCCGTACCGCCTCTTCGTCCTGTACGAGGCCGCCGCGGCCGCCTGCTGGGCCACGTACGGGACGCTCGTCGGCCACCTCGGCGGCGCCGCGCTGACCGAGTCGGCGTGGCGGCTGCTGCTGATCGGCGGCACGGCGGCGGCCGGGTTCGCGGCGGCGGGCTGGGCCATGACGGCGATCAGCGCCCGCCATACCCGGCCGGAGGCCGAGGCAACGGCCGAGGAACCGACGATCGCCTCCTGAAGCGCGGCCTGTAGGGGGCGACCCCGGGATCGAAGTGGGTGGTGGTCCCCGATCCGTTTCGGGCGGTTCCGGCGACAGGCTGAGGCATGCCTGGAACCCGGAACAGCGGCCTGCTGGCCCTCGGCGGGATCGCCCTGGCGGCGGTGCTCGCCGTCCTCGGTCACCTCGAGGTGAGCGACGACCTGAATCCCTGGTCGCTGACCGTCAGCGACTTCGCCGTCTCGGACCGGGGCGGCGTCATCGACACGGCCATGGCGGTGCTGGCGGCGGCCACCGTCGTACTCCTGCCGGCGCTGCGCCGGGCCGGCGCGGGCCGGCTCGCGGGGACGCTGCTGGTGGCCTGGTCCGCGGGCCTGCTGGCCGCCGCGGTGGTGCCCACCAACGAGCCGGGGCTCCCCATGGACACCGCCGCCTACCTGCACCGGTACGCCTCGGTGGTGGCCTTCCTGGCCCTGCCGGTCGCCGGCTGGCTGCTCGCCCGGCCGCTCGGCGGGCGGGCCGCCGGCTGGCTGCGCGGGCTCGCCCTGACCAGCGTGCTGCTGGCCGCGGTGATGGTCTGGTCGGCCTATCCGGGCGACCGGCTGCTGATCGGCCTCGCCGAACGCGTGCTCATCCTCGCCGAGGTCGCCCTGCTCGCGGTGGTCGCGGCCACGCTGGCCGGGCATCGCGTCGGCGGCGTGGCGGTGCCCCGGGGATGGGAATACCGCCAGCTCGCCGACGTGTCGCGCGAGGTCACTCCAGCTCGTGGAGCATGAGCTGGCGGGCGGCCTCGGTGATCGAACCGGACAGGCTCGGGTAGATGGTGATGGTCTGGGCCAGCTCGTTCACGGTGAGGTTGTTCTCCACCGCCATGGTGATCGGCAGGATCAGCTCGCTGGCCTTCGGCGCCACGACCACGCCGCCGATCACCTGCCCGCTGGCGGGCCGGCAGAAGAGCTTCACGAAGCCGTCGGCCAGGTCGTCCATCTTCGCGCGGGCGTTGCCGGAGAGCGGCAGCATCACCTGGCGGGCCGGGACCTTGCCGGCGTCCACCTCGTCCTGCGAGACGCCGACGGTGGCCAGTTCCGGGTCGGTGAAGACGTTCGCCGCGACGGTACGCAGCCGCAGCGGCCGGACGGCCTCGCCGAGCGCGTGCCACATGGCGATCCGGCCCTGCATGGCGGCCACGCTGGCCAGCGGCAGCACCCCGGTGCAGTCGCCGGCCGCGTAGATGCCGGGGACGTTGGTCCGGGAGACCCGGTCCACCGTGACGTAGCCGCCCCGGGCCAGCTCGACGCCGTACTCGGCGAGGCCCAGGTCGGCGGTGTTGGGGATCGAGCCGACCGCGATCAGCGCGTGGGAGCCGGCGACCACCCGGCCGTCGGAGAGCACCACCTCGACGCCGTCGCCGATCCGGCGGACCGCCTCGGCGCGGGAGTTGTTGAGGATGGTCATGCCCCGGTTGCGGAACACCCGCTCGATGGCCGAGGCGGCGTCGGCGTCCTCGTGCGGCATGACCCGGTCGCGGCTGGAGACCAGGGTGACCTCGACCCCCATGGCCAGGTACGCGCTGGCGAACTCGGCGCCGGTCACACCGGAGCCGACCACGATCAGGTGCTCGGGCAGCTCCGGCAGGTCGTACACCTGGCGCCAGGTGAGGATGCGCTCGCCGTCGGGCAGGGCGGTGGGGAGCTGGCGCGGGGTGGCGCCGGTGGCGATCAGCACGGTGGTGGCGGCGATCGAGTACTCCTCGCCCCCGTCGGCCGGCGCGACGATCACCCGGTGGGTGTGACCGAGGGTGTCCTCGCCGAGCCGGGCGGTGCCGGCGACGAACTCGACCCCG
Organism: Micromonospora sp. AP08; assembly: GCF_008085935.1. Classification (NCBI taxonomy): domain Bacteria; kingdom Bacillati; phylum Actinomycetota; class Actinomycetes; order Micromonosporales; family Micromonosporaceae; genus Micromonospora; species Micromonospora sp. AP08. The sequence goes on from NZ_VSEZ01000003.1 coordinate 161,143, forward strand.
GCCTTGATCAGCTTGGCGTGGATGTCAGCGGACTGGGCCAGGGCGAGCCGCTTGACCCGCTCGTGCACCGCCGGGGCGTCGACGGTGACCGCCTCCAGCCCGTCGGAGTGCACGCCGAACTCCTCGGTGTCCCGGTAGCCGGTGACCACCTCCGAGCTGGCGATGAAGGTCTTCGAGGGCACACAGTCGGAGAGGACGCAGGCGCCGCCGGCCCCCTCGGCCTCGACCACGGTGACATCGGCGTCCAGCTGGGCGGCGACGAGCGCCGCCTCGTACCCGGCCGGCCCCCCGCCGATGATCACGATCTGGCTCACAGGGCCATCCTTTCGTTCGCGACTGCGGGGCTCCGCTCCGCCGCACTCCTCGCGCTCACCGCGCTCGCCCCCCACCCATGCTCACAGTGACTTTCTTCTCCCCGTCGCGTCCGACACGCACCGTCGTATTCTCCCCCACCCGTCGGCCGGGCTATCGTCATCGCCGTGCGTCTTTACGCCGCTTACGGCTCGAACCTGGACCCCGCTCGCATGCGCGCCTACTGCCCGCATTCGCCGATGGTGGGCACCGGCTGGCTGGCGGGGTGGCGGCTCACCTTCGCGGGCGAGGACGTCATCGGCTGGGAGGGCTCGGTCAGCACGGTCGTCGAGTCGCCGGGCGACCAGGTCTTCGTGGCGCTCTACGACATCCACCCGTACGACGCGGCCCAGCTCGACGAGATCGAGGGTGTGACCTCGGGGACCTACCGCAAGCTGACCGTCCGCGTCTCGACGCTGGACGGGGACGTGACCGCCTGGGTCTACGTGTTCGACGGATACGAGGGCGGCCTGCCGACGTCGTGGTATCTGTCGGAGATCGCGAACGCGGCGGAGAAGGCGGGCGCGCCGGACGACTACGTCACCGATCTGCGGTCCCGCCCCACCGGCACCGCGTCCGCGTAGCGCGTCTCCCACGTCTCCAGTCTGCTCCGGCCGGTCCCCCGGCCGGGCGTCGACCCCGCGGCGGGTCGCGTATCACACACCCGTGGCGGGGACGCTCCGCTCGTACATGTCGGTCCAGCGCGCGTCGGCCAGCCCGACGGAGCGGTAGAGGGTGACCGGGGCGGTCGGGTTGGCCAGGTCGACGCCGAGACCGGCGCTGGTCCGGCCCTTGGCGGCGTAGCCGGCGAAGGCCCGGCGCAGCAACGCCGCCCCCACCCCGCGCCGCCGGTACGCGGGCAGCACGGACAGCGTCCGGACCCAGCCCATGTCCTGGTCGAGGGCCTGGTCGGAGGACTGGAGGGCGCCGGCCGGCTCGCCGTCGACCTCGGCCACGTACCACTCGTCCCAGACCTTGCCCGAGGAGGGAAGCGCCTCGCGCCACTGGGCGAAGTCGACCGGCTCGTAGTCGGGGGTGTCCCGGAACGCGGTGTCGAAGATCCGGTGGAACAGCCGCAGGTCGGCCTCGTCGTCGGCGCGCAGCGGCCGCACGGTCACCCCGGCCGGGGGCGCCGGCTCGGCGGGCAGGTCGGCCAGCGATCGGGTCATCCGGATGTACCGCTTGATCCGGGTGAACCCCGCCTCGACCAGTTCCTCCGCCCAGCGGGTCTCCGGGGCGAAGACGGCGGTCCGGGCGGTGAGGGCGGGCAGGCCGCGTTCGGCGGCCCGCTCGGCGACCCGGTCGAGCAGCCGGGCCAGCAGCGGGGCGCGCAGGTCGGCCCCCCGGTCGGGGTCGACGTAGACCTCGACGAACTCCCGGCCGACCCCGGTGGGGTTGCTCAGGATGGACCAGGCCACGGCGGTGCCGTCCGGGTCGGTGACCAGCCACGAGTCGCGGGCCATGTCGACGAAGGGCGCGGTCAGGGCGTCGCGCACGTCTTCGGCGTCGAAGTCGGGGTAGCCGACCGCGAAGGTGTCGGCGGCGTGCACCACCGCCAGGATGGCGGGCACGTCGTCGAGGGTGGGGCGGCGGGCCGTCCAACCGGCGGGAATCGTCACGCGGCAGATATTGGCAGCCGCCCCGGCGACCGCGCTTCCCATTTATCGGCCGCGGAGGCGCAGCCGCGCGACGGTGAGCAGGTGGAGCAGTTCCGCGCCCTCGCCGGGGCCGAGGACCCGGAACGCCGGGGAGACCAGCCGGTCGGTCACCGCCTCGGCCCAGAGCCGCCGCCGCACCAGCGGGCCCACCGGCGGGTACGGCGGCGGCCAGCCGCACGCGGCGGCCCCGGCGTCCCCCTCCGGCCCGGCCAGCACCGCCTCCAGCGGGGTCATCCCGGAGGCCCGCACCGCCAGCAGGTACGCCCCGGCGAAGTGCTCGCGGAGCAGCAGCAGCGCGACGGCCGCCCGGGCGCCCGGCGCGGGGTCGTCGACCCGCATGGCCCGCCAGGCGGCGAAGAGCGGCATCCCGCTGCCGTCCGCCGCGTCGACCGCCCGGCGCAGCAGCGCGGCGAGCCGGGACGTCTCCGGTGCGTCACCCAGGTTGGCCGCGCCCCACCGGCAGCACTCGGCCAGGTTGGCGCCCGCCACGTCCAGCGGCGGGACGGTCCGCACGGCGGCGTCCCAGCCGTCGGCGACCGCCTCCGGTGCGATGAAACCGAGCGCGGCGGCGACCGTCTCGGCGCGGACGTCGCCGAGCGCCCCGGCCCGGCCGGTGATGTAGAAGGCCCAGCCGGAGATGCCGAGCAGCCGGGCCCGGCGCAGCGTCGACGGGCAGCGGGAGAACGCCTCCCCGAGCTCCAGCACCAGCGGCTTGCTGGCGGCGGCGACCTGCTCCGGGGTCATCGGCGGCACCTCACCGTCCGTCCACCGTGGTCATCCATCACGGTCAGTCTGCCCCGTGACCACCCTCCGCGGCATCCCCCTCTTCGGCGTCCAGCGCCTCCAACGCGGCCTCGACCTCGCCGGTCCGCCGGCGCGCCGCGGTGAGCGATCGCTCCGCGCCCCGGCGGGCCAGCTTGGCCCGGCTCAGCTCCTGCTCGGCGACCGCCCGGCGGCGCTCGAGTTCGGCCAGCTCGGTCTCGATCCGGTCCAGCGTCGCCCCGCCGTCGCGTTCGGCGTCGGCGGCCTCGGCCAGCTCCGCCTCGGCCCGCTCCTGCTCCTCGCGGGCCTTCGCCAGCTCGCGTTCCACGGCCCGGCGGCGCTTCGCCCGCTCGGCCCTCGCCGCCCGCTCGGCGGCCCGCTCGTCGCGCGTCCGCCGGGCCTCGGCGCGCTCGGCCGCCCGGTCCGGTACGGCGGGTTCCTCCTCCCCACCCCCGGTGACCAGCCGCAGCTGCGGCCTGGGCACCTCGCCGAACCCGGCGTAGTGGGTGGCCCGGAGCAGCCGGCCGGCGCGTACCTGCTCGGCGACCTCGGTGTCGGAGAGCGCCGCGTTCAGCGTCGCCTCCACCTCACCGAGCGGCAGCTTCCCGACCGGCGGGGCGCCCGGTTCGGCGGTGGCGAGCTTGCGTACCTCGGCGACCAGCGCGCCCACGACGGCCCGGCGCTGCGCGGACAGCTCGCGGAGCCGGCCGCCGCGCAGCTCGCGCTGGGCGGAGCGGAGCGACTCGGCGAGCTGCGCCAGGTCGGCGACCAGCTCCGGGCGGCGGATGGCGAGGAGGTTGACCAGCCAGGCGGCGACGGTTGGCCGGCGCAGCTTGCCGATCTCCCGGGCGCCCCTGGGGTCGCCGGCCCGGCGTGCCTCGGCGACGGCGGCGTCCCGGGCCGCGACGAACCGGTCCGGCGGCGTCGCGTAGAGCCGCTGGACCAGGTCGGGGGGTGGACCGGCCACTGCGGGGTCAGGCGTCGATCCGGGTGCCCGGTTCCAGCCGCCGGTACTCGGTCTTCGACAGCGCGGTGTACTGGCGGTCGAGCACGCCGAAGCCCCGGTCGTTGAGCAGCCCGTCGTGCAGCGCGAAGGCCCGCCGCGGGGCGACCGCCCGGATGAAGTCGACGACCTCGGAGAACTTCGACCAGGGGGCGTGGATCGGGGCGAAGAGCGTGTCCACCTGGATGTCGTCGGGGACGACAAATGAGTCGCCCGGGTGGTAGACGACGTCGTTGAACACGTAGCCCAGGTTCTGGATGACCGGAATGTCCGGGTGGATGACGGCGTGCTGGCCGCCGTACGCGCGCACCGCCACGCCCGCCGCGGTGAACGACTCGCCCGGCGCGACCACGGTCAGCGCCTCGGCCGCGTCGCCGAGGGCGCCGGCGAGCGAGGCGGGACCGTTCACGGAGATCGGCCGCCGGTCCAGCGCCCGGGTCAGCGCCTCGACGTTCACGTGGTCCGGATGCTCGTGGGTGATGAGCACCGCGTCCACCCCGTCCAGCGCCTCGGGTTCGCTGTATACACCGGGGTCCACGACCAGCACTCCGCCGTCGTGCTCCAGCCGGACGCAGGAGTGGGTGTACTTGGTGACCTGCATCGTGACTCCTCGATTATCGAATCGTGACGTCCTCAGCGCAGTCTGCCGGAACCGGCGCGGTGTCGCGTCGCGTCCGACGTATCGGTCCCGTGGCGGGGCCTTCGGAGGATCGGAGCGGGGACATGAGGATACGGGACAGCCGGCGCCGGGGCGGGGCGCTCGCGGCGGCCGGGCTGCTGGTGGTGTTGGGCGTCGGGGCCTGCAGCGCGGGCGGCGACTCGGGCGGCGACAACGCGGGTTCGGCCGCCCAGCCGCAGGCGGTGGCGGGTGGGGCGGCGGACCGGGACCAGGCCGCGCCGGAGAAGGCGCAGTCCGGTGCGGGGGGCGCGGACCTGCGGGTCGACCAGCGGGCGATCATCTACACCGGAACGCTCCAGGTGCGGGTGGACGACGTGGAGCGGGCGGCACGCGAGGCGAGCACGGCGGTGACGGCGGCGGGCGGTTTCATCGGCGGCGACCAGCGCAACAGCGACTCCGCGGACGCCCGGGCCGAGCTGGTCCTGCGGGTGCCGGCGGACCGGTTCGCGAGCGTGCTGGAGGCACTGGCGAAGCTCGGCAGGCAGGAGCGGCGCGAGGTACGGACCGAGGACGTGACCGAGGAGACCGTCGACCTGGACGCCCGGATCGCCACCCAGCGCGCCCGGGTGGACAGCGCCCGCCGGCTGCTGGCCCGGGCCACCTCGATCACCGACCTGGTCACGCTGGAGAACGAGGTGGGCCGCCGGGAGGCGGACCTGGCCTCGCTGGAGGCGAAGAAGCGCCGGCTCGCCGACCTGACGGCGCTCTCCACCGTCACGGTGACCTTCGTCGGCCCCGAGGCCGCGGCCACCGAGGACGAGGAGGACCTCGGCTTCCTGACCGGGCTGCGGGGCGGCTGGTCGGCCTTCCTGGGCTCGCTGCGGGTGGCGCTCACCGTGCTGGGCGCGGTGCTGCCGTTCGCGCTGGCGATCGGCGTGCCGGTGGCGCTCGTGGTGGCCCTGGCGCGTCGCCGCGGGCGCCGTACGCCGCCGGCCGGTCCGGCGCTGCCGGAGCCGGCGGGTCCGGTGCCTAGCGGGCCGCCGCCAGTGCCCGCAGCGCGGTCTGGACCATGAGGCGTACGCCCACCGGGATGGCGCGCTCGTCCACGTCGAACGAGGCCCGGTGCAGGTCCACGTTGGGCCCGTTCCGGCCGACGCCGAGGCGGGCGAGCGCGCCGGGCACGTGCTCCAGGTACCAGGAGAAGTCCTCGCCGCCCATGCTCTGCGGGGTCTCGGCGATGCCCTCCGGGCCGAGCGCGGCCGCGGTGGCGGCGGTGAGCACGCCGATGGCCCGGGCGTCGTTGGTGACCGGCGGCCGGCCGCGCAGGTATTCGAGGTCGACGGTGGCGCCGGTGGGGGCGAGGACGTCCCGCACCACCTGAGCCACGATCTTCGGGGCCTGGTCCCAGGTGTCCCGGTCCATCACCCGCAGGGTGCCGGCGGCGCAGGCCTCGGAGGGGATGACGTTGTAGCGGGTGCCGGCCGAGGCGTGGCCGAACACCAGCAGCAGCCCGCTGTTGGCCGGCACCCGGCGGCTGACCAGGGTCGGCACCTCGGTGACCAGCCGGCCGAGCGCGTCGACCAGGTCGACGGTCAGGTGCGGGCGGGCCGTGTGCCCGCCGGGGCCGGTGAGCCGCACGGTGACGTTGTCGGCGGCGGCGGTGATCGGGCCGACCCGCAGGCCGACCTTGCCGACCGGCAGGTTCGGGTCGCAGTGCACGGCGAAGATCTGCACCACGTCGTCCAGGCCGCCGGCCTCGATGACCTCCAGCGAGCCGCAGGGCAGGATCTCCTCGGCGGGCTGGAAGATCAGGCGCACCCGGCCGTCGAGCTGGCCGAGGTCGGCGAGCTGGGCGAGCAGCATGCCCACGCCGAGCATCACGCTCGTGTGCACGTCGTGCCCGCAGGCGTGGCAGACGCCGTCGACCGTGGACCGGTACGGCACGTCCTTCGGGTCGCTGAGCGGCAGCGCGTCGATGTCGGCGCGGAGCGCGATCACCGGGCCGTCCGGGCGCCCGTCGATGTCGCAGATGACCCCGTTGCCCTTCGGCAGCAGGCGCGGGCTCAGGCCGGCGAGGGAGAGCTCCCGGTGGACCAGGGCGGCCGTCTCGAACTCCTCGCCCGACAGCTCCGGGTGGGAGTGGATGTGACGGCGGGTCGCGATGAGGCCGGGTACCCGAAGCGCGAGCAGATGGTCGAGCTCGAACGGCAGGGGTTGGGACCCGGTCGGCGCCTCCGGCCAGGACGATGCCAGCGGGCTGCCCGACGGCAGCGTCAACGCACTCGTCACGTCGAATTCTCGATCACTAGAGATGGATGGATCATCGGGGAGAACAGCAGACAGCCTAGACCTCCGGCGGTGACGCTGCGCAACATCTTTCGCGTAGCGGTCGGACCGCGCAGCGTCACGAATGCCCTGGTGGGAGGGCCCGAATATCTGCGGGACAGCAGGTAGATCGCGGTCGAACGCCGTCATCTGCCCCACACCTCCTACAACGCGTAACCGATTCATCGGTCACCAAATCCCCGGTCGTCGTTCCGAATTGTCGCATTAGTCGCGGCAATTAACTGCCGGTCGGACAATTGCGTGACAACGGTCGGCTGTCGATCGACTCCCGACGGTGACATGTCGGCCCGGACTGCGACCGCACAGGCTGTCCGTCCGGTTCACCGCACCGGGTTACCCGCATTCCCGATCCGCACACGCGCGCCGGCTCCGGCCACGCTGCCCGACGGACGCGGGAGCGGCGCCCGGGCGGCGTCGCCCGGGGAGGATCCGCACCGAGCCGTCACCGCCCCCGCCGCGTGCGGGGAGACCATCGACTCTACGCCGCCCTGCGCCGAACGCCCAGGTCAGCGCGGGGTCGGGAACGCGACGGCGGCCCGCGCCGGACACCACGCGGGTGCCGGCGGGGCCGCCGTCGGGTCGACTCAGAACCGGTCGCTCGGCCGGTAGATCCCCCACACGTCGCGCAGCGTCCCGCACACCTCACCCACGGTGGCCCGGGCACGCAGCGCGTCCTTCATCGGGTAGAGCACGTTGGCGTTGCCCTCGGCCGCGGCCCGCAGCTCGGCCAGGGCGCGCTCGACCGCGCCGGAGTCCCGCTGGGCGCGCAGCTTGGCGAGCCGCTCCGCCTGGCCGACCTCGATCGTCGGGTCCACCCGCAGCGGCTCGTACGGCTCCTCCTCGTCGATCCGGAACCGGTTGAGCCCCACCACCACGCGCTCGCCCGAGTCGATCTCCTGGGCGATCCGGTACGCGGACTGCTCGATCTCCCGCTTCTGGAAACCGGCCTCGATGGCGTCCACCGCCGAACCGTGGTCGAAGACCCGGTGCATCAGCTCGTCGGCCGCCGTCTCCAGCTCGGCGGTCATGGCCTCCACCACGTACGACCCGGCGAACGGGTCGACGGTGGCGGTCAGGTCCGTCTCGTACGCCAGCACCTGCTGGGTCCGCAGGGCCAGCCGGGCCGCCTTCTCGGTGGGCAGCGCGATCGCCTCGTCGAAGCTGTTGGTGTGCAGCGACTGGGTGCCGCCGAGCACCGCGCCCAGGCCCTGCACCGCCACCCGCACCAGGTTCACCTCCGGCTGCTGGGCGGTGAGCTGCACGCCCGCGGTCTGGGTGTGGAACCGCAGCATCATCGACTTCGGGTCCTTCGCCCCGAACTCGTCGCGCATGAGCCGGGCCCAGATGCGCCGGGCCGCCCGGAACTTGGCGACCTCCTCCAGCAGCGTGGTGCGGGCCACGAAGAAGAACGACAGCCGGGGCGCGAAGTCGTCCACGGCCAGCCCGGCGGCGAGCGCCGCCCGGACGTACTCCACGCCGTTGGCCAGGGTGAACGCGATCTCCTGCGCGGGCGACGCCCCGGCCTCGGCCATGTGGTAGCCGGAGATGGAGATGGTGTTCCACTTCGGCACCTCGGCGCGGCAGTACGCGAAGGTGTCGGCGACCAGCCGCAGCGAGGGCTTCGGCGGGAAGATGTACGTCCCCCGGGCGATGTACTCCTTGAGGATGTCGTTCTGGATGGTGCCGTTGAGCGCCGAGCCCGGCACCCCGGACTCCTCCGCCACGAGCTGGTAGAGCAGGAGCAGCACCGAACCGGGCGCGTTGATGGTCATCGAGGTGGACACCTTGTCCAGCGGGATGCCGTCGAAGAGCGTCCGCATGTCCTCGATGGAGTCGATGGCGACCCCGACCTTGCCCACCTCGCCGTGCGCGATCGGGTCGTCGGAGTCGTACCCCATCTGGGTCGGCAGGTCGAAGGCGACCGAGAGGCCCATGGTGCCGGCACGCAGCAGCTGGTGGTAGCGGGCGTTGCTCTCCGTGGCGGTGCCGAAGCCGGCGTACTGCCGCATGGTCCACGGGCGGGAGGTGTACATCGTCGGGTAGACCCCGCGGGTGTACGGGTACTCGCCCGGGACGCCCAGCCGGGAGTCCAGGTCCTCCGGAAGGTCGGCCGCCGTGTAGACGCCCTTGATCGGGAAACCCGACTCGCTTGACCGCGCTTCGCTCATTACCGGATGGTAGGACGCGGCCGCCGTTCGTTGGGTGAGGGATACCGCACACCGCGACGGCGGCATGGACCGGAGGTGAGTAGCTGGCCACATACCGTCGAGTAGGTAAACGTCCGCCGCGTCGGGTTTCGCATCGGGCGTCGGAACCAGCAAGATAGAGGGGTTGTGTCCCAGCCCCCTCGATATCCCCCGGTGGCTTTTCTGTGACTCAGATCCCGACGTGGAGCGGCGGACCGGCCAGTCCCCCCACTGGACGTGCAGCACCCGGCACCACCATCGGTGACCGCTACTCGCTGCGCTCCCCTGTGGGCAACGGCGGCATGGGCACGGTCTGGCGTGCCACAGACACCCTGCTGCGGCGCGACGTGGCGGTGAAGGAGGTCGTCCTCCCGCCGGGGCTCGCGCCCAGCGACCGCGACGCGATGTACGAGCGGACCCTCCGCGAGGCCCGCGCCGCCGCGGCGATCCAGCACCCCGCCGTGGTCCAGGTGTACGACGTGGTCACCGAGGGCGGCCGCCCGTGGATCGTCATGGAGCTGCTGGACGCGCGCAGCCTGGCCGACATGGTGATCGAGGACGGGCCGGTCGCGCCCCGCGCCGTCGCCAAGATCGGCATCGCCCTGCTCGGCGCGCTGGAGGTGGCGCACGCCATCGGCGTGCTGCACCGCGACGTGAAGCCCGCCAACGTGCTCATCTGCTCCGACGGCCGGTGCGTGCTGACCGACTTCGGCGTGGCCCGGATGCCCACCGACGTCCAGCTCACCACGCCCGGCATGGTGCTCGGCTCACCGCACTTCATCTCCCCCGAGCGGGCCATGGGCCAGGACTTCGGCCCGCCCAGCGACCTCTTCTCGCTCGGCGTGACGCTCTACACCGCGGTGGAGGGGCGTCCCCCGTTCGACAAGGGCGACCCCATCGAGACCATGCACGCGGTCGTCGAGGACCCGCCGGCCACCCCGCAGCGCAGCGGCCCGCTGACCCGGGTGCTGATGGGCCTGCTGGAGAAGGACCCGGCCCGCCGGCTGGACGTGCACACCGCCCGGGGCATGCTCCGCGAGCTGCTCGCCGGCCCGCTGACCAGCACCGCCACCGCGGTCAACTCGGTGACCGACCCGTACGCCGTGGTGCCCGTGCAGCGGCCGTCGACGCCGCCGCCCGCCATCGAGCCGAAGCCGACCGGGCAGATCGGCGGGCCGGCGATGATCGCCCCCGGCGAGTCGCTGACCGACCGGCTCGCCGCCCTGCGCCGCGGCGAGCGTCCCGGCGCCACGCCGGCGGCGGGTGGCGCCGCGCTCGACGAGACCAGCGCCGACGCGCTGGCCGGCCCGCTGCACACCCCGACCGGGGCGATGTCCGGGCCGAACGCCGCCCCGGAGGCCACCCAGCGCATCTCGCCGGACGCCACCCAGCGGCTCGGCCACACCGCCGCGCCCGACGCCACCCAGCGGGTCCCCGCCGGCCGTCCGGACACCACCCAGCCGGTCTACGGCCGCGGCGCCGACACCACCCAGCCGGTGTACGGCGGCAACCAGTGGTCGGTGCCGGGCACCGGCCAGCCCTGGACCACGAGCCCGGCCGCCGGGCCGGCCGACGGCGGTGCGCTCGGCCGCGCCAAGGGCGTCGGCGGCCAGTTCGTCGGCCGGGTGAAGGGCTGGCCGCGCAAGGTCCAGCTCGCCGTCGCCGGTGGGGTGGCCGTGCTGCTCCTGGTCAGCGTGATCGCGCTGACCAGCGGCGGTGACGACACGCCCCCGCCGATCGTGGGCGCGCTGCCCTCGTCGTCCGCCGAGGGCCCGCCCGTGGAGATGCAGGAGCAGTCCGTCAAGGGCGTCAACGTGCAGGTGCCGAAGGGCTGGCAGCGGCAGACCGGTGGCCTCTACGTCGACTTCGTCGACCCCGAGGACAGCGGCCGCAAGGTCCGGGTCATCGCGGAGGAGTGGAACGGCACCCCGATCAGATGGGCGGAGTTCGCCTCCCGGAACCTCAAGAAGAACAGCGCCAAGAGCAAGAACTGCCCCGAGCCGTACACCGAGCTGTCGATCTCGGAACCGCAGCTCGCCGGCCAGGCGGCGGCCCAGCTCGAATACACCTGCGGCGAGGGCGACGTCATGCGGCACGGCGTGTGGCGTGGCCTGGTCAAGGACGGGAAGGTCTACTCGTTCTACCTGTCCTCGACCGACGCCAAGTTCGCCGAGAGCAAGCCGATCTTCGAGGCGATGGCCCGCTCGTTCCAGCTCACCGGTGACAACTGAAGTCGAGGCCGACGGCCGGTGGTGATCCGTCGCCGTGCTTTCATGAGGCAATGGCGGCGGAAACCACTGACCTTGACGACCTTCGCGCCCGGGCCGAGCGCTGGCTCGACGACGACCCGGACCCGGCCGACCGGGACGAGCTGCGCGCCGTCCTCGCCGGGCTGCCGGGCAGCGCACCCGAGCTGGCCGACCGGTTCGCCGGCCCGCTGGCCTTCGGCACCGCCGGGCTGCGCGGCCCGCTGCGCGCCGGTCCGAACGGGATGAACCTCGCGGTGGTCACCCAGGCCGCGGCCGGGCTGGTCGGCTGGCTCGCCGACCAGGGCGGCGAGGGCCCGCTCGTGATCGGGTACGACGCCCGGCGCGGCTCGCTGGCCTTCGCCGAGCGCACCGCCCAGGTGGCCACCGGCGCGGGCCGCCAGGCGCTGCTGCTGCCCCGTCCGCTGCCCACCCCGGTGCTGGCCTTCGCGGTGCGGCACCTCGGCGCGGTGGCCGGTGTGATGGTGACCGCCAGCCACAACCCGCCGCAGGACAACGGCTACAAGGTCTACCTGGGTGCGCAGCTCGGCGGTGAGCTGGGCGCGGGCGCGCAGATCGTGCCGCCGGCCGACGCCGGCATCGAGGCCGCCATCCGGGCCGTCGGCCCGCTGGCCCAGGTGCCGCTCGGCCCGCCCGGCCAGGTCCTCGGCGACGACCTGGTCGCCGGTTACGTGGAGCGCGCCGCCGCGGTGGTCGACCCGGCCGGCCCGCGGGACCTGAAGGTGGCGTACACGCCGCTGCACGGGGTGGGTGCCGCGGTGCTGACCGCCGCGTTCGCCCGGGCCGGTTTCGCGACGCCCGGCGTGGTGCCCGAGCAGGCCGAGCCGGACCCGGCCTTCCCGACGGTCAGCTTCCCCAACCCCGAGGAGCCGGGCGCGGTGGACAAGCTGGTCGCGCTGGCCGGCAGCACGGGCGCGGACATCGCCATCGCCAACGACCCCGACGCGGACCGGTGCGCCGTGGCCGTGCCGGTGGACGGGACGTGGCGGATGCTGCGCGGGGACGAGGTGGGCGTGCTGCTCGCCGACCACCTCATGCGGCGCGGGGTGACCGGCCTCTACGCCACCACGATCGTCTCCTCGACCCTGCTCCGGGCCATGGCCGCGGCCCGGGGCCTGCCCTACGACGAGACGCTGACCGGGTTCAAGTGGATCGTCCGGGCCGGAGGCGGCCGGGAGCCGCTGGTCTTCGGCTACGAGGAGGCGCTCGGCTACTGCGTCGCGCCGGAGCACGTGCGGGACAAGGACGGCATCACCGCCGCGCTGACCGTGGCCGAGCTGGCCGCCGGACTCAAGGCCGAGGGCCGGACGCTGACCGACCGCCTGGACGAACTGGCCGCCGAGTTCGGCGTGCACCACACCGACCAGCTCTCCGTCCGGGTGGAGGACCTGCGGGTCATCGCCGACGGCATGGCCCGGATCCGCGCCGCCACCCCGACGGCGCTGCTCGGGCGCCCGGTCACCGAGGTGTCCGACCTGCTCCCCGAGGCGGACGTGGTGATCCTGCGCACCGACGCCGCCCGGGTGGTGATCCGCCCCTCCGGCACCGAGCCGAAGCTCAAGGCGTACCTGGAGGTGGTGGAACCGGTGACCGACGGCGACGTCCCGTCGGCCCGCCGCCGCGCCCACGCCCTGGTCACGGAACTCCGCAACGAGATCGCGGCAGCCCTGGGCCTCTGACCCACGCCCGCTCTGCGGTGATCATGAGGTTGGCGGCGGAGAAAGCGATCTCCGGCGCCGCCAACCTCATGATCAACCGATGAGGGCGGAGGGGGTCAGGGGCGCTTACCCAGGGCGGCGTCGACCGCCTGGGCCAGGGCGGCGATGACCAGGCTCACCGAGGGGCGGACGACGCTGTCGTCCAGGCTCACCGTGCCGGAGAAGCCGGCGCCGCTGGCGATCTCCTCCAGGCGCTTGCCCGCCTCGTCGGCCGCCGTGCCGGTGAGGCCCAGCGCCGGCTCCATCCGCAGCACCGCGACCAGGGTGGCGAGCGCGGCGGTCCGCTCGTCGGGGACCTGCCCGACGGTCAGCGCGTCGGCCAGCCGCTGCCGGATGTCCGCCTCCACCGAGGCGTCCGCGACCGGGTAGCGGTGCACATGGATGAAGCCCAGCTCCGTCTCGTCGACGTCCCGCACCACGCCCCGGCCGCAGAGGTCGCCGAGGATCCGGTCGCGCAGGCCGTGCCGCAGCCGCTGCACCCAGGAGGACGGGGTGTGCGGTGTGTCGGCGGCGATCCGGGCGAGGACGTCGTCGGCGATCGGCTCGCCCGTCGGCGTCGGGTCGAGCACCGCCAGGTTCCCGTCGGCGTACGCGATCCGCCCGGCCAGGGCCAGCTCGACCAGCACCGCGGCGGCCATGCCGAGGTCCAGGCTGATCCGCGGCATGGTGGCCTTGCCGGTTTCGTCGTCATATGCGAGGAGCAGCAGCTCTTCGGCGAGCGCAACACCAGTCATGGCCGCAGACGCTAGCGGGTACGCGCACACCGCGCACGGACTCGCCGGACGATGGATCGGGGCGGCCCGCCGGTGCTGCCGGCGGGCCGGTCCGCGGGGTCAGAAGCGGGGCATGCCGCCGAACTGGCGGTCCCCGGCGTCGCCGAGGCCCGGAACGATGAACATCCGGTCGTTGAGACCCTCGTCGATCGAGGCCGTCACCAGACGCAGCGGCAGGCCGGAGCGCTCCAGCCGCTCGATGCCCACCGGCGCGGCGAGCACGCAGAGCACCGTGATGTCGGTGCAGCCGCGGTCGGCGAGCAGCCGGCAGCAGTGCTCCAGGGAGCCGCCGGTGGCCAGCATCGGGTCGAGCACCAGCACCGGCAGGCCGGCGAGGTCCCGGGGCAGCGACTCCATGTACGCGCGGGGCTCGTACGTCTCCTCGTCGCGGGCCAGGCCGACGAAGCCCATCGACGACTCGGGCAGCAGGCCGAGCGCGGCGTCGGCCATGCCGAGACCGGCCCGCAGCACCGGCACCAGCAGCGGCGGGTTCGCCAGCCGGGTGCCCTCGGTGGCGGTGACCGGGGTCTGGATCGAGTACTTCTCGACGGGGAACGAGCGCGCGGCCTCGTACACCAGCATGGTGGTGAGTTCGTGCAGCGCGGCCCGGAACGACGCCGAGTCGGTCCGGGCGTCCCGCATGGCGGTCAGCCGCGCCTGGGCGAGCGGATGGTCAATGACGTGTACGTCCACGATCGCTCAACCTACCGGTCCCGGGGCGGGCGCATCGCAGGTGCGGGCGGACCAGCGACGCCGCTCACGTGGGGACGCCGTCGGCCGGGTCGGCGTGACCAAGATCACCCGACGCGCGGGTGCGTAGTATTCGGGGCATGACGGCGACAGCGACGTCGGCCCGGTCGGAGCTCTCCGAGCTGGGACGATCCGAGACCGCTCTGCGGACCTTCCTGCACGGCCTGCCCGGCGTGGACCAGGTCGGCGCGGAGCAGCGGGCGGCACAGCTCGGCACCCGCTCCATCAAGACCACCGCCAAGGCGGAGGCCATCGACCTGGCGATCCGGATGGTCGACCTGACCACCCTGGAAGGGGCCGACACCCCCGGCAAGGTGCGGGCGCTCGCCGCCAAGGCCCTGCGCCCCGACCCGGCCGACCCGTCCTGCCCGCACGTCGGCGCGGTCTGCGTCTACCCGGCGATGGTCCCGTACGTGGCCGAGGTGCTGCGCGGTTCGGGCGTGCACCTGGCCAGCGTGGCGACCGCCTTCCCGTCGGGCCAGGCCCCGCTGGAGATCAAGCTCGCCGACACCCGGGCGGCCGTCGAGGCCGGCGCGGACGAGATCGACATGGTGATCAACCGGGGCGCCTTCCTGGCCGGCCGCTACAAGGAGGTCTACGACGAGATCGTGGCCACCAAGGAGGCCTGCGGCGACGCCCACCTCAAGGTGATCCTGGAGACCGGCGAGCTGGCCACCTACGACAACGTGCGCCGGGCCTCCTGGCTGGCCATGCTGGCCGGCGGCGACTTCATCAAGACCTCCACGGGCAAGGTCCCGGTCGCGGCCACCCCGCCGGTGACCCTGGTGATGCTGGAGGCGGTCCGCGACTTCCGCGCCGCCACCGGGCGGCAGGTCGGCGTGAAGCCGGCCGGCGGCATCAAGACCACCAAGGACGCGATCAAGTACCTGGTCATGGTCAACGAGACCGTCGGTCCCGACTGGCTGGACCCGGACTGGTTCCGGTTCGGCGCGTCGAGCCTCCTCAACGACCTGCTCATGCAGCGCACCAAGCTGACGACCGGCGTCTACGCCGGCCCCGACTACTTCACCCTGGACTGAGCGCGATGTTCGAATACGCACCCGCCCCCGAGTCGCGCTCGGTGGTGGACATCAAGCCCTCGTACGGGCTCTTCGTCGACGGCAAGTTCGTTGACCCGACCGACGGTGGCAGCTTCAAGTCGATCAACCCGGCCTCGGAGGAGGTGCTGGCCGAGATCGCCGAGGCCGGCAGCCAGGACGTGGACCTCGCCGTCCGCGCCGCCCGCGAGGCGTACGAGAAGGTCTGGGGCCCGATGCCGGGCCGGGACCGGGCCAAGTACCTGTTCCGGATCGCCCGGATCATCCAGGAGCGCTCCCGCGAGCTGGCCGTGCTGGAGTCGCTGGACAACGGCAAGCCGATCAAGGAGTCGCGCGACGTCGACGTGCCCCTGGTCGCCGCGCACTTCTTCTACTACGCGGGCTGGGCGGACAAGCTGGAGCACGCCGGCTTCGGTCCGAACCCGCGGTCGCTCGGCGTGGCCGCGCAGGTCATCCCGTGGAACTTCCCGCTGCTCATGCTTGCCTGGAAGATCGCCCCGGCGCTGGCGGCCGGCAACACCGTGGTGCTCAAGCCGGCCGAGACCACCCCGCTGACCGCGCTGCTCTTCGCCGAGATCTGCCAGCAGGCCGACCTGCCGGCGGGCGTGGTCAACATCGTCACCGGCGCCGGCGAGACCGGCCGGGCGCTGGTCGAGCACCCGGGCGTGGACAAGGTGGCCTTCACCGGCTCCACCGAGGTCGGCAAGGCCATCGCCCGGGCCGTCGCCGGCACCCGCAAGAAGCTGACCCTGGAGCTGGGTGGCAAGGCCGCCAACATCGTCTTCGACGACGCCCCGGTCGACCAGGCCGTCGAGGGCATCGTCAACGGCATCTTCTTCAACCAGGGGCACGTCTGCTGCGCCGGCTCCCGGCTGCTGGTCCAGGAGTCGGTCGCCGACCGGGTGCTGGAGTCGCTGAAGCGGCGGATGGCGCAGCTCCGGGTCGGTGACCCGCTGGACAAGAACACCGACATCGGCGCCATCAACTCGGCCGCGCAGCTGGCCCGGATCCGGGAGCTGTCGGAGGCCGGCGCCGCCGAGGGCGCCGAGCGCTGGTCGCCGCCGTGCGAGCTGCCGGACCGCGGCTTCTGGTTCGCGCCGACAATCTTCACGGGGGTCACCCAGGCGCACCGGATCGCCCGCGAGGAGATCTTCGGCCCGGTGCTGTCCGTGCTGACCTTCCGCACCCCGGCCGAGGCCGTGGAGAAGGCCAACAACACGCCGTACGGGCTGTCGGCCGGGATCTGGACCGACAAGGGTTCCCGGATCCTGTGGATGGCCGACCGGCTGCGCGCCGGTGTGGTGTGGGCCAACACGTTCAACAAGTTCGACCCCACCTCGCCGTTCGGCGGCTACAAGGAGTCGGGCTACGGTCGCGAGGGCGGCCGGCACGGGCTGGAGGCGTACCTCAATGTCTGAGCGGGTCGCGGTACGCAAGACGTACAAGCTCTTCATCGGCGGGAAGTTCCCGCGCAGCGAGTCGGGACGGTCGTATCTCGTGCAGGACTCCAACGTGTCGCTGGCCTCCCGCAAGGACGCGCGGGACGCCGTGGTCGCCGCCCGGGCCGCCGTGAAGGGCTGGGCCGGGGCGACCGCGTACAACCGCGGTCAGATCCTCTACCGGGTCGCCGAGATGCTGGAGGGCCGGCGCGACCAGTTCGTCGCCCTGGGCGCCTCCGTCGACGAGGTCGACGCGGCCATCGACCGCTGGGTCTGGTACGCGGGCTGGTCCGACAAGCTCCCCCAGGTGTACGGCGGGGCGAACCCGGTGGCCGGGCCCTACTTCAACCTCTCCGCGCCGGAGCCGACCGGTGTCGTGGCCGTGGTGGCTCCGGAGTCGCCGGCGCTGCTCGGCCTGGTCAGCGTGATCGCCCCGGCGATCGTCACCGGCAACACCGTGGTGGTGGCCGCCTCCCCGTCGGCGCCGCTCGCGGCGGTGACCCTGGCCGAGGTGCTGGCCACCTCCGACCTGCCGGGCGGGGTGGTGAACATCCTCACCGGCCGGCTGTCGGAGACCGTGCCCACGCTGGCCGCCCACATGGACGTCAACGCCATCGACCTGACCGGCGTCGCCGACGCCGACCTGGCCGCCGAGCTGGAGGTCAAGGCCGCGGAGAACCTGAAGCGGGTGCTCCGGCCGGCCCCGGCCGACCACGACTGGTCCGCCGACCCGGGCCTCGCCCGGATGACCACGCTCCTGGAGACCAAGACGGTCTGGCACCCGAAGGGCGTGTAGGGCCCTCTACTACACGAGGTAGGATTACCGGGTGACTCGGCTGGGTGATCTCGAACGTGCGGTGATGGACGTGCTGTGGGACTCGGTCCCCGCCACGTCGGACGGCGTGACCGTGCGCGAGGTCGCCGACGCCCTCGACGGGCGTGAGCTGGCCTACACGACGGTGATGACCGTGCTGGACCGGCTCGCCGGCAAGGGCATGGTGCAGCGCGAGCGGGAGGGGCGGGCCTGGCGTTACCGGCCCGCCGCCACCCGCGAGGCGCACATCGCCCAGCTCATGCTCGACGCCCTCGACCTCGGCGGCAGCCGGGACGCCGCGCTGGTGCGCTTCGCCCGCTCGGTGACCGGCACCGAGGCGGAGGTGCTGCGCGCGGCGCTCAGCGCCGAGGCGGGCCCGGCCGGCTCCGGGCCGGGCGGGTCCGGGCTGACCGACCGGGTCGAGGACCCGCGGGCCGGCGGCCCGGCGCTCGACGAGGCGACGGACCGGTAGGGCGGCCGCCTTGGCGTACGCCCTGCACTTCGCCGCGACCATCCTGGCCTGCTGGCTGACGGCGCAGGTCCTCGCGACCGCGCGGTGGACCTGGCGGGCCCCGCGGGTGGCGATCGTCTGCTGGCAGGCCGTCGGGCTGGCGCTCGGGCTCTCCGCCATGGGGCTGCCCATGGCGCTCGGCCTGGCCGCGTACGACCTACCGACGGGCAGCGCGCTGCTGACGCTCGTCGACGACCTGGCCCACGGCACGCTGCCGGCCGGGCTGGGCGCGCCGCACCTGGGCCTCGTCGGGGTCGGTTTCGGCATCGGCGCGGTGCTGCTGACCACGACGGTGCGCAGCATCCACGGCACGGTGCGGGCCCAGCGCCGGCACCGGGAGCTGCTCAGCCTGGTCGCCCGCCGGGACCCGACGGTGCCCGGGGCGCTGGTGCTCGACCACCCGAGCGCGGCCGCCTACTGCCTGCCCGGGGTGAAGCCCCGCGTGGTGGTCAGCGCCGGCACGCTGAGCCTGCTCGACCGGGCCGAACTGGCGGCGGTGCTCACCCACGAGCGGGCGCACGCCCAGGAGCGGCACGACCTCGTGCTGCTGCCGTTCACCGCGCTCTGCCGGGCGCTGCCCTGGTTCCGCTGGGTGCGGGACGCCCACGAGCGGGTGGCCCTGCTGGTCGAGATGCGCGCCGACGACAAGGCCCGCGAGCTGCACGCCGAGGAGCCCCTGGCCGGGGCGCTGCGCCGGTTCGCCGCCGCCGGGCACCGGGTCACCCCGACCGGCACGCTGGGCCTCGGTGACCGCGACCTCGACGTACGGGTGCAGCGGCTCATGGTCCCGGACCGGCCGCCGCGGGTGCTGGGTGCCACCGCGCTCTCCGTCGCGACCCTGCTCGTCACCCTGCCGATCTCCCTCTTCCTGAGCTGACCGTCGCCGGCCTGGGGTCGGGTCGCCGACGCCGGAATCGATAGGTAGGGAGCCTACGTGTAGGCTCGCTATGACAAGCGAGCCAACCCGTGGGAGTCGACCATGGATCCCCTGCTCATCGCCCGCCTGCAGTTCGCCACCACGACCTCGATCCACTTCCTCTTCGTGGTGGTCACGCTCGGCCTCGTCACCCTGCTGGTCGGCCTCCAGACCGCCGGCTTCGTCACCGGCAAGCCCGTGTACGAGCGGCTGACCCGCTTCTGGGGCCAGCTCTACGTGATCAACTACGTGCTCGGCATCGCCACGGGGATCGTGATGGAGTTCCAGTTCGGGCTGAACTGGAGCGGCCTGTCGCGCTACGTGGGCAACGTGTTCGGGGCGCCGCTGGCCATCGAGACGCTTGTCGCCTTCTTCCTGGAGTCCACGTTCCTCGGGATGTGGATCTTCGGCTGGCACCGGCTGCGGCGCGGCGTCCACCTGGCCCTGCTGTGGGGCGTCGCGATCACCGCGTACGCCTCCGCGTTCTGGATCATGGTGGCCAACGCCTGGCTCCAGCACCCGGTCGGCTACGAGGTCCGCGACGGCGTCGCCCACCTCACCGACTTCGGCGCGCTGCTCACCAATCCCACCCTCGGCTTCGCCTTCGGCCACGTGGTCTCGGCCGGCCTGGTCACCGGCGGGATCCTGATGGCCGCCGTCAGCGCCTGGCACCTGCTCCGGCGTACCCCGGACTTCCTGCTCTTCCGGAAGTCGCTGCGGCTCGGCCTGGTCACCGCGGCGCTCGCCGTGACCACGCTCCAGGGCTTCGGCTTCGCGCAGTTCGGCCCGGTCGGCGAACTCCAGCCGACGAAGTTCGGCGGCGGGCCCGACCGCGACGCGCTGGTCGCCGAGTGGACGGCACGGTTCGGCCCGGGCGACTACATCCCGCCGGTGCTGTCCAGCGTCGGCCTCGGCTTCATGATCCTGATCGGCTTCACGCTGGGCTGCGTCTGGCTCCTGCTACCGCTGCTCTGGCGCGACTGGATCATCCGGTGGAAGTTCCCGCTCCGGCTCGTGCTGCTCGGCGTGCCGCTGCCCTTCGTCGCGGTGATCCTCGGCTGGATCGCCCGCGAGGTGGGCCGCCAGCCCTGGGTCGCGTACGGGCTGCTGCCGACCGGGCAGGCCGTCTCGCCGGTGAGCGCCGGGCTGATGCTCACCTCGCTGATCGCCTTCACCCTGCTGCTCGGCACCCTCGCCGTCACCAACTGGGTGCTGCTGGCCCGGCACGCCGCCCGGGGCGCGCACGATCCCGCCCTCGGTCGGCCGCCCGCGCCGGATACCGACCACCACCCCCACCCCGTGTTCGCCTGAGGGAGCCCGCCGTGGAACTCGCCTGGTACGCCCTGCTCGGCCTCTTCTTCGCCACCTACCTCGTGCTCGGCGGCTACGACTACGGCGTCGGGCTGCTGCTGGCCCGGGGCGCGACACCCGGGGCCCGCCGGGCCGCGCTGAACGCGGTCGGGCCGTTCTTCCTCGGCAACGAGGTCTGGCTGGTGGCGGCGGTCGGCATCCTGTTCGGGGCCTTCCCCACGCTGGAGGGCGAACTGCTCTCCGGCTGCTACCCGGCCGTGCTCGGCGCGCTGGCCGGGGTGGTGCTCGTGACGGCCGGGGTGCAGCTGCGCAGCCGGCCGCGATCCGCCGCCGCCCGCGCCGGCTGGGACCGGGTGGTGGTGGCCGGCAGCGTCCTCGCCGCGCTCGGCTGGGGCGCGCTGCTCGGCGCGCTGCTCCAGGGCGTGCCGCTGTCCGGCGACGGGCACGCGGCCGGGGTCGGCCACCTGCTCACCCCCTTCGTGGCCGCCGCCGCGCTGGCGCTGCTCGCGCTGGTCGCCGTGCACGGTGCGACGTTCCTCACGCTCCGGCTGCCGGCCGCCGACCTGCCGTCGGTCGCCCGGCTGGCCCGCGGCCTGGTGCCGGCCGCGCTCACCGCGGTCGCCACCGCCACCGTCCTGGGCCTGCTCTCCGACCGGGTACGCGCCGCCGTGGCGCGCCCGGCGGTCGCCGTACTCCTGCCGTTGGCGCTGGTGGCGGCGCTGCTGGTGGCCCGCGCGGCGCTGCGCCGGGGCCGGGCCGGCCTGGCCTTCGCGGCGACCAGCGTGGCGCTGGCCCTGCCGATGCCGCTGGTCGGCGCGGCGCTCTGGCCCCGGGTGCTGGTCTCCACGGCCGACGCAGCCGCTCCGCAGCTGACCGACCCGGCCGTGCTGGCGGTGGCCGACGCGGCCGCGAGCGGGCCGACCCTGGCGCTGCTGGGCTGGCTGGCGCTGCCGCTCGCGCCGGCCCTACTAGGCTTTCAGGCGATGTGCTGGTGGGTGTTCCGGGGACGGACCGACGGCAGGGCACCGGTGTACTGGTGAACCGCCGCCCGTTCGACCCGCGTCTGCTGCGCCGGGTCCCCGCGGCCCGGCGCGACCTCGCCGTGCTCGCGATTCTCGGCGGGCTGACCGCGCTGCTGGTGGTCGCGCAGGCCACCGCGCTGGCCACCCTGCTGGCCACCGCGATCGACGGGCGGCTGCACCGGCCGGCGCTGGCCGGTCTCCTGGCGGCCGTCGCCGCCCGGGCGCTGGTGAGCTGGGCGCAGGGCACGGTCGCGGCCCGGGCGGCGGCGACGGTCAAGGCGGCGCTCCGCGCCGACCTGCTGCGCGCGGTCGGCCGGCACGGCCCCACCTGGGTCGCCGGCCGGCGGGCCGGGCAGCTCGCCACCCTCGCCGGGCGCGGGCTGGACGCGCTCGACCCCTACTTCACCGGCTACCTGCCGCAGCTCGTGCTGAGCGTGACCGTGCCGCTGGCCGTGCTGGCCCGGATCGTGCTGGCCGACTGGAGCTCGGCGCTGATCATCGCGCTGACCATCCCGCTCATCCCGATCTTCGGTGCGCTGCTCGGCTGGCAGGCGCAGGCCGCCACCGAGCGGCAGTGGCGGCGGCTGTCGCTGCTCGGCGGCCACTTCCTCGACATGGTGGCCGGGCTGCCCACGCTGCGCGCGTTCGGCCGGGCCCGGGCCCAGGTCGACGTCGTACGCCGGATGGCCGACGGGCACCGCCAGGCCACCATGAGGACGCTGCGGATCGCCTTCCTGTCGGCGCTGGTCCTCGAACTGGTCGCCACCCTCTCGGTGGCGCTGGTCGCCGTACCGGTCGGCATCCGGCTGCTCGGCGGCGGGATCACGCTGTCCACCGCGCTGCTGGTGCTGCTGCTCACCCCCGAGGCGTACCTGCCGCTGCGGGCCGCCGGCAGCCGGTTCCACGCCAGCATGGAGGGCCTGACCGCGCTGGACGAGGCGCTCACCCTCTCCGCGACCCCCGAGGCGGCGGGCCCGGGAGGCGCCCGACCGGCGCCGGAGGGCCGGGGCGAGATCCGCTTCGAGGGCGTGACCGTCGCGTACGAGCGGACCACCGCGCTGCGGGACGTCACGCTCACCATCCGCCCCGGCGAGCGGGTCGCCGTCATCGGGCCCAGCGGCGCGGGCAAGAGCACCCTGCTGCTCCTGCTGCTCGGCTTCGTCACCCCGACCACCGGCCGGGTCACCGTGGACGGGGTGGACCTCGCCGGTGTCGACCTCGACGCCTGGCGGCGCGAGCTGGCCTGGGTGCCGCAGCGGGCCCACCTGTTCGCCGGCTCCCTGGCCGACAACATCCGCCTCGGCGCCCCCGACACCCCGGACGCCGCGCTGGCCGGCGCGGTCACCGACGCGGCGCTGGACGAGGTGGTCGCCGCCCTGCCCGACGGGCTCGGCACCACGCTGGGCGAGCGCGGGCACGGCCTGTCCAGCGGGCAGCGGCAGCGGGTCGCGCTGGCCCGGGCGTTCCTCCGGGACGCCCCGCTCGTGCTCCTCGACGAGCCGACCGCCCGGCTCGACAGCGCCAGCGAGGCGGTCGTGCTGGCGGCCACCCGGCGGCTGGTCGCCGGACGCACCGCCCTGCTGGTCGCGCACCGGCCCGCGCTGCTGGAGGACGCCGACCGCATCCTCCGCGTCGAGGACGGCCGGGTCACCGAGCTGAGCCGGGTGCCGGCCGCGGAGGTGACGCCGTGACCGACCGACCCGAACGGGCCGTGCTGCGGCTGGCCCGCCCCTACCTGGGCCGCCTGCTCGGCGCCGGGCTGCTCGCGGCGGCCACCGAGTTCGCCGGGCTGGCCCTGATGGCCACCGCCACCTGGCTGCTCATGAGCGCCGCCGGCCGGCCCCCGCTGGACCGGCTGACCGTGGCGATCGTCGCGGTCCGGGCGCTCGCGGTCAGCCGCGGCGTGTTCCGCTACACCGAACGGCTCGCCGGGCACGACGCGGTGCTCCGCATGATCACCGATGTCCGGACCCGGGTCTTCGCCACCCTGACCGCCCGGCGGACCGCCCCGCGCACCGGTGACGCGCTGAGCCGGCTGGTCTCCGACGTGGAGGCGGTACAGGACCTGCTGCTGCGAGTGCTGGTGCCCGGAGCGGCGGCCGCGCTCGTGAGCCTGCTCGCCGTCGGCAGCGCCGCGCTGATCTCGCCGCCGGCCGCCGGCGTGCTCGCCGTCGGCCTGCTGGTGGCCGGGGTGGCGCTGCCCGTCCTGGCCGCCGGGCTGACCCGGCGGGCCGCCGACGAGGTGGCCCCGCTGCGTGGCGCGCTCGCGGCCGACGCCGTCGACCTGACCCACGGCGCGGCCGACCTCGCCGCCTTCGGTGCGACCCGCACGGCGCTCGCCGCCGCCGAGGCCCGGGGCGGCCGCCTGGCCCGGCTGGAGCGCCGGCTCGCCGCGACCGGCTTCGCGGTGGACGCCGCCGGGGTGCTGGTCGGCGGGCTCACCGCCGCCGCCGTGGTGGTCGTGGCGCTGCGCGCGGGCGTCGGCGGGGTGCTGGTCGGCGTCCTGGCGGTGGGCGCGCTGGCCACCGTCGAGGTCGCCCTCGCGCTGGTCGGGGCGGCCCGGCAACGCACCCAGCTCCGCGCCGGCCTGGCCCGGGTGGCCGACCTGCTCACCGATGCCGGTGAGCCGGCGCCCACCGCCCCCGCCGAACCGGCGCCGGGCGGGCATGACGTCCGGTTCGAGGACGTGACCGTCCGGTACCGGGAGGGGGCGGCGCCCGCCCTGGCCGGGGTCGACCTCGATCTGCCGGCCGGCCGCCGGGTGGCCGTGGTCGGGCCGAGCGGCGCCGGCAAGAGCACGCTGGCCGCCGTGCTCACCGGCGCGGTACACCCGGACGCCGGCCGGGTCACCGTCGACGGCGTGGACGTGTCCGGGTTCCCGGACGAGGAGCTGCCCCGGCTGGTCGGGGGCCTGCTCGCCGAGGCGTACGTCTTCCACGCCACGGTGCGGGAGAACCTGCTGCTCGGTCGGCCCCGCGCCGACGAGACGGAGCTGACCGCCGCCACCCGGGCGGCCGGCCTGCTGGAGTGGGTGACCTCCCAGCCGCAGGGCTGGAACACCGTGGTGGGCGAGCAGGGCGGGCAGCTCTCCGGCGGGCAGCGGCAGCGCCTCGCGCTGGCCCGTGCGCTGCTGGCCGCCCCGCCGGTGCTGGTGCTGGACGAGCCGACCGAGGGGCTCGACCCCACGGCCGCCGACGCCGTGCTCGCCTCGGCGCTGGCCGCCACCCCGGCCGGGCACTCGGTGCTGCTCATCAGCCACCGGCTCAGCGGCCTCGCCGGGCTGGACGAGATCGTGGTGCTCGACGCGGGCCGGGTGGTGCAGCGCGGCCGGCACGAGGAGCTGGTGGCCCGCCCGGGCTGGTACCGGGAGCAGTGGCTGCTCCAGGAGGCCGCCGAACGCGGCTACCTCGCCCTGGCCCCCTGAGCGCTTTCCGGGGTTTTCCCCGACGCGGCCGGCCACCCGTGATGGCAGGGTGGTCCCATGCGGGGGTACGAGGACATCCGCGTCGACGAGCGGCTGCGCGAGCTGGCCGGGCAGCTGCACGGGCCGGCCCGGCTCAAGGCGGACCTGCTGACCGAGGCGCGGCACGCGCTGGAGGACGCCGTCGAGGCGTACCGGGAGGGTGGCCTGCCGGTCGCGGAGGCGGAGCGGCGGGCGGTGGCCGAGTTCGGCACCCCGGCCCAGCTCGCTCCCGGCTACCAGGCCGAGCTGGCCGCCGGGGCGCTGCGCGGGCTGGCGCTGCGGGCGCTGGCCGTGGCGGTGGTGCTGATGGTCGGCGGCGACCTGACCTGGCAGGGGTCGAGCTGGAGCGAGGGGCCCCGCCCACCCGAGGGCTACCTGCTGCTCTCCACCTCGCTGCACGGGATCTGGGGTCTGGTGGCCGGTCTGGCCGTGGCCGGGCTGCTGCTGGGCGTGCTCGGCGCCCGGCACGGGTCCCCTCGGCTCGGCCGGCTGGCCCGCGCGGTGGGCTTCGGGCTGACCGGCGGGCTGGCGCTCGGCGCGCTCGCCGGCAGCGCGTTGTTCGGCTGGTCGGTCCAGCTCTGGGACGCGGCGCTGACCTGGCCGCCGATGATCATCGGAGCGGTGCTGGTCAGCGCCGGCTGGTTCGCCCTGGCCCGGGCCGCCCGCTGCTGGCTGCGGACCACCCTCGGAGCGCGCGCCGTCGGCTGACCGGGCGTTGCCGGGTGACCGTGCGTTGCTGGCTGCCCGCGCGTTTCTGGCTGACGTCCCGGAGGCGGGGCTAGGCCGGGGTCGCGGGCGGCTCGTCGGCGCCGAGGAAGCGGCCCACGGTGGCGCTGAACTCGCGCCATCCCACGCGCTCCCCGGCGAGTGCCCGGCCACCGGCCTCGGTGAGCTGGTAGGTGCGCCGCTCCCGGCCGTTGACGGTGCTCCAGTCGCTGGCCACGTAGCCGGCCCGCTCCAGCCGGCGCAGCGCCGGATAGATGGTGCCGGTGGGCAGGTCCAGGGTGCCGCCGCTGCGGGCCCGGAGCGCCTCGATGATCGCGTAGCCGTGCAGGGCGCCCTGCTCCAGCACCGCGAGCAGCAGCGCGTCCAGGTGTCCGTGCAGCGCCTGGGCCTTCATGTGTAGCAAGCCTACCTGTCCGCAGGTCGGGACGCCACCGGGGTGCGGCTCCCGGCCACCCCGGCCCGCCCACTAGGGTATGTGCGCAGAGTCACTCGGCGGTCGAGCGTCGCCGGGTGGGCAACCCGAAAGCACACGGAGGTCAGCGTGGCCCGCCAGTCGCCCCAACGGCCCGACGCCGACGAGCCCGAGCTCGACGACACCACAGCGTCGGCCGCAGCAGACGAGGTCGAGGTCGACCGCCCGGCGGCGGACCGCGCGCTCTGGGACGAGCTGCGGATCGACCCGGTGGAGATCGCCCTGCCCGCCGGCACCGGCTTCACCCTGCGGGCCTACCGGCCGGCGCGGGAGCTGACCCCGACCGACGTCGCCGAGCGCGACGAGGACGACCCCTTCCTGGCCCGCCGCCAGGTCGTCGAGACCGAGGACGACGAGGAGGTGGTGATCCTCGACGAGGAGTTCGCCGCCCTCTCCGCCGAGGAGGAGGACGAGGAAGAGGACGGCGAGAAGCGGGCCGACCGGCGCCGTCGCGGCAGGACCGAGGCGGCCGAGGACGAAGCCGGCGAGGACGAAACCGACGAGGACGAGGACGAGGCGGACGCCGCCGGCGACGAGGAGGTCCCCGTCTTCCTCACCCACCGCGGCAAGCTGCTGCTGTTCAAGACCCCGGAGTCGCTGGTCAGTTTCATCCGTTCCGGCGCGCCCAACGACCTGTCCCAACTGGACAGCTGGAATGAACTGTCCGAACGGGTGGAACCGGCCGACATCGCCCCGTTGGACGAGGACACCTACGAGCTCGACCTGGTAGTGGAGAACCTCCGCGGCGGCCACGACGCGTGGGACCCGACGCTGCTGATCGAAGCCGGCGAGATCGCCCGTGACCTGGCGTACGCGCTGCGCCTACCGGGCGTGCTGGACATGCTCTCCGCCGGCTCCAGCCTGGACGATCTGGACGAGGCGCTGCGCGCTTCTGTCAACGGCGGAATCGGTGGATTCATGGGGCGGCGCCGGCTCAAGAAGATCGGGGCACAAACCGCAAGTTTGGGTTGGCGCACCATTGTCGGCAAGATCTCTGCTGTTGTGGACTGGCGCGACTGACCCGGAGCGGGGAGCATCAGTCTCTGGCAGAGCAAGGACCTGTGTCCCGGGAGGAGGACGACGCCGTGGCGCTCGTGCGCGTGTACTGCGGTCTGGCCTCGGCGGATCCGGCCGACCGGTCGGCTTCGGCCGGATCGGCGCTGACGTCCGCTGTGGTCGACGACGCAGGCCGTCTGCTGCATGTCTGCGAGATCGGTGACGACCCGGCTGGCTACGCCCAGCTGGTCGCGCTGCTCGTGGAGCGGTCGGGCGGGCCGAGCGGCGCGGCCATCGCGGCCGACAGCGACGACCACACGGTCACGTCGCTGCTCAGCGCGGCGGGTCGGCCGCTGGCGATCGCGGACGACGACTCGGTCGACGACTTCGCCGAGCGCTTCGCCGACGACGACTCGCTGGAGGAGATGCAGTCCCCGCCGGCCGAACGCCGGGCGGTCGGGCTGGCCCGGGCGCTCCAGGCCGGCGCGCTCTCCGCGGTGACCCTCCCGGCGCCGCGCGACCTCGCCAACTACAAGCAGGTCCTCGCCGCGCACGCGGCACTCGCCAGCGGGCGGCACTCCGCCGCGGTGGCGCTGCGCGAGGTCCTCCGCGAGCTCTACCCGGCCGCGCTGCGCGCGTACCCCGACCCGGCCGAGCCGGTCTCCCTGGCCGTCCTCGACGCGCTGCCCGAGCCGGGCATGCTCGCCGGCACGGTGACCCGGGGCCGCGAGGTCGCGGTCGCGGCGGACGCCGTCGCCGCGCACCTGGCCGCCGAGGGCGTGGCGGACGCCGACAGCATCAACGACGCGGTGACCGCGCTGCGGGTCGCCATCTCCGAGACGCCCCGGCGGGCCGCCGTCAACCGGGCGCTCACCGCCGCCGTCGCCGAGACCGTGCGGCAGGCGGTCGCCTCGGTGCGGGCCTGCGACGCCGGCTGCGACGCGCTGGTCGGCGCGCTCAGCGCCCGCGTCACCACGCCCGCCCCGGTGCCCGGTCGCCGTGCCGCCGCCCGCCGCGGCGAGCAGGTCGAGGAGCTGGCCCCGTCGGCCTCCTCCGGTCTGCGCCCGGTGCGCCCGACCGAGCCCGAGCCGGTCCTGGAGCAGGCCGCCCGGCGCGGCCGCCCCGAGCCGACCCCCGGACTGGGTCGGCGCAGCCGCCCCGAGCCGGTCTCCGGTCCGGCCGCGCCGGCCTCGCCCCGGCCGCTCGGTCCGCCACCGGTGGCCCCCGCGCCGGTCGCGCCGCCGCCCGTCGCTCCCGCCCCGGTCACCCCGGCCGCCAACCTGGGCCGCCCGACCTCCGCGCCGCCCGCCCGTCACGAGCCGACCGGCGCGCCGCTGCCGTCCCGGGTGGACGGGCCGACCAACCGGCCGATCTCCGCGCCGCCACCGCCGCCGCCCGGGATCACCCCGATCGCGCCGGCGCAGCGCGGCGCCGTGCCGCCGGCCGAGGCCGGGGAACCGTTCCGTCCGACGCTGACCACCGCGGCGATCAACAAGGCCCGGGCCGAGCGACAGCGCACGGTCATCCCGCCGCGCCCCAAGACCAACCAGGAGCCGCCGACCGGTGGCTTCAGCGCCACCGACCTCACGATCCCGGTGCCGACGCCCCGCCCCGGCCAGGAGTCCGCTCCCCCGGGCTCCCGGGCCAACTGGCCGCTGGTCAACACCAACGAGGACCAGGACGAGCGGGCCAAGGAGACGACCTACCCGTACGGGCGTGGAGTGGACGCGCCGAGCGACCCGGGCCGGGTCACCCCGCCCTGGCTCGCGGACGACCTGCCGCAGGAGCCGCCGATGCTGCGGCTCGTGGAGCCGCCACCGCTGGCCGACCGGGCGCTGCGCGACGAGCTGAACCCGCCGACCGACCCCGGGCTGGACGCGCCGCCGCTGCGGCTGGTCGACCGGGCGGAAGCCAACCGGCCGAACCGTCCGGCACCCCGCGCCGAACTGCCCACCCCGCTGGAGCGGCGGCCCGCGCCGAAGGAGCACCGGCCGCCGCCGGTGTCCGACGAGGGCGACGGTGACCTGCTGATCTTCGCGCAGGCGAAGTCCGCCTGGTTCGTCGGGCACGGCGACGAGGCCGACCTCGACTGGTCGACCACCGCGGACACCGGCTGGCAGGCGGCCGAGCAGGCGGCCCGCCCGTCGGTGGGCTCGGAGACCAAGGCCGGCCTGCCCAAGCGGGTCCCGCAGGCCAACCTGGTGCCCGGCTCGCCGCTGCGCGAGGAGCGTCCACTGCGGATCGTCCGGAACGCGGCCAGCCTCGCCGAGAACACCACCGGATACTTCCGGGGTTGGCGGCGCGGTCAGGAGATCGGCGGCTTCGCCGTCGGCGGCCGCCCCGGCCGGGAGGCGGCCGGCGGCTGGGACTTCAGCCGGGACACCGGCGACCGCGACGACGACCGGGAATACGAGTACCGGTCCGCCGGCTACCGATCCTGATCGGAGTCGCGTCCCGCGCCACCTGCGCGTTCCTGCCCACAGCCGGATGATCTGACGCCGGGTCCGGCCGGCCGGGAGCATACCCGGCGGACCAGCCCACGGCGGCGCTCCAGCTCATCGCCGCGTCGGCCCGGATGGCCGCGTGCCTCGGTCGTGGACGGTTGCGCGCATTCCTACCGGCCCAACTGGCCGAGGGCATCGCCGGCGCGTACGCCTTCACAGGCCCAGCCGGCACGGCGGCCTGGAGTCCGACTCGCCGGCCGCCTACGTGGCCGTGCAGCGCGCCTGGTGACCGTCCCGCCCGACCGCCGGCTTCCGGTGACCGTCAAGACGGGACGGTCACCGACCGGCTGCACAGCGTACCGACCGGCGAACAGCGAGAAGCGCCCGGTGGCCGAGGGCCGCCGGGCGCTTCGTCACCTGGGTCAGGCGGGGGCGACGGCCCGCGAGCGCCGCATGGTGAGCACGTACTCGACAAGCGAGATCAGCACGTGCTTCGTCGACTCCCGGTTACGGGCGTCGCAGGCCACCACCGGCACGTCCTGGGAGATCGCGAGCGCGTCCCGGACGTCCTGCGGGTCGTGGTACTGCATCCCGTCGAAGCAGTTGATGGCCACCAGGTACGGCAGCCGCCGGTGCTCGAAGAAGTCGATGGCGGCGAAGCAGTCGGCCAGTCGACGGGTGTCGACGAGCACCACGGCGCCGATCGCGCCCCGGACCAGTTCATCCCACATGAACCAGAACCGGGTCTGACCCGGCGTACCGAACAGGTACAGGATCAGATCGCGGTCGATCGAGATACGGCCGAAGTCCATGGCCACCGTGGTCGTCGTCTTGCCCGGCACCTGCCGGGTGTCGTCGACGCCCACGCCGGCGGAGGTCATGATCGCCTCCGTGGTCAGCGGCGTGATCTCCGAGACCGAGCCGACCAGCGTCGTCTTGCCGACGCCGAACCCACCGGCGATAACGATCTTCGCCGACGTCACGCGCCCGCTCGGGGCCGGCGGCCGGTGCGACATGTCAGAGCCTGCGAAGTCCACTCAGCACCCTCTCCAGCAGTTCAGTGCCCACCGCGTCGTCGGAGTCGTCCAAAATGGTCGGCTCGTGGACCGCGACCAGGCCGTCCGTCGCCATGTCGGCGATGAGCACCCGGGCCACGCCGAGCGGAAGCTGCATCCGCGCCGCGATCTCGGCGAGCGACTGCACGCGTCCGTCACACAGCGCGGCGATGTACTGGTGCTCACGGCCCTGGCCACCGTTGCCAGTGGCAACCGACCGGCCGCGCACCGTCGTTTCGACGAGCGCCTCCAGGGCGATCTCGAGCCGGGGGCGGGTACGACCGCGGGTCACGGCGTATGGACGGACCAACGCTCCGGTCGGCTCGTCACGTTCCATGTCGCCGCTCACCTCCTTCGTACCCGGCACCGGCTCGCCCCGGTGGTGTTCGTCCCTGTCGTAGTTGTTGCCGCTTCTGACCCACCGGTCAGCGCGTCGTTCAGCCCATCATCCCGACAGCCGTGCGCGGCTGCGGGGTCAGGGCGTCGCCCACCCGGTCGACGAGCAGGGCCATCTCGTAACCGACCTGCCCGACGTCGCAGCTGCGCGCGGCGAGCACGGCGAAGGACGAGCCGTCCGAGATGGACATCAGGAACAGGAAGCCGTTGTCCATCTCGACGACGGTCTGCAGCACCGCCCCGCCCTCGAAGCAGCGCGCCGCGCCCTGGGTCAGGCTGACCAGGCCGGACGCGATCGCCGCGAGCTGGTCCGCGCGGTCCCGCGGAAGGTCACGGGACGAAGCGAGGAGCAGGCCGTCGGCGGAGACCGCGACCGCGTGCGCCACACCGGGCACCCGGTCGGCGAAGTTGGCGAGCAGCCATCCGAGATCCTGCGTAGTTGTCATCCTTGTTGCTCCTTCTGCCCGCTCCCGGCCACTGGGCCTGAGCCAGACTGCGAGGACTGCTGCCCGCCCGGAGTCCCCTCCGGGCCGGTGGAGTTGCTGTCGGTCGGGTTGGTACGCCCCCGCTGCACGCCCCGATGGTAGGCCGAGAGCAGACCGCGTACGCCTTCCGGCGTGCGGCGCTGCACCGACGTGGACGGCTTCTCGATGCCACCGGGCACGAGCTGCGCCATCGGCTTCCGCTTCGGCAGGCCCTTCTGGGTGGTCTCCGCGACCGGGACCTCGGTGGCCGCCGAGGCGGCCCGCCAACCGTCGTCGGCCGCGGTCTGCCAACCGGGCTGCGGCGGGGCGGCGGGCTGCCGGGTGGGCAGCGCACCGGCGTAACCGGGACGGGTTCCCCCGTTCGCCGCGCCGTTGTCGTGCGGCGCTCCGCCGACCGTCGGAGTGTGTGCCATCGGCGTGTTACCTGTCGTCCCGGGTGGTGTCTGCTGCACGGCCCGACCGGCGGCGTCGACCTTGGCGAACTGCTGGGTCGCGGCGCCGTTGGTGGCCGCGGCCGGTGCCGTGGCCGCCTCCTCGTTGGGCCCCGGCTTGCGGGTGCGGAACCAGGCCGATTCGAGCTCCCGGAATATCGGCAGCTCCATCGTCTCGTCCGCGTACCGCTGGCGGTTGCCCGGCTGCTGCGGCGTGGTCGGCCGCGGCGCGGGGGCCGGCGCCGGCGCGGTGACGGCCGGCGGCGTCTCCGGGCGGGTGACCCGGGGCAGCTCGGTCGTCATGTCCAGGCCGGCGGCGAGCCGCTCCGGCACCGCCGGGGCGGCGGCCTGGTCGGGCGTGGCGACCGGCGGCCAGACCGGCGGGGCGCCGACGTGCGGCGCGGGAGCCGGCGGGGCCGGATGCGGCGGCACCTGGGTAACCGGCGGCACCGGGGCCGGCTGGCCCGCGGTCGGCGCGGCCGACACCGGCTGGCCGAAGGCCGGCACACCCGACACCGGCTGGCCGCCGGCCGGCACACCCGACACGGGGTAACCGGAGGCCGGTGCACCGGACACGGGGTAGCCGGAGGACGGCGCCCCCGACACGGGGTAGCCGGAGGACGGCGAGCCGGACACGGGATAGCCGGAGACCGGGACACCGGAGACCGGCGGCAGCGGCGGCGCCGACACCGGCGGGACCGGCGGAGCCGACACCGGCGGCGGGTTGTACGGCCCGGTCTCCGGGCTGCTCGGCAGCTGCCGCGGGATGGCCGGCAGCTGGCCGGTGGAGGCCGGGTCGGCCTCGGCCGGGTTGCGCCGCTGGGGCAGCGGGTCGATCTGCTGGCCGTTCGAGCTGCGCGGGGCGAAGCCGTCACCGCCCGCGAGGGGGCCGGCGCCGGTCAGGTCGGACCAGGCCGGCATGGAGCGGCCGGCGCCGGCGTTGGCCGGGGTGCCGGCGCCGTTGCGCGGGGCCGGGTCGAAGGACCGCCCGCCCAGGGTGACCTGGTTGCCGGAGGCGCCCGGGTGCGGAGCCTGCGGCGGGGTGTGCGGGCCGTTGCCCAGCGCGGCAAGCGCGCCGAACGCCGGGGCGGGGCCACCCTGCTGCGGGCCGGCGGCGGCCGGGAGGGCCGGGGCCGGCTGGCCGCGGCCGGAGAGCGCGCGCGGCACCAGGACCGAGGGGGGCAGCGTGACGTCGGCGACGGTGCCCCGGTCGGCGCCGGGTCGGAGTTCGGCCTTGACGCCGTGCCGGGACGCCAGCCGGGCGACCACGACGAGGCCCATCATCCGGGAGACCGCCACGTCCACCTGAGGCGGCGTGGCGAGCCGCTCGTTCAGCTCGCGGAGCTGCTCGTGGCTGATGCCGATGCCCCGGTCCTCCACGTAGAGGGAGGCGCGGTCACCCACCCGCCGGGCCTCCACCATGACGTGCGAGTCCGGCGGGGAGAAGGCGGTGGCGTTGTCGAACAGCTCGGCGACCAGGTGCACGAGATCGTTGACCGCGTGCGCGGCGACCTCGATGTCCCGGTCGATCACGCCGAACTCGATCCGGGTGTAGTGCTCGACCTCGGACTGGGCGGCGCGCAGCACGTCGATGAGAGCGGCCGGCTCGCGCTGCACACGGGTGGAGTCCGCACCGGCGAGGACCAGCAGGTTCTCGTCGTTGCGGCGCATCCGGGTGGCCAGGTGGTCGAGCTGGAACAGCTCGGCCAGCCGGTCCGGGTCCTCCTCGCCGCGCTCCAGCCGGTCGAGGTGGCCGATCAGCCGGTCGACCAGGATCTGGGACCGGCGGGCCAGGTTGACGAACATGGTCGCGACGGAGGCCCGCAGCGCGGCCTGCTCGGCCGCGGTCCGGACGGCCTCCAGGTGAACGGCGTTGAACGCCTCGGTCACCTGGCCGAACTCGTCCTTGCTGCGTACCGGCAGCGGCTCGGCGATCTGGTTCGCCAGCTGCACCGGGGAGAGCTGCCCGGTGACCTGGGGGTCGCGCAGCCGGGCCACCGCCTGCGGCAGGCCGTACTGGGCGACCGAGAGGGCACCCTGGCGCAGGTCGCGCAGCGAGCGGGCCATCGAGCGGGCGACCAGGTAGGCGAAGAGGATGGCCAGCAGCAGCATGCTGAGCAGCAGGCCGGTCTCCAGGAAGACCTGGCGTTGCACGTCCGAACGGAGCCTGTCGGCCTGCTTGATCACGTCGCTGTCGAGCTTCGACTCGACGGTGCGGACGAGCTTGGCGTTGCCGACCATCGCGGTGTCCCACTGGTCGGCACCGAAGGAGACGCTCGACAGTTCCCCGGTCTCGTTGCCGGAGATCTGACCCTCGTAGGAGGACAGCTCGCGCCGGTCGCCCCCGGCGACGGTCTGCTGGTAGAACTCCTTCTCCGAGTCGTTCCCGACGGCGGTGAAGGACTCGACCGCCTGGTCCTCGGCGGTGACGGTGGAGAGGTAGTCCTTGCGCAGGGCCTGGTCGAGTCGGCCGCGGTCGAGCGCGACGTGCACGACCACCCGACGCTGGGAGAGGAATTCCTTGCT
Organism: Micromonospora sp. AP08; assembly: GCF_008085935.1. NCBI lineage: Bacteria > Bacillati > Actinomycetota > Actinomycetes > Micromonosporales > Micromonosporaceae > Micromonospora > Micromonospora sp. AP08. Next base: position 195,641 of record NZ_VSEZ01000003.1, read on the forward strand.
GCGGGCGACGGCGGCGGCGGCGCGCATGCGGTCGCTCAGGTCGCTGTCGCCGGCGAGCTGGGTGCTCGAGTCCCGGACCGCGAGCAGCTCGCCGATCAGTTTTTCGTACCCCTTGACCGCGAAGCTGCTCGCCATCTTGCCGTTGAAGACCTGACTGCGTGTTCCGGGCAGCTCTTCGAGGTCCTTGTCGATCTCGTCGAGGATCTTCTCCAGCGCGGGCGGCAGCTCCTGCAACACGACGCGCTGCCGCGAGTACTTCGCCTTGGCCTCGTCGACCGCCTGGCCCACCTTGGTGTACGCGTCTGAGTACGTCCCCTCGGCCTTCTCGTTGTCGGCACTCAGCAGCAGCACGGCGGCGGTGCGCTCGTCCTGCAGCTTGTCGACCAGCTCGCCCGAGTGACCGATCAGGGTCGCCAGGTTGCCGGCCCGGTTGGCGTTGTTGAGCGTCTCCAGATGGTCGACCAGACCGCTGGTGCCCACCACGACTGTGGCGATCGTCGGCACGATCATGATCAGGCCGAGCTTGGACCAGATCGGCATGTCGCGGAGCCGGCTGGCCGGCCGGCGCAGACGCGACAGGAAGGAGCCCGCCGTCGTTGGCCGTTTGCTCACGTCACCGCCCTCGCATTACCGCGTTCGGCGTGCCCTGTGGGCAACGCCGAGCGACCGACCCGGCGGGTCGGACCTCCGAGATTCCATCACGCCGCTCCGCAAAGAGAAAGCCCAGGTTGTCCCTCGCCGGAGGTGTGATGAGATGTTGATGCAATTTGATAGCAATCCGTCTGGCCGGAGTCACTCAAGGTAATGGAACACCCTCACCGCGTCGTCCTGCTCGCCGGGCCCTCCGGCTCCGGAAAGTCATACATTGCCCATCGAACCGGACTTCCTGTCCTCTGCCTGGACGACTTCTACAAGGACGGCGATGACCCTACGTTGCCGCGCCGGGACGGAGAGGTGGACTGGGAGTCCCCGCAGTCCTGGGACGCGGACACGGCGGTGGAAACAATTGCCCGACTGGCCCGGCACGGCAAGGCCGAAGTGCCGGTTTATGCGATCGGCGCGGACCGGAGGGTGGCCACCCGGCCATTCGACGTCGACGGATCGCCACTTTTCGTCGCCGAAGGGATCTTCGCCGCCGAGATCGTCGAGGAGTGCCGCCGCCGGGGCCTGCTCGCCGGGGCGTACGCGCTGCGCCGCCCCCGGGGCGCGACCTTCGTCCGCCGGCTCGCCCGCGACCTGGCCGAGCAGCGCAAGGCGCCGCGAGTGCTGATCCGGCGCGGGGTGGCGCTGCTGCGCGCGGAGCCGGCGGTGCTGCGCCGGCAGACCGGGCTGGGCGCCGAGGCGGCCCGGGCCGGGCAGGTGCTGCGCCGGGTGGCCGACCTGCTGGCCGGCCACCCGCGACAGCCCTGATCAGCCGATCAGCTTGGCGTACGCCGGCTTGATCACCTCGTCGATGATCTTCAGTCGCTCGTCGAACGGGATGAAGGCGCTCTTCATCGCGTTGATCGTGAACCACTGGAGTTCCTTCCAGCCGTAGCCGAAGGCGTCCACCAGCAGGGCCATCTCCCGGGACATCGAGGTGCCGCTCATCAGCCGGTTGTCGGTGTTCACCGTCACCCGGAAGCGCAGGTCGCGCAGGAGCCCGATCGGATGGTCGGCGATCGACGCGGCCGCCCCGGTCTGGACGTTCGAGGAGGGGCACAGCTCCAGCGGGATGCGCTTGTCCCGCACGTACGCGGCCAGCCGGCCCAGCATCGGCGGGTTCCCGGGCGTGATGTCGTCGACGATCCGGACGCCGTGCCCCAGCCGGTCCGCGCCGCACCACTGGATCGCCTGCCAGATCGACGGCAGCCCGAACGCCTCGCCGGCGTGGATGGTGAAGTGGAAGTTCTCCCGCTGGAGGTACTCGAAGGCGTCCAGGTGGCGGGTGGGCGGGAAGCCCGCCTCCGCGCCGGCGATGTCGAAGCCGACCACCCCGGTGTCCCGGTGCCGCACGGCCAGCTCGGCGATCTCCTGCGACCGGGCCGCGTGCCGCATCGCGGTGAGCAGCGTGCCGACCCGGATGGGGGTGCCCGCCTCGGAGGCCAGGGCGCTGCCCTCCCGGAAGCCGGTGACCACCGCGTCGACCACCTCGTCCAGGGTCAGGTTCTGCTCCAGGTGCTGCTCGGGAGCGAACCGGACCTCGGCGTAGACCACCCCGTCGGCGGCCAGGTCGAGCGCGCACTCGCGGGCCACCCGGCGCAACGCGGGCCCGGTCTGCATGACCGCCACGGTGTGCGCGAAGGTCTCCAGGTAGCGCTCCAGCGAACCGGAGTTGGCGGCCTCGGCGAACCACCGGCCCAGCGCCTCGGGGTCGGTGGTGGGCAGCTCGTGGCCCGCCTCGGCGGCCAGCTCGACGATCGTCGCGGGCCGCAGACCGCCGTCGAGGTGGTCGTGCAGCAGCGCCTTCGGGACCTTGACGATGTCCTCGTACGAGATTGCCATGCACCGACCCTAGTCACCGGCGGCCGGGGCGCGGCACCGGACCGGGGCGGCTCACGGCCGCCAGCCGTACACCCGCTCGACGGTGAGGCGCAGCACCAGCCGGCCGTCGGCCACCATGGCCGCCCGGTAGTCCGCCCAGTCCGGATGCTCGCCCCGGATCCGCCGGTAGACCTCGACCAACTCCTCGACCGTGGCGTCGTCGGCCGCCGCGGCCGGCGGGGTGAGGTCCGCCCGGCCCTCGGCCACCGCGTACGCCCCGCCGTCCGGGGTGCTGACGTGGAAGCTGGCCCGCGGATCGCGCCGCAGGTTGCGCACCTTCGCCCGGTCCCCCGTGGTGGAGCAGCGGATCAGCCCCGGCTCGGCCAGGTAGTCGACGTTGGAGAGCTGCGGCCGCCCGTCCCGGCGCAGGGTCACCAGCACCCCGCGCCCCCGCTCGCCGAACAGCTCCCACAGCCGGGCGGTCACGCCGGCACCCGCAGCGGCGCGAGCGCGACGGCCAGCCGGGCCAGCTGGTCGAGCATCTGGTCCGCGGCCGCCTCCCGGCCCGGGTCCGGTCGCAGCTCGCCGGCCTCGTCCAGCGCCTGCCGCAGGACCAATGTGGTTGACATGTCATCGACCGTAGGGCGGGTTTGATGACATGTCAACAAGTAAGTTAGGCTCGGCACATGGACACGCCACGCTGGCTGGACGCGCGCGAGGCCCGGGCCTGGCGCGGCTACCGCCGCATGCGCCGCCTGCTCGACCTGGAGCTGGCCCGGGAGCTGATGCAGGACGCCGGCCTCTCCGAGCCGGACTACGACGTCCTCTCCGACCTGTCCGAAACGCCCGACCAGCGGCTGCGGCTCAGCGAGCTGGCCGACCGGATGCTCTGGTCGCGCAGCCGGCTGTCCCACCACCTGGCCCGGATGCAGCAGCGCGGCCTGGTCACGCGGGAGGAGCACCCCTCGGACGGCCGCGGCTCCATCGTGGTGCTGACGCCGGCCGGCCGCGCCGCCATCGAGGCCGCCGCCCCGCGCCACGTCGCCGCGGTCCGCCGGCACCTCATCGACCTGCTGACCCCGGAGGAGATCGACGCGCTGGGCGCGCTGACCCAGCGGGTGGTCGACCGACTGTCCGGCCGCCCGACCGCACCGGAGAGCTGACGTGGACGACCGCATCCTGGCCCGGCTGCGCTGCCCGGTGTGCGCCGAGCCGCTGGCCGAGGCCACCGCCGGCACCGCCCGGGCGCTGCGCTGCCCGCGCCGGCACAGCTTCGACATCGCCCGGCAGGGGTACGTCAACCTGCTCGCCGGCCGCGCCCCGCACACGGGGGACAGCGCCGAGATGGTCGCCGCCCGGGCCGACTTCCTCGCGGCCGGCCACTACGGCCCGGTGGCCGCCGCGCTCGCCGCGAAGGCCCGGGAGATCGTGTCCGGCGAGGCGTACCCCCTGGTGGTGGACGCTGGCGCCGGCACCGGCTGGTACCTCGCGGCGGTGCTGGCGGCGCTGCCGGACGCGGTCGGCCTCGCCCTCGACGTCGCCAAGCCGGCGCTGCGCCGGGCGGCCCGGGCCCACCCGCGCGCCGCCGCCGCGCTGGCCGACACCTGGCAGCGGCTGCCGCTGGCCGACCGGTCCGCGGCCGTGCTGCTGAACGTCTTCGCGCCCCGCAACGGCGCCGAGTTCCACCGGGTGCTCGACCCCGCCGGCGCGCTGCTGGTGGTCACCCCGGCCGGCGACCATCTCGCCGAACTGGTCGACGCGCTCGACCTGCTCCGGGTGGACCCGGCCAAGGCCGACCGGGTCGCCGGCAGCCTGAGCGCGCACTTCACCGAGGAGTCGGCCACCGAGCACCGGACCCGGCTGGAGCTGAGCCGCACCGAGGTGGCCACCCTGGTCGGGATGGGGCCCAGCGCCTGGCACGCCGACCCGGCCCGGCTCGCCGAGCGGATCACGGCCTTGCCCGAGCCGGTGCCGGTCACCCTCGCCGTCCGGCTCGCCGTGCACCGGCCGCGCTGACCACCGCCGCTTCAGGTGGAGAGGTCGACCTCTTCCCAGCCGGGCGGCTCGTCGTGGTACGGCCCGCGCAGCACCACGGCCCACTCCAGCGCCCACCGGCGCTGCCCGATGGCGTTCGCGTCCACCAGCCCCGGCAGCGCCAGCCCGGCCTCCTCCGACTCCAGGTACGCCCAGTCCAGGCAGTAGTGCAGGTCGAGCAGGGCGGCCGCGTCGGCGGGGTGCTGCGGTGCGGCCAGGATCCGGGCCCGCCACTGGCCGAAGGTCTCCCCCGCCACGAGGTTCGGCATCCGCTCGACGAGCCGCTCGTCCACCGGCACCGTCGGGTCCAGCTCCTTGGCCAGCCCGAGCACCCAGGCCAGCGAGAACAGCGCGTCGTGGTGCAGCACGAACGACCGGTGGTCGCCCTTGCCGCCCATCACGAACTGCCACTCCGGCGGGGTCACCATCTCGACCAGGTGCGACTCCAGCAACCAGCTCATCGCCGCCTGCGCGGGCATCCCGAAGCAGCGGGCCAGGATCACGTGCAGCACCGCGATGCGGGCCTCGATCTCCGGGGTGGGACGCAGCTCGATCTCGTCGCCCGGCTCCCAGACCAGCGGAAACTGCGGGGGCGGCAGCGGGAGGCCCAGCCGCGACAGCTCGTCGAGGCTCGCCTCACGGACGGCCCGGGGGTCGGGGGCGGGTACGCGCACGGCTCAGGTCCCTGTCTGCTCGCAACGGCTCATCGCCGGTCGGTCCCCCCTTGGCCTGCGAGGATAGCGGCTCGGTGGGCACCGCACCATGACCGGAAAAGATCAGCCGATCCGCTCGATCACCAGCGGCGTCGCGGCGGGGGCGTCCGGCGCGATCCGCACGGCCCGCTCCGCCTCGGCCAGCGCGGCCGGGATCCGCTCGGCGTGCTCCGCGCGCAGCTCGTACAGGGGCTCGCCGACGCGTACCCGGTCGCCGGGGCGCTTGTGCAGCACCACGCCGGCCGGGATGCTCACCGGGTCCTCCTTGCGGGCCCGGCCGGCGCCCAGCCGCCAGGCGGCCACGCCCATGGCGTACGCGTCGATCCCGGCGACGTAGCCGTCGTCGGTCGCGGTGACCACCTCGACCTCGGGGGCCGTGGGCATCGGGGCGTCCGGGTCGCCGCCCTGCGCCCGGATCATCGTGCGCCAGGCGTCCATGGCCCGGCCGTCCCGCAGCGCCGCCTCGGGGTCGGCGTCGGGCAGGCCGGCCGCCGCCAGCATCTCCCGGGCCAGCGCGAGGGTCAGCTCCACCACGTCGGCCGGGCCGCCGCCGGCCAGCACCTCGACCGACTCGGTCACCTCGACCGCGTTGCCGATGGCCAGACCGAGCGGGGTCGACATGTCGGTGAGCAGGGCGACCGTCCGCACCCCGTGCGCGCCGCCCAGCTCCACCATGGTCCGGGCCAGCTCGCGGGCGTCGTCGACGTTCTTCATGAAGGCGCCGGAGCCGACCTTCACGTCGAGCACCAGCGCACCGGTCCCCTCGGCGATCTTCTTGCTCATTATCGAGCTGGCGATCAGCGGGATGGCCTCGACGGTGCCGGTGACGTCCCGCAGCGCGTACAGCTTGCGGTCGGCCGGGGCCAGCCCGTCGCCGGCCGCGCAGATCACCGCGCCGACGTCGCGGAGCTGGGCGATGAACTCGTCGTTGGTCAGCGCGGCCCGCCAGCCGGGGATCGACTCCAGCTTGTCCAGGGTGCCGCCGGTGTGGCCGAGGCCCCGGCCGCTGAGCTGGGGCACGGCCGCGCCGCAGGCGGCGACCAGCGGGGTCAGCGGCAGGGTGATCTTGTCACCGACGCCGCCGGTGGAGTGCTTGTCCACGGTCGGCCGGGCCACCGGCGACAGGTCCAGGCGCTCGCCGCTGGCGATCATGGCGGCGGTCCACCGGGCGATCTCCGGCGCGGTCATGCCGCGCAGCAGGATCGCCATGGCCAGCGCCGACATCTGCTCGTCGGCCACCAGGCCCTTGGTGTACGCGTCGACGACCCAGTCGATCTGGCCGTCGCTCAGCACGCCACCGTCCCGCTTGGCCCGGATGACGTCAACCGCCGTGAATGCACTCATCAGATGATCTTTCCTCGTTCTCGGGAAACCGGACCGCGGGCGTCGCGGGAGTCAGGCACCGGACCAGCGGACCGGGATCTCCAGGGGCGGCTCGCCCTCGCCGGCCCAGAAGATGGTGCCCGACGCGTCCACCACGACGACGCGCGGCGTCCGGGCCAGCCCCCAGGTGATCGCCTCGGCCGGGTCGTCCCAGGTCGGGCCCTCCTCCAGCACGCCGGTCTCGGCGCCCTCGCTGTCCCCGGCCGACCGCTCCCAGTACGCCGTCCACACCTGCTGCCCGGCGGAAAGGTCGGGGTGCACGAAGACCGAGCCCCGCCCCCGCCAGGCGGCCAGCCGCTCCGGCACCACGGGCACCGGCGTCTCGCCGGTCACCGCCTCCAGGTCCTCCACGCCGAACGCGTGCGGCAGCAGCTCGGCCATCCGCAGCGTGCCGCCCTTCGCCTCGATGAGGCACTCCGGGCCGCCGTTCTCCCACAGCAGCTGCCGGCACCGCCCGCACGGCATCAGCGGCTCACCCGTGGCGTCGACGCAGGACAGCGCCACGATCCGCCCGCCGCCGGTGGCGTGCAGCGAGGACACCACGCCGCACTCGGCGCAGAGCACCACGCCGTACGCGGCGTTCTCCACGTTGCAGCCGACCACCACCCGGCCGTCGTCGACCAGGGCGGCCGCCCCGACGGGGAACTTCGAGTAGGGCACGTACGCGTGCCGCATGACCTCGGTGGCGGCGGCCCGCAGCCGCTCCCAGTCGATCTCCATCACGACTCCCATTCTGCCCAATTCACGCCGATCGGTCGCGGTGGCGGCCGGAGACGACGGTGCCCGGCGGGTCTTCCCCGCCGGGCACGGTGTGTCGCGGGCGGTCAGCCCTTGATGTACGGCTTGCCGTCGGCGGCCGGCGCCCGGACCTTGCCGACCAGCCCGGCCACCGCCAGGATCGTCGCCAGGTAGGGCAGCATCGCGAGGAACTGGCTCGGGATGCTGCTGCCGATCGCGCCCAGGTAGGTGGCGAGCTGGTCGGCGAAGCCGAAGAAGAGCGCCGCGAGCAGCGCGCCGGTCGGGCTCCACCGGCCGAAGATCAGCGCGGCCAGCGCGATGAAGCCCTTACCGCCGATCATGTTCTTGGTGAACGAGTAGAGCGCCAGGGTGTACGAGGCGCCACCCACGCCGGCCACCAGCCCGGCCAGGAGCACGTTGCGGTAGCGCAGCCGCAGCACCTTCACGCCGAGCGTGTCGGCGGCCGTGGGGTGCTCACCCACGGACCGCGTCCGCAGGCCCCACCGGGTACGGAACAGCGCGATGTGGATGACCAGCACCAGCAGCAGCCCGAGGTAGAGGAAGATGTTGCCCCGGAACAGCGCCGGACCGATCAGCGGGATGTCCTTGAGCAGCGGGATCTCCCAGTTGCTGAACCGCGGCGCGCTGTTGTACTTCGTCGCGTCGGTCTGCATGAGCCGCTCGTAGAGGAAGCCGGTGACGCCGACCGCCAGCAGGTTGAGCACGATGCCCATGACCACCTGGTCGACCAGGTAGCGGATGGCGAAGACGGCCAGCAGCAGCGAGATCAGCGCACCGCCGATGGCGGCGGCCACCAGGCCCACCCAGACGCTGCCGGAGATGCTGCCGAACAGCGCGCCGGAGAAGGCGCCCATCAGCAACTGGCCCTCGATCGCCACGTTCACCACGCCGGACCGCTCGCAGAGCACCCCGGCCAGGGCGCCGAAGATCAGCGGCAGGGCCAGGATGAACGTGCCCCGGAGGACGTTGACCAGCGGCATGAAGTTGCGGCCCGCCGGGGCGGCGGACACCTGCCAGCACAGGAAGCTCAGCACGAAGGCGACCAGCCCGACCCCGAGCACCAGGGTGAACCAGCGCTTCGGCACCCCGGCGAGCAGCGCGGCGCCGGCCGCGGCGGCGATGATCCCGAAGAGGATCGCGCCGACCGTGCCGTTGATCTCCAGGGCGGCGCCGCCCTCGGTCTCGCTGAGCGTGAAGCGGGCCTGCTGGTCGGTGGCGAGCGCGCCGAACAGCACCGTGGCGAGCACGCCCAGCCCCAGCAGGACGGCCCCGGTCTTGCGGACGCGCGTCCAGAAGCCCTCGTCGACCGCGGTCACGGCGACCTCGGGGACAGCGGTGGTGGACATGCTCACCAGCCCTTCGCGAGGCTCGTCTGCAGCCGGGCCGCGCGGGCCGCCCGGAGCTGGAAGATCGCCTTCACCAGGGCCGGCGCGGCGATGAAGATGACGATGAGCGCCTGGAGCACGGTGACCAGCTCCAGCGAGATCCCGGAGTACGACTGCATCCGGTTGCCGCCGGCCTGGAGCGCGCCGAACAGCAGCGCGGCCAGCAGCACGCCCCACGGCTTCACCCGGCCGAGCAGGGCGACCAGGATGCCGTCGAAGCCGATCTGCGCGATCACCAGCGGGGTCAGCGCGTTCGCCGTCGAGCCGAGCACCATGTTCGACCCGCCGAGACCGGCCAGCAGACCCGAGATCACCATGACCAGCACGTACGTCTTCGTGACGCTGATGCCGGCGGTCCGGGCGGCGTCCGGGTTCTCGCCGACCGCGCGCAGCTCGAAGCCGAGCGTCGAGCGGTTCAGCAGCCAGGCGATGAACCACGTGGCCAGGACCGCGAGCAGGATGCCGGCGTGCACCCGCAGGTTGTCGCCGAGCAGCCGGGGCAGCTGGGCGGAGGAGTCGACCGGCTTGCTGATCGCGTCCGACCGGTTCGGGTTCTGCACCCCGCTCTGGATGATGATCCAGGACAGGAAGTAGACCGCCACGTAGTTGAGCATGATCGTGTTGATCACCTCGTGGGCGCCGGTGCGCGCCTTGAGGATGCCCGGGATGAAGCCCCAGAGCGCGCCGCCCAGCGCGCCGGCGATCAGCGCGACGAGCAGGTGCACCCCGGGCGGCAGCGGCAGCGCGAAGCCGGCCACCGCGGACAGGATGACGCCGATGGTCGCCTGGCCCTGGGCGCCGATGTTGAACAGGCCGCCACGGAAGGCGAGCGCGACCGCCAGGCCGGTGAAGACCAGCGGCGCGGTGTAGGTGAGCGTCTCCGAGATCGGGCCCATCGCGGCGGTGAAGCCGACCGCGTCCGGGTCGAAGATCGCGCCCTTGAACAGGTTGGCGTACGCCTCGCTGACCACGGTCCAGCTCGCGTTGAGCGCGTCAGCCGGTCGTGCGGTGATGTAGCCGTAGGTGGCCAGCACCTCCGGGTCGGAGACGATGATCAGCACCGCGCCGACCAGCATGGCCAGCAGCACGGCGAGCACCGTCACGGTGACCGTGTTGGCCGCCCAGAGGTTGTCCAGGAAGAGCCGGCCCAGGGTGGGGCGGGGCCCCTCGGCCGCGCGCTGCTTCGTCGCGGTGGCGGGCACCGCCCGCTCGGTGTCGCCGGCGGGCGCGGACGGCGTCGCCCGGGCCTCGCTGCGCGCCTCCTGCGCCTCGGTCGCCGGCTCCTTGTCCGGGGAGCCCGACACCGGGTTCGGGTTGGTCATGCCTCGTCCTCGTTGCCAGGGCCGTCAGCGGTCGTGGTGGCGGTGTCCGGCGTGATGCCGGCCATCAGCAGGCCGATCTCCTCGCGCGGGGTGTCCGGGCCGACCACGCCGATGACGCGGCCGCGGTACATCACCGCGATCCGGTCGGCCAGGCCGATCACCTCGTCCAGTTCGCTGGAGACCACCATGACGGCGGTGCCGATGTCCCGCTCGCGGATGACCCGGCTGTGGATGAACTCGATCGAGCCGACGTCCACGCCCCGGGTGGGCTGGGCGGCGATGAACAGCTTCAGCGGCCGGGACAGCTCCCGGGCCACGATCACCTTCTGCTGGTTACCCCCGGAGAGGGTGCCGACCGCCGCGTCCGCCGAGGAGGTGCGGATGTCGAACTGCTCGACCCGCTCCTTCGCCGACTTCGCGATGGCGTCCGGCTTGAGCGAGAGGCCCTTGCCGAAGGGCGGCTGGTCGTAGATGTCCAGCACCAGGTTCTCCGCGACGGAGAACTCCTTGACCAGGCCGTCGACGCTGCGGTCCTCCGGGACGTACCCGACGCCGGCGCGGAGCACCTTCTTGGTCGACCAGCCGTGCACGGCCTTGCCGTCGAGGGTGACCGAGCCGGCGAGCACCGGGCGCAGCCCCATGATCGCCTCGATCAGTTCGGTCTGCCCGTTGCCCTGCACGCCCGCCACGCCGAGCACCTCACCGGCGTGCACGGTCAGGTCGACGCCGTCGACCGCGCGTACCTGCCGGTCGTCGTCGACGACCAGGCCGGCGACCTCCAGGATCGGCTTGCCCGGCTGGGCCGGCTTCTTGTCCACGGTCAGCCGGACGCTGCGGCCCACCATGAGCGCGGCCAGCTCGTCGCGGCTGGCGCTCGGCTCGGCGGTGCCGACCGTCTTCCCGCGCCGGATCACCGTGATCCGGTCGGCGATCGCCTTGACCTCACCCAGCTTGTGGGTGATGAACACGATCGACTTGCCGGCCTCCTTGAGCGACCGCATGACCGTGAGCAGTTCCTCGGTCTCCTGCGGGGTCAGCACGGCGGTCGGCTCGTCGAGGATGAGCAGGTCGACGTCGCGGGTCAGGGCCTTGACGATCTCCACCCGCTGCTGGATGCCGACCGGCAGGTCCTCGATGACCGCGTCCGGGTCGACCCGGAGGTTGTACCGCTCGGAGACCTCGGCGACCTCGCGCCGGGCCCGCCGGCGGTCGAGGAAGCCGGTGAAGCCCCCCTTGACCTGTTCCGCGCCCAGCATCACGTTCTCGGCCACGGTGAAGACCGGCACCAGCATGAAGTGCTGGTGCACCATGCCGATCCCGGCCGCGATCGCGTCGGACGGGCCCTTCAGCTTCAGCGGCTTGCCGTCGACCAGGATCTCGCCCTCGTCGGGCTGGTAGAGCCCGTAGAGCACGTTCATCAGGGTCGACTTGCCGGCGCCGTTCTCGCCGAGCAGGGCGTGGATCTCTCCAGGCTCCACCGTCAGGTCGATGTGGTCGTTGGCGACCAGATCACCGAACCGCTTGGTGATGCCGCGCAGTTCGAGTCTCAGCGCAACCTCCTGGAGTGCGAGCGATGGTGCAGCGTAGCGACTACGCGCCGGCCACCGCGCCGGGTGGGGGTCAGTGGGGGATCAAGGTGACCGGCCGCCCCGACGTCGCGCGGGGTCTTCCCCGCGTACGCCGAGGCGGCCGGTCGTCAAACCTGGTGCCCGCCGGCCCCCGCTGCCGATGATCTCACCGCGGCGGCCGGCGGAGCGGTCACTTGGTCGGCTGGGCCTTCGAGGTGACCGTGATGGTGCCGGCGGCGATGTCCGCCTTGATCTTGTCGACCTCGGCCTTCAGGTCCGCGGGGACCTTGCTGTCGAAGTCGTGGTACGGCGCGATCGAGACGCCGTTGTTGGCCAGGGTGCCGACGAAGCCGGGCTTGGCCTGGAGCTTCTCGCCGTTGGCGGCCTTCAGCACGGCGTCCTTCACGGCGTCCGGGATGTTCTTGACGACGGTGGTGACCAGCGCCGGGCAGTTCGGGGTGCTCTCGCAGCCGTCGACGTCCACCCAGATGACCGAGTACTTGCCGTTCGAGGCCTGCGCGGCGGCGGTGGTGCCGAGGCCGGCGCCACCGGCGACCGGCATGATGATGTCCGCGCCCTGGGCGACCAGCGCGTCGGAGACCTTCTTGCCCTCGTCCTGCTTGACGAAGTCGTTGGTGAAGGAGCCCTTCTGGGCGGCCTTGTCCCAGCCGATGACCTGGACGTTCTTGCCCTTGGCCTTGTTGTAGTACGCCACGCCGTCGGCGAAGCCGTCCATGAAGATGGTCACGGGCGGGATCGGCAGACCGCCGTAGGTGCCGACCTTGCCGGTCTTGCTCATCCCGGCGGCCAGGTAACCGGCCTGGAAGGCGGCCTGCGCGGTGTCGAACTGCATCGGGTAGATGTTGTCCACACCCGGGTTCGCGTCCACGATGGCGAACTGCTGGTTCTTGTTCGCCTCGGCGGCCTTCTTGGTGGCGTCCGACATCAGGCCACCGACGGCCAGGATGAAGTCGCACTTCTGGTTGACGAACCCGGTCAGGTTGACCTCGTAGTCCGCCTCGGCCTTCGACTGGACGTTCTTGATGTCGATCTTGTCGTTCTCCTTCTTCGCCTCCTGGAGGCCCTTCCAGGCCGAGGTGTTGAAGGACTTGTCATCGATGCCGCCGACGTCGGTCACCATGCAGGCGCTGAACTTCTTGCCGCCGTTGCCGCCGGCGTTGTTGCCGTCCTTGGGGGCCTCACCACACGCGGCGGCGCCCAGCACGAGGCCACCCGCCACGATGGCGGAGGCGATCCGCATCCCACGCACAGAGCGCAAGACGTCTCCTTCCCATTGCACACCGCGTCGTGCGCGGTGGCAGCCCTTGCGCCGGCCTGCGGTGTGCCGCCGGCGTCCCACGTTACGGACGGGAGCGTACGCCCGCGCCCACCCACCGGCCGACAATCGTGCACGACTGTTGAACGGTCGTTACCCCTACGTAACCCGCGCGTGGGGCACGTCACCTTTCGTGCCGACGGCCCTCCGGAGAGGCGTCGCGAACGTCCGTTTCCCGAGGTCTTCCCGCTGCGCCGGAGGGCTAACGCCAGAAGACCGCCACCGCCGCGTTGACCAGCGTCAACCCGATGATCGCCAGGAAGTGCCCGCGGTTCACGGACTCCCGCTTACGGGAGAAGAAGACCATGACAAAGATCAGCAGCGCGAGCACCAACTTGGTAACAAGCTTGGCCGGTGCCGGCTCGTCGCCGTCGCGCAGTGGGGCGGACAGACCGATTCCGGTCAGCAGCCCGATCACCGAGCCCCAGAGCATGGCCGCATTGATCCGCAGCCGGCCGCTGACGAACTGGGCGATCGAACCGCCGAGCAGCAGCGCGAACCCGATCAGATGGACGTAGAGAAGGATCAGTCGAAGAGCTTCCACGCCGGCCATCCTCCCCCATCAACGACGCTTTGTAGTAGCCGGCCCGCCGAGGTGCCGTCATACCGTGACCTCGGCGGGCCGGGCGGCAGGTGTCGGGCTGCCCGCGCCGACCCGGGGGCTCCGGCTGCCGACGAGGACCAGCGCGAGGCCGACCAGCGCGTAGCCGGCCAGCACGGCCAGCGACCGGCCGGCCCCCGCCCCGTCGAAGAACGCGGCCGAGCGCAGCAGCGTGCCGCCCGCCCCGACGGGCAGGAACTGGCCCACCACGCCCCAGGGCTGCGGCAGCAGTTCGGGCGCGGCGGCGACCGCGGAGAGCGGGTTGCCGACCAGGAAGACGAGCAGCGCGCCGAGCCCCAGCCCGGCCCGGCCGAGCAGCGCGCCGAGGCCCGCCACGGTGGCCGCCGTGGCCAGCGCGAACAGCCCGATGGCGGCCGCCTCGCGCCACGGGTCCCCGGCGAGGACGCCGAGCCAGCCGTGCAGCACCGCGGTCGCGGCCGGACCGGCCAGGACGGCGTAGCCGAGCAGGCCGGCCAGCCGCACGGCACGGCGGGCCACCAGCACGGTGAGCAGCGCCCCGGCCAGCATGCCGGTCAGCGCGAGAGGCAGGAACCCGGCGGCGAAGCCGGCCCCGCGCGGGTCGTCCGGGTCGGCCGGCACGACCTGCACCACCGGCACCGGACGGCCGGCGGAGAGTTGCCCGGCGGCCTCGGTGAGCAGGGCCGCGACGGTCGGGCTCGCGGCCGGGGCCGTGTGCAGGGCCACCCCGTCCGGGCCGACCACGAAGGCGGCGTACACCTCCCGGTCGCGCAGGGCCCGGTCGGCCGCCGTCGCGTCCGGCAGCGTCGTGACGGCGAAGCCGCCGGGCCGGGCGGCGGCGAGCCGGGCGGCCAGGTCGGCGGTGGCGGGCGGCGGCCCGGCGACGGCGACCGGCAGGTCGCGCGGCGCGAGGTGCGCGGCCGGCGCCGCGAAGAGGGGTACGAGCAGCGCCTGCACCACGACCACGAGGCTGGCGAGCAGCGCGGCGAGCATCCAGGGCGAGCGGGAGCGGAGCATCGACGTCTCCTTAAAACGAATGTTCGTTCTCTTGAGTTGAGCGTGCGCCGCCGCCGCGAGAATCGTCAAGAACGAGCGTTCGATTTAGAATGTGGGCCGTGCCACGCGTCTCCGAGCAACACCTGGCCGCCCGCCGTCAGCAGATCCTCGACGCGGCCCGGCGCTGCTTCGTGCGCGACGGCTTCCACAACACCTCGATGCAGGACGTGATCAAGGAAGCCGGGCTCTCGGTCGGCGCGGTCTACCGCTACTTCCCGAGCAAGAACGACCTGATCACGGCCATCGCCCAGGCGGTGATCGGCACCGCCGACGCGACCTTCGCCGACCTGGCCACGGCCGACCCGCCGCTGCCCCTGACCGGGGTGCTGGAGCGGGCGCTGACCTTCGTCGACACCCAGCTCGGCCCGGACGGCGTGCTGCCGCTGGCACTTCAGGTGTGGAGCGAGGCGCAGCGCGACCCGGTGCTGGCCGAGTTCGTCCGGGCCACGTACACCCGGCTGCGCGGCCACTTCGTGGCCGCCGCCGCACGCGCGCGCGACGCCGGCGAGCTGCCCGCGGACGCCGACCCGGAGGCCGTCGGCACCGCGCTGTTCGGCCTGGTCCCCGGCTACTTCACCCAGCGCATCCTGACCGGCTCCCCGAACCGCGCCACCTACCTGACAGGCGTCCGCGCCCTGCTTGGGCCCACCCCCCACCCCTGACCCCCGCGATCTTGCAGTTCCCGCCCCGACAAGAGGGGCGAAAGCCCCAGTACACGGGCCGCAACTGCAAGATCGCGAAGGCTGGAGGTCGGGTCAGGTGAGGCGCCAGACCTGGAAGGTCGGGCCGTCGCCGGGGAGGGTGACCTGGCCGTCGGCGTCTGGGCGTAGGGCGGGGGCGTCGCCGTAGACGTTCTCTCCCGCCGGGAGGCCGGTCAGGCGGACCGGGGTGCCGGGAGCACGGCGGGCCAGCACCAGCGCCGCGCCCGTCGGCGCCTCGCGGAGGAAGACCAGGGTGTCCGCGTCGGCGTGCACCCAGCGCAGGCCGCCGTGCCGCAGCGCCGGCTCGTTCCGGCGCAGCGCCAGCAGCGACCGGTACGCCTCGAACGTGCCCCGGTCCCAGCTCTCCGGCCGGTGCCACGGCATCGGGGTACGCGAACCCTCCCCGTTGGTGCCGGTCAGGCCCAGCTCGTCGCCCGCGAAGATCACCGGCGTGCCGGGCATGGTGGCGAGCAGACCGGCGGCCACCTCCTGCCGGGCCGCGTCGCCGACCACGGTCCGGATCCGGGCCGAGTCGTGCGAGCCGAGCAGCTGCCACGAGTGCGTGTACGACCGCCAGGAGACCAGCGACCGGTAGGTGTTCATGGTGCGCAGCACGGCGCCCGCGTCCCGCCGCCGCACCCCGCCGGGCGTGCCGAGGAAGTTCGGCACCGGGTCGTCGCCCTGGCGCAGCCAGGACCAGACCGGATCGGTGAAGCCGACGTAGTTCATGGTGCCGTGCCAGCCGTCCCGGTCCAGGTCACCGGTGTGGTCGTGGCCGTGCTCGGCGAGCAGCAGCCCGTCGGCGCGGGTCTCGGCGACCACCTCCCGCAGCAGCCGGGCCACCTCGTGGGTGTACGCGTCCGCGCCCCGCCGGCCGGTCATGTTCGCGACGTCCACCCGCCAGCCGTCCAGCGCGTACGGCGGGCGCAGCCAGCGGCGCAGCAGCGAGTCCTCGGCGGTGGCGAAGCGCCGGCGCAGCTCGGCGCTGCCCCAGTTGAGCTTCGGCAGCGACTTGACCCCGTTCCAGGACTCGTACGACGGCTCCAGGTCGCGGCGCGGCGTCAGACGCGCCGAGCTGGAGTCGTCGCACCCGCCGGCCAGGTCGAAGTAGTACAGCTCCCGCTCGGGCGCGTGCACGTCGGAGACCGCCGCGGTGAACCACTGGTGGGCGTCGCCGGTGTGGTTGCTGGTGATGTCGCCGAGCAGCCGCCAGCCCCGGGCGTGCACCGCGTCGGCCAGCCGGGCCAGGGCGGCGTCCCCGCCGAGCAGCGGGTCGACGGTGTCGAAGCTCGCCGCGTCGTACCGGTGGTTGGAGCGGGCCGGGAAGATCGGCGTGAGGTAGACGGTGTTCACCCCGAGCCGGTCCAGGTGGTCCAGGCGCTCGGTGATTCCGTCGAGGTCGCCGCCGTAGAACTGGCGGGGCGTCTCCGGGCCGCGCCCGATCACCGGGGTGTCCCAGTCGCACGGGATCGCCCAGTCCGGCGCGGTCCGGCCGGCCGCGGCGGCCGAGCGGGCGAACCGGTCCGGGAAGATCTGGTAGATCACCGCGTCCCGGGCCCAGGCCGGCGGCGGCGCGTGGCTGACCAGCTTGAAGTCGCCGTTGTCCGGCACGTCGTGGTCGACCAGACCGGCGGCGTTCAGCCAGCGGGCGCCCGCCGGGCCGTCGAGCAGGAAGCGGTAGTTGCTGACCGGGTTGCGGACCTCGACGTCGGCCCGCCACCACACGTCACCGCCCTCGGTGCGGTCGACCACCGCCTCGGCGAAGCGCGGCTCGCCGTCGCCGGTGGTCCGGACGTGCACCTGGCGGACGCCGGAGCCGGCCGGCACCCGGACGAGGACCGGCACGGTCTGCCCGAGCGCGGGCTCCTGCTCGGGCACGTAGGTGGCGGATCCGTCGTGGTGCGGCTGGAGAGACATGGGGATGCCTTTCGCGTCGTTCTCGACAGGGAGTCGGGCGGGCACCCGCCGCGATCGGTCACCCGACCGCGGCGGTCCGCCCGAGAACCGCTCCGGTGTACGTCAACGACGCCCTTGCCGCAGCGTGCGGAGTGGCACCACTCGCCTCGCCCACGACGGCGCGGCCACCCCTCCGGCTTATCCCTTGACGGCTCCGGCGGTGAGGCCGGAGACGATGTAGCGCTGGAGCAGTTGGAACACCAGCACCGTGGGGATGGCGGTGAGCAGGGTCGCCGCCGCGAAGATGCCGAAGTTGGTGTTCCGCTCGTTTCCCTGGAGCAGGCCGTACATGCCGACCGCCAGGGTCTTCGAGTTGGCGTCGCGCAGGAACACGTTCGCGATCAGGAACTCGTTGATCGTCCCGATGAACGACAGCAGCGCGGTCACCGCCAGGATCGGGGCCACCAGCGGCAGCATGATCCGGAAGAAGACCTGGGCGTGCGTGGCCCCGTCCATGGTGGCCGACTCGTCCAGCTCGCGCGGCAGCGTGTCGAAGAAGCCCTTCATGAGCCAGGTGTTCACGCCCAGCGCCCCACCGAGGTAAAGCAGGAACAGACCCCACGGGGTGTCGAAGCCGAGCGCCGGCCACAGGTCGGTGACCGTGGTGAAGATCAGGAAGATCGCCACGATGGCCAGGAACTGCGGGAACATCTGGATCAGCAGCAGTGAGAGCAGCCCCACCCGGCGACCGCGGAAACGCATCCGGGAAAAGGCGTACGCCGCCAGTGCGGAAAGGAACACCGACGCGAAGGAGGCGACCCCGGCGACCAGCAGCGAGTTGAGGAACCACCGCGCGAAGGCGGTGCGCTGGAACAGCTCGCTGAAGTTGCCGAGGGACATCCCACCGGAGGGCACCAGTTCCGTGGAGGAGAGAGTGCCCAGCGGGTTGAGAGCGGCCGAGCACACGAACACGATCGGGAAGAGGCTGAACACCACCGCCAGCACCCCGACGAGGTGCCGCCAGCCCACCTGGGCGAACCAGCGGTTCTTCGCCCTCCGCGTCGCGTTCCGGTTGGCGACGGGGGCGTCCGCGTAGGTCGTCACGAGTAGACCTCCTCCTGCTTGCGGGTACGCCGGAAGCTCACCGCCGACACCACCGCGACGATGGTGAAGATGAAGATCGAGATCGCCGCGGCGAAGCCGAACTCCGCACCCTGTGCGCCGAACGCCAGCCGATAGGTGTACGTGATCAACAGGTCGGTCGCGCCGTTGGTGGAGTTGTCCGCCGGGAAGGGCGCACCCTCCGTGGTCAGGTAGATCGCGTTGAAGTTGTTGAAGTTGTACGCAAACGACGAGATCAGCAGCGGCGACAGCGCCACCAGCAGCAGCGGCAGGGTCACCGCCCGGAACGACTGCCAAGGCGACGCGCCGTCGACCGAGGTGGCCTCGGTCAGCTCGCGCGGAATGGCCTGCAACGCGCCGGTGGTCACCAGGAACATGTACGGGTAGCCGAGCCAGAGCTGCACCAGGATGACCGCGAAGCGGGCCGTCCAGTTCTGGCCGAACCAGTCCACGCCGAGCCCGAACACGTTGTTGATCAGGCCGAAGTCGGTGTTGAACATGTCCCGCCAGACCAGCAGCATCGCGAACGACGGCATGGCATACGGCAGGATCAGCAGCACCCGGTAGAAGTTGGTGCCCCGCATCCGGGGCGAGTGGAGCGCGAGCGCGATCAGCATTCCGAGCAGGAACGTGCCGCCGGTGGAGGCGATGGCGAAGGCGAAGTTCCAGATCAGGGTGCCGAGGAAGGGCCCGGAGATCTTGTCGTCGGTGAGCACCCGGGTGAAGTTCTTCAGCCCGACGTTCACCTTCCAGCCCTGGGCGAGCCGTTCGCCGTCGGCGGCCACGAAGGCGCCGGTGGCCGGGTCGGCGGTCCAGGTCTTGCCGGTCTCGCCGTCCTTGACGCAGTCACAGCCCGCGTCGTACGCCCGGACGGCCTTGCCCTCGTAGGCGCGGGTGAGGCCGTTGGACCGGATGGCGCCGCCGGAGGTGGGCACCACCAGGTCGGTGATCTCCTTGCTCCGGACGCTGGCCTGGCCGATGTTCAGGATGGTGTAGCCGTCCGCGGCGGTGATCTTGCCGGTGAGGCTGCTGGCCTCCACCTGGCCGGCGTCGAGCTTGCGCAGCCCGCCCGCGTCGCCCGCGAAGACCTCCTTGGTCTTGGGGTCGCTGAGCAGGAAGACCAGTGTGCCGGTGGCCGGGTCGCCCTTGGTGGCGATGGAGAGGGCGTACTCGGTGGAGCCGGGGACCTGCTTCACCGAGGAGGTCTGGATGGCGACGATCGCGTCGTCCTTGCCGCCGCGGTGGCCGTCGCCGAAGTTCGTGAACGCGGTGCTCGCCGTGTAGAGCACCGGGAAGACCTGGAAGGCGATGAGGAAGATCGTGCCGGGGACCAGGTACTTGGCCGGGATGTGCCGGCGGCCGAGGTAGAGGTAGAACAGGCCGGCGGTGGTGGCGGCGAGGATCGCCAGCCCGATCCAGTGCTCGGCCTCGATGAGCGGGAACGCCGCCCAGATCGCGATCCCGGCCACGAGGCCGAGCAGGACCACCTTGACGACGAGGCCGCTCGCGGTGATCGGCGCGTGGTTCCGCGCGGTACGGGACGTGCGCGGGAGCCCGCGGCGAACGGGCTCCCGGCCCGGGGCCTGCTCAGCAGACCCCGGGCCGGACAGCGACGTGCTCATTACTTGATCTGACCCTGGATGGTCTTGCCGGCGGCGGTGATCGTCTTGGCCGGGTCGGCGCCGCCGATGATGGCGGCCTCCGCCTTGCCGAACGGGTCCCAGATCGCGGCCATGGCCGGGATCGCCGGGAGAACCTGGCCGTTCTTGCCGGCCTCGGAGAACTTGGCCAGGTCCGGGTCCTCGCCCTTGACCTGGTCGAAGGCGGCGGTCAGCGCCGGCGGGCGCGGCTCGGCCTTGTACAGGGCGACGGCCAGCTCGGGCTTGGTCACGTAGTTGGTGACGAACTCCTGGGCCAGGGCCTTGTTCTTGCCCTTGGCGGCGACGTAGAACGCCTGGACGCCCACGAACGGCTGGGCCTCCTTGCCACCGGCGAAGCCGGGGACCGGGGAGATGTCGTACTTGATGTTGGCCTTCTTGGCGTCGGCGATGGCCCACGGGCCGGAGACCAGGAAGGCGCACTTCTTGCCGGTGAAGGTGGCGATGGAGTTCTCGCCGGTGATGGAGCGCTTCAGCGCGCCCTCGCCCTTCTCACCGAGCTTCGCGATCTTCTGGAAGGCCGCGATCGACTCCGGCTTGCCCACGCCCAGGTCCTTCGGGTCGTAGTCGCCGTTGGCCGCGGTGCCGAACAGGTACCCGCCGGCCGAGGTGTACAGCGGGTAGATGTGGTAGGCGTCGCCGTTCTGGCCGGACTGGAGGCAGAGGATCTCGCTGGCCTTCTTCTGGGCCTTGAGCTGCTTGCCGGTGGCGACGAGGTCCTCGATCGTCTTCGGCGCCTCGGGGGCCAGCTCGGTGTTGCGGATCAGCGCGACGTTCTCGGTGGCGTAGGGGACGCCGTAGAGCTGGCCGTTGAAGGTGACGGCCTTGACGGCGGTCTCGTTGAACGCGCTCTTCTGCTCGGCGGCGAGCTGCACCGGGTCGATGGCGCCGTTCTGGACCAGGTTGCCGATCCAGTCGTGCGCGCCGACCACGACGTCCGGGCCGCTGCCCTGCTGCGAGGCGGTGACGAAGTTGGTCTGCAGGTCCTTGGAGACGGCCTGGACCTCGACGGTCACACCGTTCTCCTTGCCGAACTCCTCGGCGAACGGCTTCAGGGCCGCGGTCCGCTTGTCGTCGGCCCAGATGACCAGCTTGCCGCCGGTGGCCTTGGTGGCCGATTCCTTGGCGGCCGGCTTGTCGCTGTCACTGCCGCCGCAGCCGGACGCGGCGAGCGCCAGGCCGAGGACAGCGACCACACCCGCGGTACGGATGCGCATCGGTACTCCTGTCGTCATGGCGGGCCGCCGGGGGAAGGGCGGTCCGCCAGTGGAAACCTCGGTAATTTCTTGCTGACCGGCGCGGGGGTGCTGCGCCGCTGCTCTCGCATGTTGCGGGGACGTTAGCAAGAGGTTGCAGGGAATGGAAGGGCTTGCAGGCGTGTACGCAAGAACTTGCCCGTGAGCTAAAGTGCCGCCATGCGCGCTCGACTGTCCGACATCGCCCAACAGGCCGAAGTCAGCGAGGCCACGGTGTCGCGGGTGCTCAACGACCGCCCCGGAGTGGCCCCGGAGACCCGGCAGGCCGTCCTCACCGCCCTCGACGTGCTCGGCTACGAGCGCCCCGCCCGGCTGCGCAAGCGCAGCGCCGGGCTGGTGGGCCTGGTCGTGCCCGAACTGGACAACCCGATCTTCCCGGCCTTCGCCCAGGTCATCGAGTCGACGCTGGCGCAGAGCGGGTTCACCCCGGTGCTCTGCACGCAGACCCCCGGCGGGGTGACCGAGGACGAGTACGTCGAGATGCTGCTCGACCGGCAGGTCTCCGGGATCGTCTTCGTCTCCGGCCTGCACGCCGACACCGCCGCCAACCACGACCGCTACCGGGCGCTGATCGCCCGTCCCCTGCCGATCGTCATGATCAACGGCTACGCGCCCGGGATCGCGGCCCCCTTCGTCTCCTGCGACGACGGCGAGGCCACCGAGCTGGCCGTCGCGCATCTGGTCGCGCTCGGCCACCGGCGGATCGGCCTGATCACCGGCCCGGACCGGTTCGTGCCCGTGCAGCGTCGCGTGGCCGGCTTCCGCACCGCCATGAAGCGGCTGGTCGGCGCCACCGAGGCGGAGGTCGGCGAGCTGGCCGAGCTCTCCCTGTTCGGTGTGGAGGGCGGTGAGGCCGCCGCGGGCCGGCTCATCGAGCGCGGCGTGACCGGCCTGGTCTGCGGCTCCGACCTGATGGCCCTGGGCGCGATCCGGGCCGCCCGCCAGCGCGGCCTGGCCGTGCCCGGCGACATCTCGGTGGTCGGTTACGACGACTCCCCGCTGATGGCCTTCACCGACCCGCCGCTGACCACCATGCGCCAGCCGGTCGCCGCCATGGCGGTGGCCGCCGTCCGGGCCCTGGTCGACGAGATCAACGGGCACGCCGCGCCGAACTCCGAGTACGTCTTCCGCCCGGAGCTGGTGGTGCGCGGCTCGACCGCGGTGGCCCGCCCGGCCGACGCGGGGAGCGGCCCGCGCGCCACCCCGTCCACGCTCGCAGTCCCCGCCTGAGCCTCAGCAGGCCGCCCGACCCCCGTCATTTCTTGCGCAAGGAATGCTTGACTCTTGCAGCGGTCGGGCGGCATTCTGCTCAGACACCCTGCGCCCATCACCACGCCCGCGCCGGGGCGCCACCGTCCCGCGCCAGAGAACGGGGATCTGAACCCATGACCTCCGCCCCCCACCGCACGCCGCTGACCGCCGACGACGACTGGTGGCGGTCCGCCGTCGTCTACCAGGTCTACGTCCGCAGCTTCGCGGACTCGAACTCCGACGGCGTCGGCGACCTGGAGGGCATCCGGCAGCGCCTGCCGTACCTGCGCGACCTCGGGGTGGACGCGCTCTGGCTGACCCCGTTCTACACCTCGCCCCAGATCGACGCCGGCTACGACGTGGCCGACTACCGGGATGTGGACCCGCTCTTCGGCACCCTCGGCGACTTCGACGCGATGATCACCGACGCGCACGCCCTGGGCCTGCGGATCATCGTGGACCTGGTGCCCAACCACACCTCCAGCGCGCACCCGTGGTTCACCGCGGCCCTCGCCGCCGGCCCCGGCTCCCCCGAGCGCGAGCGCTACCTCTTCGCCGAGGGCAAGGGCGAGCAGGGCGAGCTGCCGCCGAACGACTGGGAGAGCATTTTCGGCGGCCCCGCCTGGACCCGGGTGCCCGACGGCCAGTGGTACCTGCACCTGTTCGACCCGGCCCAGCCCGACCTGAACTGGCGGCACCCGGAGGTGCGCGCCGAGTTCGAGGACGTCCTGCGGTTCTGGCTCGACCGGGGCGTGGACGGCTTCCGGATCGACGTGGCCCACGGAATGATCAAGGCCGAGGGGCTGCCGGACGTCGGCTTCAACTCGATGACCACCGGCCAGCGCCAGTCCGAGCTGCTGGGCAAGGGCCGGCTGCCCTACTTCGACCAGGACGAGGTGCACGACATCTACCGCGCCTGGCGGCCGATCCTGGACAGCTACCCCGGCGGCCGGATGGCCGTGGCCGAGGCGTGGGCGGAGACCCCGCAGCGGCTGGCCCGCTACATCGGCCCGGACGAGCTGCACCAGGCGTTCAGCTTCGACTTCCTCGACGCCACCTGGTCGGCCGACTCGTTCCGCAAGGTGATCGACACGGCGCTCGCCGAGTCGACGATCGTGGGCGCGCCGACCACCTGGGTGCTCTCCAACCACGACCGGCAGCGGCACGTCACCCGGTACGGCGACGGCGAGGTCGGCCTGCGCCGCGCCCGGGCCGCCGCCCTGCTGATGCTCTCCCTGCCCGGCTGCGCGTACGTCTACCAGGGCGAGGAGCTGGGCCTGCCCGAGGTGCTGGACCTCCCCGACGAGCTGCGCCAGGATCCGGCGTTCCTGCGCACCGGGGAGAGCCGGGACGGCTGCCGGGTGCCGATCCCGTGGAGCGGCGAGCTGGCCCCGTACGGCTTCGGCCCGGAGGGAAGCGAGCTGAGCTGGCTGCCGGCCCCGGCGACCTGGCGTGCCCTCTCGGTGGCCGCCCAGGCCGGGGTGACCGGCTCGACGCTGGAGCTCTACCGGGCCGCGCTGCGGATCCGGCGGGAGCACCCGGCGCTGGCCGGCACCGAACCGATCACCTGGCTGGAGACCGAGCCCGGGGTGCTGGCGTTCCGCCGCACCGCCGGTGGCGCGGAGCTGACCTGCGTGGTCAACATCAGCGGCGCGGAGGTGACCGTCGCTGGCCACGGCCGGCCGGTCGTCGCCAGCGCCGACCTCACCGAGCGGGGCGACGGGCACGTCCTGCCGGTGGACGCGGCTGCGTGGTTCGAACGGCGCTGAGCCGGGTAACCCGCCATTGACCTGGTCGTCCGTTGTGCCCCGCGCCGACGGGCGGCTGGGCTACCGACCCCTTGTGGTGGGGGGTGAGGTGGCGCCGGCCCCTCGGGGACTCGTTCCCGAGGGGCCGGTGTCCATCTGGGACACCGGGGTACCACGGGGTGATGACCGCACACGTGGCGCAGTACACCCTCGACATCGGTGACCTCGACCGGATGGTCGACTTCTGGTCGGCGGCCCTCGGCTACACCGTCGGCCGGGGCGACGACGGCAGCGCGAAGCTCTATCCGCCGCCCGGCCGGCCCGGCCCCACCGTCTGGTTGCAGGGCAGCGGGACGCCGAGCTGAGCCTCAGTCCCCCTTGGCGGTGAGCAGCGCGGCGATCCGGGCGAGCCCGGCCCGCACCTCGTCCCGGCTGGGCGGGCTCACCGGCTCCGGCTCCGGCTGCCGCTCGGCGGCCAGCTCCAGCTCCTCGTCGATGACGTCCTCGAAGTCGCCGTAGAGGTCGGCCTCGTCGACCCGGGCCGCCTCGTCCTCGGCGGCGATCTGCGCGGCGGCGATCTCGCCGCGGATCTCCTCGGGGGTCAGCGCCGGCAGCAGCGGCTCCACCACCGCCATCAACTGCTCCTCGGCCACCACCGCCTCGGCCAGGGCGAGCGCGTGCGGCCGCTCGTACGGGCCGCAGACCACCGGCTCCCACTCGTCGTCGTCGCCGAGCGGGCCGAAGGTGATGATCCACGGCAGGCCCAGCATCGGCGAGTCGTCCGGCAGGTCCAGTGTCACGAGTGCGCCCACCGGCCCATCATGGTCGGTGGCGACGCGGACGTGCGCCTCATTCACGCCAACTCCCCCCTCTCCGGCGGTCGCTCTCACCCGTGCGTACCGGCGTCCAGAGCCGCACGGACCAGGGCGACCGCGCGCTCCGGCGGGACGCCCAGGCGCAGCGCCTCGGCCGCGTACGCCACGGCGGCCCGGTGCAGGCGGTCGGCGGCGTCGTCGCGCCCCGGCGCCACCACGGTGCCGTGCCGGCCGCGGGTCTCCACCAGCCCCGCGGACTCCAGCTCCCGGTACGCCCGGGCCACGGTGTTCACGGCCAGGCCCAGGTCGGCGGCGAGCTGCCGGACGGCGGGCAGCCGGGTGCCGACCGCCAGCCGACCGTCACCGATCATGCCGGCGAGCTGCCCGCGCACCTGCTCGTACGGGGGCACCGGGGAGTCCTCGTCGATGCGGACGCGGGTGCTCATCCCGCCCCTCCCGGCGTGCCCGGGTCGGTCTCCTCGTCGACCTCCACGTCCACCTCCCGCGCGGCGATCCCCTCGGCCAGGTCCACCACCCGGCCGTAGCGGCTGGTGGCGGCCAGCGCGGCGCCGAAGAGCACCATCTGGTTGAGCAGGTAGAGGTAGAGCAGCAGCCCCACAGCCGTGGCCACCACCGTGTAGGCCGGGTTCCGCTCGGTGCGCACCACGTAGTAGCGCCCGACCGTGTTGAGCAGCGTGATGCCCACGGCGACCGCCAGCACGGCGGGGCGCAGCCGGCGGCGGCTCATCCGCAGCCGGGGCACCGCCACCAGCAGCGCCGTGGCCAGCACCGCGTTGACCAGCACGCTGAGCACGGCGCTGACCGTGGTCAGCCCGACCGACCCGGTGCTGCGCAGCAGGAACCGCAGCAGCGACTCCAGGGCGTCGACGGCGGCCACCGAGACGCCCAGCAGCACGAAGACCGCGACCAGCACCCCCAGGTCGACCAGGCGGCGGACCACCAGGTTGCCGGGCTGCTGGTTGAACCCGTACATGAGCCGCTGCGAGGAGCGGATGGCCTCGACCCAGCCGATCCCGGTGAAGACCAGGATGACCAGGCCGACCACGCCGACGGTGTTGCTGCTCTCGGCGATCTGCTGGGGGTCGAGGAACGGCAGGTTCCCCTCCAGGAAGTCGGCCGCCGCCCGGCTGACCTCGCGGTTGTCCTGGAGGATCGTGCCGAAGATCCAGTATCCGACGAGGGCCAGCGCGAACACGGCGAAGAAGCCGTAGTAGGCGATCGCCGCGGCCAGCCGGCCGGCGAGCAGGTCGGCGTAGAGCGTCCCCGCCCGCCACACGTGGTCGAAGACCGACGACCGGTCGCGGGCCGCGTCGATCCGGCGCCCCAGCGCGGCCTCGATCCGGCCGATGACGTTCACCCCGCCATCCTCGCCGAATCGTCGCCCCGGTGGAGGCAGGCCGGCCGCGTGCTCAGCTCAGCCGCCGAGGCGGAAGTCGCGACGGGGCTGCCACCGGGTGGCCCCGCTGTGCGAGAAGAGGGTGAACGCCTCCACCTCAAAGAGCGCGGAGAAGTCGGCCAGGTCCTCGTACGCCTTGTCGAGCACCTCGGGCGGCACGTCCTGGGCCACCGTGACGTGCGGGTGGTACGGGAAGCGCGCCTCGCGGTGCAGCTCGGGGGCCGCGTTGATGGCGGCGGCGAGCAGTTCGCACTCGCTGATCCCGGCGGCCACCGCCACGAAGACCACCTGGGTGACCGGCCGGAACGTGCCGGTGCCCCGCAGGTGCAGGGTGAACGGCAGGTGGCTGGCGGCCACCCGGGCCAGGTGCTCCTCGACCGCGGGCAGCGCGCGCACCGGGATCTCGGTGGGACCGAGAAGAGTGACGTGCGCCGGAACGGCCTGCGGGTCGCCGGCCTCGACCCGCCGGCGGGTGAGCATCCCGCCCCACGGCTCGGGGATGTCGACCGCGATCCCGATCTGGATGGTGTCACCGGCGTCCGGCGAACCGTCCCTGCCATCCACGCTGTGCGCCACCCCTCCGGCCACCGACCGCTTCACCCGTTCCCGCCCTGCCCGGAGCCGCTACTCGAACCGGACCGGCGGGAAGAAGCCGATCCGCTCGTACGCGGTGCGCAGCGTCGGGGCGGCCACGGCGCGGGCCTTCTCCGCGCCCTGCGCGAGCAGCTTGTCGAGCTGGGCCGGGTCGTCCAGGTAGGCGCGGGTGCGCTCCTGGATCGGGGTGACGAACTCCCGGACCACCTCGGCGAGGTCCTTCTTCAGGTCGCCGTAGCCCTTGCCGTCGTAGGCGGCCACGAGCTCGTCGATGCTGCGGCCGGAGAGCGCCGAGTAGATGGTGAGCAGGTTGGAGATACCCGGCTTGCCCTCGGCGTCGAAGACGATCTCGCGGCCGGTGTCGGTGACCGCCGAGCGGATCTTCTTGGCGGAGCGGGCCGGCTCCTCCAGCAGGTCGATGATGCCGGCCGGCGAGGAGGACGACTTCGACATCTTGGCCGTCGGGTCCTGCAGGTCGGTGATCTTCGCGGTGTCCTTGACGATGTGCGGGGCGGGCACCGTGAAGGTCGGGCCGAACAGCGAGTTGAACCGCTGGGCCAGGTCGCGGGAGAGCTCCAGGTGCTGCCGCTGGTCCTCGCCGACCGGCACCGCGTGGGCCTGGTAGAGCAGGATGTCGGCGGCCTGGAGGATCGGGTAGGTGAACAGGCCGACGCTGGCCCGCTCGCTGCCCTGCTTCTGCGACTTGTCCTTGAACTGGGTCATCCGGCTCGCCTCGCCGAAGCCGGTGATGCAGCCGAGCACCCAGGCCAGCTGCGGGTGCTCGGGCACCTGCGACTGGACGAAGAGGGTGCTGCGCTCCGGGTCCAGGCCGACGGCGAAGAGCTGCGCGGCGGCGATCCGGCTGCGCTGCTTGAGCACCTTCGGGTCGTGCCCGGCCGTGATCGCGTGCAGGTCCACCACGCAGTAGAACGCGTCGTGGCTCTCCTGGAGGGCCACCCAGTGCCGTACCGCGCCCAGGTAGTTGCCGAGGTGGAACGAGTCGGCCGTCGGCTGGATGCCGGAGAAGACGCGCGGGCGGGCGGGTACGTCGGACATGACGGCAATTCTGTCAGCAAGCCCCGGCGTCCGTCATGACGGGCCGGCCGGTCGGGTGGGCACGGACGGGAGCGGGGCGGTGACCTCGCGCCGTGGCTCGGGCAGGCGCGCCGTGGAGACCGCGAGGCGGGACACCCGCCGCCCGTCGAGCGCCACCACCCGCAGCAGCCAGCCGCCGGGCGGGTCTTCCGGATCGGGTCCCCCGCCCTCGTGCCCGTCCACGGCCACCGGCACCTCGTCGCCGGCCACCGGCAGCCGGCCGAGGGCGGCCATCACGAAGCCGCCGACCGTCTCGTACGGCCCGGCGGGCAGCGGCACCCCGGTCCGCTCGGCGAAGTCCGCCAGGTTGAGCCGGCCGTCGACCACGGCGGGCAGGCCGGCGTGGGCCGGGTCGGGCGGGGCGTCGTGCTCGTCGTGGATCTCCCCGACCAGCTCCTCGACGAGGTCCTCGCAGGTGACGATGCCGGCGGTGCCGCCGTACTCGTCGACCACCACGGCCAGGTGGTGGCCCTCCCGACGCATCTCGGTGAGCGCGGCCAGCACCCGCTTGCTGCCGGGCAGGCGCTTCACCTCGCGGGCCAGCTCGCCGACCGTGGCGCGCGGGTCCCGTTCCGGGCGCAGCAGCACGTCCCGCAGGTGGACGAGGCCGACCACGTCGTCGTGGGTGCCGTCGACCACCGGGTAGCGGGTGTGCGGCTCGGCCCGGACCAGCCGCTCGGCCTCGGCGACGGTGAGCCCGGTGGCGAGGAAGACCACCTCGGTGCGCGGCACCATCACCTCCCGGATCAGCCGGGCGCCGGCCACCAGCACCTCGTCGATGATCCGCCGCTCGTCCGGGTCGAGCACCGTGTTGGCCGCGACCAGGTCACGCAGTTCGGCCTCGCTGATCCGCTCCCGGCCGGCGGTCGGACTCGCGCCGAGCAGGTCGGTGACCAGGCGGGTGGCGCCGTCGGCGGCCCGCACCACGAGGCGGGCGACGGTGCGGGCCACGGGTCCCGGTTCACGTCTGGGCCGCCCCGGCGAACGCCGCCGGGGCCCGGGACCACCTCCCTCCCGCATGAGAAGGATGGTAGACAGCAGGCGTCGCGCGCTCCGGGCAATGTTCGGATCTGTTCAATCATGAAGGATTGTGATGGAATGGTGGCCGGCCTCACCGGCAGCCGCGGCACAGTCCGCGGCCGTAGGGTGATCACGGACGGCCGCCGCGCCACGCGGCCAGGCAGAGGAGGACCGACGTGAAACTGCTCGTCACCGGCGGCGCCGGTTACATCGGCAGCGTGGTGACCCGGATGCTGCTGGACCACGGTCACGAGGTGACCGTGCTGGACGACCTGCGCACCGGCCACCGGGCGGCGCTCGCCCCCGAGGCGACCCACGTCGACCTGCCGCTCCACGAGGCCGCCCGGGTGCTCACCCCCGACGCCGGCTTCGACGGCGTGCTGCACTTCGCCGCCCTCATCGCGGCCGGCGAGTCGATGGTCAAGCCGGAGCTCTACTGGCAGACCAACACCGTCGGCTCGCTCGCCCTCATCGACGCGGTCCGCGCCGCCCGGGTGCCCCGGCTGGTCTTCTCCTCCACCGCCGCCGTCTACGGCAACCCCACCGAGCTGCCCATCCCGGAGACCGCCGTCAAGGCCCCCACCAACACCTACGGGGCCACCAAGCTGGCCGTCGACATGGCGCTCACCTCCGAGGCGATCGCGCACGACCTGGCCGCCGTCTCGCTGCGCTACTTCAACGTGGCCGGGGCGTACCGGCACGACGGGCGGGTCATCGGCGAGCGGCACGACCCCGAGACCCACCTCATCCCGCTCGCCCTCGAGGTGGCCGCCGGCCGGCGCGACAAGCTGCAACTCTTCGGCGACGACTACCCGACCGTCGACGGCACCTGCGTGCGCGACTACATCCACGTCGAGGACCTGGCCCGCGCGCACCTGCTGGCCCTCGGCGCCGCCACGGCGGGCCGGCACCGCATCTACAACCTGGGCAACGGCAACGGCTTCACCAACCGGCAGGTGATCGAGGTGGTCCGCGAGGTCACCGGGCACCCGGTGCCCGTCGAGGTGGCCCCGCGCCGCGAGGGCGACCCGGCCGAGCTGGTCGCCTCCTCCGCGCTGGCCCGCGCGGAGCTGGGCTGGGCGCCTGCGAAGCCCACCCTCCAGGACATGGTCGGCGACGCCTGGGAGTTCTACCGCACGCACATCCTGGAAGACCAGTGAGCGCGAGGAGTGAGCCGGTTTTGCGAGCCCCGCAGTCGCGAACGAAGAAGGCCCAGTGAGCGGAGAGAGTGACGTCGCGGCCCGCGCCACCGCCGGCTTCCGGCAGCGGTACGGCGGGGAGCCCGCGGGCCGCTGGGCGGCTCCCGGCCGGGTCAACCTGATCGGCGAGCACACCGACTACAACGACGGCTTCGTGCTGCCCTTCGCGCTGCCCCTGCGTACCGTCGTCGCCGCGGCGGTCGCCGACGACGGGCGCTGGAGCGTCTGGTCGGAGCTGGACGACGAGCCGGTGGAGTTCGGGCCCGCCGAGGCCGACGAGCCCGGCCGGGTCGACGGCTGGGCCGCCTACGTGGCCGGGGTGGTCTGGGCGCTGCGCGCCGCCGGCCACACCGTCCCCGGCGCCCGGCTGGCCATCGCCTCCGACGTGCCGGTCGGCTCCGGGCTCTCCTCGTCGGCGGCCATCGAGGCCGCGGTGCTCGCCGCCCTGGTCGAGCTGGGCGGCCTGGACCTGCCCGCCGAGCGCTGGCCGCGGCTCGCCCAGCGGGCCGAGAACGACTACGTGGGCGCGCCCACCGGGATCATGGACCAGTCCGCGGTGATCCGCGGCCGGTCCGGGCACGCCCTCTTCCTGGACTGCCGCACCGAGGCGGTCGAGCAGATCCCGTTCGACCTGGGGGCCGCCGGGCTGGCCGTGCTGGTGATCGACAGCCGCGCCCCGCACCGGCACGCCGACGGCGAGTACGCGGCCCGCCGCAAGTCCTGCGAGCGGGCCGCCAAGGCGCTCGGGGTGGCCGCGCTGCGCGACGTCCCCACCGGCGACCTGGACGCCGCCCTGGCCCGGCTGGACGACCCCGAGACGCGCCGCCGGGTCCGGCACGTGGTCACCGAGGACCAGCGGGTGCTCGACACCGTCGAGCTGCTGCGGGCCGGCCGGATCCGCGACATCGGCCCGCTGCTGACCGCCTCCCACGCCTCCATGCGGGACGACTTCGAGATCACCGTGCCGGAGATCGACACCGCGGTCGAGGCGGCGCTGGCCGCCGGGGCGTACGGGGCGCGGATGACCGGCGGCGGCTTCGGCGGCTGCGTGCTCGCCCTGGTCGACGCGGACGCCGCCGACGCCGTGGCCGCCGCCGTGACGGCCGCGTACGCCGACCGTGGCTTCGCCGCGCCCGGCACGCTCACCGTCCTCCCGGCCGGCGGCGCGACCCGCCTGGACTGAGCTGGCCGCTCCAGCGAAAGGGGTGGCCGTCCCGCGCGGGACGGCCACCCCTTCTCACCAGTGCCGAAGCGGTCAGCCGGCCTCGACGATCATGCCGGCGCCGACGGTGCGGTTGGTGGTCTCGTCGATGATGACGAAACCGCCGGTGGTGCGGTTGCGGCGGTACTCGTCGGCCAGCAGCGGGACCGTGGTGCGCAGCCGCACCCGGCCGATCTCGTTGAGCTTCAGCTCGCCGGCCGTCTCGTCGCGGTGCAGCGAGTTGATGTCCAGCCGGTAGTGCAGCCCGCGCACGATCGCCCGGGCCGACCGGGTGGTGTGCTTGATGGCGTACTTGCCGCCGACCTGGAGCGGGCGGGTCTCGTCCATCCAGCAGATCATCGCCTCGATGTCCTGCGCGACGGTCGGGGCGTTGTTCGGCCGGCAGATCATGTCGCCGCGCGAGATGTCGATCTCGTCGGCCAGCCGGACGGTCACCGACATCGGCGGGAACGCCTCGTCCACCGGGCCGTCGGCGGTCTCCACGGCGGCGATCCGGCTGGTGAAGCCCGAGGGCAGCACCATCACCTCGTCGCCGGCCTTGAGCACGCCGGAGGCCACCTGGCCCGCGTAGCCCCGGTAGTCGGTGACGGTGGTGGACTGCGGCCGGATCACGTACTGCACCGGGAAGCGGACGTCGACCAGGTTGCGGTCCGAGGCGATGTGCACCCGCTCCAGGTGGTGCAGCAGCGACGGGCCCTCGTACCAGGGCATGTTCTCCGAGCGGGTGACGATGTTGTCGCCCTGGAGCGCGGAGATCGGCACCACGGTCAGGTCCGGCACGTCGAGCTTCGCGGCGAACGCCGTGAACTCGTCGGCGATCTGCTCGAACACCTCCTGCGACCAGTCGACCAGGTCCATCTTGTTCACGCAGAGGACCAGGTGCGGCACCCGCAGCAGCGAGCAGAGGAACGCGTGCCGGCGGGACTGCTCCACCAGGCCCTTGCGCGCGTCCACGAGGATCAGCGCCAGGTCGGCCGTGGAGGCGCCGGTGACCATGTTCCGGGTGTACTGGATGTGCCCCGGGGTGTCGGCGATGATGAACTTCCGCCGCGGCGTGGCGAAGTAGCGGTACGCCACGTCGATCGTGATGCCCTGCTCCCGCTCGGCGCGCAGGCCGTCGGTGAGCAGCGCCAGGTTGGTGTACTCGTCGCCCCGGGCCGCGCTGACCGCCTCGACGGCGGCGAGCTGGTCGGTGAAGAGCGACTTCGTGTCGTAGAGCAGCCGGCCGATCAGGGTCGACTTGCCGTCGTCGACGCTCCCGGCGGTCGCGAACCGCAGCAGGTCCATCGGCCGGGCCGACGCGTCGGCCTCGGCCGGCGCAACAGTCTCGACGCTCATCAGAAGTAGCCCTCCCGCTTACGGTCCTCCATGGCGGCCTCGCTGACCCGGTCGTCGCCGCGGGTCGCGCCGCGCTCGGTGATCCGCGTGGCGGCCACCTCCTCGATGACCTTCTCCACCGTGCCGGCGTCCGACCGGACCGCCGCGGTGCAGGAGGCGTCGCCCACGGTCCGGTACCGGACCTGGGCCTTGAACGGCTGCTCACCGGCGCGGCCCCGGAAGAATTCGTTGACCGCGTAGAGCATGCCGTCGCGCTCGATCACCTCGCGCTGGTGCGCGTAGTAGATCGACGGCAGCGGGATCCGCTCCCGGGCGATGTAGTGCCAGACGTCCAGCTCGGTCCAGTTGGAGAGCGGGAACACCCGGATCGACTCGCCCGGGTGGTGCCGGCCGTTGTAGAGCGCCCACAGCTCGGGGCGCTGGTTCTTCGGGTCCCACTGGCCGAACTCGTCGCGGAAGCTGAACACCCGCTCCTTGGCCCGGGCCTTCTCCTCGTCCCGGCGGGCGCCGCCGAACAGCGCGTCGAAGCGGTGCTTCTCCACCGCGTCGAGCAGCACCGGCGTCTGGATCCGGTTGCGCATGCCGTCGGCCGACTCGCGCACCAGGCCCTTGGCCAGGGCCTCCGGCACGCTGGCCACGATGAGCTGGAGACCCAGCTCCGCGACGCGCCGGTCCCGGTATTCGAGAACCTCGGGGAAGTTGTGCCCGGTGTCGACGTGCATCACCGGGAAGGGAATGTTGGCCGGGGCGAACGCCTTCTGGGCCAACCGGAGCATCACGATCGAGTCCTTGCCGCCCGAGAAGAGCAGCACAGGCCGCTCCATCTCGGCGACGACCTCGCGCATCACGAAGATGCTCTCCGCCTCGAGGGCGTCCAGGTGGGACACCTGGTACGCGGCGGGGGCCGTCATGACACGAACTCGATTCGCTCGGATCCGCACATCGGGATTCCAGACCTTTCCGGTCGGACTCGTGAAGAAGAACGCTCAGGCTACCCGGAATGCCGCTGCAGCGCTGCAAGCAACCGGCTGGCGAGATCCTTGCGGCAGACCAGCAGGTCCGGCAGGCGCGGGTCGGCCTCGTTGTATTTCAGCGCAGATCCGTCGATCCGGGAAGCGTGCAGTCCGGTGGCCGTCGCCACAGCGACCGGAGCGGCCGAGTCCCACTCGTACTGACCGCCCGCGTGGATGTACGCGTCGACCTCACCGGTGACCACAGCGGCGATCTTCGCGCCCGCCGAGCCCATCGGGACCAGATGCGCGCCGATGTCCTCCGCCAGATCGGACAGGAAAACCGGCGGACGGCTACGACTGGCCGCCAACCGGATGGTCCTGCCGCCGCCCGCCGTGGCCGCCTCCAGGGTCATGGGCGGGTACGCCGGCGGGTAGTCCGTGCCCAGCACCCGGTGCTGCGCCGGCAGCCCCACCGCGCCCGCCACCAGACCGTGCGGCGTCGGCGCGCTGCGCGCCCAGAGCGCCACGTGCACCGCCCAGTCCGAGCGGCCCTCCTCGGCGAACTCCCGGGTGCCGTCCAGCGGGTCGATGATCCACACCCGGTCCGCGTTCAGCCGGGACACCGCGTCGCTGCTCACCTCGGCCGTCCAGGCCAGCCGGGAACCCTCGTCCTCCTCGGACAGCACCGCGTCCGCCGGCCGCCACTTCGCCAGCTCGGTGCGGATCAGGTCGTGCGACACCTTGTCCCCGGCCGACTTCAGCGCCCCCGCGTCCGCGAAGCCCAGCTCCGCGCGCAGGCCCATCAGCGCCTGCCCCGCCCGCGCCGCCAACCACCGGGCGAACGCGCCGTCGATCATCGGAGGACTGCCCATGGTGTTCCCGCTCCCGTCGCCCGCCTTCGCACGCCAGAAAGGCGCAGACTACCCGGCCGGACGCGACCGGCCCGGCACGCCCCGCCCGCGCCTCAGGCGCCGTGGTAGAGGTTCTGCGTCGGCTCCACGCCCTTGGTGACCACCGACTCCACCACGTCCGCCGCCCGGTCCACCAGGAATTCCAGCTCCTTGCGCTCGGTCGAGGAGAAGTCCGACAGCACGTAGTCCGCCGGATCCTGCCGGCCCGGCGGCCGGCCGATCCCGAACCGCACCCGCACGTAGTCCTTCGTGCCCAGCGACTTCGACATCGAACGCAGGCCGTTGTGGCCGCCCTCGCCGCCGCCGCACTTCACCCGCACCTGGCCGTACGGGATGTCCAGCTCGTCGTGCACCGCGATCACCCGCTCCGGCGGGATCTTGTGGAACTGCGCCAGCGCGACCACCGGGCCGCCGGAGAGGTTCATGTAGGTCAGCGGCTTCAGCAGCACCAGCTTCGGGCCGCCGAAACCCAGCCGCCCCTCGGCCACCTCGGCCATCGCCCGCTTGTGCCGGCCGAACCTGGCGCCCACCCGGCCGGCCAGCAGCTCGGCCACCATGAAGCCGACGTTGTGCCGGTTGCCCGCGTACTCCCGACCGGGGTTGCCCAGGCCGACCACCAGCCACGGCCCCGCCTCGTCCGTCACGCCACGTCCCTTCCGCTCTCCCCCACGACCCGCCTCCGATACGCCGACAGGCGCCCCCGGGAACCGGGGACGCCTGTCGCACAGCCTGCGGGCCGATCAGGCCTCGGTCTTCGGCTCCTCGGCAGCCGGCTCGCCCTCGGCCGGAGTGCCCTCTTCGCCCTCGGCGGTCTCCTCGCCGACCTCGGCCTCGGCCTCGGCCTCGGCGACCTCGACCTCGGGGAGGGTGGCCTCGAGCTCCTCGGCGGTCGGGGCGGCGGTCACCGAGGCGACCGGCAGCTCCGCGTCCGCGGCCAGCTCGACACCGGCCGGCAGCTCGACGTCGGCGGCGGTGATCTGGGTGCCGGCCTCGGCGCCCTCGATCGACGCCTCCAGGTGGTCCGGCACCTTGGTGGCGTCGGCGGTCACCGAGAGGGTGTCGTGGTCGTGCACGATCAGGGTGTCCTTCGCGGCCTCACCGGTCAGCTGGACCGGGACCTCGACGGTGACCTTCTCGCCCCGGCGGACCAGCAGCAGGTCCACGTGCTCGAAGGTGTCCTTGATCGGGTCACGCTGGATCGCCTTCGGCAGCGCCAGCACCTGGGTGCCGTCGCTCACCTCGATCGCGAAGAGCTGGTTCGCGCCGCCCTTGCGGATCGCGGCGGCGAACTCACGCGCCGGGAGCGCGATGTGCTTGGGCTTCTCGCCGTGGCCGTACAGCACGGCGGGCACCTTGCCGGCCCGGCGGGTACGACGGGCACCACCCTTGCCGAACTCGGTACGGGGCTCGGCGCTGATCTTTACCTCGGACACGGGGAAACTCCTGATGCTTCGCTGCGGCGGCTTGTCGTCTGGCGGTGCTGGGCGAGGGGCTCGCTGGGGCTCAAGGTCATGAACGACCGCCCGGAGCACCGCGTCGATGACGGCGCCTCCGTGCGGTGCTTTTCAGCAGCCCGCCGGGCACCCTCGCCGTGGCAACCGCACCAGTCTACCCGAGCGATTTCCGGGCCATCCGGCAGTCCCCTCATCACCGCCGGCCACACCTCACCGGCCGAACTTCCCGCCAATGGCGGCCGTCCGCGACGGCCGCCACCGGCGGGCGCCGGAACTCAGCTCAGGCCACCGAAGAGGGTGGTCACCGAACCGTCGTCGAAGACCTCCCGGATCGCCCGCGCCAGCAGCGGCGCGATCGACAGCACCGTCAGCTTGTCCAGCTGCTTCTCCGGCGGGATCGGCAGCGTGTTGGTCACCACGACCTCGCTGATCGGGCTGTTCTTCAGCCGCTCGGTCGCCGGGTCCGACAGCAGGGCGTGGGTGGCGGCGACGACGATCTCCGCCGCCCCGGACTCCTTGAGGATGTCGGCGGCCTTGCTGATCGTGCCACCCGTGTCGATCATGTCGTCGACGATCAGGCAGACCCGGCCCTCGACCTCACCGACCACCCGGTTCGCCACCACCTGGTTCGGCTTCAGCGGGTCGCGCGTCTTGTGGATGAACGCCAGCGGGCAGCCACCCAGCCGGTCGGTCCACCGCTCGGCCACCCGCACCCGGCCGGAGTCCGGCGCGACCACCGTCATCGGCCGGCCGGCGTACTTGTGCTCCACGTACTCGGCGAGGATGTCCATCGCGAAGAGATGGTCCACCGGGCCGTCGAAGAAGCCCTGGATCTGGGCGGTGTGCAGGTCGACCGTGAGGATGCGGTTCGCCCCGGCGGTCTTCAGCAGGTCGGCCACCAGCCGGGCCGAGATCGGCTCCCGACCGCGGTGCTTCTTGTCCTGCCGGGAGTACGGGTAGAACGGCAGCACCACGGTGATCCGCTTGGCCGAACCGCGCTTCAGCGCGTCGATCATGATCAGGGTCTCCATGACCCAGGTGTTCACCCCGTGCGTCACGGACTGCACCACGAAGGCGTCCGAACCGCGCACCGAGTCCTTGTACCGGACGAAGATCTCACCGTTGGCGAACTCGTACGCGGCGGAAGGCGTCGGCGCGACGCCGAGCACCTCACCGATCTCCTTGGCCAACTCCGGAAAGGCACGTCCGGAGAAGAGCATCAGGCTCTTGCGGTTTTCGGCGACGATGCTGCCCATGGGCCCGTCTGCTCCCGTATGTCGGTGGTTCCCGGCGGCGGTGAGCCGGGGACTATTCGGTTGCAGTATCCCCCGCGTTCACCCGTCCTCCCACGGTCTCCGGCCCCCCGTGGATTCAGTCACCTTCGCTTGCGGCTCCGCCGGACTCCGACGCACCCTCGCGGGCCCGCTGCGCCGCCTCCGCGGCCGCCGTGCCGGACCGCTTGCGCAGCACCCAGCCCTCGACGTTGCGCTGCTGACCCCGGGCCACCGCCATGGCGCCCGGCGGCACATCCCCGGTGATCACCGAGCCGGCCGCCGTGTACGCCCCGTCGCCCACCCGAACCGGCGCCACGAACATGTTGTCCGCCCCGGTACGCGCGTGACTGCCGATCGTCGTGTGGTGCTTCTTCACCCCGTCGTAGTTGACGAACACCGTCGCCGCACCGATGTTGCTGTGCTCGCCGATCGTCGCGTCACCCACGTACGACAGGTGCGGCACCTTCGAGCCCTCACCGATCGCGGCCTTCTTCGTCTCCACGAACGTGCCGACCTTCGCCTTGCGGCCCAGCCGCGACTCCGGCCGCAGGTACGCGTACGGCCCCACGCTGGCCTCCGGACCCACCTCGGCGCCCAGCGCGTGACTGCGCACCACGCTCGCGCCCGCGCCGACCGTGGTGTCCACCAGCGTGGTGTCCGGCCCGACCAGCGCCCCCGCGCCGACCACCGTCGCGCCCTGGAGCTGGGTGTTCTGGTCGATCACCGCGTCCCGCTCGACGGTCACCGTCACGTCGATCCAGGTGGTGTGCGGGTCCAGGATGCTCACCCCGGTCCGCATCCAGCCCTCGTTCACCCGGTCCCGCAGCAGCCGCCGCAGCGCCGCCAACTCGACCCGGTCGTTGCAGCCCAGCGTCTCCACGTGGTCGGCGGCGCAGTGCACCGCCACCGGCTCCCCCGCGTCCCGCAGCAGGCCGAAGACGTCGGTCAGGTACTCCTCGCCCTGGTCGTTGTCGGTCGAGAGCTTGCCCAGCGCGTCCCGCAGCCGCGCCACGTCGAACGCGTAGATGCCCGCGTTGATCTCCCGCAGCGCGCGCTGCTCCGGGGTGGCGTCACGCTCCTCGACGATCGCCGCCAGCCGCCCCTGCGCGTCCCGCACGATGCGGCCCAGGCCCGTCGGGTCGGGCACCTCGGCGGCCAGCACGGTCGCCGCCGCGCCCGCGCCCTCGTGCGCCTCGACCAGGGCCGCCACGGTCTCCGGCCGCAGCAGCGGCACGTCCCCGTTGATCACCACGACCGTGCCGGCGGCCTCCGGGACCGCGTCCAGCGCGATCCGCACCGCGTGCCCCGTGCCGAGCTGCTGCGCCTGGAGCACCGGGGTGGCCGCCGGGGCGACCTCGGCGAGGTGCGCGCCCACCTGGTCGGCGCCGTGGCCCACCACGACCACCGTGCGGTCCGCGCCCAGCGGCGCGGCCGCGGCCAGCACGTGACCGAGCAGGGTACGACCGAGCAGCGGGTGCAGCACCTTGGGCAGGGCCGACTTCATCCGCTTGCCCTCACCGGCGGCGAGCACGACAACGGTGCGGAGGTGGGGCTGGGGCACGACGTGGCTCCCGTCGGGACGGCGACAGTCTCGCGGCCATGCTAACCAGACCGCGGTGGAAACCGCCGAATACCCCGGCAGGGGGCACCGGCACCAGAAAACTGCTCGGCCGCCAGGGTTCGAACCTGAAACACGGGTACCAAAGACCCGGGTGTTGCCAGTTACACCACGGCCGAAAGGTCCTTCACAGCTTAGCGCCTGTCGTCCGGTTAGCGCCCGGCGTCCGGCCCCCGGTTGCCCGCACCGGACCACGCGCCAGCCGTAAATCGGTCCTACGCGCGGTGGCTTCCGGCCAGCATGATCATGTTGGGCTCGGAGCTCGTCCGGTGGGAACTCGCCCCGGTGGAGCCGGTCGGGTTCACCGACGTGTGCTCGCCCACCCCGAACTCGCCGCGGATCCACTGGACCCGCCGTGGCCACTGCTGGTCGACGGCGAGCATGAGCGCGAAGCGGGCGTGGGTACGGGCCTGCGCCGGCTCGTCCATGGCGCGCAGGGCCCGCGCCCGCACCAGTGCCGACTCGTACGCGATCAGCGGCGCGTCCAGGGGCAACAGCTCCAGTTCGGCGGCGGCCAGCGCCCGGATCGCCGCCCGCGGTCGGCCGGCGAGCACCTCCAGGTCGGCCCGGGCCACCCGGTAGAACGCCCGCAGGGGCTTGGTGTCGGCCGCCTTCCGCAGCCGGGCGACCGCCTGCTCGGCGGCGGCGCGGCAGGCCGCCTGGCGTTCCGGGCTCGACTGGTGGCACTGGGCGAGGCGGCCCAGCGTCTCGTAGACGTAGTACATCCGCTGCTCGGGGAGAATGGACCCGGGCTTCATGCCGAGCGACCCGAACGCGGCCGTGAGTCGCTCGAACGGTTCGCCGATCTCGCCCAGCTCGACCAGTACCGTGATGTGCGCCGCGTACAGGTTGATCATCTGCGTCGGGTTGTCGAGGTCGGCGGCGAGGAAGCGGCGCAGTGCCTCGACCCAGCCGGTCGCCTCCTCCGCCCGGCCCCGTTGCGCCGCGATGGCGGCGGCCACCGCGCTGAACGCCGCGCCCTCGGCCTCCGCGCCGGAGCTCAGCCGCGCCTTGCCCCGGGCGTACCAGGCCTCGGCGTCGTTGGTGCGGCCCCGCTTGATCAGCTGGGCGCACACCGCGGCCACACCGGTCAGGTAGTCACCCAGCTCCAGCCACCGATCGTGCTCGGTCAGCGCCGTCATCCAGATCTGCCCGTCGTCGCGTCCGCCCAGGTGGCTGCCCGCGCCGCGCTTCCACTCCACGTAACCGACGAGCGCCGGGTCGCCGAGGTCGGCGGCGACGCGGGCCGCCCGGTCGTACAGCCGGTCCGCCAGCCGGGGCCGGCGGGCGGCATCGGCGATGACGCCGAGCCCGGCCATGTGCCGGGCGTACTCCCGGCCCGGGCCGAGCCGGTTGGCCGGGTGCACCGCGCGCAGGTTCATGAGCACGCGCAGGCTCCGGCGCATCCGCAACGACGAGGCGTACGCGCCCGCGTCGTACAGGACCGCCTGCAGCCGGTACCGGTCCCGACGCCGCCCACCGGCGGTGCCGAAGCCGATCCTGGTGCGGCCGACGGCGACCCCGAGCGCGAGCGACGCCAGCGTGGTCACGGCGAGCCCGAGGCGTCCGCGCGGCAGCGGCCGGCCCAACGCGGCCAACCCTTCGCGGACGGCCTCCAGCGCCAGGTCCGGGTTCCAGGCGCTGGTGTGCACCAGGGCCACCTGCGCCAGCACGCCGGCGCGGCGCAGCTGGTCCGGTTCGGCCCGCAGCGCCTCGTCCAGATGGCTGAGCGCCTCGCCGAACCGGCCGGTACGGGCGCAGCTGAGGCCGAGCGCGACGTGGAAGTCGGGGGCGGGGCGCAGCCGGGCGGCACCCGCCGCGGCGGCGGCGACGAGCAGGAAGTCCCGGGCCTCCGCCGGGGCGTGGTCGGCCAGCGCGAGCCGGCCGGCGGCCAGGTTGCTCTCGTACACCTTGCCCGGCGTGCGCTCGGCCTCGCCCAGCGCGTAGTGCCGGGCGGCCAGGTAGACCGATCCCGGGTCGCCGGCACGGGCTTCGAGCACCTCCGCGATGAGCTGGTGCAGCCGCCGCAGCGTGGCCGGGGTCAGCCCGGCGAGCAGCGCTTCCCGGATGCGGTCGTGCAGGAACCGGTACCCTTCCCCGCTCGACGCCGTCACCAGCCGGCGGCTCTCCGCCTCGGCGAGGATGGCCCGGGCGCGCGCCGGTTCGATGCCGCAGACGGCCGCCACCAGGTCGGCCTGGAACCGCCGGCCGGTCGCGGCGCCGGCGGTCAGCACCTGACGGCTGTCCGCGCTCAGCCCGTCGATGCGCTGGAGTACGAGGTCGACAGCGTCGTCGGACAGGTCCAGCTGGTCCAGCCCGGCCAGGTCGAGCCGCCAGGTACCCCACGACGGGGCGAGCAGGCCGGCGTCGATGACGGCGTGGACGTACTCGCCGACGGTGAACGGGTTGCCGCCGGCGCGTACGGCCAACTCCTCCACCTCCGCGTCGGACAGCCCCAGGCCGCCCAGCTGCGACGCGACGAGCTGGATCACCGCGTCCCGGTCGAGCGGCCGCAGCAGGATGCGGGTGTCGAGAGTGGCGTCCATGTCGGCGCCGAACCTGGCCAGCGCGGCCAGGTTGTCCGTGTCGTCCCGGCTGGTCGCCAGGACCAGCAGCGGCGTGCCGGGCAGCCGGTTGATCATCTGCTGGAGCACCCGCCGGGTCGAGTCGTCGAGCCAGTGCACGTCGTCGATGTGCAGGATCGCGCCCTGGAACTCGTCGCCGAGCCCGAGCAGGAACGCCGCGACTGCGTTGATGAACTGCTCGTGGTGGTGGTCCATCTCGCCGACCTGAGGCGCGTGCACGAGGTCGGCCAGCAGCGGCGACAGCGTCCGCAGCAGGGGTCCGCCGCGGCCGGCCGCCCGGCGCAGCCGCTGGACCGCCTGCTCGCGCTCGAACGGGGCGAGCCGTTCGAGGATGCGCAGGTGCCGTTCCACGGCCGCGCGCAGCGGCGCCAGGGGGACCGGGTCGTCGGGCAGGCACTTGCCGTACAGGACGAGGCCGCCCTCGCTGGCCACCGCGGTGGTCAGCTCG
The DNA here is from genome assembly GCF_008085935.1 of Micromonospora sp. AP08. Lineage (NCBI taxonomy): Bacteria > Bacillati > Actinomycetota > Actinomycetes > Micromonosporales > Micromonosporaceae > Micromonospora > Micromonospora sp. AP08. The sequence continues at coordinate 237,815 of NZ_VSEZ01000003.1, forward strand.
CGTACCAGGCGGCTCTTTCCGGCGCCGGCCGGGCCTTCGACGATGGCGGCGCCACCGCGGCCGCTGCGGACCTGCCGCCACCGGTTGACGAGGCCGGAGAGTTCGCGGTCCCGCCCGACCAGCCGACCGACGGCACTGCCGCCCCGGGCGGCAGGCGCCGCCGGAGCACCGAAGACCGCCGGGTCGGCGACCGGCAACCGCCGCAGGTCGGCGAGGAGCGCCTCGCCGCTCGGGTACCGGTCGTCCGGATCCTTGGCCATCAGTCTCATGATCAGGGCGGCGAACGGAGGCGACAGTTCGGGCCGGACCGACCGCGGGTCGGGTATCGGCGCCTGGGCGTGCATGCGGGCGAGCTCGTCGGCGTCGAGCGAGTGGTACGGCATCCAGCCGGTCACACTTTCGAACAGCAGGACGCCGAGGGCGTACAGGTCGGATCGGCCGTCGACGGGCCGCCGCAGCATGCCGGTCTGCTCGGGTGCGCTGTAGCGCAGCGTGCCGGCCCGGCCGTCCTGCGGGCCGTGCCGACGGACCAGGCCGAAGTCGATGAGCCGGGCGGTCCCGTCCGGACCGACGATGATGTTGTCCGGCTTCACGTCGCGATGCACCAGGCCGGCCCGGTGGGCCGCCGCGAGCGGGGGTACCACGTCGGCCACCAGCCGTAGCGCGGTCGCCTCGTCGAGCGGCCTGGCGCGGATCAGTTCGGACAGCGGATGGCCGTCGATGTACTCGAGGACCAGGTACGGCCCGGACGCCGACGCACCCACTTCGAAGATGCGCGGCAGGTTCGGATGGTCGACGCAGCCCAGGAGCGCGGCCTCCCGGCGGATCACGGTCAACCCGCGTTCGTCGGCGCTCAGTCCGGTCAGCAGCTTGAGGGTGTAGTCCCGGCCGCCCCGGCGGGCCCGGTACACCACCGTCTCCGCGCTACGCCCGAGTTCGGAGATGACTTCAAGATCTAAAAAGCTGCCCGACGCCGCCTCGAAATTACCGGTCACGGTGCTGTTCCGTCCGCTCGTGGACACCATTGTCCTTGGGGTGCGACCGCCTACCCGCGATCACTCGGGCCCGGATCCGTTCGGCATGCGATTCTGCACCGTTAAACGATGGCCATCAACTATTGATTTTTGACAAGGATGCGACAGAGCCCCGTCATCCATCGACGAACCAGACTGTCCGCTGCGATCTAGCCGGCTGCTGGTTACGGTGACGTAGGCGTAACCGTTCCGCTGGGAGGTGCCATGTCGACCGCCCTGACCGGCCCGAAGCCGCTGACCCAGGGCCACCAGTCCCGGGGCATCCTCGTCGCCCTCTGGGCCTTCGTGGTCGTACCCTTCCTCGCCCTGCTCGCCGCCGTGCCGGTGGCCTGGGGCGGCTGGCTCGGCTGGACCGACGTGCTCGTGGCCGGCTTCTGGTACGTGCTGTCCGGCCTCGGCATCACCGTCGGCTACCACCGGTACTTCACCCACGGCTCGTTCAAGGCGAAACCCTGGCTGCGGGCCACGCTGGCGGTGGCGGGTTCGTTCGCCGTGCAGGGCGAGATCATCCAGTGGGTGGCCGACCACCGGCGGCACCACGCCTTCTCCGACCAGGAGGGCGACCCGCACTCGCCGTGGCGGTTCGGGGAGAGCATCGGTGGGCTGACCAAGGGGCTGTTCCACGCGCACGTGGGCTGGCTGTTCAACCGGGAGCTGTCGAACCGGGAGCGGTTCGCCCCGGACCTGCTGGCCGATCCGATCACCCGCCGCGTCGACCGGCTCTTCCCGGTGCTGGTGGTGGTGTCGGTGCTCGGGCCGGCCGCGATGGGCGGGCTGCTCACCGGGTCGTGGCAGGGCGCGCTGACCGCGTTCTTCTGGGGCGGGCTGGTCCGGATCGCGCTGCTGCACCACGTCACCTGGTCGATCAACTCGGTCTGCCACGTCTACGGGGAGCGCCCGTTCGCGGTGCGGCAGGGTGACCGGGCGTCGAACTTCTGGCCGCTGGCGTTGCTGTCGTTCGGGGAGAGCTGGCACAACCTGCACCACGCCGAGCCGACCAGCGCGCGGCACGGGGTGTTGCGGGGGCAGGTCGATCCGTCGGCGCGGGTGATCTGGGTGTTGGAGAAGGTGGGCGCGGCCTGGTCGGTGCGGTGGCCGAAACCGGAGCGGATCACGGCGAAGCTGGTGGAGCCGGGGCGGATGCGGGGCCGGCCGGCGCGGTAACCGGTCGATGGGCCCGGGCCGGGTTTGGCAGGATGGGCCGGGTGACCGACGTTCCCGGCAGCGACGCCAGCACCGCCCGCCGGCGGGCCGTCCCGGCGGCGAAGCCTTCCCGGGTACGGATGTCCGCGACCCAGCGGCGCGAGCAGTTGATCTCGATCGCCCGGCAGATCTTCGCCGAGCGCGGGTTCGACGCGACCTCGATCGAGGAGGTGGCGGCCCGGGCGAAGGTCTCCAAGCCGGTGGTCTACGAGCACTTCGGCGGCAAGGAGGGGCTCTACGCGGTGGTGGTGGACCGGGAGGTCCGCTCGCTGCTGGACCGGATCACCACGGCGTTGACGGCGGGGCATCCGCGGGAGTTGCTGGAGCAGGCGGCGTTGACCCTGCTGACGTACATCGAGGAGGAGACCAGCGGGTTCCGGGTGCTGGTCCGGGAGTCGCCGCTGATGTCGGCGACGGGCAACTTCAGCAGCGTGATGAACGACGTGGCGCATCAGGTGGAGCACATCCTGGGCGCGGAGTTCTCCAGCCGGGGTTACGACCCGAAGCTGGCGGAGCTGTACTCGCAGGCGCTGGTGGGCATGGTGGCGTTGACCGGGCGCTGGTGGTTGGAGGTGCGCAAGCCGCGGAAGGAGACGGTGGCGGCGCACCTGGTGAACCTGGCCTGGAACGGCCTGTCGCACCTGGAGGCGAAGCCGAGCCTGATCACGTCCCGCGGCAAGTCGGGCTGACTGGGTTCAGCGGTTGGCCTCGGCGATGGAGTGGTTGCGCCGCCGCCGTTCGTCCTCGGCGTGCTCGTCCGAGCCGATCTTGTCGTAGAGGCCGGTGCCGAGCAGGATCAGCCCGAACAGCATCGACACGATGACCGTCGACATCGAGAAGTTCAGGAAGTTCGCCGGGGTCTGCAGCACGGCCATCATCAGGATGCTGGTGAGCAGGAAGACCGCCCCGGCGGTCAGGTTCATGTAGTGCCCCAGGTTGGTGCGGCGGGACGCCCCGATCAGCAGGAACGCGCCGAACACGACGGAGACGAGCGCGAACGCCAGGTTGGTGCGGAGCCCGAGGGCCCAGTGGCCGTCCCGGCTGAAGAGCCCCTCGCCCCAGGTCAGGAACGTTCCGTAGACGCCGAAGATCAGGATGTAGAGCCCGATCAACCCGGAGAGGACGCGGTAGATCGGCCGCGCGGGATGGTTCACCGGGATGTGCGCCATGGAGACCCCTCCAGCCAAATGACCCATTCCGGGTAATTGTCACCCGCGGCACCCCGCCCCGTCCCCGGAAAACGCCGAAGGCCCGGCTCGCGCCGGGCCTTCGGGTGGTTGCGGGTCAGAGCACCAGCCGGGCCTTCTGCCAGGCCTCGTGCTCGTCGTCGGTGCCGACCTTGCCGTACATGCCGACCATGAGGAGCACCAGCGAGAGGGTGAGCACCACGATGACGGTCATGATCGAGAAGTTGAAGATGTTGGCGTCGGTGTGCAGGAACGCCAGCTCGGCCAGGCCGAGGGCCATCAGGGCGTAGGCGAGCCACTGGTTGATCGCCACGTCGAGGTTGCGACCGATCGCGGTGCCGACCAGGATCGCGGCCCCGAGCAGGATCGTGAGCATCGAGAAGCCGAGGTTGGTGCCCTGGCCGAGGACCTTGGTGTCGTCCTGGGCGAGGACGTCGTTGCCGGCGCTGGCGATGATGCCGAGCACGCCGAACACGACGAAGTACAGACCAACGAGCCCGCCGATCGCCCGGTAGACAGGCCGCGCGGGGTGGTTGACGGGGGTGTGGGCCATCTCTGCGTCTCCAAGACCGAACGGGAAAGGGGTCGCCTGCGATTGTCCCGTACGCCCGGGAGTGACGCCGCACACCCCCCACCCCGGCGGGGTCAGCCGGCCGGCAGCTCCTCGGCGAGGGCCAGCCAGGTCTCCTCGGTGCGGTCCCGCTCGGCGCGGACCTCCTTGAGCTGGGCGTCCAGCTCGGCGACCTTCGCGTAGTCGGTGGCGTTGGCGGCGAGCTGCTCGTGCAGCGTCGCCTCCTTCTGTTCGAGCTTGGCGATCTGGCGTTCCAGCCGGCTGAGTTCCTTCTTGGCGGTGCGTACCTCGGCGGCGGACAGGCCCGCACGGGCCGGGGCGGCCGCGGCGGGGGTGAGGTCGGCGGGCGCCGGGCCACCGCCCGCGGCGGCGCGGGCCAGGTACTCGTCGACGCCGCCCGGGAGGTGCACCAGCCGGCCGTCGCCGAACATCCCGTACGCGACGTCGGTGACCCGCTCGATCAGGTAGCGGTCGTGGCTGGCCACCACGATGGTGCCGGGCCAGGAGTCGAGGAGGTCCTCCAGCGCGGCGAGGGTGTCGGTGTCCAGGTCGTTGGTGGGCTCGTCGAGGAGGAGCACGTTGGGCTCGCCGGCGAGCAGCCGCAGCATCTGGAGCCGGCGGCGCTCGCCGCCGGAGAGGTCGCTGACCGGAGTCCAGAGCCGCCGGTCGTCGAAGCCGAAGACCTCGGCGAGCTGGGCGGCGCTGATCTCCCGGTCACCGAGTTGCACGCGCCGGGCCACCTCCTCGACGGCTTCGAGGACGCGCAGGTGGCCGGGGAGTTCGGCGAGTTCCTGGGAGAGGAAGGCGGGGCGTACGGTCTGCCCGGCGGCGAACCGGCCGCCGTCGGGGCGGGTCACCCCGGCGAGCATCCGCAGCAGGGTGGTCTTGCCGGCGCCGTTGCGGCCCAGGATGGCGACCCGGTCGCCGGGGCCGACCTGCCAGGTGACGTCGTGCAGGATCTCCTTGGGGCCGGCGTGCAGGGTGACCTGGTCGAGGTCGTACACCTGCTTGCCGAGCCGGGCGGTGGCGAGCCGTTGCAGCGACATGGTGTCGCGGGGCTCCGGCACGTCGGCGATCAGCGCGTTGGCGGCGTCGATCCGGAACTTCGGCTTGGAGGTCCGGGCGGGGGCGCCCCGACGCAGCCAGGCGATCTCCTTGCGGAGCAGGTTCTGCCGGCGGGCCTCGGTGGCGGCGGCGACCCGCTGCCGCTCGACCCGGGCCAGGGTCCAGGCGGCGAAGCCGCCCTCGTAGGCCCGGACGGTCTGGTCGGCGACCTCCCAGGTGGTGGTGCAGACGGCGTCGAGGAACCAGCGGTCGTGGGTGACCACGACGAGGGCGCCCTTGCGGGTGACGAGGTGCCGGGCCAGCCAGTCGACGCCGCCGACGTCGAGGTGGTTGGTGGGCTCGTCGAGGATGAGCAGGTCGGCGTCGCGGACCAGCAGGGCGGCGAGGGCGACGCGGCGGCGTTCGCCGCCGGACATCGTCCCGACGGGCGCGTCGAGGCCGAGGTGAGGCATGCCGAGGCCGTCGAGGATGGCCCGGACGCCGGCGTCGCCGGCCCACTCGTGCTCGGCGCCCATGCTCTCGCCGAGCCAGGCGGTGCCGAGCACCACGTCCCGGACGGTGGCTTCGGGGGCCAGGGTCAGGCTCTGCGGCAGCCAGGAGACCCGCAGGTCCCGGCGGTGGGTGACCCGGCCGTCGTCCGGGTCCTCCTGCTTGGTGAGCAGGCGCAGCAGGGTGGACTTGCCGGCGCCGTTGAGGCCGACCACGCCGACCCGGTCGGCGTCGTCGAGGCCGAGCGAGACGTCGGTGAGCAGTGCCCCGGCGGCGCCGTACCCCTTGGACACCCGGTCCAGGTTGACGATGTTGGCCACGAACCCACCTTTCATGATCAAGGCGCCCCGGTGCCGGCCGGCACCTCGGGACGCCTGGCCCCTCAGGGTACGCGGGGACCCGGGCACGCCCGGCGGGCGTCGAGCCCCGATGAGGGTCAACCGCCCTCGCCGCCCGATTTGTTCCACCCGGGCGGCGAGGGCGGCTCAGACGACGCGGGCGCCGGCGACCGGGCCGTGCGCGACCCGGGCCTCCCGGCAGACGCCGGCGGCCGTGAGGTCGGCGGCGATCCGCCCCGCGTGGGCCTCGTCGGCGGCGAGGAAGACGCAGGTCGGGCCGGAGCCGGAGACGAGGCCGGCGAGCGCCCCGGCCGCCTCTCCCGCCTTGAGCGTCTCGGCCAGCGACGGGCGCATGGCCAGCGCGGCGGCCTGGAGGTCGTTGCCGAGGGCGGCGGCGAGCACCCGGGGGTCGCGCTGGCGCAGCGCGCCGAGCAGCCCGTCGGTGCTGCCCAGCGGCTCGCCCGCGGTGCCGGCGTCGCGGAGGCGGTCCAGCTCCCGGTAGGCGGCGGGGGTGGAGAGGCCGCCGTCGGCGACGGCCACCACCCAGTGCCAGGAGGTGGGGCGGGCCAGCACCGGGCTGACCGCCTCGCCGCGCCCGGTGCCGAGCGCGGTGCCGCCGTGGATCAGGAACGGCACGTCGGAGCCCAGGTCGGCGGCGATCCCGGCCAGTTCGTCGCGGGACAGCCCGGTGCCCCAGAGCGCGTCGCAGGCGACCAGCGCGGCGGCCGCGTCGGCGCTGCCGCCCGCCAGCCCGCCGGCGAGCGGGATCTGCTTGCGCAGGTGCAGCCGGGCGTGCGGCAGGACGCCCGCGTAGCCGGCGAGGGCGTGGGCGGCCCGGATCACCAGGTTGGTGTCGTCGAGGGCCAGCTCGCCGGCGCCCTCGCCCTCCATGGTGAGGGTGAGGGTGTCGCCCCGGCGGGCGGTCAGCTCGTCGTAGATGGAGATCGCGTGGTAGACGGTGTTCAGCTCGTGGTAGCCGTCGCGGCGCAGCGGCCCCACCCCGAGGTGCAGGTTGACCTTGGCCGGCACCCGCACCTTCACCGGGCCGCTGGCCCCGCGCCGCTGCCCGTCCTCGTCGTCCGGTCGCCAGGCCTCGGTCACGGGACGATGTCCCGCGGGCGCAGGCGGATGTCGAACGGCTTCTGCACGGTCAGCTCCTCGGCGGGGTCGGCAACGGCGCCAGCCTAACGGGCGGCGGCCGGGGCGGTCGGGGCCGACGCGGCGATGGCGGCGAACTGCTCCACGGTGAGTGACTCGCCGCGGGCGCCGGGGTCGACGCCGGCGGCGGTGAGCGCCGCGGCGGCCCGGTCCGCGCCGCCGGCCCAGCCCGCGAGGGCGGCGCGCAGGGTCTTGCGACGCTGCGCGAACGCCGCGTCGACCACGGCGAAGACGGCTTCCCTGGGTACGTCGGCGCGGGGCGGCTCGCGCCGGGTGAAGGCGACCAGCCCGGAGTCGACGTTCGGCACCGGCCAGAAGACGTTCGGCGGGACCTTGCCGGCGGCCCGGGACCGGGCGTACCAGGCGAGCTTGACCGACGGGATGCCGTACACCTTCGAGCCGGGACCGGCGACGAGCCGGTCGGCGACCTCCTTCTGCACCATGACGAGGCCGTGCCGCAGGGTGGGCAGCTCGGCGAGGAGGTGCAGCACGACGGGCACGGCCACGTTGTAGGGCAGGTTCGCCACGAGCGCGGTCGGCGCCGGGTCGGCCAGGTCGCCGGCGGTGACCCGCAGCGCGTCGCCGGGGTGCACGGTGAGCCGGGCGGCGTCCGGGCCGGCGAACCGGGCGGCGGTCTCCGGCAGCGCGGCGGCCAGGGCGGGGTCGAGTTCCACGGCGTGCACGTGCGCGGCCACCGGGAGCAGGGCCAGGGTGAGCGAGCCGAGCCCGGGGCCGACCTCCAGCGCCACGTCGTCCGGGGCGAGCCCGGCGGTGGTCACGATCCGGCGGACCGTGTTCGGGTCGTGGACGAAGTTCTGGCCGAGCTTCTTGGTCGGCGACACGCCGAGCCGCGCGGCGAGGTCCCGGATCTCCGCCGGGCCGAGGAGACCGGTCACGCCGGGCATCCTTTCACCACGGCCCGAACGCGCGCTCGCCGGTCGCGGAGATCGCCGCGCAGAGTTCGTCGAGGTCGGTCCCCGTGGTCTCGGCCAGGAACCGGACGGTCAGCGGGATCAGGTACGAGGCGTTGGGCCTCCCCCGGTGCGGCATGGGGGTGAGGTACGGCGCGTCGGTCTCGACCAGCAGTTGCCCGGGCGGGGTGACGGCGGCGGCCTCGCGCAGGGCGGACGCGCTGCCGAAGGTGACCGTGCCGGCGAAGCTGAGCAGGTAGCCGCGGCGGACGCACTCGCGGGCGAAGTCGGCGTCGCCGGAGAAGCAGTGCAGCACCACGGTGTCCGGCGCGCCCTCGTCGTCGAGGATCCGCAGCACGTCGGCGTGCGCGTCCCGGTCGTGGATGACCAGCGCCTTGCCGTAGCGCTTGGCGATGGCGATGTGCGCCCGGAAGCTCTCCTCCTGGGCGGCCCGCCCCTCGTCGCCGGTGCGGAAGAAGTCCATCCCGGTCTCGCCGATGCCGCGGACGCGGCTCCGGCCGGCGAGGGCCTCGATCTCGCGCAGCGCCTCATCCAGGTCGGCCAGGCGGGGCGCCTCGTTCGGGTGCAGCGCCACGGTGGCCAGCACCGCGCCGTAGCGCTCGGCGACGTCGGCGCTCCACCGGGACGACTCGACGTCCACGCCCACCTGCACGAGCCGGTCCACACCGACGCCGGCGGCCACCGCGATGGCCGCCGCCACCGGGTCGTCGGCCGGACCGGCTGAGCCGCTGTTCGCTCGCGACTGCGGGGCTCGCAACCCCGGCTCGCTCCTCGCGCTTCGCAGGGGCACGCCGTATTCGCTGACCGTGATGTCCAGGTGGGTGTGGCTGTCCAGCACGGGCACCGCGAGCGCCTCCGGGGCGGGCGGGAACTCACCGGCCCGGCGGGCGGCGCGCTGCTTGCGGGTTTCGGTCTGCTCGCTCATCGCGGCCAGCATCACACACCGTGGGCGGCCGGCGTTTCCCGACCGCCATCGACTGTTCACGCGCGCCACATCTGCCGGGCCTACGGTCCGGGGCGTGACCGTCACTCCCCAGGCCAGCGGGGCCGCCTCCGAGCGGACCGGGCTGCGCGTGACGTACGACGGCCGCGTCCACCCGGCGGAGGAGATCGCCCGGGGCGCGGCGTACGAGCTGTTCAGCGCCGAGGAGGCGCCGGGCTTCGAGTGGGCGCCCCGGCCCGGGGTGGCGTACCCGTGGCGGAGGTTCGTGCACGTCACCGAGGTGACTGCCGTGCACGGCGCGGCCGAGCCGACCGAGGACCTCGACCCGCCGCTGCTGATGCCGGTGCACCGCGAGCACGGCTGGGCGTACGTGCACCAGCTCAGCCAGCAGCCGGGCGCGGCCGGCGACCGGATGCTCGCGGCGGTCCGCGGCTCGGCGCTGGTCCGGCCGGGCACCCGGATGGTGAAGGTGCTCTCCGCCCGCCAACTCGCCGGCTACGTGCGGGGCTGGCTGCCGCACGGCTTCTGCCACCGGGAGCACGACGTGGCGCACCTGCGCACCCCGGCCGGGATGGCGGTGCTGCGCGGCGACTCCGAGGGCGGCGACGTGGCGTACGCGCTGCGCTGGCGCGCCACCGACCCGGCCGACTACGACGTGCCGGTCGGCCCGGCGCACCAGGGGCTGACCGCGCTGCCGCCGCGGGACCGGCTCGGGCCGCCGGTGCTGGGCACGGGCTTCGTGCCGAGCAACGCCCAGCTGATCCCGGAGTTCGTGACCCGCGACTTCGCCGACCTGCCGATGCCGGCGAACGCCGCCCTGCTCGCCTATCCGGCAGAGGGCGTGGAGGTGGTGCTCTACACCTACCAGGCCGAGCAGCGGGGCTGGCTGCGCATGGTGGGCCCGCAGTGGCGGCACCTGCTCGCCGCGGTGCCCGGCGTCTCCCCCGACCAGGAGTACGTGCCGACCGGCGACGCGCCGCGCTCGACCCAGCTCGTCGGCGCGTACGGCGGCGCCGAGTACGAGGCGGTGGCCGACCTGCCCGGCGGGTTCCGGGTCCTCGCCATGACCCGGGCGGCCCGCTACCCGGTGGAGTCGGCGGCCCGCCGGCTGCGCTACGCCACCTGGCGTGGGGTGCCCTGCCTGGTGCTCCGGGAGGAGGCGGGCTGGCTGCGGCTGCGGCTGTGCCGGCCGGATCCGGACGCGGTGACCACGACCGCGGCGCAGTGCCACGAGCGGGGCGTCTACGAGACCTGGGCGCCGGGTGCCGAGCTCACCGACGACCGGGTGGTGGACCTGCCGTACCGGACGGCATAACCGGGGCCGGGCCGGGAAAGCGCCGGCGTCCTAGACGCACCGCAAGGGGAGTGCCCGAGATGCCTTTCGTCACCGTCGGTACGGAGAATTCCGCACCCATCGACCTCTACTACGAGGATCACGGCTCCGGCCAGCCGATCGTCCTGATCCACGGCTTCCCGTTCAACGGGGCGACCTGGGAGAAGATGTCCGGCCCGCTGCTCGCGGCCGGCTACCGGGTGATCACGTACGACCGGCGGGGGTTCGGCAACTCCGCCCAACCGGCGTTCGGCTACGACTACAACACCTTCGCGGCCGACCTCGACGTGCTGATGACCGAGCTGGACCTGCGCAACGCGATCCTCGTCGGGCACTCGATGGGCACCGGCGAGGTGACCCGCTACCTGGGCGCGTACGGGTCGGACCGGGTGGAACGGGCGGTGCTGATGGCCCCGCTTGCGCCGTTCCTGCTGAAGACGGCCGACAATCCGGAAGGGGTCGACCAGAAGCTGTTCGACGGGTTCAAGGCGGCGATCATCCAGGACCGGTTCGCGTATCTGACCCAGTTCTGCGACGCGTTCTTCAACTACAGCGAGAACAAGGGCAAATGGGTGAGCGAGGAGGCGTACCGGGCGCACTGGCAGATCGGCGCGCAGGCGTCGGCGAAGGGCACCCACGACTGTGTCGACGCCTGGCTGACCGACTTCCGGGGCGACCTGCCGAACATCAACATCCCGGTGCTGATCATCCAGGGCGACAAGGACAACGTGCTGCCGTACCCGGCCACGGGCCAGCGGTTGCAGAACATGCTGTCCGACTGCCGGATGGTCACCTTGAAGGGTGCGCCCCACGGCACGCCGTGGACGCACCCCACCGAGGTCAACCAGGCGATCATGGAGTTCATCGGCGCACCGAAGATGGCCCGCGCCTGACCCACCGACGGCGGCGGCCCCGGGGACACCCCCGGGGCCGCGTCGTGCGTCGGCAGCTCAGCCGGCCAGCCGGGCCAGCTCCTCGTCGACGATGGACGGGTCGAGCTTGCGGAACACCGGCTTCGGCGCCGCGAGCGGCCGGCCCACCTCCAGGGGTACGGACTCCCAGCGCGCCCCGACCGTGTAGTCGCCGGTCAGCACCGGGTACGCCGGCCCACCGTCGAGGTCCTCGACCTCCTCGATCACCGGCATGGGCGCGTGCACCCCGGTGCCGCCGAGCAGCTCGTGGATCTTCTGCGCGGAGTGCGGCAGGAATGGGGTGAGCAGCGTGTTGGCGTCGCTGACCACCTGGAGGGCGACGTGCAGGATGGTGCCCATCCGGGGCTTGTCCTCCTCGCCCTTGAGCTTCCAGGGCGCCTGCTCGGACAGGTACTTGTTGGCCTCGGCGACGACCTTCATGGCCTCGCCGATGGCCTGCTTCTGCCGGTGCCGGGCGATCAGGTCGCCGACGACGGCGAAGCCCGCCCGGGCCGTGTCGAGCAGCGCCTGGTCGGCGTCGGTGAGCCCGGCCGGGTCGACCGGCGGGACCGCGCCGAAGTTCTTCGCCGCCATCGAGATGGACCGGTTGACCAGGTTGCCCCAGCCGGCGACCAGCTCGTCGTTGTTGCGGCGGAGGAACTCGGCCCAGGTGAAGTCGGTGTCGTTGCTCTCCGGGCCGGCCACCGCGATGAAGTAGCGCAGCGCGTCGGCGTCGTACCGCTCCAGGAAGTCGCGGACGTAGATGACCACCTTGCGGGAGGAGGAGAACTTGCGCCCCTCCATGGTCAGGTATTCGCTGGAGACCACCTCCGTGGGCAGGTTGAGCCGGCCCAGCCGTCCCGGCTCGCCGTCCCGGGAGCCCTCGCCGGAGTAGCCGCCGAGCAGCGCCGGCCAGATCACCGAGTGGAAGACGATGTTGTCCTTGCCCATGAAGTAGTAGCCGCGGGCGTCCTTGCCCTCGCCGTCGGCGGACCACCACTTCCGCCACGCCTCCGGGTCGCCGCTGCGGCGGGCCCACTCGATGGAGGCGGACAGGTAGCCGATGACCGCGTCGAACCAGACGTAGATCCGCTTGTCGGGCCGGTCGCGCCAGCCGTCGAGCGGGATGGGCACGCCCCACTCCAGGTCGCGGGTGATGGCCCGGGGCTGGAGGTCGTCGAGCAGGTTGCGCGAGAAGCGCAGCACGTTGGGCCGCCAGCCCTCCCGGCCGTCCAGCCACTGCCGCAGCGCGTCGGCCAGGGCGGGCAGGTCGAGGAAGAAGTGCTCGGTCTCCACGAACTCCGGCGTCTCGCCGTTGATCTTCGACTTGGGGTTGATCAGGTCGACCGGGTCGAGCTGGTTGCCGCAGTTGTCGCACTGGTCGCCGCGGGCGCTGTCGTAGCCGCAGATCGGGCAGGTGCCCTCGATGTAGCGGTCGGGCAGGGTGCGGCCGGTGGACGGCGAGATCGCCCCGGTGGTGACCTTGGGGACGATGTAGCCGTTGCGGTACAACCCCTCGAACAGCTCCTGCACCACGGCGTAGTGGTTGCGGGTGGTGGTCCGGGTGAACAGGTCGTACGACAGCCCCAGCGCCCGCAGGTCCTCGGCGATGACCCGGTTGTACCGGTCGGCCAGCTCGCGCGGGGTGACCCCCTCGGCGTCGGCCTGCACCTGGATCGGGGTGCCGTGCTCGTCGGTGCCGGAGACCATGAGCACGTCGTGACCGGCCATCCGCATGTACCGGGCGAAGACGTCGGAGGGAACGCCGAATCCGGATACGTGGCCGATGTGGCGCGGGCCGTTGGCGTAGGGCCAGGCGACCGCGGCGAGAACGTGACTCATGAGCGCCAAGCCTAGTGATTGCCCAGGGCCACCCGCGAACCAATAGGGCGCGTCCCACCGGCCGCACCCGCCCGTACGTCCGATTTGTCGCCGACACGCGGCCTGAGCTGCCCGGCTGGCCCGGTCCACCGGTGTGAAATGAACGGCGTGACCAGCAGACCAGCGGCGCCCGGGCCGGGCGGGTCCTCCGCGCCGGCGGCCGGGGAGGCCGCGTGGCGGACCCCGGCGCGCGGCGCGTCGGTCGCCCCCCAGCCCCGGCTGGACCCGGCCGACCCGCCGGTGGAGGTGGAACCGACCACCGGGGCGCCGGTGGACGCCGTCCCGCGCCGGGTGCCGGTCCGGCAGCCCCGCTGGCACCGGCGTTCCGCGTCGGCGGACGGCGGCACCGCCTGGGCGCCGATCGAGGAGGTGCACTGGGACGGCACCCCGCTGCGGGAGGAGCCGCAGCGACGGGCCGCCCGCTGGCCGCGCCGCCGGGCGGCGTCCCGGCGCGAGCGGCCGGTCCGTCCCCCGGACCCGGTCAGCGGCCTGTCCGTGCTGCTGTCGCTGACGCTGCTGGCCGCGTTCTTCGCCTGGGTGAGCGCCGGGCCGTTCTGGCTGGCCGTGGGGCACGGGACGAACGGCACGGCGGTGATCACCGACTGCACCGGCGCCGGGCTGACCCAGCGCTGCCGGGGGCTCTTCCTGGCCGACGGCCAGCGCTTCCTGGCCCACGGTGTCCGGGTCAGCGGCGTCCCGGCCGAGCTCAGCGCCGCCGGCTCGGTGCTGCCCGCCCGGATGACCGGGCCGGCGGGCCGCACCGCGTACGCCGACGCCGGCGCCGGCCGGCACCTGCGCTGGCTGCTCGGGCTGCTTCTGGTGGCCGGCTGCGCCGCCGGGATCGCCCGGTGGACCGGCGCGACCCGGCTGCCGGACCCCCGGCAACGCCGGTGGGCGGTGGGCGTGGCGCTGGCCGGCCCCCTGCTGATCACCGTCGGCTTCCTGGGCGCGGCCTGGTAGCCGCTCCTCAGCTGTGCACGACCGTGTAGACCTCGCGGCGGCGCAGCCCGAACTCGGTGGCGACCTCGGTGATGGCGTCGCGCCGAGACAGCCCGGCCGCCTCCCGCGCGGCGACCGCGGCGCGCAGCGTGTCGTCGTCGGGCCGGACGGCCGCGGCCGGCGGCGCCCCGGCCACGACCAGGGTGATCTCGCCGCGCGGCTCGCCCGCCGCGGCCCACTCGGCCAGTTCGCCGAGCGGCCGGCGGACCACCTCCTCGTACGTCTTGGTCAGCTCGCGGCAGAGCGCGGCGGGCCGGTCCGGGCCGAACGCCTCGGCCAGGTCGGCGAGCGCCCCGGCGATCCGGTGCGGCGCCTCGAAGAGCACCAGGGTGCGCTCCTCGGCGGCGAGCGCGCGCAGCCGGGACCGGCGGGCGCCGGGCGTGCGGGGCAGGAAGCCCTCGAAGCAGAACCGGTCGCAGGGCAGCCCGGACAGCGCCAGGGCGGTGGTGACCGCGCTCGGCCCGGGGGCCGCGGTGACCGGGATCCCGGCGTCGAGGGCGGCCCGGACCAGCCGGTAGCCGGGGTCGGAGACGCTGGGCATCCCACCGTCGGTGACCAGGGCGATCGTGTAGCCGGCGGCGAGCACGTCGACCAGTTCCGGGGTGCGGCGCTCCTCGTTGCCCTCGAAGTAGGAGACGATCCGGCCGGGCACGGTCACCGCCAGGTCCCGGGCCAGCCGGGTGAGCCGGCGGGTGTCCTCGGCGGCGACCACGTCGGCGGTGGCGAGCACCTCCCGGAACCGGGCGGACGCGTCGGCCGGGTTGCCCAGCGGCGCGCCGAGCAGCACCAGGCGGCCGACCTCGGACATTTCACCCACGACGTGCGCTCCTTCATCGACGGCCGTACCAATCTCGGAGACGACGGGCGCCACCGGGCACCTTCGCAGCCTACGATCGCCGGGTGACGAGTGCGTCGACAGCACAGAGCGCGAACGCGGGCGGGTCCGCCGACGAGCCGACCCCCGCCGACCGGGCCGCCGGCCCCGCGACGAGCGGTGGCCGTGGCCGGATCCCGGCCATCGTCCGGCGACGGCTCGACACGGTCGACGCCCACCTCGGCCGGGGGCAGGCGTGGCTGGCCACCGGGGTCGTGGTGGTGATCGCGGCGATCCTGCGCTTCGTCGGGCTGAGCGGGCCCAACGGGAAGATCTTCGACGAGATCTACTACGCCCGCGACGCGTACGGGCTGATCGACCGCGGCGTCGAGTGGAACTACAAGGACAACGGCCCGTCGTACGTGGTGCACCCGCCGCTGGGCAAGTGGCTCATCGGCCTCGGCGAGTGGGCCTTCGGCTACCAGGACGCGGAGACCAGGATCTCCGTGCCGGGGCACCTCGTGACGACCGCCCCCGAGTTCGGCTGGCGTTTCGCGGCGGCCGTCGCCGGCACCCTGTCGGTGCTGCTGCTGGTGCGGATCGGCCGGCGGATGTTCCGGTCGACGACGTTGGGCTGCGCGGCCGGGCTGCTGCTCGCCCTGGACGGCTTCCACTTCGTGCTCTCCCGCACCGCGCTGCTCGACATCTTCCTGCTGCTGTTCGTGCTGGCCGCGTTCGGCGCCCTGGTGCTCGACCGGGACGCCCGGCGGCGGCGCTGGACCCGGGCGCTGGAGGCGGGGCTCGACCCGTCGCTGCCGGGGCGGGCCGGCCGGCCGCCGTCGACCTGGCGGGACTGGCCGTGGTGGCGGCTGGCCGCCGGGGTGCTGCTCGGCTGCGCCTGCGCGGTGAAGTGGAGCGGCCTCTACTTCGTCCCCGCCTTCGCGGTGCTGGTGCTCCTCTGGGAGGTCGGCGTCCGCCGCTCGGCCGGGGTCCGCCGCCCGTGGCGGGACGCCCTGCTGGACGAGCTGCCCTGGCTCCTGGCGGCCGGCGTGCTGATGGTCGTCACCTACGTGCTCACCTGGTCGGGCTGGCTGCTCGGCGACGACGGCTACTACCGCCTGGCCAGCCGCTATCCGAACGCCCCGGGCCTGAGCGACACCCCGGTCATCGGGCCGCTGATCAACCTGTGGGAATACCACAAGGCCGCGTACGGCTTCCACACCCAGCTCGACGACCCGCACAAGTACCAGTCGTGGCCGTGGCAGTGGCTGCTGCTCGGCCGGCCGGTCGCCTTCTACTGGTCCGGCGACGGCAACTGCGGCGCGCCGAGCTGCGCCTCGGAGATCCTGCTGCTGGGCACCCCGCTGCTCTGGTGGTCGTTCCTGCCGGCGCTGGCCGCGACCGTCTGGCTCGGGCTGGCCCGGCGGGACTGGCGGGCCGGGGCGATCCTGCTCAGCGCGGCCGCCGGCCTGCTGCCCTGGTTCTGGTTCGCCCTCGACGGCCGCACGATGTTCTCGTTCTACGCCGCGCCGGCGGTGCCGTTCCTGGTGCTGGCGGTGGTCTACGTGCTCGGCGCGATCATCTCGCCGGCCCCGGCCCCGGCCCCGGCCGTCGGCACGGCGGCGCCACCGAGCGTCGAGGACACCTCCGACCGCCGCCTGGTGGGCGGGATCATCGCGGGCGCTTACGTGCTGCTGGTCGCCCTCTGCTTCGGCTACTTCTACCCGATCTTCGTGGGCCGGCTGATGGCCTACGCGGACTGGTCCGCCCGGATGTGGCTGGACGGTCGCTGGATCTGACCGGCGCGGACCCGGCGGGGCACCCGCCGGGTCGGAAAACCGGTTGCGATCAGGGGCCGGTCCTGTTGCCGATGACAGGCGCACGGGGCTCGAGGCACGAAAAAGCGCGCCCCGATCGCCTGCCACGGGGGAAGCGGGCGATTGGGGCGCGCAAGACAGAGCTTAACCACAGTGCGGCACTGGCACAACGGGTCGGGCCCGGTCAGATTTCCGACGAATGCGCCACCCCACAAAAGGTTTACATCGGGCACCTTACGGTGGGTCACGCAGGGAAAACATTACGAATTCCTTACTATCCACCGTCCGACCCGCGGACCGCCGCGCAACTCCTGATCATGCCGTCTTTCGCATCGACCATGCTGGATGGTCGGGCCCGGATGATCTTCCATTGTGGATCTCACTACACTTCGCCCGGTGATCAACAAGAGACGATCGACGGCCGTCCTCCTCGGACTGCTGGCGACGACCGCGCTGATCGGTACGCCGCCCGCCGCGGCCGACGACGAGACCGCCGAACCCCCCGCCGAGCCGCCCAAGGTCGAACTGGTCCTGGACGTCAGCGGCTCGATGCGGGCCCGGGACATCGACGGGCGCAGCCGGATCTCCGTCGCCCAGCAGGCGTTCAACGAGGTGGTCGACGCGCTGCCGGACGAGACCCAGCTCGGCATCCGGGTGCTCGGCGCCACCTACCGCGGCAAGGACAAGAAACAGGGCTGCCTGGACACCCAGCAGATCGTGCCGGTCGGTCCGGTGGACCGTACGCGGGCCAAGGCCGCCGTCGCCACGCTGCGCCCGACCGGCTTCACCCCGGTGGGGCTGGCGCTCCGCTCCGCCGCGCAGGACCTGGGCACCGGCAGCACCGCCCGCCGGATCGTGCTGATCACCGACGGCGAGGACACCTGCGCCCCGCCCGACCCCTGCGAGGTGGCCCGCGAGCTGGCCGCCCAGGGCACCAGGCTGGTCGTCGACACGCTCGGCCTGGCCCCCGACGAGAAGGTGCGCCGGCAGCTGCTCTGCATCGCCGGGGCGACCGGCGGCACCTACACCGCGGCGCAGAGCGCCGACGAGCTGACCGGGCGGATCAAGCAGTTGGTGGACCGGGCCCGGGACACGTACACCGCCACCCCGACCGTGGTGGGCGGGTCGGCCGGGTGCGACAACGCGCCGCTGCTCGCCCCCGGCGTCTACACCGACCGGGAGGCGTTCGCCGAGCACCGCTGGTACCGGGTGCCGGTGCGCCCCGGGCAGGAGCTGCGGGCCTCGGTGAGCGTCGCGCTGGACCGCCCGGTCAACCCCGACTACGGCGTGCTGCTGCGGGCCACCGCGCCGGACGGGCGGGAACTCGTCCGGGGGGTCGACGCCGGCAGCGGGCGTACCGACGTGGTCTCGGCCGGGCTGCGCTGGTCGGCCGCCGAGGAGGCGAGCCCCGCCCCCGCCCCGAGCGGGGTGCAGCCCGCGCGGACCGTCTGCCTGGTGGTCAGCAACTCGTTCGCCCCGCGCCCCGGCACCCAGGTCACCCCGGGCATGCCGGTGGAGCTGACCGTGGACGTGGTCGCCGCGTCCCCCGCCCCGGACGGGCCGGACCTCGGTCGGGGCTGGGCGCTGCTGCTCCTGCTCACGCTCGCGGGGCTGGTCACCGGGCTCGTCGCCGGGCTGCTCACCCGCTGGTGGGTGGCCACGTGGAGGGAGAACTGAGGATGCGTACGCTGATCCGCTCCGCGGCGGCGCTGGCCGCCGCCGGGCTCGCCTTCACCCCGGGGGCCGCCGCGGCGGCGCCGACCCCGTCGCCGGGCGCGGCCACCGTCACCAAGGCCGGCACCTCGTTCCTGACCGCCACCACCATCACCCCCGGCCAGCCGGTCCGGGTGGACGCCTCCACCGGCGACCACCTCTACTGGACGTTCCGTGCCGAGGCGGGCCAGGTCCACGAGGTCTCCGCGACGGTCGCCTTCGCCAAGGCGCGCGCCGGCGCGTCCACCTGGACCGTCGACGTCTTCGACGGGCTGCGTCGCCGCCAGGCGTGCACGGCCGGCGCGCAGACCCCGACCGCCGCGGCGACCGCGACCAGCGTGGCCCTCGGCTGCACGCTGCGCCGGGTCCGGCCCTGGGCGGAACCGTGGTCCGGCGACCCGCTGCCCGGCACCTACTACCTCCGGCTCTCGGTCACCGACCTGCCCGAACCCGACCTGGGCCTGCCGGTCGAGGTGGACCTGCTCGTCGGCGCGGACGCCGAGGGCGGCGGGTCCGGCGACGACGGGGAACTGGAGGCGCCGCTGGTGCCGAACACCCGGGCCGGCCAGGTGCTCACCGCGGAGCCCGCCCCCGAGCCGGTCGCCGAGGCGGAGGGCGGCCTCACCGGCTGGCTTCCGCAGCCCGGCTCCCGGTGGGTGTGGACCAGCGTGGGCGGCGTGCTCGCCGCCGTGGCGGGCGTCGTGGGCTTCGCCCTGGCCCGCCGGCCCCGCCGCCCCTGAGCCCGCGACCGGTGGCCGCCGCGAACCCGACGCGGCGGCCACCGGAAGCGCGGGTCAGAAGGTACGCGGGCCGCGCGGCACCCAGCCGATGAACCGGTCCTGGAGCGAGGAGACCGGGGCGGCGCGCAGGTCCTGCGTGGCGGCGGCCAGGCAGGAGCCGAGATAGACGCTCAACGAGGCCCGGTCCACCTGGTACTCGTCCAGGAGTTGCCGGCGTTTCGTGGCGCAGGGCCAGTCGTCGCCGCAGGATCCACAGGTCCAGTCGGGGGTCACGGGGGCGTGCTCGCCGGGTCGTGATTCCGACGCCTTCGCGCCAGGCGTCATCGGCCGATCCTCTCGTCAATGGACACACGTCTGTGGACGGTCGCCTCCCCGCAACGATCCAACAGCGCCCCGAAACGCTCCGGCGTTACATGGTTGCGGTACGTTTCCGCGTCATGCGGGACCTTCTGCCGCCCGAGGTCGCCGTGGCGGTGGCCGCCGCCGCGGACTGGACCGGCGCGCTGCTCCCGGCCGAGCGGGCCTGCCTGGGCGAACGCGCCGTGGCCAGCCGCCGCCGGGACTTCACCGCCGGCCGGGTGTGCGCCCGCCGGGCGCTGGCCGGGCTCGGGCTGCCGGCCACGCCGGTGCCCGCGGCCCCCGACCGCGCCCCGGTCTGGCCACCCGGCGTGGTCGGGGCCATCACCCACACCCGGGACTACTGCGCGGCCGCCGCCGCCCGCGCCACCGAGATCCGCGCGGTGGGCCTCGACGCCGAACGACACCGGGACCTCACCCCGGGGGTACGCCGGAAGGTCTGCCTGCCCG
Organism: Micromonospora sp. AP08; assembly: GCF_008085935.1. Taxonomy (NCBI): domain Bacteria; kingdom Bacillati; phylum Actinomycetota; class Actinomycetes; order Micromonosporales; family Micromonosporaceae; genus Micromonospora; species Micromonospora sp. AP08. The sequence goes on from NZ_VSEZ01000003.1 coordinate 257,750, forward strand.
AGGAGGAGGCGGACCTGGTTCGGCTGCCCGCCGGGGTGGCCTGGCCGACCGTGCTGTTCAGCGCCAAGGAAACCGTCTACAAGGTCTGGCACCCGCTCGTCGGGACCTGGCTGGACTTCGCCGACGCCCGGGTCACCCTCGACCCCGACGCGGGCACGTTCACGGCCCGGATCGCGCCCGCCCGGCTCACCGCCGCCCCCGTGACCGATCCGCCGGCATCGATAGCCGGCCGGTTCGCGGTGGACGCCGAACTGGTGCGCACGGCGGCCGTTCTGGTGCCCCGGTGAGGGCCTGACGGTCGCGTTGCCGCCGGCTTGTACCGTCGTCCCGACTGACGATCTCGAAGGTGCCCAAGGAGTACGGTGAGCCACCCTCAGCCTCCGTTCGGACCGCAGGACCCGAACCAGCAGCCTCAGGAACCGCCGACCCAGGCGTTCCCCACCGCGCCGATGCCGCCGGTGTCCGGCAGCCCGTACGCGCCGCAGCCGCCGGTCTCCGGCGCGCCGCAGCCGCCCACCTCGGGTGCCCCGTACCCGCCGCCGGCGGGTGCCCCGTACCCGCCGCCGGCCCCGGGTGGTGGCTACCCGCCGGCCCCGGAGTCGCCGTACGCGCCGCAGCCGCCGACCTCCGGGGCGCCTTACCCGCCGCCGGGCGCGGGGCAGCAGCCGTACCCGCCGGCCGCGGGCGCGGCGTTCCCGCCGCCGCCCGGGCAGTACCCGCCGCCCCCGGGTGAGGCGTACCCGCCGACCGGGCCGTACCCGCCCGCGCCGGGGCAGTTCGGCCCGCCGGCCAAGAAGTCCAACAAGAACGTCTGGATCACCGTCGGCATCGTGGTGGCGGTCATGCTGCTGCTCTGCTGCGGCGGCGGCATCTTCGCCATCTACAGCGGCGCGAAGAAGACCAAGGACGCCATCGACAACCTGCCGACCCCGGGGGTCACCTACAGCAACCCGGTCGACGACTCCCCGACCGGCGGCACGTCGGCGACGCCCGAGCCGGGCAGGACCGACAGCGAGACCTTCAACATGCCGGCCGGCGACACCCTGATCGTCAACGACGACGACGGCACCGTCGAGATCACCGTCGGCAACTTCCGGACCAAGGACAAGGCCTGCCAGGAGTTCATGCCGGCGCCGAAGAACGGCATGTACCTGATCGCCGACGTGACCGCCGAGGTCACCAAGGGCACCGGCTCGATCAACCCGTTCTTCTTCAAGTGGGTCGGCACCGACGGCGCCGAGGAGAGCGGCGTCGGCGGCGCCTTCTCCGGCTGCGGCAAGCTGATGGGCTCGGGCAACAACCTGCCCACCGGCAGCAAGCGCACCGGCCAGCTCATCTTCGACGTCAAGGACAAGAACGGCACGCTGGAGTACGAGCACCACCTGCGTACCGCGGGCTCCTGGAAGCCGTAGCGGCGCCTGAGGGCCAGCAGGGGGTCGGTCCCGCGTGGACCGGCCCCCTTTCGCGTCGCTTCCGAACGGACGAGGAAGGCCGCCCGCCTCGGGTTTCAGCGCCGGATGGCCGGGGACGCCGCTGGCGGTGGGGGCGCGACGGCGCCCACGACGACAGGGGAGGCGGCATGAGCGTCGAACGGGCGAAGGACGACCTCGAGGACCTGGCCGGCCCGGCCCGGGCCCGGTTGGGCGACATGACCCGGGACGAACGGTCCGAGGCGGACCAGGTGCGGCGCCAGGACGAGATCCGGGGCAAGCGACCCGGCGAGCACGTCCAGCAGGACGCCCGGGACGCGCGGGACGACTTCTCCGACTGAGGTGTAGGAGCAGCTCCGGAACCCTGATGCGCTGCAAGCGAAGTGCGACGGACAGCCGGCTCAGGTGGCGGGCGGCCTGACGTTGCAGCTCAAAGGCGACGACTGACGGAGCCGGCGGCCCTCACCGCGTCGGCGGGAGGAACAGGTGTCCGTGCCAGGCGCCGCGGACGGTGCGCGTGGCCACCGTCGTCCAGGCGGCCACCAGCAGCCCGTACAGCAGCACCGCGAGCGTGGCCAGCATGGCCGATCCGGTCCGGGTGGCCAGTCCGGTCACCCCGGTGACCAGCGTGCCGACCGGGAAGGTGAAGCTCCACCAGGTGAGTGAGAAGGGCAGGCCGGCGCGCGCGGTGCGCAGCGTGATCGCGGCCGCCAGGGCCAGCCACACCAGGGCGAACCCCAGCACGGGTACGCCGTAGAGCACGGCGAGCATCTGCGCCCCGGCCGCGTACGGTTCGGGCAGCACTCCCTCGGCGGCCCGGCCGAGCAGGTGCGCCGCGGTGATGGACTGGCCGAGCGGCCCCAGCACGATCCACAGCGTGGGGACCATCCGGGCGGCGCCGACCCCGTGGACGACCAGCCGGTTCCAGAGCTGCGGCAGGATGACCAGGGTGGCGACCAGGCTCACGCCGAACATCGCATAGCAGGCGATCATCAGGTCGAGCCGCGCCTGCCCGGCCGGCAGGTGCGCCACGAGCAGCGCGCCGTTCGCGGCCGAGACCATCGGCGGCACCACCGGCATCAGCCAGCCGCCGAACGCCGCGTCCGGCCCGATCCGGTGCCGGGTCATCATCAGGTACGGGATCGCCACCGCGGTCAGCAGGCCCAGCCCGGTCCCCACGCCCCACAGCAGGAGGTCGACCGCCACGGCGGCGGGCTGACCGATCAGCGGCGGCCCGAGCAGCAGCGCGCCGCCGCCCACGGTCATCAGCGCCATGGGCGGCGCGCCCCAGAACTGCGCCATGACCGGGTCGGCCGCGTATCCGAGCGCGGTCTCCCGGTCCCGGCGCAGGTGCACCGGCCACGCGACGACCAGCGCCACGAGCAGCGCCGCCGCCGCGAGCCAGACGGCGGTCGCCAGGAACCGCAGCCCGGGCAGGTGCCCGGGCAGACCGGCGGCGGCGGTGGCCACGATCCCGGCGCCCATCACCGAGGCGAACCAGTTCGGGCCGAGGTGGGCGGCGGTGCCCGGGCGACGCGGCAGCACGGGCGGCTGGTGCAGGCTGTTCATGTCGCCAACCCTCGGACCGCGACGGCCGACCCGGTAGGCGGCGATCCCCTACCGAGCCATAACCTCTGCCTATGCCTCTGCCGCCACAGGTGACCGACCTGAGCAGCCTCGACCTGCTGCTCTCCGTCGCCCGGCTCGGCAGCATCGGCCAGGCCGCGGCGGAACACCGCATCTCCCAACCGGCGGCCAGCGCCCGCCTCCGGCACCTGGAACGCCGGCTCGGCCTCACCCTGCTGCACCGCACTCCGCGCGGGTCCGCCCTCACCCCGACCGGCGCGCTCATCGCCGACTGGGCCCGCACCGTGGTGGACGCGGCCGACTCGTTCGCCGCCGCCGTGCAGGCGCTGCGCGTCACGAAGGAGAGCCGGCTCACCGTCGCGGCCAGCCAGACCGTCGCCGAATACCTGCTCCCGGCGTGGCTCGTGGCCCTGCGCGTACGCCAGCCGGACCTCGCCGTCACCCTCCAGGCCGCCAACTCCGCGGAGGTGGCCGCCCGGCTCCTCGCGGACCGGGCCGACCTCGGCTTCGTCGAGGGTCCCGACCTGCCGGGCGGGCTCGACGCCGACACGGTGGCCACGGACCGGCTCACGGTGGTCGTCGCGCCTTCCCACCGGTGGGCGCGCCGGCGGCGCGGCATCACCCCGACCGAGTTGGCCGCCGCGCCGCTGGTGGCCCGGGAGGCGGGCTCGGGCACCCGCCGGGCGCTGGAGAGCGCGCTGCGCGAGCAGGGCGTCGGCGAGGTCGCCGCGCCGATCCTCGAACTCTCCTCGACGACGGCGATCAAGCACGCGGTCGGTGCGGGCAGCGGACCGGCCGTGCTGAGTTCACTGGCGGTCAGCACCGAACTGGCCGCCGGCGCGCTGGTCGCGGTGCCGGTCCACGGCCTGGACCTGCGCCGCCGGCTGCGGGCGGTGTGGCCGGCGGGACGGCAGCTCACCGGGCCGGCGCGGGACCTCCACGCGATCGCCCGCCGGCACGGGTGACCCGGCCCGGGCCTGCCCGGGCCTCGGACGCGGACAGGCGAAACCACCGGCGGACCTATGGTGGGCGGATGATCCTCGCCGATTTCGCCGGCTCGTGGTCCGGCGCCAACGGGTTCCGGTTGATGCCCACCGACCCGCTCGCCGGGTCCCCGGCCACGATCACCGTGACGACGGCCGCCGGTGGTCACCTGACCTCGGTCGCCTACTCCTGGGCCCATCCGGACGACGGGCCGCAGGACGGCCTGCTCGTCATCGGGGCCGGCGCGCAGGAGGGCTCACTGGTCGCCATGTGGGGCGACTCGTGGCACCAGCAGCCCACGCCCATGTCGTTGGCCGGCGGCCCGGGACCCGACGCAACGTTCGAGCTGAGGGGCGAGTACGGCGGCGGTTGGGAGTGGCGGATCGTGTTCGACACGGCGGACACCGAGCGTCTGCGTATGCGCATGGACAACGTGATCCCCGCGGACCAGGCCACGGCCGAGATGCCATCCGGGCCCTATCCGGTCATGGTCGCCGAGGTGACCCGCGCCTGACTTCGGAGCCCGCTCACCCGGTCATTCGGGGGCCGTCCGCACGTGGGTGGTGAGGCGGCCCTCGTCGTCGAGGACGTGGAACATCACGCTCGGCGGGTCGGTCAGGTCGGCGGTGTTGGCCCACGTGAGCTCGTCGGTGGTGGTCCACGGCAGGCGGGTCGTGGACACCACGCCGGGCGCCGCGAGCAGCGGCCGACCGGCGAACGACCCCGCGGCGGCGGCGTGGGCGTGTCCGCAGAGGACGGCCGCCACCCCCGGGGCCTCCCGGACGATCGCGGCGAACTCGTCGGCGTTGCCGAGCCCGATGCCGTCGACCAGCGGGTTGTGCAGGCGGATCGGATGATGATGCAGCCCCACGAGGACGGGCGCGTCAGCCTCGGCCAGGACCCCGCGCAGCCATTCCAGCGTCTCCGGAGCGAGCCGGCCGTCGTTGCGGCCGGGGATGGTGGAGTCGCAGAGCGCGAACAGGACGCCACCCACCCGGTGCAGCTGGTTGATCGGCGCGTCACCGTCCGTCCCCCGCAGCACGGTGCGGTACGCCGACCGGTTGTCGTGGTTGCCCGGCAGCATGAGCACCGGAACGTCGGCGACAAGTTCGGCCTTGACCTGCTCGTACTCGGAGATCTCGCCGTGGTCGGCCAGGTCACCGGAGACGAGGACCAGGTCGATGTCGCAGCCGCGCAGGTAGCGCATCACCCGCCGGGTACGGGCCAGGGCGCGTTCACTCCCGTCGAGGTGGGTGTCGCTGATGTGGGTTCGGCGCTGCTCATCCTCAATGCCCTGCTCTTGATGATGTACATCATCATCAGTGCGCTGGTGCGCTGGAAGGAGGCGACCGAGACAGCTCTCACCCGTCTCGGCGAGCAGTTCATTTAGCTGGCGACCCTCAAACTCGTTCGCCTCGACAGCATCCATGCCACGTACGGGTGGTCAAACCGGCCGAAATGATCAATGCCGTTGAGCGGGTCCAGCGGCCGGGCGTCGAAGAGCGGGGCCAAGTCGTCCTTCCGCCCATCGGCAAGGGCCTCGTCAAGTTGTACGTAGTGCGCAAGCAGGGCGTCGAAGACCGGGATCACACCTTCCGACAGCTGCTGTGCAACTGCGGCTCCGCATACGGCGGCCTCCTCGACCGACCGGATCGCCCAGCGGTCGAACCCATCGGAGTGTCTGGAGGATGCCTCAAGCCGCGTCCACCACTGAGCCACGGACGCCGTAGGACGGCTGCGGCAGTTCCCACCCAACCGCTCTTCGAACCAGTCAAGCCACGGGGCGGTGGCGACACCGAGGTTGACGTAGAAGAGTGACCTGTCGCCCCAGCTACCCGTCGATCCCTGGAACTCGATGACCGCAGCATGGCCGCCGTCGGAGATTCGGCGGAAGGTGCCGTGGGACCGTTTGAAGCCGTGCCCTCGCAGCACCGGCCCCACCTGCTTGGCGATCATGTTGAGGTATGCCTGCCGTACCGGACGCTCCATGCGGAAGATCGTATTGACGGGTACGACAAGGAACCCCGTCATGAAGGGCTGCTGTACTTCGTTGCTGTACAAGATCGAAAAAGGCCGTCTCCGACTAGCGGAAACGGCCTCTGAACTGGGTGGAGCTGAGGGGATTTGAACCCCTGACCCCCTCGATGCGAACGAGGTGCGCTACCGGTCTGCGCCACAGCCCCTCCGCTGGCGTACCAGCGTCGGTCCCACCCGGCTTGCACCGGGCGGGCCGGCGACAAGGCTAACAGGTCCGGCGCCTCCGAAGCGAACCGCCCCACCGCTGGAGCAGATCTTGGAGGGAATAGGCCCCCAGAGGGGCCCAAACCCTCCAAGATCTCGAAGCGACCGGATCAGGCGGGGGCGTAGGTCAGGTTGAGGACGCCGCTCTTCAACGGGGCGCTGTCGACCAGGCGCAGGGGGTGGGTGGGCGTGTCCTCGAAGAGGCGCTGGCCGTGGCCCACGGCGATCGGGTGAACCAGCAGGCGCAGCTCGTCCACCAGCCCGTTGGCCAGCAGCCACCGGACCGTGGTGGCGCCGCCCGACATGGCGATCTCCCCGTCGGTCTGCTCCTTGAGCTCCCGCAGCCGGACGGCGACCTGGTCGGAGTCGCCGGAGATCAGGTGCGAGTTCTGCCAGGTCGTCCCGGTGAGGGTGTTGGACAGCACGTACTTCGGCACCGCGTTGATGAACGACGCGAACTCCATGTCGTCCCCGGTCTGGTTCGGCCAGAACTCCGACCACTCCTGGTACTGCTTGCGCCCCATCAGGAACGCCGTGGTCGCCTCCACCCCGCGGCCGACGACGGCGCCCATCTCGTCGTCGAAGTAGGGGAAGTGCCACTGGTCGGGCCGCTCCACGACACCGTCCAGCGAGATGAAGAAGTTCGACACGATCTTGGCCATGACAGGCTCCCACTGTTCCGCGGCCGGCCCTTGCACCGGCCCTCACCAACCCGTCGAACGGCGCCCGCCGGATTCGACAGCGCCGGCGGAGAAATTTCAGGCGCCCCGCCCGCTCTGGTACGGCCGCCCCCGCAGGCCACCCGCGCGGCGGTAGGAGACCGAGCCGCCGCTCGCCGCGGGCGGCAGGTCCGCGGGCCGGTCCAGCCCCATGGCGGTACGCCGGACCGCCTCGCGCTGGGCCGCGAGGCGGCGCTGTGCCTCCCGCCGGGCGGCGGCACGCCGCGCCTGCTCGCGCCGCACCTCGGCCTGGCGGGCGGCCAGCCACGCCGCCTCCCGGGCCTCCGCGCGCCGCCGCCGGCGCTCGGCCAGGGCCCGCTGCCGCAGGTGTACGACGTACGCCACGAGCAGGGCGCCGGTGACCGAGACGCTGATCCAGAACCCGGGGCTGACCAGCACCACGCCGATCAGCTCGACGAAGTTGAGCAGCAGCAGCGCGGCGAGGACCCGCCGGCGGCGGTAGATGGCCGGGGTGTGCTGCCGGCGCTTCGGTGGGTGCCGTCGGCGGGACCTGGCCGGGGCGGGCGGCACCGACCGGAGCCGGCCCGAGCGACGCGGGGCGGGCGGCGCCGACACCGGCCGGGCGAGACCGCCCGTACCCGAGTCTTCACTGAGGGTGACGATGAGGGAGCGCGGCGGGCGCACCGGCCGCCGTCCGGGCACGGTGCGACGCCGACGGCGGCGCTGGAGCACCCGGGCCGTCGACTGCGCCCGCTCCGCCACCAGCCGCTCGGTGGCGTCGTACCGGCGAACCAGCGCCGGCGCGAGGGCGAGCAGACCGGCGGCGGCGAGGACGGCGAGGAGCACCGAGGTCGGCACCCTCACCCCTCCCGTCACCAAGTTCGGGGCGAGCGCCACACGACCGCAACTTCTTCCGTCGCCCGTCGTTTACGGCGCAGATCGTGCGGGCAGGCAGCGCTTGCCACAGCTTGCAGTTACTTGAGGTTACGGGCCGCCGACCGACTTCACCGTGCGCCGCGCCGGGCGTGGCGGGTGGGACGCTTCACCCGCGGTTGTCACGTACGCGGTGCCACCGGGCCAGCAGCCCGCCCTCGGCGGCCACTTCCTCACTGGTCATCGCGTATCCGATGTGGTCCCGCCAGGCGCCGTCGATGTGCATGTAGCGCACGTGGTAGGCCTCCTCGCGGAAGCCGAGCTTCTCCACGACCCGGCGGGACGGCTGGTTCTCCGGCCGGATGTTGACCTCGATCCGGTGCAGCCCGCCGGGGCCGAACGCGTGGTCCACGGCCAGGGCCACCGCCGTGGGGATGACGCCGCGACCGGCCACTCGGGAGTCCACCCAGTAGCCCACGTAGCCGGAGCAGAACGCGCGCCGCACGATGCTGCCGACGTTGACGTGGCCGACCAGCCGCTCCTCGCCGTTCTCGCGCAGGCAGACCGCGAACGGCATGCCGTCGCCGGTCCGCGCGGACCTCCGCTGGTCGGCGTGGACGAAGCGGAACGCGGCCGGCGAGTTCGTCTCGTCCCAGCTGCCCGGCACGTGGGACTCCCATGGGGACAGCCAGGCCCGGTTGGCCCGCCGGATCTCCGACCAGGCCAGCGCGTCGGAACGCCGGTACGGCCGCAGCACCACCGGACCGTCCACCAGCACCGCCGGCCACCCGGGCGGCCGCCGGAACCAGCTCATCGGGTCAGCCTTCCACACGCGACCGGGGGGCCCGCAAGCTCACTCACTCCCCCACGCTCACCGGCGCCGGTCCAGCAGGAGCACGTCCACCGTGGAGCCGGCCGCCGCGGTGGTGACCCGCTCGCCGAGGACGAGCAGGCCGTTGGCCTCGGCCAGGCCGGAGAGGGTGAACGGCCCACCGGCGAGCGGCTGCACGGTGTAGCCCCCGCCGCGCCGCTCGGCGACGTGCGCCGGGCGGAACTCGCGCAGCCCCACCGGGGACGAGACCGTCTCCAGCAGGTGCGCCCGGACGCTGGGCCGGAACACCGGCTCGGCGCCGGCCAGCAGCTGGATGGCGGGGCGGGCCAGCACCTCGAAGCCGATCAGGGCCGCGCCGGGCTCACCGGGAAGACACACCACCGGCACCTCCTCGGCGCCGACCGTACCGAATCCGAGGGCCGTTCCGGGATAGAGGGCGACCTCGGTGAAGGCGACCGGCCCGGCCCGGCCGCCCTCCTTGCGGGACAGGATCCGGCGGACCATGTCGCCGGGGCCGGTGCCCGTGCCGCCGGTGGTGATGATGAGGTCGGCCCGCAGGGTCTGGTCCTCCAGCAGCCCGCGCAGCGCCTCCGGGTCGTCGTCGCAGATCCCGACCCGGTACGCCAACGCGCCCGCCTCGGCCGCCGCGGCGGTCAGCGCGTGCGAGTTGGTGTCCACCACCTGGCCGGGCTGGCTGCCCCGGCCGACGTCGACCAGCTCGTCGCCGGTGGCCACGATGACCACCCGCGGGCTGGGCCGGACCACCACGTGCCCGATGCCGGTGGCGGCGAAGACCGCGACCAGGGCGGGCGAGACGTACGTGCCGGCGCGGGCGAGCAGGGTGCCGGCCGGTAGCTCCTCACCGGCGCGGCGGACGCCGTACCCCCGCTTGGGGGCGCGGAAGATCTCCACGGCGGCCATGCCCTGGTCGGTCCACTCGACGGGGACCACCACGTCCGCGCCGACGGGCAGCGGCGCGCCCGCGGCCACCGAGAAGCAGGAGCCGGGGGTGAGCCGGACCGGCCGCCAGCTCGCCGCACCCAGGTCACCGACCACGTTCAGCCGGATGCTGCGGCCACCGGGGATACCGGAGGGGGCCGGGACGTAGCCCGGCCCCCGGCTCCCTCCGGAGATGTCCTCCCAGCGCGCGGCGTACCCGTCCACCGCCGCCTGGTCGAAGGCGGGGAACGAGTGCGGGGCGACCACGTCCTCGGCGAGGACGTTGCCGTACGCCTGGGTGAGGTCGAGGTCGAGCGGAGGCAGCGCGCGTAACCTGCGCAGCACGCTGCCCAGGTAGTCGGCGAGCGGCGTCAACTCGTTCGCGGCCGCCTCGGCGTCGGCCGTCGCGGTCATGTACCGGCACCGCCGGACCGGTCGCGCATGCCGTTCAGGATCGCCGCGGTGACCGTCTCGTCGCCGTTGTTGACGAACTCGGTCAGCCACTTGCGGAACTCGGCGCCCAGGTCCTCGCGCTCGACGGCGATCTGCACCACGGTCTGGAGGTAGCCGAGCGGCTGGCCGGTGTCGTAGCGGGTGCCCCGGTAGACGATGGCGTGCACCGGCACCCCCTCGGTCCGCAGCAGCTCCATGGCGTCGGTCAGCTGGATCTCCCCGCCGCTGCCCGGCTCGGTGCGCCGGATCGCGTCGAAGATCTTCCCGGGCAGCACGTAGCGGCCGAGGACGGCGAGGTTGCTCGGCGCGTCCTCCGGCTTCGGCTTCTCCACCATGCCGGTGACCTTGACGACCTCGGCGAGGTCGCCGAACTCGTCACCGGCCGGCTCGACGGAGGCGATCCCGTAGCGCGAGGTCTCCGCCGGGTCGACCTCGAAGAAGGCCAGCACGATGCCGCCGGTGCGGGCCTGAAGGTCCAGCATGGCCGGCAGCAGCGGCTCGTCCAGCTTGACGAACTCGTCACCGAGCAGCACCGCGAAGGGTGCGTCGCCCACGTGCGACTCGGCGTAGCCGACGGCGTGGCCGAGGCCGAGCTGCTCGGGCTGGCGGCAGGTGTAGATCTCGGCCAGCTCTTCGGGGCGGCGTACGGCCTCCAGCAGGTCGGGCTTGCTCTCCAGCCGCGCCTCCAGGTCGGGCCGGCGGTCGAAGTGGTCCACCATCGACGTCTTGCCGCGCCCGGTGATCAGCAGCACGTCGGTCAGGCCGGCCTGCGCGGCCTCCTCGACGATGTACTGGAGCACCGGCCGGTCGACGACCGGCAGCAGCTCCTTGGGGATCGCCTTCGTGGCCGGCAGGAACCGGGTGGCCAGGCCGGCGGCCGGGATGACGGCCTTGACCGCGCGGGAGCGACCGGTCGCGGCGGTCGCTGAGAGGTTCGCTGAGTGCTCCGACATGTCGCGAGACTATCGGCCACGGCTCTGCCGCGGCGGGTGAGGACCAGAAGACGCGCCGCCCTGTGCCACCGGCGCGGCGTCCCCGGCGCCGGCCCGGGGCAGTCCGTCGGGCGGGCTGACCGCCGCCGCCACCACGGGGATCTCCTGGGTGGGCACCGGGTCGGGGGCCCGGGCCAGCCGGTAGCCGTCCCGGCCGGCGGCCTTGGCCGCGTAGAGCGCGTCGTCGGCGGCGTCGAGCACCTGCTGGCCGCCGGCCGCGTGATCGGGGTAGACGGCGATGCCGATGGAGACGGTGACCGGCACCGCGATCGGCTCCCCGGTGTGCCCCTCCACCCGCACCGGCTGGTCCCGGACCACCGAGCCGAGCCGCTCGGCGACGATGGTGGCGCCCCGGGCGTCGGTCTCCGGCAGCAGCACCACGAACTCCTCGCCGCCCTGCCGGAACGCCAGGTCGACCTCCCGGATCTCGCCGCGCACCCGGCGGGCGAACTCGACCAGCACCGCGTCACCGGCGGCGTGCCCCCAGGTGTCGTTGACGTCCTTGAACCGGTCCAGGTCGAGGGCGAGCACGCTGAGCATGCGGCCGAACCGGTTGGCCCGTTCCACCTCGCGCCGGATCGACTCACGCAGGTAGCGGTAGTTCCACAGCCCGGTCAGCGGGTCGGTCAGGGAGAGCCGCTGCGCCTCCTCGTGCACCCGGACGTTCTCCACGGCCACGGCCGCGTGGCCGGCGAAGGTGCGCAGCGTGACCAGGTCGCCGTCGTCGAACTCGTCCGCGCCGGGCCGGTCGTAGAGGGCCAGCACACCGAGCGCGCAGTGGGCGTCGTCGTCGGCCGGCGGGTGGCCGGGCCGGTCCGGGCCGCCGCGCGGTTCCGCGCCGCGGGGGGCGGCGAAGGGCACCGCCACGTACGTCTCGCAGGACGGCTCCCCGGTCGGCGGGTCCGCCGGCTCCCACCGGCCGCGCAACGGCTCCCCGGTGGCGGCCACCGTGCCGAGCACCCCGGCGCCGACCGGCACCCGCAGCGTCGCCGGATCGGCCGGGTCCCCGGTCGGCCAGCGCCCGTCCAGCCCTTCGACGCACTGGCCGACCAGCACGCCGTCGCCGTCGAGCAGCAGCACCGCGCCGGCCCGGGCGCCCGTGGCGGCGATCGCGCTGTGCAGGATGACCCGCAGGATGCGTTGCAGGTCGTGGGTGCTGGCCAGGGTGTCGCCGAGCACGGTCAGGTGGCTGCGGAGCTGGTCCCGGCTGCTGGTCAGCGCGGCCACGTAGCTGCCGGTCTCCCGGGTCATCCGGTTGAACGCGGCGGCCAGCCGCCCGATCTCGTCCCGGCTGCGCACCGGCACCCGGGCGGTCAGGTCGCCGTGCGCGACCCGGTCCACCGCGCCGGCCAGCTCGACCAGCGGCCGGGTGGTCACCCGGGCCAGCCGCCAGGCGGCCAGCACGGCCAGCAGGGCGGCCAGCACCACCGCGCCGACCAGGGCGGCGTAGAGGCCGGGCGGGCGCTCCCCCGGCACCGAGAGCACCAGCGGCAGCGGCTGGCCGGGGGACGGGCCGACGCGGCGCACGTACCGTCCGTCCGCCGTGTCGGTCACCCGGTCCCCGTCCGCCTCGCGGGCGGCGGCCAGCACCGCTGCGCGTACCTCCCGGTCCTCGGTCGTGTGGGTGGTCCGGCCCGGGTCGTCGAGGAGGGTGACCCCGACGCCGGTCACCGCGGCGAGCCGCGCCACGAAGGCCGGGTCGACGGGCTGCGCGGCGGCGACCGTGCCCAGGTCGGCGCCGGCCGGATCGCGGAGCCGGACCCGGGCGGCGAGCGCGCGGACCGGGCCGGTCGCCGCGTCGGCGGCGCAGTCCTGCCAGGGCCCGGCCGGGCCGCCGATGGTGGCGTAGCTGGTCCGGCCGGCGGTGTCGACGATCTGCACGGCGGCGGCCAGTCCGCGGCCGACCACCTGATCGGCCGCGCGGGGCCGGGCGGCCGGGTCGGCGACGAGCGCGACCGCGTCGGCCGCCGCGCGGAGCTGTTGACAGAGGGCGTCGACGGAGGTACGCACACCGGCCGCCGCCAGGCCCAGCCGCTCGGTGGCGCGGCCGCGGTCGACGGCGCTCAGGGTGGACCCGACGAAGAACGCGCCGAGCAGGACGGGGCCGAGCACCACCGTGAGGAACGCCGCCGTCAATCGCCCGCGTAGCGTCAAGCTTCCCCCCGGAAGTTCCGCGCCCCTCCCTGCGATGCTGACACAGAGCGACCGGGAGGCAAGCGTTGCGTCAGGAGTGTTGCGTGCCGGAATTTTCTGATGGAGCGGATGTGACCAAGCGGGACCTGCGGGTCGCCCTGCTCGCCCACCGCCGGTCGCTGCCGGCGCCGCGCCGGGCGGAGGCGGCGGCGTCCGTCCAGGCCGAGCTTGTCGCTCTGGTACGCCGGCTGCGCCCGGCCCGGATGACCGCGTACGTGCCGGTGGCCTCCGAGCCCGGCGGCGACGACCTGCCCGCGGTGCTGCGGGCGGCGCTGCCGCCGGCGGCGGAGCTGCTGCTGCCGGTGCTCCTCGACGACCTCGACCTGGACTGGGCGGCCTACACCGACCCGGAGTCGCTGCGGGCCGCCGGGCGGGGCCTGCGCGAGCCGACCGGCCCGCCGCTGGGGAGCGCGGCGGTGGCCGGGGCCGACCTCGTGGTGGTGCCGGCGCTGGCGGTGGACCGCCGGGGCTTCCGGCTGGGCCGGGGCGGCGGCTCGTACGACCGGGCGCTGGCCCGGGTGGCCGCCACGGTCCCCACGGTGGCGCTGCTGCACGACGGGGAGCTGGTCGAGGCGGTACCGGCCCAGCCGCACGACCGGCCCGTGCGCTTCGTGATCACGCCAGGGGACGGGCTGGTGGCGGTGCCGGATGTGGCCCGGGGCGCTTCCGCTGGACGAACCCGGGTTCCATGACGCACCATTGGCACTCGAATCCGTCGAGTGCCAACCGGCCGTGCCAAGATCCGGAGGAGAACGTGCCCACGTACCAGTACGCCTGCACCGCGTGCGGCCACCAGCTCGAGGCGGTGCAGTCCTTCTCTGACGCGCCGCTGACCGAGTGCCCGGCGTGTGAGGGGCGGCTGCGCAAGGTCTTCAACTCGGTCGGCATCGTGTTCAAGGGCTCCGGCTTCTACCGCACGGACTCCCGTTCGTCCGGTTCCGAGAGCGCCACGAGCACCGCGAGCAAGCCGGCCAAGTCGGAGTCGTCGACCAGCGGCTCGTCCGGCAGCTCCACGAACGGCTCGAGCAACGGCTCGTCCGCCGCGTCTTCCAGCCCGTCCGCCGGTTCGTCGTCCGGGTCGTCCTCCGGTTCGTCGACCAGCAAGGCGCCGGCCAGCAGCTCGTCCTGACCTCGCCAGTCCCCCGAAAAGTGGTCATCCCGCACGGATGGCCACTTTTCGCGTTCCCGGGGCGGTTCTCCCGGCACGTGTTGCCACCCCATCGGCGTTGACCAAGAAGTTTGCGTCAAATTCTCGCGCCATCGTGACGCAAACCTCTTGATCAACGACGGCTCGGGCGGGCACGCCCAGGTCATGGGCCCTTGGGGCGATCGCTTTTCCGGGCGTTTCCCGGTGCTTATCCACAGCCTGGCGCGTTTTCCACAGCCCGAAGGGTTTTCCACAGGTGAGCTCGCTGGGGCCGCGGGCACCGTCGGTTGCCGCCTAACCTGCCGGGCGTACTGGTCCGATCGGTGGGCGGAGGGGCGACGTGGCGGGTGGGGAGGCATCGCTGCGGCCGGTGCGTTGGCGTGGGCTGCCCCGGGGCCGGACGCTGCTCCGGGTGGTGCTGGTCGCGGTGCTGCTCGGGCTGGCCGCTGCCGTCCTCAAGACCCCGGAAGGGTGTCCACCGGGCGGGACCGCGGCCGCGCCTACGGCCCCGACCGGCGGCGCCCCGGCTGACGGCGCTCCGGCTGGCGGGGCCCCAGCCGCCGGTGGCGGCACGCCGGGTGATGGCGCCCAGGCGGGGGGCGGCGGTCCGCCGGGTGGTGGCGCCCAGGCGGGTGGTGATCGTCGTGCCGCCGCCCTTCCGCTGCCGGCCGGGGCGGTCGGGGTGCCGATCCGGCTCGCCGAGCCGGCCGCGCTGGCCGTGCTCCGCCCCGGCGCCCGGGTGGACCTGCTGGTCGTGCCGGCCGGCAGGGCGACCGCGGCCACGCTGCTCGCGCCGCGGGCACTCGTCCTCGACGTGGTGGGCGCGGCCGGGGCGGTCGACGGCTCCTCCGCGCTCTACCTGGCGCTCCGCCCCGAGCAGGCTCAGCGCGCGGTCGGCCTGCCCGAGGGCAGCCGCTTCGCCGTGGTGGTCCGCGAATGACCCGGTCGGCCGGGGCGGCCTTGTCCGCCGGGGGCCCGGAGCCGTCGCTCGCGAGGCAGGCGGGTCAGTCCCAGTGCGGGGGGCGCTCGGCGAGCAGCCAGTCCTCGTTGCCGTACGACCGCTCGCCCCAGCCGCGGTCGGTGTCGTCGGTGGTCTGCTCGGGCAGCACCACGAAGTCTTCGCTGAGGTCGACCACGCGGTCGTCGTCGCCGCGCGGGACACGGATGCCGGGATCGCTCACGAGCGGCAAGGATACCGCCGGAAGGCCACCAACTCGACCGTCGCGGCGCGAACGCCGGGGCGCGGCGGGCCGCGGTCCGCGCGAGTGGACCCGGCCCGGCCCGCCCCGTCGCGTCGGACGGCCGACCGGCCCGGGCGTTGGTAGCGTCGGACGGCGTGACGACGCCGAGCGGTGGCAGCCCCGAGGACGAGACCTGGCGACGCCCGGACCAGCCGACCGGCGACGCGGCACCGGGCACCCACCAGCCCGGTACAGGCGGCTCGGGGTCGGCGGCGGGCGACGCCCCGGCGCCCAGCACCCACCAGCCCGGTACAGGCGGCTCGGGGTCGGCGGCCGGCACCGACCAGCCCGCCGCCTCGACCTCCGACACGGCGGAGCCCCCCGGCAGGTCTGAGCCCCCCGGCTGGACCTCCGGGGAACCCGAGACCCCCGGCTCGACCTCCGGGGAACCCGAGGGCCCCGGCGTGGCGGAGACCGTCGGCGTGGCCGGGCCCGGCCGCGGATCCGAGCGCGGCGGCTCGACCGCCGGTGTGGCGGAACCCGCCGCGACCTCCGCTGGGGCCGACACCGGCCCGGACCCGGAGGCCAGCCCCTGGTCGCGCGCCGGCCACACCGACAACCCGTGGGCGAGGCCCGGCCGGAGTGCCGCCTCGACCGGCGCGTGGCCCAGCCAGGCTGCTCCAACCGGAGGCTGGCCCAGCCAGGGTGCCGCCCCGGCCGGTGGTTGGCCGCAGCAGCCCGCGGCGGCGGGTGGCTGGGGCCCGGGGGGCGCGCCGGGCGGCTACGCCGGACCGCCGCCGACCATCCCACCGCCGCCGGGCTGGCGGCCGCCGGTGCACGTGCGGCCCACACCGCCCCGCCAACTCCCGCCGCAGGACATGGCCGCCATGGACCAGGCCGAGGGGCGGGCCCAGCGGCTCACCTACGGCATCGGCGCCGTCGTCGGCGTCGTGCTGGTGCTGCTCACCTGCCTGCTCTGCTCGCGCCTGCTCTTCTGAGCCGGCCGGCGCCGCCGATCCGAACGCCCGGCCGACCCGGGGTCAGACGATGCCGCTCCAGACCATCTTGGCCCCGCTGTCGCCGGTCAGGTAGACGTACACGAGCGCGAAGACGGCCAGCACGACCACCACGCCGGTGAGCACCAGGGGCAGCCAGCGGGGCAGGTCGCGGGTCCGGGGCAGGCCGCTGGTCACCAGCAGCAGCAGGAGCGCCGCGACGGCCAGCCCGACGGTGAACCAGAGCAGGTTCTCGCCGTACTCGGAATGTTCGTGGATCTTCTGAAGGCCCTCGGGCGGATAGCCCCGCTTGCGGAGCACCTCCTCCAGCTCCTCGCCGGACTCGGTCGCCACCCAGGTGACGATGGGGGTGAGCACGGCGAGGACCGCCACCGCCCAGCCCATCCGGGGCCGCCAGCGGGGCAGCACCCCGTACGCGACGGAGAGCAACGCCAGCAGCGGCACCAGCACCACGGCGGCGTGTACGACCAGGACGTGGCCCGGCAGGCCGTTGACTTCCCTGAACACCGACACCTCCGGCGAGTGGACGGGATCGCGCGGTCAGCGTACGACGGGATGATCCGCCGTCACCGTTCCGTACATCGACACACGCACGTGTCCCCGACACGGTTCACCTGTGGCCCCGGCCACCCGCGGTCACGCTCGCTTGTCGGCCCGGGGGCACCGGTGCTGTCATGGACGCATGTCCACCGGTGAGGAGCTGCTCCGGTCGAGAGGCCTGCGGGTCACCCGACCGCGCCTCGCCGTGCTGGACGTGCTGGCCGACGGCGGCCACCTGGAGGTCGACGAGATCACCCGCCGGGTCCGCGAGCGCCTCGACTCGGTCTCCACCCAGGCCGTCTACGACGTGCTCGGCGCGCTCTCCCGGGCCGGGCTGTCCCGCCGGATCGAGCCGGCCGGCAGTCCCGCGCGGTACGAGGCCCGCGTCGGCGACAACCACCACCACGTGGTGTGCCGGGGCTGCGGCGAGATCGCCGACGTGGACTGCGCCACCGGCGACGCCCCGTGCCTCGACCCGAACGTGTCGCACGGCTTCGAGGTGGACGAGGCGGAAGTGACCTTCTGGGGCCTCTGCCCGGCCTGCCAGGCCCGCCGCTCCGGCGACGACTGACGGTCGCGGCTCGGAGACGGTCGGGTCCGTCCGGCGCGTGGCACTCTTGGGCGGTGGATTCCGATGACCTCGGCCTCTTCGGTCCGGGTTCGGTCACGTGGAAGGTGCACGAGGAGCCGATCCTGATCGTCGCCGGCCTGCGTTCGCTCTACCTCCAGGCGCTGCACCCCCGCGCGATGGCCGGCGTGGCGCAGAACAGCAACTACAAGTCGGACGCCTGGGGTCGGCTGATCCGCACGGCCACCTACGTGGCGACGACGATCTACGGCACCACCGCCGAGGCGGAGGCGGCCGGCCGGCGGCTGCGGACGCTGCACGCCCGGATGCGGGCCACCGACCCGTTCACCGGCGAGCAGTTCCGGATCGACGATCCCGACCTGCTGCGCTGGGTGCACGTCACGGAGGTCGAGTCGTTCGTGAGCACCGCCCGGCGGGCCGGGCTCGCGCTGGCCGACGACGAGGTGGACGGCTACTACACCGAGCAGCGCCGGGCGGCGGCCCTGGTCGGGCTGGACCCGGCCGACGTGCCGGGCACCGCCGCCGAGGTGGCCGACTACTACCGCCGGGTCCGGCCCGAGCTGCGGATGACGAAAGAGGCGGCCGAGACGGCGCTCTTCCTGACCGCCCCGCCGATCCCGTGGAAGCTCAGCCTGCCGGTGAAGCTGGGCCTGCACCTCGGCCCGCCGAGGTGGGCGTACCTGGGGATTGCCGGCACGGCCCTGGCGCTGCTGCCGGCCTGGGCCCACCGGCTGTACGGCGGCCTCGGCCTGCCCACCACCGCGCTGTCGGCGGACCTGAGCGTCCGCGCGCTGCGACTGGCCCTGGCGGCGGTGCCGCGCCGCTACCGGGAGGGCCCGTTGCAGCAGGCCGCCAAGGAGCGCGCCGCCCGCCTCGCCGCCGCCTGACGCGGGCGAACGGGTCAGTCCTGGTCGGCGGCCGGCTCGGCGGGGCGCTCCACGGCCGCCCACGGGTCCTTGCCGGGAGCCTGCGCGCCGGCCGGGCAGGTGCGCCGGTAGTCGCACCAGCCGCAGCGTGGCCCCGGCTCGGTGGGGAACGCCGCGTCGGGGTCGGCGCCGTCGGCGACCGCCCGCTCGGCGGCCATGATGTCCCGGGCGGTGTCCTCGGCGCGGGTGAGCTGCCGCTGCAACGACTCCGGGCTGTGCTCGTGCGCGGCGACCGTGCCGGTGGGCAGGTGGTGCAGCTCGACCCGGCGGCACGGGCGGCGGAAGACCCGCTCGGCCGCGTACGCGTAGAGCGCGAGCGCCTGCGAGCCCCGGGCGTCGTCGCTGTCCAGCGCGGTGCGGCCGGTCTTGTAGTCGACGATGACCAGCTCGGGCCGGCCGTCGGGGCCGGGGCGGGAGTCGATCCGGTCGGTGCGGCCGTTGAAGGCGAGCACCGCGGTCTTCACGGCGACCACCCGCTCCACCCCGACCGGCTCGTCGGCCGGGTCGAGCCCCGCCACGTAGGACTCCAGCCAGGACAGCGCCCGCCGGAAGGCGTCCCGCTCCTGCTCGTCGTCGCGGTAGCCTTCGCGCACCCAGGTGCCCTTGAGCAGGGTGCCCAGCACCTCGGGGCGGCGGCGGTCGGGGGCCAGCGCGTACCAGTTCTTCAGGGCGGTGTGGACGCTGGCGCCCAGCGAGTTGTGCGCCCACGGCGGGCCCTTGGGCGGCGCGGGGCGGTCCACGTACGAGTAGCGGTAGCGGCGGGGGCAGTCGGCGTAGGCGCCGAGCTTGCTGGGTGTGCAGACGAACAGCCGTTCCGGCATGCCCTCGAAGCCGAGCTGCTCGGCCTGCTCGGCGCGGGGCCGGGGTGGCCGGCCGCCGGTGGGTCGCCCGGTCGGGGAGGGTCGTCGCACGCCTGAGATCCTGCCACCTCCCTACGACAGCGCCGCGACGGCTCAGCCCATGGTGAGGTACTGCGTGACGAACGCGGCGATCGCGTCGGCGATGAGCTGCACGGCGATGGCGGCCAGCAGCAGGCCGGCGATCCGGGTGAGCACCTCGATCCCGCCCGGCCGGAGGACCTTGACGATGCCGCCGGAGAAGCGCAGCACCACCCAGACCGCGACCATGACCGCGACGATCGCGGCGGCGATGGCGAGGTAGTCGGTGAAGCCGCCGGCCTGCTGCACGAAGAGCATGGTGGCGACGATGGCGCCGGGGCCGGCCAGCAGCGGGGTGCCCAGCGGCACCAGCGCGATGTTGGAGGTGGCCTGCTGGTTCGGGTCGTCGGACTTGCCCGTCAGCAGCTCCAGGGCGACGAGGATCAGCAGCAACCCGCCGGCGGCCTGCAGGGCGGGCAGGTCGACGTGCAGGTAGGCCAGGATCGTCTGGCCGGCCACGGCGAACACCACGATCACCCCGAGCGCCAGCGCGACGGCCTGCCAGGCGGCCCGGTTCCGGTCGCGGGCGGCCAGCGGGCCGGTGAGCGCGAGGAAGATGGGCATCATGCCGGGCGGGTCGACGATCACCAGCAGGGTCACGAAGACCTCGCCGAAGAGCTTGAGATCCACCCGGACACGGTAGCCGCGCCGCCGGAACGCTTCAGCCTGAAGCGACCGGGGTCACCCCCCGGGCCAGCTCGACGATCCGCTCGTACGCCTCGATCCCGGTGGTGAACGCGCCGAGCCGGACGGTCTTGTGCGTGCCGTGGAAGTCCGAGGATCCGGTGACCAGCAGCCCCAGCTCGGCGGCGAGCGCGCGGACGTGCTCCCGCTCGGCCGGGCTGTGGTCCTCGTGGTCGGCTTCCAGGCCGGCCAGGCCGGCCGCCGCCAGCTCCACGATCAGCTCGTCGGGCACGATCCGGCCGCGCCGGCTGGCCCGGGGATGGGCGAAGACCGGCACTCCGCCGGCCGCCCGGACCAGCGCCACCGCCCGGAACACGTCGATGTCCTCCTTGGGCAGCCGGTACCGCTCCCCGAGCCAGCGCGGACCGAACGCCTCGGTGGTGGTGGCGACCAGCCCGGCCCGGATCAGCGCCTGGGCGATGTGCGGCCGGCCGACGGTGCCGCCGGCCGCGCCGGCCAGGATCTCGGACCAGCTCACCCGGATCCCGTCGGCCTGGAGCAGCCGCACGATGCGCTCGCCGCGCTCCTCCCGGGCGCGCCGGACCCGGGCCAGCTCGGCGGCCAGCTTTGGCTCGGTCGGGTCGAAGAGGTACGCGAGCAGGTGCAGCGGGATCGCCGGCTCGACGCCGAACCAGCGGCAGGAGAGTTCGGCGCCCCGGACCAGGGTGAGCCCGGGCGGCAGGGCCGCGACCGCCGGCTCCCAGCCGGCCGTGGTGTCGTGGTCGGTGAGCGCCACGACGTCGAGGCCGGCGTCGGCGGCGGCCCGGACCAGCTCGGCGGGCCCGAGGGTGCCGTCGCTGGCGGTGGAGTGGGTGTGCAGGTCGATCCGGGCGCTCACCCCGCCGACGCTACCGCCCCGCTCGATCAGGAGCGGGTGTCGCCCACCACCACGGGCCGCTCGCCCGGGGCCACCCCGTCGAGCGCCGCGGCGGCGGGACGCTCGCCGGCCAGCACCTGCTCGGGCCGGACCCGGACCAGGCCGCCGGTGGCGTCGACGTGCAGGGCGGCGCCGCTGCGCGTCCAGGCCACCGGCCCGGCGACCGCCGGGCCGGCGGGGTGGTTCGCGGCGGCGGTGCCGAGGTTGGCCAGGTCGACCAGCAGGGCGCTCCGGCGGGCGGTGTTGAGCAGCAGCCACCGCCCGTCGGCGGAGACTCCGCCGAGACCGTCGGTGGCCAGCGCCGTCCCGCAGCCGGTGCGGACCGGCGTGAGGCCGTGGGCCGGGTCGAGCAGGCCCACGCAGGGCTGCCGGGGCGTGCCGGCGGAGACCAGGCCGACCACCCGGCCGTCGGGCAGCGCGCCGTAGACGGCGAGCACGTCCGGGTTCGCCGCGCCCGGCACCCCGGCATCCGCCCGTCGCCAGACGCTGACCCCGGCCCGCTCGGGCTGCCGGACCAGGATCGCGTCGCCGGCGAACCCGACCGGCGTCGCGCCCACCGGGGCCGCCGCCCGGCTGACGGCCAGGAGCTGGCCGCCGACCACGGCGGCGGCCTGCAGGTGGGGACCGTCGCGCCAGGCGACCTGCCGCCCGTCGGGAGAGACCACCACGGCGTCCGCCCCGGCGAGCAGCACCTGCGGCGCGCTGCCGTTGGGCGGCACCCACCAGAGGGTACGGCCGGCCGGGGTGACCGCCGAGGTGACCAGCCAGCCGCCGTAGTCGGGGACCCGCTGCGCCCGGTCGACGCCGCTCACCCCGGTCAGCTCGCGGCGTTCGCCCCCGCTGGTGTCCAGCCACGGGCCGACGATCAGGTCCAGCTCGGCCCGGACCGGGCCCTTCCCCGGCGCCGGGCTGGAGGCGGTGGGCAGCGGGGAGGCCGAGAAGCCGTGCGGGTCACCGAGCACCACGGTCGGCGTGCCGCCCTGCCCGACCGGGCCGCCGAGCTGGGCCATGCCGGTGGTGACGAGCACGGTCGCCGCCCCGGCCAGGGCGAGCCCGGTCAGGGTGCGGCGCCGGCCGGTGCGGCGGGCCCGCCGGAGCACCGCGCCGGCCGGGTCGGCGGCGAGCGGCCGGGGCGTGGCGACGCGGCCGGCCAGCGTCTGCCGCAGCGCCCGCTCCAGCTCGTCCTCGGTCACGGGGAATGGACGCTCCGGGGCGCCCGTCCGGTTGTCGAAGGAGTTCGGCGTGGGCGTCATCGGGACTCCACCGGCACGGACGCGACGGGTCGTGCCGGGGTGGCGTCGGCGGGGACCGCGGCCGGCCGGACCATCGGCGGCACCGGGGCGGGCGGCGGCGCGGCGGCGGGCTGCCGGAGCACCCGCGGCGCGGGCGGGGCGGCCTTCTCCTCCGGCTCGACCGGCAGGCCGAGGGCGGCCTCGGAGCCGAGCCGGCGGCGCAGCGTGTTCAGCGCCCGGGAGGTCTGGCTCTTCACGGTGCCCGGGGAGATCTCCAGCAGCGCGGCGGTCTGCGCCTCGGACATGTCCTCGTAGAACCGGAGCACCAGCACGGCCCGCTGCCGGGCCGGGAGCGCCTGGAGGTGCCGCCACAGGGCGTCCCGGTCGAGCTGCTGCTCGATCTCGTCGACACCGGCCCGCTCGGGCAGCACCTCCGTCGGGCGTTCCCCGTGCCAACGGCGGCGCCACCAGCTCGTCGAGGTGTTGACCAGGACCCGGCGGGCGTACGGCTCCAGGGCGTCGATCCCGCCGAGCCGCTTCCAGGCCAGGTAGGTCTTGGTCAGCGCGGTCTGGAGCAGGTCCTCGGCCGTGGCCCAGTCACCGGCCAGCAGGTACGCGGTGCGCAGCAGGGTGCCGGAGCGGGCCGCGACGAAGTCGCGGAACTCCTCCTCCAGCGGGTCCCTGCTCGCCACGCTCACCTCCGCACCCGGTCCTGCCTGGCAGGTTCCCACGCCGGGCGGGACCGGGTCGACGGCAAATGGTGCGCAGTTCCTCCGATGTTCGGACGAAAAGTTTCAGGCGCCGTCGTCGGCCTTCGCCTCGTCGGCCTCCTTGCCCAACCGCGCCTCGACGGCCTGCGGCTCGTACATCTCTTCGACGACGCGCAGGTAGAGCTCGTTGGGGTTGGGCAGGTTCTTGATCTCGCGGAGCGCCTGCTCCTGACCGGCCGACTCCAGCACGAAGGTGCCGTAGTTGAGCGCGCGGCCGGTCGGGGTCTGCTCGTACTTCATGTCGGTGACCCGGACCAGCGGCATCATGGCCACCCGGCGGGTGATGATCCCGTTGACCACCATGACCCGCTTGTTGGTGAGGATGAAGCGGTCGTACCACCAGTCGGCGACCCGCCAGGCGACCCAGCCCATCACGGCGAACCAGAGCAGCACCGCGACGGTGGTCAGCGCCCCGACGTCGCGCCCGGCCAGGAAGCCGGAGAGGTAGCCGAGCACGAAGGTCGCCGCGATGCCGACGACGATCGGGGTGGAGAGGTGGATCCAGTGCCGCTTCCACTCGCCCCGGTAACGCTCGGTGGGGAAGAGGTAACGCGCGACGAGCGAGCTGGGCTCGTCCTCCAGCGGCAGCACCCGGCGGGGGGCCATGCCGGAGGCGTCGGCACGCAGGCCGGCCAGCTCGTCCTCGGAGATCTGCGGATTCTGGTAGCCGGACTCGGGGTCGCGGATCCAGGCGCGGCCGGACCGCCCCTCCCCCGCGAACCCCGGCCCGTCGCCGAAGGCGGCGTCGTCCGAAAGGGAGGGGCCACTGCCGTAGCCGGAACCCGAGCCGAAGCCCGGGCCGTCGTCGGGGTCGATCCGCGGGATCGGCTCGGTGTCGCGCTCCCGGCGCTCCCGGTCGGGGTCGTCGGGGTCGAAGGGTGGACCGGAGGGGCTTCCCATCGGTGGCTAGGCGACCAGGTTGGTGAAGAAGTCGCCGAAGCCCTGCGCGATGTCCATGATGCCGCCACCGAGAGACTTGAACACGTCGGCGGCGGAGTTCGGCCGGTAGGCGATGAAGAAGATCAAGAATGCGAGGCCGGCCCAGGTGAGGACCTTCTTGACCATAGCGGGCCATCCTCTCGCGCGGAGCCGGGTCCGTTTACCGCAGCGGCACCCAGAGTATCAGCATGATGTCGTAGAGTGAATATCTGCGTCTGTTCCCCGACTTGCCCGTGCCGGCCGGTCAGGCCCGCCCGTGCAGGTACGGAGATGGTGCGCCGTACACGAGTTCGGGCGGTGTCCACTCGGTGAGGTCGTGCAGCACGACTTCTTCCGCGAGGAGGTGACCCGCACTCGCCGGCCAGGCTATCGCATGGAGCCACATTCCCCGAGCCTCGCCGGCGTACGCGCTTCGATCCGTCGGCGAATTCACAAGCCACAGTGGAGTGGGATGGCCGCCCACCCGGATCTTGGCGTGCGGCACCCGCTCGGGATGACCAGGGCCGGGATCGGAGAGCGCCTCCGCCACCTCGGGCCCCGGATCGGGACCGGGGAGGCCGGCGAGGCGGGAGCCGAGCCCGACACCCGGCTCCTCGGCGACGAAGAGCAGGTCGGCCGGTCCACCGTCGAGCGGGGCCGGACCGGCGCAGGCCACCGCGGTGGCGCGCACCCCGGACCGGTCGTCCCCCACCCACGCCACACCGGTCAGCGTCCAGCCGGTGGGCAGCGGCCACGGGCACCAGAGCGGCACCCCCGGCTGCCCGGCCGGATCGGCGTCGGCGGCCACCCGCTCCACCACGCTCGCCATGATCTCGGCGCCGATGTGCTCCGGCACGTGCAGGGGCGGCACCGGACCGCAGCGCAGGCACCGGTACTCGCCGTGCATCAGGTCCGGCTCCCGGACCGGGCCCGCGCACCTCGGACAACTCACCGCGACACTCACCTCTTCACCGTCACCCGGGACCGGCGGGGCGTCAAGCCGAGCGGGCGGACGGACCGCGGGATTTCCGTCCGCCGGCGGAACCGACATGGGAATTCCCGCGAAACGGCGAGGTCGGGGCGCTCAGTCCGGCGGCGCTCCGGCGTATTCCCGGATCCAGGCGTGCATGGCGATCCCGCTGGCCACGCCCGCGTTGATCGAGCGGGTGGAGCCGTACTGGGCGATCGAGAAGAGCTGGTCGCAGGCCGCCCGCGCGACGTCGGAGAGCCCCGGCCCTTCCTGGCCGAAGAGCAGCACGCAGCGCCGCGGCAGGGTGCTCGACTCCAGCGGCTTGGAGCCGGGCAGGTTGTCGATGCCGACCACCGGCAGCCGCTCCCCGGCCGCCCAGGCCACGAACTCCTCGATCGTCGGGTGGTGCCGGACGTGCTGGTAGCGGTCGGTCACCATGGCGCCCCGCCGGTTCCACCGCCGCCGCCCCACGATGTGCACCTCGGCGGCGAGGAAGGCGTTGGCGTTGCGCACCACCGTGCCGATGTTGAAGTCGTGCTGCCAGTTCTCTACGGCCACGTGGAAGTCGTGCCGGCGCCGGTCCAGGTCGGCCACCACGGCCTCGTGCCGCCAGTAGCGGTAGCGGTCCACCACGTTGCGCCGGTCGCCCTGGGCGAGCAGCTCCGGGTCGTAGCGCGGGTCGTCCGGCGGGTCGCCGGGCCAGGGCCCCACACCCACGTCGAGCTGGTCGTCGGTCACGGTCTGAAGAGGGTACGGCCCGAAGTGTCGCACCTGCGGGACCGGGTGTCGGGTGCGCGGCAGCGCACGGGACAGCCGATCCGGCCCGGGCCACCTACGCTCCACTCGGAAACGGGGGTGCACCGTGCGGACGTGGTGTCGGTGGAAGGTGACGGCGACCCTGCTGGCGAGCCTGGTGGCGACGGGCTGCGCGTCGACCGCCGAGCCGGGGGATGGAGCGACCACGGTCGCCGCCCAGGGCGGGAGCACCGCCGCCGGGCCGAGCCCGGGACCGTGGCCCAACGCCAGCGCGTCGCCCCTGGACCGGGTGCTGCGCACCGGCATGCGAATCGGCGACGACGAACTGCTGCTGAGCCCGTCCCGCGACCACATCGTCGACACCGCCTGGTTCGACACCCGCACCGGCCGCTACCACGAACTCCCTGAGGACGAGAACTTCCGCTCGGCGCTCGGCGACGATCGCGCCCTGCCCTTCTTCGAGGTACGCGAACGACCCGATGCGGAAGGCCGGCTGATCACGTACGGCTTCGCCTCGACGCGGGTGAGCCGGGCGACCATCGCCCAGCCGGGCTACCCGACCACCACCCTCGCGGTGGCGCCGTGGGGCGGGGACGACCCCTCGACGCTGTTCTGGGCCGCCCGCCCGGGCCGGCCACTGACCGCCGAGCTGCCCACCGACCAGCGCGCCGTCTGCACGCTCTACGACGTGGCGGGACAGGTGATCGCCCGGCTGACGCTGGCCGAGCCACGGTTCGAGCCGAAGGGCGGCTGACCGCCCGGCCGGCGCCTGGCGCGTGGCGGCACCGGTCAGCGAAGGTCCAGGGCCCCGGCGAGCCGGTCGAGGAAGCGCCGGTCGGCGGGGCTCGGCGCGGTACCGCCGGCCCGGCACACCCGCGCCGCCACCGATTCCACCCACTGCCGGTACGCCGCCGAGTCGGCGGGGTCGGCGCGCCGCCGGAGCACCCGTACCGTGGCCCGGGCGGCGGCCAGCAGGTCGACGAGGTCGGTGAGGCGCTCGTCCCGCTCGGCGGCGCCGTCGTGGCGGGCGTAGATCGCGGCGACCACGGCCCGGATCAGATCGCTGTCGAAGGCCCGGCCGGCCGCCACCGCGTCCAGCCCGGCGAGCCCGGCGGCGACGCCGCGCGGCGGGCGGCCCGGACCGGGTGAGGCGGCGGCGACGAGGACCCGGCCCGGCAGGTCGGTCAACAGGTCCCACTCCGCCGCGGAGTAGACGGCGGTGGTCAGCGGTGCGGCACGGCGCCCGGCAGAGGGCGGCTCTCCGGCGACGGAGTGGCTCATCCCGCCGCTCCACTCCGCTCCGCGGCGCCATGAGCCATCGACGCGCTGAGCCGGATGATTCGCTCGCTGCGCTCGCTCATCGCGGGACCTCCGGCGTCAGCATATGCCCCGGAACGGGAAAAGGGCCCCTTCCCCGCGGAACGGAAAAGAGGCCCTTCCGGGCGTACGCGAAAGGTCAGCGCGGCTCGGGGAAGCTGGGCCGCTCGGGGTCGACGCCCTCGGGCAGCGCGGCCGCCGCGTACTCCTTCTTGGGGACCATGACCTTGCGGCGGAACACGCAGACGAGCGTGCCGTCCTGGTTGTAGCCCCGGGTCTCCACCGCGACCACGCCGCGGTCCGGTTTCGAGGAGGACTCCCGCTTGTCCAGCACCGTGGTCTCGCCGTAGATGGTGTCGCCGTGGAAGGTCGGGGCGACGTGCCGCAGCGACTCGATCTCCAGGTTGGCGATCGCCTTGCCGCTGACGTCCGGCACCGACATGCCGAGCAGCAGCGAGTAGATGTAGTTGCCGACCACCACGTTGCGCTTGAACTGGCTCGCCGACTCGGCGTAGTGGGCGTCCATGTGCAGCGGGTGGTGGTTCATGGTGAGCAGGCAGAAGAGGTGGTCGTCGTACTCGGTGACCGTCTTGCCGGGCCAGTGCCGGTAGACCGCGCCGACCTCGAACTCCTCGTAGTAGCGGCCGAACTGCATCCTTGTCCCTTCGACGGGCGGCGATGGAGTTCGGCACAGCATGCCTTACCGCTTGTTAAGGCGGTGGGCGGGGCGTTGCCGGTGCGGAAAAGTCACACCCGGACCGACCCGGGTGGAGACGCAATGAGCGGCGGGGCCCTCCCCGGCACCCGCCGCCCACGCTCTGATGGGAGAGATTCTGCCGTACGCCGGTACTGTATCGACAGAGACGGACGTCACATTTATCTTTTCGTAACACTACTCATAGTGACGGAAGCTCACTCCACAAGCGATCTCCGGTGGCAGGATCGCCGCTTGTCAAGCGTCAAGTTACCGATTCGTAGCCCGTACGCGGAGTGATCTCTTTGGAAGCGCTCCCATCACGTCCCGTCACGCAAATGCGTCGTGCACTTGCGTTCCGCACGGCCGGGGAAACAGACTTCGTTCGATGCTTCGCAGCGTCACCGACATGCTGCGCAGCGTTTCGTCGCGCACGTCACGGGAATGCGGAGGCATCCACCCTGGTTCCACGGGACGTAGGCAATCCGCGCTGATCGGAGAGTGCAATGGCAACGGTTGAGCTGACCACGGCCAACTTCGACGAGGTGACCGAACGCGACGGCATCGTCCTGCTCGACTTCTGGGCGGACTGGTGCGGCCCGTGCAAGCGCTTCGCCCCCGTCTACGAGCGCTCGTCCGACAAGCACCCGGACATCGTGTTCGGCAAGGTCGACACCGAGGCGCAGCAGGAGCTGGGTGCCAAGTTCAACATCAGCTCGATTCCGACGGTGATGGCGATCCGCGACGGCGTGATCGTCTACGCCCAGCCGGGCGCCCTGCCGGAGTCGGCGCTGGAGAACCTGATCGAGCAGGTCCAGCAACTCGACATGGACGACGTCCGCAAGAAGCTGGCCGAGCACGGCCACAAGCACTGAGCCGACCGGCTCCGACACACCGGCCGGGTCCCCACCGCGGGGGCCCGGCCGGTGTCGTTTCGCCCTGCCCGGAACGCCCGGAAAGAGCGACACGGGCAGCGAGGAATGGACGACGGACCGACGCCGTCCGCACATGTTTCTCCCGTATCGTCACGAGCCGATGGAGACCTTGACCACCCGCGGGCGTGCCGTCCGAGTGGGCGCAACGCTGCTCGGGCTGGCGCTGCTCCTGCTCGGCACCGTGCGCGGCACCGACGACGACTTCCCGTTCGGGCCGTTCCGGATGTACTCCACCTCCGACCCGCCGGACGCGCCCGCCCCCGACACCCGGGTCGAGGGCGTCGACCGGACCGGGGCGGTGGTGCCGCTCGGCCAGGACGCCACCGGCATCCGCCGCGCCGAGATCGAGGGCCAGCAGGACCGGTACGCCGCGGACCCGAGCCTGCTGCGCCGGGTCGCCGAGGCGTACGCCGAGCGTCACCCTGCCGCCCCCGACCTGGTCGAGGTCCGCATCGTGGTCCGCTGGTACGACATCCAGGGCGGCCGCCCGACCGGCCGCTGGACCGATCGCACCGCCGTACGCTGGAAGACCGCCCCGTGACCGGCTGGCTGACCGAGGCGGTCCCGCGCGGCCGGGTGGCTGCCTTCCGCACCCTGGTCTACCTCTTCGTCGCCGCCGACCTGGTGGTCTTCACCCCCTGGGTCCGCACCCGGGTCGACGTGCCCGGCGACCTCTACCAGCCGCTGCTGATCGGCCGGCTGCTCCCGCTGCCCACGCCCACGTCGGCCCTGGTCGGCGTGATCTTCTGGGTGCTGCTGGCGGTCTCGCTGCTCGCCGCCACCGGCCGGGCGCCCCGGCTGCTCGGCTGGACGGTCTTCGCCCTCTACTTCGAGTGGATGATCGTCGCGATGAGCTACGGCAAGGTCGACCACGACCGGGTCGGGCTGCTCGTCGCGCTGGCCGTGCTGCCGACCGCCGGGCGGGCCCGACACGGTGACCCGACCCGCACCGAGGCGGGCGGCTGGGCGCTGCGGGTCACCCAGATCGCGGTGATCTGCACCTACTTCCTGGCCGCCTGGGCGAAGTTCCGCTTCGGCGGCCTGGACTGGGCCACCGGCTCCGTCCTGGCCCGGGCGATCATCCGGCGGGGCACGGACCTGGCCGACGTGATCGCCCAGGTGCCGCACCTGCTGATCGTCGCCCAGTTCGGCATCCTGGCCTTCGAGCTGCTCAGCCCGCTCGTGTTCCTGCTGCCGGAGCGGTGGCGGCTGGCCACGGTCGGCTTCTTCTACTCGTTCCACCTGGCGACCATCGCGACGATCACCATCTCGTTCGCCCCGCACCTCGTGGCGATGACCAGCTTCCTGCCCCTGGAGAAGGTCCGCCCGATCGCCTGGCTCCGCCGGCGCCGGTCACCGGCCCCCCTCGGCCAGCTCGGCGAGCATCCCCTCACAACTGCGGACGACGACCTGGGCGCCGCGCCGCTGGGCCAGGCGTAGCAGCGGGTCCTCCGCGCGGTTGCGCCACCGCCACTGCGCCTCAGAGGCGGCGTCCCAGAGCCGGTGCACCGTCGCGTCGTGCTCGACGCCGAGCCGGGCCGCCAGGCCGACCCCGTCACCGCCGACCAGCCGCGCGGCCTCGGCCGCCAGCTCGCCGTCGAAGCCCAGCCGCGTGGTCCGCAGCGCGGCGAGCAGGCGCAGCTCGCGGAACTCGTGCGCGCCGACGAGGATCTGCTCGACCCGGCCCAGCAGGTCCTCCGTCCCCCGGCCGGGCTCGGCCCGCAGCAGCGCCTCGACGGCCGCCAGGGCCGAGCGCGCCTTGAGCGTGTCCCGCCGGTCGACCAGGAGCCGGGCCAGCGACTCGCGCAGCTCGGTCAGGCCGCTGCGCCGGATCAGCTCGGCGGAGAGCTTCGCCCGGCTGTCGCAGCCGGTGCGGATCAGCGTGGTCGCCAGCCGGATCCCGAAGAGCCCGAGCCGGTCCAGCAGACCGGCGCGTACGCCGGTGTCGAGCCGGACGGGCAGGTCGCCGCGGAGGAACCGGTCGGCCGAGAGCAGGTGCGTCTCCAGCTCCGGCCGGGGCACTCGGGCCAGCGCGGCGAGCACGGCGTAGTCCGACTCGCTGAGGATCCGGCCGGCCAGGCCGAGCAGGCCACTGCACGGGACGACGTGCACGCTGAGCTCGTTCACCCGGGGATCCCGGTGCTGGCGCCGGGCGAGTTGGCGGGCCGTGAGCAGGCCGTCGATCCGGCCGCCGCCGGTCTCGTCCACCCGCGACAGCACCATGATCACGTGTACGGCGGCGGCCTGCCCGACCGCGCTCTCCCGGCTGGTCTCCAGCACCCGCAGGTCGCTGTCGCGGCCGTCGCGGGTCAGGTACAACACCGCGTCCGCGTCCCGCAGCACCCGCTCCATCACCGGCGCCCGGCCCTGCTCGTCGCAGCCGGTGGCCGGGGTGTCGATGAGGGTCACCTGGCGCAGCGTCCGGGTGGGCCACTGCACCACGATGTCGCGCAGCTCGCCCGCCCGCCAACCCACGAGGTCCACCCGCATCCCGGTCGCGGACTTGACGATCGCCAGCTCCTGCGGCGGCTGGCCGTTCGCGTACGCGGTCGCGCTCGGCTGCGGCCCGTCCTCGTACCAGGTGAAGACGGTGCTGCCGTCCACCCCGTCGACCGGCGCGACCTCCTCGCCCATGATGGCGTTCAGCAGGGTCGACTTGCCGGACCGCCACGGGCCGGCGATCGCGATCCGCAGCGGCTGCTCCAGCCGGGCGAGCTGGTGCCGCAGGTGGTCCGTCGCCCGGGGGTTGTCCCGGTAGTGCTGGAGCGCCTGATGCAGCAGGCCCCAGACCGCCTCGTCCAGCCGCAGCCCGACCGTCATGGCCGGGGCTCCAGCGGCGCCGGGGCGGGTCGGGCGCCGATCAGCTGCTGGGCCTGCTCGAAGAGCCCCGCCAGCCGGGTCATCTTCAGCCGGATCTCCCGCTGCCGCTGGTCGCGGACGGCCGCGTCGGTGTCGGCGGCCTGCTTCGCGCTGCGGAACGACCGGATGATCGCCTCCTGGAGTTCCTCGGTCAGCCCCGTGAAGTGGTCCCGCAGCATCCGCTGCACCTGCCGGAC
Organism: Micromonospora sp. AP08; assembly: GCF_008085935.1. Lineage (NCBI taxonomy): Bacteria > Bacillati > Actinomycetota > Actinomycetes > Micromonosporales > Micromonosporaceae > Micromonospora > Micromonospora sp. AP08. Next base: position 289,500 of record NZ_VSEZ01000003.1, read on the forward strand.
GGCGTCCCGGCGGTCCTTGGTGACCCGGACGAAGAAGTCGTCGACGTGCCGCTGGATCGCCGTCTTGACCACCGCCTGGCGGCGGCGGAGCAGTTGCTTGCTCTCGTCGCGGATGCTCTTGCCGCCGAACAGCGCGCCGACACCGACCGACAGCGGGTTGATCATGGGCATGCCGGCCAGCGTCGTCGCGAGGCCCGCCATCAGCAGGCCGCCGTACGAGCCCCGCATGCCGCTGATCAGCTTCTGGCTGGTCGTGAACCGGTCGACCGTGGGCCGTTCCAGCTCGGGCAGGCCGTCGCCGAGGTCCGGGGGCGTCGTCATCGACCAGGGCGGCAGCACGTCGCCGCCGTACCGGGCGAAGTTGTCGGCCACCCGCCGCGCGGCCCAGTCGCAGCGGCGGACCAGCCACTCGTGGTTGGCCTCCGCCGCCTCGGTCAGGCTGCGCTCCAGCCATTCCTGGAACGTGTCCCAGCTGACCAGCGGGTCGGCGCTGTCGAACGCGTCGTCGACCTCGCGCAGGATCTGCCGGGTCCGGTCGCGCAGGTCGTACTCGATGTCGGCGAGCAGGTCGGCCATCTCGTCGGCGAGCGTGTTCTGCCACCTCGTGGAGCAGCGACGCAGCTCGTCGACCTCGCGCTGCGCCGCGTGCAGCCGGGAGATGGGACCGGACTGCTCCTCGACCTCCTGGCTCTCCAGCTCGGCGCGCAGCGGCGCGGCCAGCTGTTCCACCACCGTCCGGGCGATCACGCCGACCGCGGCCCGGGCCAGGCGGTCGGACTTGCCGGCGAGGTCCCGCTGCAACCGGCCGATCAGCACGGGGAAGCCGGACTCGGCGTTCAGTTCCCGGTCGTCGCCCGCGGCCGCGCGCAGCCGCAGGGCCGCCGAGACCGGGATGACCGGCGCCGGCACGCCGGCCTCGGCGAGGTGCTGCCGGTTGCGCTCGGCGACCGCGCGCCAGTCCGGCACGAGGTCCGTCTTGGTCTGCACCAGCACGACGTTCGGGTGCGACCGCGCGACGTGCAGCAGCATGGTCAGCTCGCCGGCCGAGAGTTCCCGAGTGGAGTCGGAGACCAGCAGCACCGTGTCCGCCCACGCCGGCGCGGCGGTCGGCCCGGCGGCGCCCAGTGCGGCCGCCTCCTCCGCGCCCGGGGTGTCCACCAGCACGAGCCCGGAGCCGAGCAGCGCTCGCGGCAGTCCGATCTCGACGTACGCGGGGCCGCCGCCCGGCCGGCGGCCGAACGTGCCGGCCACCCCGGCGGCGACCTGGTCCAGCGGCACTGGCGTCCGCTCGCCGGTCACCGGGAGCACCGCGCCGGCGGGCCGGCCCGGAGTGGGGGGTGGCGCCTGGACCACGGCGGCCGACGGCGCCTCCGCGTGCTGCACCACGGTCGGCAGCACGGTGGTGCGGCCGTCACCGACCGGGCAGGCCGGCGCGTTGACGATGGCGTTGATGAGCTGACTCTTGCCCTGCTGCGACTCGCCGATGACCAGCACGCGCAGCCGGGGGTCCAGCAGTTGCACCCGCTTCTGCCGCACCGTCTGGAGCAGGTCGCCTCGCCCGTGTGCGGCGCACGTACGGGCGATCTCGTCGAGCACATCCAGCCAGATCCCCGCGATCACGCACCAAGTGTGCGGATTTCGGCTCAATTATCAAGAGGGTGGTGAACGGAGAAGGAGCGGGAGGCCGGATCGTGCCTCCCGCTCCTGCCTGAGCCCTCCGTCAGAGCAGCCCACCCAGCAGGCCGCCGTCGGACGAGGCGTGCGCGTCGGCCTGGATCCCCGCGCCGTGCGCCCCGGCGTCGCCGGTGATCCCGTCGGTGAGGCCGCCGACGGTGCCCGTCACGCCGCTGACCGTGCCGGTCACACCGGAGAGCGTGCTGTCCACCTGGTGCGTCACACCGTCCACGGTGGCCGGCACGTGCACCGGCGGGACCACGCCGGTGCCGTCGCCCAGGCCGAGCCCGCCGAGGGTCTGGTCGACGCCGAGCGAACCAACGACGCCGTGGACCTGGGCCTGCGTGCCGGAGAGGACGCCCAGGTCGCCGCCGAGCACGGCACCGTCGTGCAGCAGGTCGGTGCCGCCCACGGTGCCGAGCGGGTCGCCGACCGTCCCGGCGACGTCCCCGACGACCGGGTCGACGGCGGTGTCCACCGTGCCCACCACGTCCGAGTCGAGGGTGTCCGCCACGTCGTGCACCGCGGTCAGGTCGGTGCCGAGCCCGCCCGGCCCGACGCCCAGGCCGATGCCCGGGACCAGGGCCGCGCCGGCGTACAGGCCGGCCGGGTCGACCGCGATGGCGCCCAGCGCGCCCGCCGACACGTCCACGCCGCTGTGGGAGCTGCTCACGCCAATCTGGTGCGGCACCGCCTGGACCTGGCCGACCACGTCGGTGACGTCGCTCGTGAGCGGGTCGAGCCCGAGCTGCCCGACCACCGGGGCCACCGGGGCGAGCCCCGCCGCGCCGGGGGCGTAGTCGACCACCAGCGGGACGACGTCCTGCACGTCGGCGGCGGTGACGTCGGTGAGCCCCGCCGCCTGCAGCGCGCCCTCCGGGTCGAGGTCGAATGCCGACCGCGCGTCGGGGTCGGTGAGCAGGTTGAGCACGAAGTCGTGCAGGGTCTGGTGCGAATCCATGGGGGCTTCTCCTCGAACGTAGCGTCAGCACCGTCGTGCCGCGACAGTGACGCTAGGGCCGGGGGCCGCCGGTGGTCATCGGGGCGCGACCCGCAACCCACCCCCGCCGATTAGGGTCCCCGCCCCCTCGCGCGTTAGGGGGACAGGGGGAGCCGGGCCGGGCGGAGTTAGGGTACCGGGTCGGACGCGATCTCTGGTACGAACGTAGGAGCCCACGGGGTTCGCCGGGGGTGGGTCGCCACGGTGCCGACACCGTCCCCAGGCCACTCGCGGTGGAGGAAGAACGAATGCCGTACGTCCTGGGGTTGGACATCGGGAACACCGGCACGGCCGCCACCGTCGCGAGGCGGCGGGGCGAGTCCTGGGCCCGTCCCGAGGTCGTCACGCTGGTTGGCCGGTCGGCCGTCGTACCGTCGGTGCTGCACCTGGCGCCCGACGGCTCTCTCCGGGTGGGCGAGCCGGCGACCGACGACCGCAGCGGCACCACCCGCGATTTCGTCAGCCGGGTCGGTGACGACGTGCCCCTCCTGCTCGGTGGTGAGCCGTGCCCGCCGGAGACGTTGGTCGCCGAGCTGGCGGCGTGGGTGGCGCACCGCGTCTCCGCCTACGAGGGCGAGTTCGCCGAGGCCGTCGTGCTGAGCCATCCCGCCGGGTGGGGCCCGCACCGGCGCGACCTGCTGCACCGCGCACTGTGGACCCTCGACCTGCGGAACGTCACGCTGCTCCCGCGCACGGTCACGGTGGCCGAGAGCCACGCGGCGCGGGGCTTCCCGGGCACCACGGCCGCGGTCTACGCCCTGGGCGGCACCACGTTCGAGGCGGCGCTGGTCCGCCGCAACGCGCGGGGCAGATACGAGACGTTCGGCCTGCCGCAGGGCCTGGAGACGCTCGGCGGCACCGACTTCGACGAGGCACTCGCCGAGCACGTGCGCGCCACGCTCGGCCGGGAGTTCACCGGCGCGGGGGCCCAGCCGGCCCGGTACGGGCTGCTGGCGGAGTGCAACCGCGTCAAGCGGGAGCTGACCATCGCCACGGAGGCCGACGTCATGCTCACCCTGCCGGGCGGCCCCGTCCGGGTGCCGGTCACCCGGGCCCGGTTCGAGGACATGATCCGGCCCGCGGTGCGCGCCACCGTCGACCTGCTGGTGCAGACCGTGCACTCCGCCGGCCTGACGCCGGCGCAGCTCGACGGCGTCCTCCTGGCCGGCGGCTCGGCCCGGATCCCGCTGGTCACCGAGCTGCTCACCGCCGCGCTTCCCGTCCCCGTCGAGGTGGAGCCGGACCCCCAGCTGACCGCCGCCACCGGGGCGGCGCTGGCCGCCTGCCAGGTGGTGTCACCGCGCCCGCGCCGCCCCGCGCCGGTCCCCGCCACCGCACCGGTGGGTGACGCCGCGCCGGCCGTTCCGACATGGCGGGACGCCGAACCCGATCACCCCCGTCACGGCGAGCCACCGGCCCGCCCCCCGGTCCGGATCAGCCCGCTGAACCTGCCGAAGGCGTCCCGCCTGGCGCTGGCCCGCGGGCGCGGCCGGGACCGCGAAGGATGACCGACATGATCATGAGTACCGTCACCGACGCCCGGCTCGTGCTGGGCACCGGGCCGGCCGCGCTGCTCGGAGCGGTCGGGGCGGATCCCGGGCGCCCCCTCGCCGTCGGCGTGACGGGTCCCGGCGGCCACGGAAAGACCGCACTGCTGCGGGAGCTGGCGCGGGCCCACCGGGAGGCGGGTGCCACGGTGCGGGAAGGCGCCCCGAGCCCGGACCACCCGGCCGACCCCGAAGCCGTGCTGCTCGTCGACGACGCGCACCTGCTCGACGACGCGCGGCTCGAGACGCTGCGCCGGCTGGTGGTCGGCGGCCGGCACCGGCTGCTGGTCGGTTACCGCCCGTGGCCCCGGCCGGCGGCGCTGGCCGGGCTCGCCGAGGCGCTGAGGCGGGACGGGCAGCAGGTCGTGCTCGACCCGTTCACCGTCGAGCAGACCCGCGAATACCTCGCCGGCGTGCCCGACCCCGGCCGGGGAGGCGAGCTGGCCGCGTTCGTGCACGCGCAGACCGGCGGGGTCCCGCGGGACGTCGAGCGCCTGGCCCGTGGGATGCGCGGGGCGGAGAGCCCGCCCGGCCCGCCGACCGAGCCGCCGCGGGCGGCCATCCTCGCGTTCGGGACGGACCTGGAGGAGCTGCCGCAGGACGTCCGGCGGCTGCTGCTGGCCGTCGCCGCTGGCGTCCCGTTGCCGGTGGACCTGCTCGGCCCGCTGCTCGGCCGGGAACCGGCCTCGGTGGACGAGCTGGTGGCGTACACCCGGGCGGCGGGCCTGCTCGGCGCGGACGGCCGGCTCGCGCCGATCGTGCGGCGGGCGGTCGTCGCGCTGAGCCCGGCCACCGAACGCACCGCGATCTGGCGCCGCCTCACCGAGGTGCAGCTCGGTCGTGGTGCGGCGGTGCTCCCGCTGGTCCGGTCGCTGCGCGCGGCCGGCGCCCTCGACGACTGCCCGGCCGCGGCGCTGGAGGCGGCGGCCGAGGAGGCGCTGGGCGGTGAGCCGGCGCTCTCCGCCGAACTGTTCGCCGCGGCCGCCGCCGGAGGGCTGCCGGCCGGCGGCCGCCAGGCCGTCGCCGCAGCCCTCGCCGGCGACCTGGAGGCCGCGCTGCGGCTGGCCAACCGGCTGCTCGGGACGGCCCCGCCGGCCGTGCGGGCCGAGGCGGCCACGGTCGCCGCGACGGCGTTGGCGCACCGGGGGCAGGTGGAGCGCAGCGTCGAGCTGTACCGGTGGTCCGGCCTCGCCCCGTCCGCGGCGTTCGCCACGGTCGGCGCGCTCGCCCTCGGCCGACCGGTCGCGGGCGTCGACGTGCCCGACGATCCGGGCGGCGGGCCGCCGACCCTGCACGCCAGCGCCGCGCGGCTGATGGCCGAGGGGGTACGCGAGAGCATTGCCGGCCCGCCGACCAGCGCCCTGTCCCGGCTGGTGCAGGCGACCGCGCTGCTGGAGCCGGACGGGCGGCGGGTGCTCCTGCCGGACAGCCCGGCCGCGCTCGCCGCGTTGACCGCCATCCACTGTGCCGAGCTGGACATCGCCGAGGGCGTGCTGGACCGGGCCGTGACGACCGGCATCGGGGGCCCGCTGATGGCTCGCCGGCACCGGTTGCTCCAGGCGTGGATCCTGATGGTCCGCGGCCAGACGGCCGCCGCGGCCGACCGCCTCGCCGCGGTGACCGTCGGCGACCGGCCGCTGGAGTCGCGCGACCTGCTGCTGGCCACCGCGCTCCGGCTCGGCATCGCCCGGCGCAACAGCGACGTCGCGGGGCTCCAGGGCGGTTGGGGCCCGGCGCTGGAGGCCGCGGTCCGGCACCCGGTGGACCTGTTCACCCTGCTGCCGCTGGGCGAGCTGGCGGTCGCCGGCGCCCGGCTGGGCGACCTGGCCCGGCTGAAGCCCTACCTGCGCGAGGCCTGGCTGCTGCTGGACCGGCTCGGCGACCCGGCGCTGTGGAGCGCGCCCCTGCACTGGACCGCGCTGCACGCCGCCATCCTCACCGAGGAGCCGGCGGTCGCCGACGCGCACGTCGCCGCCCTGCTCGCCGCCGCCGACCACAGCCGATACGCCACGGTGGCCGCCGAGGCCGCCGCGGTCTGGGTCGAGGTGCTGCGCGGCGTCGTGGACCCGGTCCGGGTGGAGGCCGCCGCCCGCGGGCTGCACGACGCCGGGCTGTGCTGGGACGCCGCCCGCCTGGCCGGGCAGGCCGCGATCCGCACCTCGGACCGGCGTGCCATGACCACCCTGCTGGAGTGCGCCCGGGTGCTCCAGGCCCGCCCGCCGGCCCGCACCGACGGCGCGGGTGACGGCGGGGCGCCGGTGGCCGACGCCGGCCCCACCCGGTACCGGCTCAGCGACCGGGAGCACGAGGTCGCCGAGCTGGTGCTGGCCGGCCTCACCTACCGGGAGATCGGGGACCGGCTCTTCATCTCCGCCAAGACGGTGGAGCACCACGTGGCGCGCATGCGGTCCCGGCTGGACTGCGCCAACCGGGCGGAGCTGCTGGCCCTGCTGCGCACCGTCGTGGCGGACCGGTCGGGCGTCGCCGGCCGGCAGCCGTGGCCGGAACGGGGTCCGCGGTGAGCCGGCCGGCCGGTCACCCCGGCTCGCGGCTCAGGCTTGCCGCGCTGGCCGCCGTTCTGCTGACCCTCTGGGCGTACGCGGCCGCGCTGACCGGCCGGGACGCCGCCGACCTCATGCGGGTCCGGGCCCTGGCGGACACCCTCGGCCAACCCACCGACCTGCTGATCCTCGACCTCCAGCTCGAACGCCGGCTGACCGCCGAGACGATCGCCGGTGCCGGTCGGACGCGGGCCGCGCTGGCCGAGGCGCGGGACCGGACGGACGCAGCCGTCGCCCCGGTGCGCGCGTTCACGCGGGGCCACGACGCGCGCCTGCTCACGGCGGGCGCCGTGCGGGACCGGGCCGACGAGCTGGTGCGGCAGTTGACCGGGCTGGCCATCCTCCGGTCCGAGGTGGACGGCGGGCGGCTCGACCGGCCGAGCGCGGTCGCCGCGTACGACCGGCTGGTCGACGCCGCCTTCGCCGTGTACGGCCCGGAGTGGGGTGGGCGGGAGGACGAGCTGGCCGCCGAGACCCGGTCGGTCGTCGCGCTGGCGCGGGCCCGCGAGCTGCTCGCCCGCGAGGACACCCTGCTGACCGCCGCTCTGGCCGGCGGGGGGATCGGCGACGACGACCGGCGCCGCCTGGCCGAGCTGGTGACCGTCGCGCGGTACGCCCGGACGACGGCCGCCGCCGCGCTGCCGGCCGACGGACGGGACGCGCACCGGCGGCTGGTGGAGGGCCCCCGGTTCGCCGGCCTGCTACGGCTGGAGGACCGGCTGCTCCGGACCCCGGGCGCCGGCGGCACGGCCGGCACCAGCACGCAGGGCTGGCGGCAGGCCGTCGACCCGGCCCTGAGCGGGCTGCGGGACCTCGTGAGCACCACGGCCCGCGGCAGCGTCGAACGGGCCGCGCCGGGCGCCGCGCTGGTGGTCACCCGGACCGGCCTCGTGGTGGGACTCGGACTCGTCGCGGTGCTCGTCGTGCTGGTCGGCGCGTCCCGCACGGTCGGCCGGGCCGCCGGGCCGGACCGCCCGGAGAGCCTTCCCCGTGCGGGCTCCGCGGGCGACGCCGGCCCTCCGCCCGCGGTGGCCGCCACCGGCGAGCTGTTCCTGCGGCTCACCCGGCGCAACCAGGCCCTCCTGCGCGAGCAGCTCGACCTGCTGGGCGCCATGGAGCGGCGGGAGCGCACCGCGGAGGAGACGGCCGACCTGTTCCGGCTCGACCACCTCGCCACCCGGATCCGGCGCAACGTGGAGAAGCTGGTGATCCTCGCCGGTGCGACGCCGGCCCGCCGCTGGCGGCGGCCGGTGCCACTGCTCGACGTGGTCCGCGGGGCGGTCGCCGAGGTGCCCGACTACCACCGGGTCCTCGTCGCGCCGCACTGGCCGTGGACGATCGCCGGTTCCGGCGTCACCGACGTGGTCCACCTGCTGGCCGAGCTGATCGAGAACGGGTTGGCCTGCTCACCGGAGCACACCACGGTCCGCGTCGCCGGTGAGCCGGGGCCGCAGGGCTGCGCCGTGGTGATCCTCGACGACGGGCCCGGCCTGGACGCCGCCGCGCTGGCCGAGGCGAACCAACTCCTGGACCGGCCGGCCCCCGACGGCCCGCCCGCCGGCCGCGCCGGGCTGCACGTCACGGCTCTGCTCGCCGCCCGGTGCGGCGCCCGGGTGTCGCTGCGCCCCGGCCCGCGCGGCGGAACCGCCGCCGTCGTACTGCTGCCACCCGGTCTGGTAACCCCGATCGCGTCCCCCGGCGGCCCGGTGGCCGACGGGCGTGCGGCCGTGCCGGCGCCGGCCCACGCCCCGCACCCGTCGGCGGCGACGGGCCAAAGCGGCGCGCTGCCCACGCGGATCCGCCGGTCCGGGGCGGTCCCGCCCGCACCCACCGACCCCGACACCCCTCCAAACAACGCTCCGCAACAGCGGGAGAGGACCTAGATGACGCATTCAGCGGTCGCCACCGACAGCCTGACCGAGGCCCTGGACGGCCTGGTCGACCGGGTCCCGGGAGCCGAGGTCGCCGTGGTCCTCTCCCCCGACGGGCTGCTGCTCGGCCGGTCCCGGCACGTCGGGGACCAGGTCGCGGAGCAGGTCTCCAGCCTGGTCAGCGGGCTCTACGCGCTGGGGCAGGCCGCCGGGCGGGTGTGCCTCGCCGGCGGGCTGCGGCAGGTCGTCGTGCAGATGGCGCGCTCGTTCGTGTTCGTGGCCACCACCCGGGGCGGAGCGATCCTCACCGTCCGGATGGGCGGCGACGCCGACGTCGGCGACATGGCGTACGAGGTGGCGCTGTTCGCGGCGCAGGCCGAGCGGGCCCTGCCCGTCTACCTCGAACCGGCCCGGACGGTGACAGGCGGGATCAGCGGTGCGCACCACTGGAGACCATGACGAGGCGTGGTACGACGAGGACGCCGGGCCGGTGGCCCGGCCGTACACGGTGACCCGCGGCCGTCTCACGTCCGACCACGGTCAGCTCGACCTGATCTCCCTCGTGGTGTCCCGCCGGGCGGCCCCCGCCGCCGCACAGCTGTTTCCCGAACAGGCGCGCATAATCGAGCGGTGCCACCGTCCACTGTCGGTGGCGGAGGTCGCTGCCGAACTGGAGCTGCCGTTGGGTACCGTCCGGGTACTGCTCGGCGATCTGCTGGAGGCGGGGCTGATCGAGACGCACGAGCCACCGTCACTGTCCGGAGCGCCGTCCAGGGAACTGCTCGAGGCGCTGCTCGACGGCCTCCGCACGCTGTGACGGGCGGAGACCGCGGCCTCCGGCCCGATGGACGACCTGAAGGGGGAAAGGGCCCAGTGCCGGCACCACCGTCCCCGCCACGGCGGACCCTGCCGATCATCGTGTTGGACGGGCTCGTCGCCGCGGTCGGGGCCGTGCGTCGCGCCGTCGTCGGCCGGCGTGACGGCTCACGGCTCGCGTACGTGGCCATCGCCGCCTCGCTGGGGGTGCTGCTCGCGACCGCGTACTCGATCGTCACGGTGCTGCGCACGCCGGAGCGGCTGACCCCGGTGGCCGTCGGGCCGGCCGGCAGCGTGCCGGCGACCGATCCGGTGACGACCGGGACGCCGGACGGGCGAGCCGAGCCGAGCGACGCCATCCCGCGGATGTCCACACCGCCTCTCCGCACGGCCGCGCCCGAGGCCCCCGTTGCGCCGGCCACGCTGCCCTCGACCGGGGCGCCGCCGGCGACCACCCCGGCGCCACCCCGGCCCGTCCCGCTGGGCGCCACCTTCGCTGTCGAGGACAACGCCCTGCTCAGCTACGGCGCCGCGGTGACGATCGACAACCCGGGTACGGCACCCGCGCCGGCCTGGACCCTGGTCGTCGTGCTGCCCCGCGAGTCGCTCCGGGTCACCTCGGTCACCGGCGCCCGGGCCAGCCAGGACGGCGCGACCTGGACGTTCGTGCCGGAGGGGGACACCGGCCGGGTGCCGGGCCACGGCACGGTCCGCATCACGTTCCGGGTCAACGGCGCGGCGATCAGCGCCACGCCCACGGCGTGCACCATCGACGGGGCCGCCTGCACGGGCCTGCCCGGCTGACGGGCGGGTCGGGGTCTCAGTTCCGCCCGGCGGACGGCACCGCGCAGGCCGCGGTGCCGCCGGGCAGGCGGTGACGGTTGCGGGCCACCCACCGGTACGCCGGCCAGGCCGCGGCGCGTACCGGAGCGAACCGGAGCCCGGCCCCGGCGGCACGCCAGAGCGGGTTGCTGTCGCCGAGCAGCCGGGCGATGGCGTCCGGGCCCGCGGCGCGTACGCCGTCCGCGCCGACCCACTGCACCGCTTCCTCGCACTCGGCCTCGGTCAGGCCCAGCGCGTCGAGGTCGGCGAACTGCCAGGGCAGCACCCGGGCCCCGGTCGGGATCCAGCGCTCGATGATCCGCGCGCACTTCGTGCAGAACGCGCAGTCGCCGTCGTAGACGAAGGTCGACGTCTCCATGTCCCCATCCTGCACCCCGCCCACCCCGTTCCGGTGGCCGGTGTCCGGCGGGTCACTTGCGCTTCGTTCGTACGCATGTTCGAATGAAGCACATGCGCTGGGACAACCTCTCCGCTCCCCCGGACGAGGGGACTCCCGACGGGGCAGCGCCAGCGACTCCACCCCTGCCGCTGGCGCTCCCCGGCGCGATCGCCCGCACGTTCGACACCCCCGGCTTCGCCGGCATGACCTTCTACGAGGTGCGGGCCAAGTCGATCATCAACCGGGTCCCGGGCCAGTCCCGCGTCCCGTTCGAGTGGACGATCAACCCCTACCGGGGCTGTTCCCATGCCTGCGTTTACTGCTTGGCGGGCGACACACCGATCCTCATGGCCGACGGCCGCACCAGACCGATCAGCGAGTTGGAGGTCGGCGACCGCATCTACGGCACGGAGCGGCGCGGGGCCTACCGGCACTACGTCGTGACAACGGTGCTCGCCAAGTGGTCGACGGTGAAGCGGGCCCACCGGGTCACGCTGGAGGACGGCACCACCCTGGTGGCCAGCGGCGACCACCGGTTCCTCACCGAACGCGGCTGGAAGCACGTGACCGGCAGCATGCGGGGTGGCGACCGGCGGCCCTACCTGACCACCCGCAACCGCCTGCTCGGCACCGGCCGGTTCGCGTCCCCACCGAAGCGCTCCGCCGACTACCGGCGGGGCTACCTCTGCGCCCTGGTCCGCGACGCCGACCACCCGGGCAGCCGCTTCCGCCTGGCCACCGCCGAGGAGGAGGCGCTGGCGCGCGCCGAGCGGTTCCTCGCCGACGTCGGGATCGGCACCGAGCGGATGCCCGGCCCGCCGGTCCGCGCGGGCCGGCGGTCGACGACCGCCATCCGCACCAACCGACCCGGTGACGCCGAGGCGGTCGCCGAGCTGATCCGCCCGGCGGACGAGCCGACGGACGACTGGTGGCTGGGCCTCCTCGCCGGCACCTTCGACGCCGCCGGCAGTTGCCGGCGGGGCGTCTTCCGGATCAGCGTCGGCGACGACGAGAGCCGCGACCGCGCGGGCGCCGCGCTGGACCGGTTCGGCTTCCGGTGGGCGCTCGACGACCCGGGCAACCTCAACCGGGTCCGCCAGCTCCGGCTGACCGGCGGGCTGCCGGAGCGGCTGCGCTTCTTCCACCTCACCGACCCGGCCGTCACCAGCAGGCGCTCGATCGAGGGCATGGCGCTCAAGTGCCGGGCCCGGCTGCGGGTGGCCGGCATCGAGGATCTCGGGTTGGAGCTGCCGCTGTGGGACATCACCACCGGCACCGGCGACTTCATCGCCAACGGGGTGGTCAGCCACAACTGCTTCGCCCGCAACACGCACACCTACCTCGACCTCGACGCCGGCGCGGACTTCGACCGGAAGGTGATCGTCAAGGTCAACGCCGGTGAGCTGGTATGCCGGGAGCTGGCCGCCCCGAAGTGGCGCGGCGCGCACATCGCCATGGGCACCAACGTGGACTGCTACCAGCGGGCCGAGGGGCGCTACCGGCTCATGCCCCAGATCATCGAGGCGCTGCGCGACTTCGCCAACCCGTTCTCGATCCTCACCAAGGGCACGCTCCTGCTGCGCGACCTGCCACTGCTGCGCCAGGCCGCCGAGGTGACCCGGGTCGGGCTGTCCTACTCGGTGGGTTTCGTGGACGAGGCGCTCTGGCGGGCCGTCGAGCCGGGCACCCCGAGCCCGCGCCGCCGGCTCGACGCCGTACGCCAGCTCACCGACGCGGGCTTCTCCGTCGGGGTGCTCATGGCGCCGATCCTCCCGGGGCTCAGCGACGACGACGAGTCGATCGACGCCACGGTGGCCGCGATCGCCGCCTCCGGGGCCACCGGCGTCACCCCACTGCCGCTGCACCTGCGCCCCGGCGCCCGCGAGTGGTACGCGCGCTGGCTGGCCCGGGAGTTCCCGCACCTGGTCCCCCGCTACCGGCAGCTCTACCAGGCCGGGGCCTACGCGCCGCAGGCGTACCAGCGGGAGGTGACCGCGCGGGTGCGGATGGCGGCCCGCCGGCACGGGCTGCACCGGAGCGAGGTCGGCGACAACCGTCAGCTGCCCGAGGCGCCCGCCCCGGCGGCCGAGCAGCTCTCCCTGCTGTGAGGACGAGCCGGGCCGGGCTGCGGGGCGCCGACGAGGGCTAGGCTCGGGGAATGCGTTCCGCCCAGCAGATTCTCGCCGACTCCGCCGTGATCGCCGTCGTGGGCGCGTCCCGCGACCCGGGCAAGGCCGCGCACCGCGTACCGCTGGAGATGCAGCGGCACGGCTGGCGGATCATCCCGGTGAACCCGACCGTAGACGAGCTGTTCGGCGAGAAGGCGTACCCGACGCTGGCCGACATCCCGCACCCCGTCGATCTGGTCGACGTGTTCCGCCCGGCCGCGGACGCCGTCGAGGTGGTCCGGCAGGCGGTGGCGATCGGCGCGCCGGCGGTCTGGTTGCAGCTCGGGATCTTCTCGGCCGAGGCGCGGCGGATCGCCGAGGAGGCGGGCATCGACTACGTGGAGGACCGCTGCCTCATCATCGAACGCGCCGCCGGGGGCCTGACCCGCCGGGGCTGAGCTCGGCTCACGGCCGGGTGACCACCACGACGTGCAGGCCGTAAGGGTCGGTCGCCACCACCCGGCCGTCGGCGTCGACCGCCATCAGCCAGCGCTCCCGTGCGGGCCGGTCGCTCCACCAGGTCTGGACCGGTGGTATCTCCACGAGCGGAACCTCTCTGGCCTCCCGGCAGGCCCGGTCGGTGCAGACCCGCAGCACGGCGCGGTCGGGCCAGGGCCCGGAACCCAGCCGGAGGTAGAGGCCGTCCGGGTGAGCCGGCTCGGCAACCACGTCCCAGACGCCGCCCCGGGGCCGGTGAACGGTGGCCAAGGGCTCGCTGCCGTCGCACCCGTGGCCGAGCCGGCAGTCGAGGACGTCGCCGACGTCCAGCAGGGCGACTTCCTCGGGCGTCGGCATGCCGGGGCGTCGCGGGCCCTCGATCGGCGCGACCTCGGGCCGGGCACAGTCGAGGGTGGCGCACCAGCCCACGGAGACCCCACCGGCCGACGGGGAGCGGAGGGCGACAACCGGCCGGCCGCTCGCGTCGACACGTACCACCAGCCTGGTGGGCTGGGAGCCGCCCCGATCGCGTAGCGAACCGTTCACCCGGCCGAGGCTGGTGACCCGGGGGGTGGCGCAGAAAACGTCCGGGCAGCGGATGAGCTTCAGCTCGACGACGGGGCGGGCGTCGTCGGGGGCCGGGGCGGCGGGCCGGACCTCGTCGGGGGCCGGGTCGGCGGGCCGGACCTCCGTGGCGCTGGCGAGCAGGATCTCGCCGGTCGGGGAGATCGTTATCGCCGCTGCCTGGCTTTCGCGCAACACCGCCAGCCCGTCCTTGCCTCCCCGGCAGATCCGCTGGGCGTCGCACTGTTCCAGCGCGTACTGGCCGAGCGCGTAGACGGAGCCGTCCGCTCCGAAGGCCGCTCCCCCGTACGGCTCGTACATCGTCACGGACAGCTTGGTGCGGTGGCGGGTCCGGCATGTTTCGTCGAGGCAGTCTTCGAACCACCTCTGCCCGACGAGGATCGGACCGCGCCCCACCGGCCAGGCCACCGCGATCATCTTGTGCGGCAGGTCGGCCGTGTTCACGGTGACCTCGGGCAGCCGTTCCGCGGCGACGACGCCACCGACCAGCCCGGCGGGCAGCAGGACCGCGGCCAGCCCCAGCGGCACGGTGAGTCGGCCGAGCCGCCGGGTGAGCCGGTCGACCGCCGGCGGCGCCTGGTCAAGATCGAGCGCCGGCAGCAACGAACGTCCGGGCAGGTTGCGGTGGGCCACGAGAAGGATCTGCGCCTGGAGAGCAACGACGGCGATGAGGGTCGCGTCCCGCAGCAACCAGGCCAGGACACCCAGGAGAGGGTCGGTCACCTTCTCCTCGGGCCGGGCGAAGGCCCAGCCGTACAGCAGTGCCGGTGCCGCGACACCGAACAGGAGCGCGACGCCGAGGCCCAGCGCGTTGCCGCGTATGCCCACGAAGGAAGCCCGGAACGCCGCCCTGCCGCGCAAGCCGTCCAGGACCGCGATCGGCAGCACGAGCGCGAAGCGGACCAGCAACGCGGCGACCGGCAGGGCGACCAGCGCCGCGACCACCCAGACGAGCCCCCCGCCGGCGGGCAGCACCGTCCCCAGCAGGAGTAACGCGACGAGCAGCGTCCCCGCCCCGGCGAGCAGGGCGGCGCCGACCGTGGGGAGGGCTCGGAACGCGCGGCGCAGTGGACGGTCGACGGGGGCTGTGGCGGCGATCGCGGCCGTCACCGCCCAGGCCCACACGACGGGCTCCACGAGGGCGCCGACGACGCCGGCGGGCGGGACGAACATCCCGTTGACCACCCGGGCCGGGTCGACGCCGGGCAGCGGGATCAGCCCGCCGAGCACCCGGAACAGCGACCACGGTGCGAGCACCAGCACGAGCGTCGTGAGCGCGGCGCGTCGGCGGGGAATCGGCACGGGCGTACGGTACGGCCCGGCCGCCACCGCCGCTGTCCCCCTGCCTGGCGGGTCGGGACCTGGTCAGCTCGTGTTGTTTTCCGATCCGAAGAGCAGGTCGAGTTGGGTGTCGAGGGCGGCCAGGGCGGTCTCCGGCGGGTAGTGCCCGCCGAGCAGGTAGATGCCCAGCCCTTCCATCGCCGCCAGCAGCCCGACCGCGGCCCGTTCCGGGTCCACCGTCGTGCCGGCTCCGGAGCGGAGGAGGCCGGCGATGAAGTCGAGCAGGGCGGCCGTCTCGTCGTGCAGCGCGGCGGCGACGGCCGGGCGTACGGCGGTGTAGGCCAGGAACGCCAGCGCCACCCGGCCGTCGGCGCGGCGCTCCTCGTCCAGCGGCAGCAGCTCGGCCAGCATGGTCCGCAGCAGCTCGCGCGGTGCCGGTGTCTCCCCGAGCGCCGCGATCGCCCGGGTCACCCGGGCCTCGTTGCGGTCGCGGACCACGGCGAGCGCGAAGGTCATCATCTCGTCGCGGGTGCGGAAGTAGTGCTGCACCATCCCGGAGCTGACGCCGGCCGCGGCGGCCACGTGCCGGAGGCTGACCGCCTCCAGTCCCTGCTCGGCCGCGACCCGCATGAGCGCGTCCGCGATGAGCGCGCGGCGCTCTCCGTGGTCGACCCGCTTCGGCATCCACCCATGCTGTCACAATGCGACTGCATTGACACGTCACCCAGCCAGCGTTTACGTTGCAACTGCAATGCAAAAGGAAGGGTGGGCGGGGGATGGCAGGCGTCGACGTGGTCAGGCTGGCTCGCCGCGCGGTCGCGTACGAGTGGGGCATGTGGCGAAGCCTGGCCCGATGGGTCCTGCGACGGCCCTACCCGGTGGCGCCCGGCGCGGAGACGTTCGCCTACGTCGGCGTGGTGCAGCCGATCCTCGGTGTGTTCATCGCGCTGTCGACCATCGAGATCCCGGTCCTCGACCTGATCCTCCGGCACACCGTCGGCTGGCCCACGGTCCGGCATGCCGCCATCGGCCTCGGCGTCTGGGGCGTGCTGTGGATGGTCGGGCTGCTCGCCAGCCTGCGGATCCACCCGCACGTCGCCGACGACACCGGCCTGCGGATCCGCAACGGCGTCTCGCTGGACGTCATGATCCCGTGGAGCGCGATAGCCCGGGTCGAGGCGCGCTACCGGTCACTGCCGTCCAGCCGAGCCGTCCAGTACGACCCGGACGACCCCGCGGTGCTGAACCTCGGCGTGGGCAGCCAGACCGCAGTGGACGTGGCGCTGCGAGAGCCCCTGTCAGTACGCCTGCCAAAGGGACCCAGCGCACCGGTACGAGAAATCCGGCTCTACGCCGACAACCCGAAGGCACTGGTGACCCGCGCCCGCAGGCACCTCCCGGCCCCGGACCCCACCCAGCCCCGTTGACCAAGAAGTTTGCGTCGGTGGCACGGCCGGATCCGACGCGAACTTCTTGATCGACGGTTGTCGGGCGAGCAGCCGTCAGAGCTTGTACTCCTTCAGCAGGCCGCGGCTGATGATGGTCTTCTGGATCTCCGAGGTGCCCTCGCCGATGAGCAGGAACGGCGCCTCGCGCATCAGCCGCTCGATCTCGTACTCCTTGGAGTAGCCGTAGCCGCCGTGGATGCGGAACGCCTCCTGGACGACCTCGGCGCAGTACTCGGAGGCCAGCAGCTTGGCCATCCCGGCCTCGACGTCGTTGCGCTGGCCGGCGTCCTTGAGGCGGGCCGCGTTGACCATGAGGGCGTGCGCGGCCTCGATCTTCGTGCCCATCTCGGCGAGCTTGAACGCGACGGCCTGGTGCTTGGCGAGCGGCTGGCCGAAGGTGCGGCGCTGCTGGGCGTACGCGACGGCCAGTTCGAAGGCGCGGATCGAGATGCCGCAGGCGCGGGCGGCCACGTTGACGCGGCCGACCTCGATGCCGTCCATCATCTGGTAGAAGCCCCGGCCGACCTTGTCCTCGCCGCCGAGCACGGCGGAGGCGGGGACGGTGACGCCGTCGAGCACCATCTCGGTGGTCTCGACGCCCTTGTAGCCCATCTTGTCGATCTTGCCGGGGATGGTCAGGCCGGGGGCGGTCTCGCCGAAGCCGGGCTCCTTCTCCAGCAGGAAGGTGCTCATGTTGCCGTAGACCGAGTCGGCCCCGGTGTCGGTCTTGACCAGGGTGGCGACCACGGAGGAGTACGCGCCGTTGGTCAGCCACATCTTCTGGCCGTTGAGCACGTAGTTGTCGCCGTCGCGGACCGCCTTGGACTTGATCGCCGAGACGTCCGAGCCGCACTCGGGCTCCGACATCGAGAAGGCGCCGCGCACCTCGCCGGTGGCCATCCGGGGCAGCAGCCGGGCCTTCTGGTCGGCCGAGCCGTGCTGGGAGATCAGGTACGCCACGATGAAGTGGGTGTTGACGATGCCGGAGATCGACATCCAGCCCCGGGACAGCTCCTCCACCACGAGGGCGTAGGTCAGCAGGGACTCGCCGAGACCCCCGTACTCCTCGTCGATCGTGAGGCCGAACAGCCCCATCTCGCGCATCCCGTCGAGGATGTCGGTGGGGTACTCGTCGGCGTGCTCCAGCCGCTGCGCGTGCGGGATGATCTCCTTGTCGGCGAACTCCCGAACGGTTTCCAGGATCGACCGCTGCACATCGGTCAGGCCGGGCGTCTGGGCGAGTCGGGCCATCTCAGCCTCCGGGGGATCGGCGCACTACTCGTGGGTAACTGAACGCTGGGTCAGTATCGGCCCCGGGACCGGCGGAGCCAAGGTGACCAGTCCATACAACCGCTGTGAAAAGGTTCACCGCTGCGGGTAGCGTCCGCAAGAGAGAGGGCCGTCGACCTGCGAGGCGAGGGGGTGAGGAGGGCGTGAGCCAACCACCCGGTGAGCCGGACCAGCCACCGTCGCCGTACGAGCCGCCCGCCTACGGCCAGCCGTACGGGGAGCCGCAGCAGCCGTACGGACAGCCGCAGCAGCAGCCGCACTGGGGGCACCAGCCACCCGGCGGCGCCCAGCCGCCCTACGCCCCGCAGCCCCCGTACGGCCAGTACGGGCCGCCCGGGCCCGGACCGCAGCCGCCGCGCGGCGGCGGGCCGAACGTGCTCGCCATCCTGTCGCTGGTCCTCGCCTTCGTGTTCGCCCCGGCCGGCATCGTCTGCGGCCACCTGGCCAAGCGGCAGATCCGGCAGACCGGCGAGGAGGGCGACCAGCTCGCCACGTGGGGGCTGATCCTCAGCTACGTCTTCACCGGGATCGGCCTGCTGGTCTGCTGCGGCTGGATCGGCCTGGCCTTCTGGGCCAACTCGGACAACGGCCGCGGCTACTGACGGTCAGCGGAACTCGGCCTCGCGGACGCTGTTGCCGCCGTCGACCACCAGCATCTGCCCGGTGATGTAGGAGGCGGCCGGCGAGCAGAGGAAGGCGATGGCCGCGGCCACCTCGTCCGGCGTGCCGGGGCGGCCGACCGGGGTGCCGAGACCCTGCTTGATCTCGACCATCGTGGACGCCGCGGTGTGGATGATGCCCGGCGCCACCGCGTTGACGGTCACCCCGTCGGCGATCATCTCCATGGCCAGGGCCCGGGTCAGCCCGACCACGCCGGCCTTCGCGGCGGCGTACGCGGCCTCGGTGGGCAGCGCGTTGACCGGCCCGGCGGTGGCCGCCAGGTTGACGATGCGCCCCCAGCCCCGCTCGGCCATCCCGCCGATGAACGCGCGGCTGCACAGGAACGCGGTGGTCAGGTTCCGGTCGATCTCGCCGCGCCACTCGTCGTAGGTCAGCTGGGCCACCGGCCGGAGCACCTCCGGGCTCGCCCGGCTGGCCAGGCCGGCGTTGTTGACCAGCACCTCGACGTCGCCGAGCTGCTCGGCCACCGCGTCGGCGAGCGCGCCCACCTCGGACTCGTCGGTCAGGTCGGCGACGAAGCCGGTGACCCCCAGCTCGCCGGCCCGGTCGTGGATCCGCCGCGTGGTGGAGACGATCGCCACCCGGGCGCCCAGGTCGGCCAGGCGGCGCGCGGTCGCGTACCCGATGCCGTCCGGACTGCCCGCGCCGGTGACCAGCGCGACCCGGCCGTCCAGGCGCATGGTGGCCGGCTCTTCGAGCGGTGCCGGCTGGTCCTGGTCGGCGGAGCCGGCCGGGCCGCCGGCGCGCGGCCGGCGCACCAGGCCCGGCCGGCTGACGTCCCGTCGCGACCGACCGCCGCGCGCGTCAAGTGCCATGCCGCGATCCTGCCCGTTGTGGACGTCCCGGGCAACGCGGCACCCGGAAAGGGGGTCCTGCGACTTGCGCGCCGATGGCTACCCTGACCGCACCACGTCCATGGAGATGATCTGATGACCTATCCCCCACCGTCCGGTGGTTGGCACGACCCGTCGGCGGCGGCCGGACCGCAGTCGAGCCCGCCGGCCGACCCGACGCTGCCGATGGCCGGCAACCCCATCCCGACCCAGCCGACCTCCGCGGACCCGTACGCGCCCGCGGACCCGTACGCCGGCATGAAGTCCGGTGACCCGTACGCCGCTCCCGGCTACCCGCCGGCCCCGTACGCCGCGCCCGGCTACCCGGCGCCCGGCGACCCGTACGCCGCGCCCGGCTACCCGGCGCCCGGCGACCCGTACGCGGCGGGCGGCTACCCGGCGCCGGCGTACCCCGGCTACGCACCCCCGTCCAGCAAGACGAACACCCTCGCCATCGTGGCGCTGGTGCTCTCGCTGGTCGGCTTCACCTCCTGCATCACCGCCCCGATCGGCGCGATCATGGGCCACGTCGCCCGCAAGCAGATCCGGGAGACCGGCGAGCAGGGCGAGGGCATGGCGAAGGCGGCCATCATCGTGGGCTGGATCCTCACCGCCCTGCTGGTGCTGCTGATCATCTTCTACGTCGTGATGATCGTGATCGCTGTCAACTCGGACAGCTCCAGCGGCTACTGACGCGGACGGGCCGCCCCGGTCGGCCGGGGCGGCCCGTCGCGGTCAGCGGCTCGCGGTCACTCCGAGGGCGGGGTGAACGACGAGGTACGGCTCATCCCGGCGGCCCGGCCCTTGGCCGCGATCACGAGCGCCATCTTGCGGGACGCCTCGTCGATCATCTCGTCGCCGAGCATCACGGCGCCGAGCTTCCCGCCCGCCTCCGAGGTGTAGAAGTCGTACGCGTCGAGGATCAACTCGGCGTGGTCGTAGTCGTCCTGGGCCGGGGAGTAGACCTCGTTGGCCGCGTCGATCTGGCCCGGGTGCAGCACCCACTTGCCGTCGAAGCCGAGCGCCGCGGAGCGCTTGGCCACCTCGCGGAACGCGTCCACGTCCCGGATCTGCAGGAACGGGCCGTCGATGGCCTGCTTGTCGTGCATCCGGGCGGCCATCAGGATCCGCATGAGGATGTAGTGGTACGGGTCGCCCGGGTAGTCCGGGATCAGCGCGCCGACCACCAGCGACTTCATGTTGATCGAGGCCATGAAGTCGGCCGGGCCGAAGATGATCGTCTCGACCCGGGGCGAGGCGGCCGCGATGGCGTCGACGTTGACCAGGCCGGCCGCGTTCTCGATCTGCGCCTCGATGCCGATCCGGCCGACCTCCAGGCCGAGGGTCTTCTCGATCTGGGTGAGCAGCAGGTCCAGCCAGTGCACCTGCTCAGCGTTCTGCACCTTCGGCAGCATGATGCAGTCCAGGTTGGCCCCGGCGCCCTCGACCACCTCGATGACGTCCCGGTAGGTCCACGGCGTGGTCAGGTCGTTCACCCGGACCACCCGGGTCTTGCCGGCCCAGTCGCCCTCGTTGAGGGCGGCGACGATGTTCTTGCGGGCGTCCGGCTTGGCCAGCGGCGCGACCGCGTCCTCCAGGTCGAGGAAGACCTGGTCGGCGGGGAGGCCCTGGGCCTTGCCGAGCATCTTGACGCTGGAGCCGGGTACCGCGAGGCAGGACCGGCGGGGGCGACCGACTGCGGCCATGGATGCGCTCCTTCCAGCGTCCGGCGGGCACGCCGACGCCACCAGGTGAAAGACGAGAACTTAACGATCCCAAAGGGCGTTGTGACGCCACGGTAACCTCGTGCCGTGACCGGGGTGAATGGACCTGTGGAAGATCTCACTGAGCGGCGGACCGTGGTGGTGACCGGCGCCAGCTCGGGCATCGGCCTCGCCGCCGCGGTCGAGCTGGCGCGACGCGGCGACCGCGTGGTACTTGTCGGCCGGGATCCGGCCCGGCTGCGCGCCGCCGGGGAACGGGTGCGCGAGTGCTGCGGCGAGCAACCCGAGCTGTTCCGCGCGGACTTCGCCGTGCTGGACGACGTGCGCGGGCTCGCCGAGCGGCTGCGCGCCGCGTACGACCGGATCGACGTGCTGGCCAACAACGCCGGGGCGATCGTGCTCCAGCCGATCACCACGGTCGACGGCTTCGAGCTGAGCATGCAGGCCAACCACCTCGCGCCGTTCCTGCTCAGCAACCTGCTGCGGGACCGGATCGGCCGGATGGTGGTGACCGCGTCGGGCGCGCACCGCAGCGGGGCGCTCGACCCGGACGACCTCAACGCCGCGCTGCGCCGCTACCGGCCGATGCGCGCCTACGGCACCAGCAAGCAGGCGAACATCCTGTTCACCGCCGAGGCGGCCCGGCGCTGGCCGGAGCTGAAGGCCCACTCGTTCCACCCGGGCGTGGTGCGGACCCGGTTCGGCAACGAGAGCCGGCTGGTCGCCCTCGGCATGCGGCTGCTGCCGTTCCGCAGCCCGGAGCGGGGCGCGGAGACCCTGGTCTGGCTGGCCAACCAGGACCCGGCCCGGCTCGTCGACGGCGGCTACTACGCCGACCGGCGGCTCCGCCGGCCGCTGCCCAAGGCGGCCGACCCGGCCCTCGCCGCCCGGCTCTGGACCGCCAGCGCCAAGGCCGTCGGGATCGACGCCTGAACCGTCGCCGGGTCCGCCCGCCGGGCCGGTCGCTGCGATACTCCGCCGCATGACCGAACCGACGGAAGCGCCCCTGTTGGTCGCCCTGGTCGACCTGAGCGCCGACCCGGAGGCCGGCCGGCGGTACGAGGACAACGTGCTGGCCCTGCTCGGGCGCCACGGCGGGCGGCTGGAGCGGCGGCTGCGTACCGGGGACGGGCGGTCCGAGGTGCACCTGATCCGGTTCGCCGCACGGGCCGGCTACGAAGCCTTCATGGTGGACCCGGAGCGGCTGGCGCTGCGGGCCGCGCTGGGCGACGCCGCCCCCACCACCCGGGTCCTCGACGTCCACGACGTCTGACCTTCTCACTTCATCACGGCGGCCGACCGAGAACAAGACTTGATCTTGGCCCCGACCGCGCGCAGGGTCGAGGCATGGACTTCGATCCGCTCGCCACCGCGCGGCAGGCCCTCTGGATCGGCGGCGCCCAGTGGGCCGGCAAGACGACCATCGCCGTCACCCTGGCGCTGCGCCACGGCCTGACCGCGTACCTCTACGACCGGCACGACGCCCGCGGGCACGAGGACCGGCGGGTGGCCTTCCGGGTCCGCCGGGGCGGTCCGCCCGCCGGGCCCGAGCCGGACGCGGTCTGGGTGGACCCCGGCCCGGAGCGGATGGCGGCCGAGACACTGGCCGCGTTTCCGCGCCGGTTCGCCTGGGTGCTGGACGACCTCAGCGCGCTGGTCAGCGGTCGCCGGGTCATCGCCGAGGGCTGGGGACTGCGGCCGGAGCTGGTCGCCCCGGTCGTCGAGTCGACCGGGCAGATGGTCGTGCTGGTGCCGACACCGGAGTTCCGCGCGTACCAGATGACGCGGCTGCCCCGGGCGACCGCCCGCCACCCCGGGGTGCGCGACCCGGAACGGGCCTGGCGCAACCGGATCGCCCGCGACGAACTGGTCGCGGCCGACGCCGTGGCCCGGGCGCGGAACCTCGGGATCCGGGTGGTCGAGGTGGACGGGAGCCGGGACGCCGAGGCGATCGCCGCGCTGGTGGCCGACCACTTCGCGGCGTACCTGTGAGCGTCACTCGGCGAGGTGGACCGGGACGGTGGTGACCACCACGCCGGGCAGCGCCCGCAGGGCGGCGCGGAGCCGCTGCTCGACGCGGCTGTGCAGCGGGCCGTGCCAGCGGCGGCGGAGCACCACCTCCGGCACGATCACGGTCAGGGTCAGCTCCGGCCGGGTGGTGTGCAGCGCCTCCAGGTAGTGCGCCAGCGGCCCGATCACCGCCCGGTACGGCGACACGATCGTCTCCAGCCGCAGGTGGTCGCCCCAGGCCTGCCACTGCTCGCGGAACCGGTCCGCCTCGACCTCCTCCGGGGCGATGTGCACGGCCAGCGTGGGCTGGCCCAGCGACGCCGCGTACGCCAGGGCCCGCAGCGAGGCCCGGTTCAGCCGGGCCACCGGCACGACGACGAGGTGGCGTACCTCCTGGGGCAGCTCCTCGCGCTCGGCGGACCCGGCGGGCCCGGACGGCGCGGGCGGGTGCAGCGCCAGGGCGCGGTGCAGCGTGGCGTAGTGCCGGTGGATCCGCCGGAACAGCAGCACCAGCAGCGGCACCGCGACCACCACCACCCAGGCGCCCTCGCCGAACTTCGCCACGGCGGCGGTGAGCAGCACCAGCGCGGAGAGCGTCGCGCCGACGGCGTTGAGCGCCAGCCGCCGGTGCCAGCCCGGCCCGCGGTGGCGGCGCCAGTGCACCACCATGCCGGCCTGGGACAGGGTGAAGGCGAGGAAGACGCCGACGGCGTAGAGCGGGATCAGGCGTTCGGTGTGCCCGCCGAACGCGACGTACACGATCGCGGCGGTGACCGAGAGAGCGATCAGGCCGTTGCTGAACGCGAGCCGGTCGCCCATGTGCAGGAACCGGCGGGGGGTGTGGCCGTCGCGGGCCATGAAGAAGAGCAGCCGGGGGAAGTCGTTGAACGCGGTGTTCGCCGCCAGCAGCAGGATGAGCGCGGTGGTCGCCTGGAGGAGCGCGTACCAGGGGCCGGTCGGGAAGGTCACCCGGCCGAGCTGGGAGAGCAGCGTCTCGCCCGGCCGGGGGACCAGGCCGTCCAGGTGGATCAGCCCGACCAGGCCGGCGAAGAGCGCGACCAGCATGGCGACCATCCAGCCCAGCGTGGTACGGGCGTTGCGCCACTCGGTGGGCCGGAAGGCGGGGACGGCGTTCGACACCGCCTCGATGCCCGTCATCGACACCGCGCCGGAGGAGAACGCGCGCAGCACCAGCAGCAGGCCCAGCCCTTCGACGGCCGGCACGGGCGGCGGCGGCACGGGCGCGAAGCCCCGGCCCGCCGCCCGCGCGTAGCCGACCACCAGCAACGCGAGGAGCACGACCACGAAGGCGTACGTGGGGAGCACGAACAGGTTTCCGGCGGTGCGCACGCCGCGCAGGTTGCCGGCGAGCAGCACGGCGATCACCAGCACACCGAGCGGCACGGTGAACGGGGTGAGCCCGGGCAGCGCCGAGGTGACCGCGTGCACGCCGGCCGCCACCGACACCGACACGGTCAGCACGTAGTCGAGCATCAGCCCGGCCGCCGCCGCCAGCCCCGGGGTACGGCCCAGGTTGTCGCCGGCCACGATGTACGAACCGGCGCCGTGCGGGTACGCCGGGATCGTCTGCCGGTAGGACAGCCCGACCGCGATCATCAGCACCACCAGCAGGGCGGCCAGCGGCAGGGACAGCCCGAGCGCGGCGCTGCCGGCCAGCACCAGGACGCCCAGCATCGCCTCCGGCCCGTACGCCACCGAGCTGAGCAGGTCGGAGGAGAGCACGGGCAGGGCGACCAGCTTGCGCATCCGCTCGTAGAGCACCGAGGCGCTGGAGAGCGGCGGGCCGAACAGCGCCCGGCGGGCCCGGGTGAGCAGCCGCCCGGCCCGCGAGCCGGGCAGGTGGGCCGGCTCGGTGGCGACCAGCTCGCCCGGCTCCTCGACGGTGAACATCTCGATGGGCACGAGCCGGCCGAACCGGGTCGGTCGCGGCGGCCGCCCGCTCCGGCCGAGCGTCGGGTCGACGGGCAGCTCGTCCGGGTCGCGCGGCTCCCGCCAGCGCTCGCCGATCCGGCTCAGGGCCGCCCGCTCCTCGGCGCCGAGCGGCGGCAACTCGGCCGACGGGGTGACGACCGTCCCCCGCTCGGCCGCGTCGTCGTGTTCCCCTGCCGCCCCCACCCTCCGCACTTTCACGGAATCGGGTCGCGCGGGGGGCACTTTCCGCAAAAGCGGGTCAGTCAGTCAGCGGAGCGGGGTCGGCGGGCACCGCGACCGGCGCGGTGCGGCGGCCGGCCCGGGCCCCGCCGAGGATGACGACGGCGACGCCGGCCAGCAGCAGACCCAGCCCGGGCAGGGCCAGCGTGCGGGGCAGCTGGCCCAGCCAGACCCAGCCGATCAGCGCCGCGCCCGGCGCCTCCAGCAGGATCAGCACGCTGACCGTGGTGGCCGAGACCCGGTGCAGGGCGTAGTTGAACATCGAGTGGCCGAGCAGTTGGGCGCCGGCCACCAGGCCGAGGATCGCCAGCCAGGTGGCGCCGTCGTAGCCGTGCAGGCGTACCCCGCCCGCCAGGCAGACCACCAGCAGGATCGCGGCACAGACCCCGTAGCAGATGGTGGTGTAGGTGGTGGTGCTGATGCTGGCCCGGGCGCGCTCGCCGAAGGCGGTGTAGACCGCCGCGAACATGCCACCGGCGACCGCCAGCAGATCGCCCGTGAAGGCCCGGCCGGAGACGCTGAAGTCGGCGCCGGTGGCCAGCGCCGCACCGAGCACCGCGACCGCGATGCCGGCCCACACGGCCGCGGGCAGCCGCCGCCCCTGCCAGCGGGCGATGAGCCCCTGCCAGACCGGCTGGGTGGCGCCCAGCGCGGTCGCCGCGGCCACCGAGGTGAGCTGCGCGCTCGGCATCCAGGTGGCGAAGTGGGCGGCCAGCGCCACCCCGGAGAGTACGCAGTACAGCCCCTCCCGCCGGCCCGCGCCGACGGTCAGCGCCCGGAACTCGGCCCGCCGCCGGGTCAGCGAGACCGGCCCGAGCACGGCAAGCGAGAGGACGTTGCGCCAGAAGGCGATGGCCAGGGCCGGCGCGGCGGCGAACGCGACCAGCGGCGCCGAGGACGAGACGGCGGTGACGGCCAGCGCGAGCGCGCCGACGGTCAGCGCGTCGAGCGGCGGGCGGTGCGGAGGGTGGGGCACGGAGAGCAATACTCACACGCCCTCCGACACCACGGACCGTCAGCACTCCGTTACGATCATGCGCGTCCCGGCGATCCCCCCTCGACGTCCGGAGGCAGTTCCCCCATGCCCAGGTACCAGGCGGTGCTGTTCGACTTCTTCGGCACGCTGACCCGCTGCGTCCAGCGCGGGTCCGCCCACCGGACCATCGCCGAGCTGCTCGGCTGCTCCACCGAGACCCTGATCGACGTGCTCGACCGCAGCTACTACCAGCGCGCCAGCGGGCGGTTCGGCAACGCCGAGGCGACCCTGCGCTGGGTCTGCGGCCAGGCCGGCGTGCATCCGTCCGACGAGGCGGTACGCGCCGCCGTCGCCTCCCGCCACCGGGCGGTACGCGCCGACACCCGGCTGCGCGCCGAGGCGGTGCCGGTGCTGGCCGCGCTGCGCGGGCAGGGCGTCCGCACCGGCCTGATCAGCGACTGCACGCACGAGCTGCCGGCGTTCCTGCCCCAGCTGGCGGTCGCGCCGCTGCTCGACGTGCGGGTCTTCTCCGTGCAGGTCGGGCGGTGCAAGCCCGATTCGGCGCTCTACCTGGCCGCCTGCCACCGGCTCGACCTCGCGCCGGCCGACTGCCTCTACGTGGGCGACGGCGGCAGCCAGGAACTCACCGGCGCCGAGCGGGCCGGCATGACGGCGGTGCGGCTGGCCGCCCCGGACCTGACCGGCCACATGGTCTTCAACGCCGACCACGGCTGGGAGGGCCCGGCGCTCACCTCGCTCACCCAGGTGCTCGACCTGCTCGACCCGGTCGGCGTCGGCTGACCGGCCGGCGGTGCCGGGGGCGGCGGGTGCTGACGCGGCTCAGCGGCGGCGGACCTTGTGCAGCCGGAACGGCTTGCGGGTGGCTCGGACCACCGGGGCCTCCCGGGGCTGCTCGGCCAGCGACCCGGCTGGCAGGTCGGCGCCGGTCAGCGCGGTGCCCGCCGGACTCAGCCGGTTCAGGGCACACCCCTCGGACGCCCAGCGGGCCACCAGGTCGGCGGAGGGACCGGAGGCGTTCAGTCGCTTCGCGGCGACCAGCGGCGCGGCGGTCTCCCACTCCTCGGTGCCCGGCCGCAGCCGGGTGACCCGGGCCGGCCAGGTGACGATCCGGCCGCCGTGGTCGCCGCGCAGGGTCACGTCGGCCTCGGCCGCGTCGGCCAGCCCGGGGGCGGACTGCTCGCCCGGGCCGGTCACCACCAGCAGCGCGCCGTCGAGCGGCAGGCACCACAACGCGTACGCCGGCCCGCCGGCCACCGACACCCAGGCGACCGCGGCCTTCTTCACGGCCTCGTCCACCAGGGGCGGGGTCACCCGCTCGTCCACCTCGTCGCTCACTCCGGCATCCTCCCGCATCCTGGCCCGACAGGGTGCTCAGCCCACGAAGGGCGGGACCGCGATCTCGCCCCGGGCCACCGGCATCACGTGGCCGGCGACCGTCGCGCCCACCGCCACGCCGCCGGCCGCGGTCACCGTGCAGGCCAGCGCGGACGGCCGGTTGATCTCGATGCCCTGGCGGACCGCGTACTCGGACCGGCCCTCGCCGGGAAGCAGCCCGCTGGCCACCAGCCAGACGCCCAGGCCCAGGGCGGCCGAGCCGGTCGCCGGGTCCTCCGGCACGCCGAGGCCCGGCACGAACACGCGGGCGTGCGCGGTTTGCGAGTCGGCGTCCCAGGAGAAGACGCTGACGTGCTCCACGCCGTACCGTTCCGCCGCCGCCGTGTTCACCTTGGCGCGGGCCACCGCGTCCGGGCGTACCGGAAGGTAGGGGAACTCCAGGCCGCAGCCGGCGACCCGGGGCGCCGGGCCGGCGTGGTCGGCGGCGGTGAGGCCGGCCATCTCCAGCAGCGGCTCCGGGTCGAGTTCGGGCCCGAGGGTCGGGGTGCCCCCGGTGAGCGTCGCGCCGATGGGGGTGACCTCGAGGGGCAGCACCCCGGCGCCGCACTCCTGGGTGACCCTGCCCACATCGAACAGGCCGCGCCGGCTCGCGGTCACCGCGGCGCCCACGCTGGGGTGCCCGGCGAACGGCAGTTCCTCGGCCGGGGTGAAGATCCGCGCCCGGTACGTCGCCCCGACCTGCGTGGGCGGCAGCACGAACACCGTTTCCGACAGGTTGAACTCCACCGCGAGCGCCTGCATCTGCTCGGTGGCGAGCCCTTCCGCGCCGAACACCACGGCCAGCGGGTTGCCGGCGAACGGGCGGTCGGTGAAGACGTCCACGATCTCGTACGCCAAGGTCGACATGTTGATAAACACTAGGCCCTTAGGCTGGTGCCCGTGAGCACGCCGAACCGGGTCTACATCGCTCGACTCGCCGGAGTCGCCGTCTTCGACCCGAACGGCGACCAGGTGGGCCGGGTCCGCGACGCCGTGGCCCGGATGCGGCCGACCCAGCGCCCGCCCGAGGTGGTGGGGCTGGTCGCCGAGATGCCGATGCGGCGGCGCATCTTCCTGTCCATCAACCGGATCACCTCCATCGACGCGGACGCCGTGGTGCTCGGCAGCGGCACCCTCAACCTGCGCCGGTTCGAGAAGCGGCCGAACGAGCTGCTGGTGCTCCAGGAGCTGCTGGACCGGCGGGTCCAGCTGGACACCGGGCAGGCCGGCTCGGTGGTCGACGTGGCCATGGAGTGCAGCCGCGGCGGCGAGTGGGCGCTCACCCGGGTCGCCGTCCGCGAGCAGACCAGCCGGCTCGCCCGCCGCGGTCACCTGCACCAGGTGGAGTGGGACCGGGTTCGCGGCCTCGGCACCCTCGGCGAGAACCGGGGCACGGCCAACCTCCTCGCCGTGCTGGAGGACATGCGCCCGGCCGACCTGGCCAACGCCCTCCAGGACCTGCCCGACGCCCGGCGCAACGAGGTCGCCGCCGCGCTGGACGACGAGCGCCTCGCCGACGTGCTCGGTGAGCTGCCCGAGCACGACCAGGTGGAGATCCTGGCCGCGCTGGACCGGGAACGCGCCGCGGACGTGCTGGAGGAGATGGACCCGGACGACGCCGCGGACCTGCTCAACGAGCTGCCCCCGCCGGAGCAGGACGTGCTGCTCGACCTCATGGAGCCGGACGAGGCCACGCCCGTCCGCCAGCTGCTGCGCTACGCCTCCGGCACCGCCGGCAGCGTCATGACCTCCGAGCCGGTGATCCTGCCGCCGGACGCCACGGTGGCCGAGGCACTGGCCCGGATCCGCGAGCCGCAGCTCTCCCCCGCCGTGGCCGCGCAGGTCTTCGTGACCCGCGCCCCGCTCACCACGCCCACCGGGCGCTACCTCGGCATGGTCCACTTCCAGGCGCTGCTCCGCGAGCCCCCGGCCGACCTGCTCGGCGGTGTGGTCGTCAACGACATAGACCCGCTCCGGCCGACCACCCCGCTGCCCGAGATAACCCGCCGGATGGCCACGTACGACCTGGTCGCCATGCCCGTGGTGGACCGGAGCATGCGGCTGGTCGGCGCGGTGACCGTGGACGACGTGCTGGACCACTCGCTGCCGCGGGACTGGCGGGACCGGGACGCCGTGCCGACCCCGCCCGCCACCGACGAGGGCACCCTGGACGGCGGCGGCAATGGCTGACCAGCGACGGACCGAGCGGCTGGACCAGCCCCGGGCGCCCCGCGGACTCCGGCTGCCCCGGATCGACGCGGAGACCTTCGGCCGCTGGTCGGAGGGGATCGCCCGGGGCATGGGCACCGCGAACTTCATCGTCTACATGACGCTGGTGATCGCCGCCTGGTTCGCCTGGAACACCCTGGCCCCGGCCGACCTGCGCTTCGACCCGTACACGTTCACCTTCCTGACCCTGGTGCTGTCCCTCCAGGCCTCGTACGCGGCCCCGCTGATCCTGCTCGCGCAGAACCGGCAGGCCGACCGGGACCGGATCGCGCTGGAGGAGGACCGGCGGCGGGCCACCATGCAGAAGGCCGACACGGAGTATCTGGCCCGGGAGATCGCCGCCCTGCGCATCGCCATGGGTGAGGTGGCGACCCGGGACTTCCTCCGCTCCGAGCTGGCCCGGCTGGCCGAGGAGCTGGACGAGGCGGCCGAGCGGCGGCGGAAGCTGGAGCGCCGGCAGCAGGAGCGCGAGGTGCGGCGGCAGGCCGGCGCGGAGCCGCTGGACGAGCCCCGCGACGACCTCGACGGCGACCTCGCGCACGACGGCCGCTTCGAGAGCTGACCCGGCCCGGAACCTATTGAACGCCGCGCGCCTCAAGGGGCCAGGCGAGCGGCGTTCGGCCCGATCGTCCCACCTCGCGGCACGCCCCGTCCACCCCTCGCGCGGCCATCGATTCGCTCACACCGGCCCCCGCCAGCGGCGGACGCCGATGACCACCGACGTAGCATTGCGGGCATGTCAGCACCCGTCAGCACCGTCTCCGACGCGATCCAGGCCGCCCTGGCCACCGTCAACGACCCGGAGATCCGTCGGCCGATCACCGAGCTCGGCATGGTCCGTTCCGCCCTGATCGGCGACGACGGCGTGGTCCGGGTGGAGCTGCTGCTCACCGTGGCCGGCTGCCCGCTGAAGGACAAGCTGCGCACCGACATCACCGCCGCCGTCGCGGCGGTGCCCGGCGTGACCCGCGTCGAGATCGAGTTCGGCGTGATGAGCCCGGAGCAGCGCCAGGAACTCCAGTCGAAGCTGCGCGGCGGCGGGGCCACCGCCGAGCCGGTCATCCCGTTCGCCCAGCCCGGCTCCCGCACCCGCGTCTACGCGGTCGCCAGCGGCAAGGGCGGCGTCGGCAAGTCCAGCGTCACGGTCAACCTGGCCGCCGCGCTGGCCGCCCGCGGCCTCTCGGTCGGCGTCGTGGACGCCGACATCTACGGCCACTCGGTGCCCCGGATGCTCGGCGCCGACGGCGCGCCCACCCGGGTCGAGGACATGATCATGCCGCCGCAGTCGCACGGCGTGAAAGTGATCTCGATCGGCATGTTCACCCCGGGCAACGCGGCCGTCGTGTGGCGCGGTCCGATGCTGCACCGGGCGCTGCAGCAGTTCCTCGCCGACGTCTACTGGGGCGACCTGGACGTCCTCCTGCTCGACCTGCCCCCGGGCACCGGCGACATCGCGATCTCGGTGGCGCAGCTGCTGCCGAACGCGGAGATCCTGGTCGTCACCACCCCGCAGGCGGCCGCCGCCGAGGTGGCCGAGCGGGCCGGCGCCATCGCGCTCCAGACCCACCAGCGGGTGGTCGGCGTGATCGAGAACATGTCCTGGCTGGAGCTGCCGGACGGCTCCCGGA
Source organism: Micromonospora sp. AP08 (assembly GCF_008085935.1). Classification (NCBI taxonomy): domain Bacteria; kingdom Bacillati; phylum Actinomycetota; class Actinomycetes; order Micromonosporales; family Micromonosporaceae; genus Micromonospora; species Micromonospora sp. AP08. Next base: position 321,049 of record NZ_VSEZ01000003.1, read on the forward strand.
TGGAGGTCTTCGGGGCCGGCGGCGGCGAGGCCGTCGCCGAGTCGCTGACCCGGACCATCGGCGCGCAGGTGCCCGTGCTCGGGCAGATCCCCATGGACACCCGGGTCCGCGAGGGCGGCGACGCCGGCACCCCGATCGTGCTGGCCCAGCCGGACGCCCCGGCCGCCCGGGCGCTGGTCCAGGTCGCCGACCGGCTCGCGGTGCGCCGCGAGTCCCTGCTCGGCAAGCCCCTGGGTCTCAAGCCCGCCGGTCGCTGACCGTCCGCACAGCCTTCCGACCGACCCTCTTCGGCCCACGGCCGAGGGGGGTCGGTCGCGTTACGGGGTCAGGTGGCGTCGTCGTAGGAGGGGCGGGGGGCCGGCGCCGGGGCGCCGCCGGTGGCGGTGGCCGGGCGGGTGCCGTTGGTCCGCAGATCGGCCGCCTTCGCCACGTCCTTCAGCTCCTCGTGCACGCCGGTGACGTCCGAGCGCAGGTTGTCGTACATGCTCTGCAGCGGCTTCCGGAGGGCCTGCTCGTCCTCCTCGCTGAGCAGGTGCTTCCGGATGAACGCCTTGGGGTGCAGGTCCTCCAGCTGGATGTCCGTGCCCAGCTCGCGGCTCAGGTCGCCGGTGGCGTTCCGCGCCATGTTGCGCAGGTTGCGGACCATCCGGAGGCCGTCGTTGATCACCGTGGGCAGCCGGTCACCGAAGATCAACAGTGCCAGGAGCAGCAGCGCGCCGATCTCCCACCAGTTCAGGTTCTCGAACACTCCGGCCTCCTCAGGGCGTGTCAGGGCAAGACTACGCACGTCAGGTGGCCGGCCGGGAGGGGGTGCGGGCCCTACTTGGCGTCTGCGGCGAGCGTCACCGAGGCGTTCTGCCGATTCGACCCGCGCCGGTACTCCACCGTCACCACCGAACCCGGGGCGTACTTGCGGACCAGCGCCACCAGATCGGTCGGATCGTTCATGGGGTGCCCGTCCAGCCGGAGCACCACGTCCCCGGTGCGCAGCCCGGCGGCCGCGGCCGGCCCGGCCGGCTCGACGCCGTTGAGGCGTACGCCGCCGCCGCTCACGCCGGTGCCGCCCACCTGGGCGCCGATCACCGTACGCCGGGCCTTGCCGGTGCCGATGATGTCCTCGGTGACGCGCTTCGCCTGGTTGATCGGGATGGCGAAGGCGAGCCCGATGTTGCCGGCCTCCTGCCCGTCCGCGACCAGCGACTTGATCGTCGAGTTCACCCCGACCACCCGGCCGGCCCCGTCGACCAGCGGACCGCCCGAGTTGCCGTGGTTGACGGCCGCGTCGGTCTGGATCGCCGCGTAGTAGCGGGTCGGCCCGCCCGGCTCGCCGGCCATCATGGTGCGGTCGAGAGCGCTGACGATGCCGGCGGTGACCGTGTTGGCCAGGGAGAGCGGCGAGCCGACGGCGAGCACCGGGTCCCCGACGGCGAGCGCGTCGGAGTCGCCGAACTCCACCGGCTTCAGCCCGCTCCGGTTCACCTTGATCACCGCGATGTCCGACTCCGGGTCCTGCCCGACGACGGTGCCCGGTGCGGTGCTGCCGTCGTTGAAGACCACCGTGGCCTTGCCGGGCCCGCCCGCGACCACGTGGTCGTTGGTGACGATGTGCCCGTCGGCGCTCACCACGAAGCCGGAGCCCTCGCTGGTGCCGCCGAGGCTGGCCACGCGGACGGTCACCACGCTGGGCAGCACCTTCTCGGCGACCCCGGCCAGCGACTCGGGCTTGCGCTGGGCGAGCGCCGGAGCCTGACCGGACTGCGCCCCGAGCGTCGGCACGGCCCCGCCACCGCGCAGGAAGGCGTAGGTCAGGGCGCTGCCGAGCGAGCCGGCGAGCAGGGCGGTGATCAGCGAGACCAGCACCACCTGGCGCAGCCCCGGCCGGGTCGGCGCATCCGGGTCGGTCACCGGTTCCGGCTCGCCGCTCCCGGTGACCGGGCCGGCCGGGACCACGACGGCCGCGGGCGCGTACGGGTCGCGCCACGGGTCGGCGAGCGCGTCGGACCACCAGGGCGAGGTCGTGTCGCCCCCGGCGCCCTGCGGGGGCTGCGCGGGCGCCGGCCCACCCGCCGGTGGCGGGCTCCCGCCGGGCTGGCGCCAGTCCCAGCCGTCGGTCACGTCGGTGCCTCCCAGTCCGTCCCCCACGCCCGTGCCGGAGGGCCGGCGGAGCCGACCGTGCCGCACGGGACTCCGTCCAGGATTGCACGGATGCCCCGCGTGGAGTCAGGGGTTGCCGCGCGTGATCGTCTGAGTGCGGACTCGCGGCTGCGCCCGCCGGGGCACGCCTCTAGGCTCTCAGTGCCAACCGACCCCTCGCACCAGTCCGCCCGGAGGTGTCCCATCGCCACGGTCGCCGGCTCCGGCAACTCGACCGCCCAGGCGCTCCAGTTCGCCGAGTCGTACGTCACCGAGGACCTCGTGCTGCGGACGGCCCGCGCCCTCGCCCACGAGGTGGGCGTGGACGCGGTGACGCCGGGCGCCGGGGCCGCGCTGCGCCTGCTCGCCGCCGCCGGGAACGCCCGGGCCGTGGTGGAGATCGGCACCGGCACCGGGGTGAGCGGGGTCTGGCTGCTCCGCGGCATGCGCCCCGACGGGGTGCTCACCACCATCGATGTGGAGGTCGAGCACCAGCGCATCGCCCGGCGGCTGTTCCAGGAGGCGGGTTTCGCGTCGGGGCGTACCCGGATCATCACCGGCCGGGCCCTCGACGTGCTGCCGCGGCTCGCGGACGGCGCCTACGACCTGGTCTTCGTCGACGCCGAGGCGACCGGCTTCGCCGCCTGCGTGGACGCCGCGCTGCGGCTGCTGCGCCCCGGCGGGGTGCTCGCGCTCAACGGCGCCCTGGCCGGCGGCCGGATCGGCGATCCGGCCGCCCGCGACGTGGAGACGGTGACCGTGCGGGAGACCATCAAGGCGATCCGCGAGTCGGAGCACTGGGTGCCGGCGCTGCTGCCCGTCGGGCACGGCCTGCTCGCCGCCGTGAAGGGCTGACCGCCCCGCCCGGTCAGCCGAGCGTGGCCAGCCAGCGCAGCAGCCCGCGGACGCCCCAGCCGGTGGCGCCCTTGACCAGCTCGCCGTGCACGTCGTCCGACCAGGAGGGGGCGGACATGTCCACGTGCACCCAGCGGTCGCGCAGGTCACCCGTGAACTCGCGGAGGAAGAGCGCGGCCACCACCGAGCCGGCGCCCAGGGCCGGAGAGCTGTGCAGGTCGGCGATCTCGCTGCCCAGGTACTCGACGTAGTCGTCGGCCAGCGGCATCCGCCAGGCCCGCTCGCCGGCCGCCGTGATCGCGGCCAGCAGGTCGGCGGCGAGGTCGTCGTTCTCGCTGTAGAGGGCGGCGTGCCGCTTGCCCAGCGCCACGGCGTTCGCACCGGTCAGGGTCGCCAGGTCGACCAGCAGGTCGGGCTTCAGCTCCCGGACGGCGTACGCCATGGCGTCGGCGAGCACCAGCCGGCCCTCCGCGTCGGAGTTGGTGCTCTCGCTGGTCAGGCCGCCGTAGTGGCGGACGATGTCGCCGGGGCGGAACGCCGAGCCGCTGACCATGTTCTCGGCGAGCGGGGCCAGCGTGGTGACCCGCACCGGCAGCCCCAGCGCGGCGGCGCCCAGGGTGGCGGTGACCACCGCGGCGGCGCCGGCCATGTCCTTGCGCATCAGCTTCATGGCCGGCACCGGCTTGATCGAGATGCCGCCGGTGTCGAAGGTGATGCCCTTGCCGACCAGCACCACGTGCGTACGCGCCCCGGCCGGCCGCCAGTCCAGCTCGACCAGGCGGGGGCCGCTCGCCGAGCCGCCGCCGACGGCCAGGATGCCGCCGAAGCCCTCGGCGGCCAGTTCCTCCGGCCCGCGCACCCGCAGGTGCAGGTCGGCACGGCCGGACGCGGCAGAGGCCACCTGGGCGGCGAACCACTCCGGGTTCTTCGTGGACGAGGGGGTGTTGGTCAGGTCCCGGGCCAGCCGGGTCATCTCGGCGGTGGTCCGGGCCGTGTCCAGGGTCGGCGCGAGCGCCTCCGGGTCCCCCACCACGACGTCCACCTCGGCCAGGGCGGGCGTGCCGCCGGCCTCGGTCAGCCGGTAGCGGTAGGAGCCGAGCAGCAGCCCCTCGGCCAGGCCGCGCAGCGCCTCCGCGGCAGCCTCGCCGGGCAGCGCGATCGTGATATGTGTCTCATCCTTGGCGGCCCGCGCCAGCGCCGCGCCGGCGACCCGCCAGTCGTGCTCGTCGCCGGCGCCGACGCCGAGCAGCCAGAGCCTCGCCGGGGTGCCGCCGGGGCGCAGGTGCTCCCGCACCTCGCCGGCGGCGCCGGTGAGCCGGGCGGCCGGCAGCAGCGCCACCGCCTCGGTCCGGACGTCGTCGCCGGGTGGGGCGGCGGTGGGGACCAGCGCGGCCGGGCCGTCCGGCCCTTCGGGACGAATGGGCAGGACGAGGGTGTCGGGCCGCGCGGGCCCGCTCACCAGACGAATGGCCAGCACGCTGGACCGTACCTCCGAAGATTGCTCGAATCGGGACACTTTGCCGCTCACCGGCCGATGAAGGCCCTGAGCCACCGGCTCAGCCGGTGGCTCAGGGTAGGACGAACCGTTCGCACGGCGGACGCCGTGCGAACCGCTCCTCGAATCAGCCGGCGGCCGCCTTCAGCGCGTCACCCAGCGCGGTGGCCTCGTCGGGAGTCATCTCGACGACGAGCCGGCCACCACCCTCCAGCGGGACCCGCATGACGATGCCCCGGCCCTCCTTGGTGACCTCCAGCGGACCGTCGCCCGTCCGCGGCTTCATCGCCGCCATGTTGTCTCCCCTCAGACCTACACCAGGGTCGGTGGGTTGCCCCACAGCCACTTCGTCATGACCACCCGCAACCGTCGCGGGGGCGTCGACCAACGATTTTCCCTGATGAACACCGCCGGACCCAAACCGAAGCAGCATTGATGTAACAGCATCTAGCTTATCTCGGATAGGCCTGTCACAATGTGCGGTCATGCAGGCACGGTCGGCACTCTTCGACCTGTACGGCGACCACCTCCGGGCGAGGGGTGGCCGCGCACCGGTCGCCGCCCTGGTCAAGCTGCTGGCGCCGCTCGGGATCGCGCCACCGGCGGTCCGCACCGCGGTCTCCCGCATGGTCCGCCAGGGCTGGCTCGAACCGCTGCGGCTCGCCTCCGGACCCGGATATTCGATCACACAAAAGGCGGCCCGGAGGCTCGACGAGGCGGGTGCCCGGATCTACCGCACCGGCCGGCACGCCTGGGACGGCCGCTTCGACCTGCTCGTGCTGGAGGCGCCCGCGTCCCGGCGGGAGCGGCAGCGGCTCGCCGCCAACCTGACCTACCTCGGCTACGGCACGCTGGACGACTGCACCTGGGTCGCGACCCGGCCGGGCGAGGAGGTCGACGTGCTGCTCGCCGAGGCCGGGGTGCGCTACGAGCGGTTCACCGCGGCGCACGCCGCCGGCACCCCCGGCGCCATGGGGGTGGTCCGCCGCGCCTGGGACCTGGCCGAGATCGGCCGCGCCTACGAACGGTTCGTCGCCGAGCAGAAGCCGTTGCTCACCGGGGTCACCGTGCGCAGCAGCGACGAGGAGGCGTACGCGGCCCGGTTCCGTCTCGTGCACGCGTGGCGTACCTTCCTGTTCCGGGACCCGCAGCTGCCACCGGCGCTGCTCCCCGAGCGCTGGCCGGGCAGCAGCGCCGCCAGTTTCTTCGACCGGCACGCCGCCCGGCTCCGGCCCGCCGCCGACCGGTACGTGGAGCACTGCCTCGACGCCGGCAACCGCCTAGCCCGACAGAAGGGTCGTTAGAACGTGACCGAGCCGCTGCTCGTCGACCGCACCGACGCCGTCGTCACCGTGACGCTGAACCGCCCGACGGCGATGAACTCGCTCGACGTGGCGCTCAAGGAGGCGCTCCGGGACACCCTCGCCGAGCTGGAGGCCGACCGGTCCTGCCGGGCGGTCGTGCTGGCCGGCGCCGGCGGCTCGTTCAGCGCCGGGCAGGACCTGCGGGAGCACGTGCAGACCCTGGAGTCCGCCGACGCCGACCCCCTGGGGACCGTGCGGGCCCACTACAACCCGATCGCCGCCCGGCTGGCCAACCTGCCCAAGCCGGTCGTGGCCGCGGTCCGCGGCATGGCCGCCGGGGCCGGCGCCTCGCTGGCGTTCCTCGCCGACTTCCGGATCGGCGGCCCGAAGACCCGGTTCCTGATGGCCTTCGCCGGGGTCGGGCTCGCCGCCGACACGGGCGCCTCCTGGACGCTGCCCCGGCTGGTCGGCCACGCCAAGGCCGTCGAGCTGCTGATGCTCGCCGAGCCGGTGGGCGCCGAGGACGCGTGCCGGCTGGGCCTGCTCACCCGGCTGGTGGACGACGACGAGAAGGTGCTCCCGGCCGCGCAGGAGCTGGCCGCCCGGCTCGCCGCCGGCCCGACCGTCGCGTACGGGGCGATCAAGCGGCAGCTCTCCATCGCCGACGCCGGCACCCTGGCCGACGCGCTGGCCGCCGAGGCCCAGGCCCAGGCGATCTGCGGCGCCACCGCCGATCACCGGGCCGCCACCATGGCCTTCGTGAACAAGCAGAAGCCGGTCTTCGAGGGCCGCTGACCCGCCTCGGGTCAGTCGTCCTCTTCGGGATCCTGGTTCGCCTCGGCGCCCAGCACGAACGCCTGCATGGCCAGCTCGTCGCCGGACGGCGAGACGAAGGCGGGCAGCTCGCGCGGGCCCAGCTCCTGCACGTAGGACCAGAAGAGCCGGACCGCCTCGGCGGGTGAGGCCGCCTCGATCGGCAGGTCGAGGCTGACCAGCCAGGAACGGCGGGCCGGCGGCGGGCCGATCCGGTCGGCCAGCTCCCGGAAGCGGGCCGGGTCGAGCCCGGTCACCGGCCCGTCGAGGGCCAGGCCGGGCACCGGCACCGGCTCGTCGAGCACCCGCCGGGTGTACGTCACCACGAGCACCCCCGGACCGGCCTCGGACTGCGGGTCGTCCGGGTCCTCCCGGACCTCGCCGGCGGCCGACGCGACCCGGCCGAGCCCCACCAGCCGCAGCGGCTCGTCGACCAGCACCGCGACCGGGTCACCGGGGCGGGGCCGGACGTCCGTGTCCAGCCCGGTGAGCTCCAGCGTGTCGTGGTGCACCAGCCGCTCGGCCTCGTAGCGCTCGGCGGGCAGCAGCACCGCCCACGCTCCCAGCGCGGTGCCGCCCTCGATCGTCCCGCTCGTCCGCGGCTCGGTGTCGGTCATGTCCCAATCCCATCACGCCGGACCGGGGCCGGTCCCGCCGCGTCCGGTCACGCCCCGGGACGGTCGCGGACCACGTGGCAGCCGGCGAGGTGGTCGTCGACCATGCCGGTGGCCTGCATGAGCGCGTAGGCCGTGGTGGGGCCGACGAAACGGAAGCCGCTCTTCTTGAGCGCCTTGGCCATCGCCGTGGACTCCGGGGTGAGCGCCGGCACCTCGCCGAACGACCGCGGCCGGGCCGCCCGGGGCGGCGGCGCGTAGGACCAGAGCAGCGCGGAGAGGCCCTCGGGCAGCGCCAGGGCGGCCCGGGCGTTGGCGATGGCCGCCTCGACCTTGGCCCGGTTGCGGACGATCCCGGCGTCGGCCAGCAGCCGGGCCACGTCGGCCTCGCCGTAGCCGGCGACCTTCTCGATCCGGAACTCGTCGAAGGCGAGCCGGAACGCGGGCCGCTTGCGCAGGATGGTCAGCCAGGACAGACCGGACTGGAACGCCTCCAGGGTCAGCCGCTCGTAGAGCGCGTCGTCGCCGCGCAGCGGCCGGCCCCACTCCTCGTCGTGGTAGACGGCGTAGTCCGGGGTGCTCGCCCCCCAGGCGCAGCGGGGCAGGCCGTCGGCACCGGTCACCAGGTCAGTCACGCCGTACACGGTAGGCCAGCCCACCGACAGCGGGCGGCGGCCGGCGGTCAGGGCAGCCGGCCCTGCTCCACCAGCCGGGCGAACTTCTTCAGCGCCTGGGTCAGGCTGAACTTCGAGCCGGGCCAGAGCACCGGCCAGGCCACCCGGCCGGCCGCCCCGCCGGGCAGGTGGAACCACTCGTGCCAGACCACCTGGGTCCGGTCCCGCCCCAGCGGGGTGCAGCGCAGCACGCCGGGGCCGCGCAGCAGCCGGCCGCAGTGCACCACCCCGACCTCGTACGGCGCGTCCACCCGGACCACCCGCATCTCGTCGCGGAGCGCGGCGGGGCCGAGCGCGGTGACCGCCTCGACCAGGCTCCCCTCGCCGCCGTCCCCCTCGACCACCCGAACGGTGGTGAGCGGGATCCAGTCGGACTGCCGCTCCCAGGCGGTCAGCGCGGCGAACACCCGCTCGGCCGGCGCTTTGACGATCACCGTCGCGGTGACCTCGGCGGCCCCGGGCTGCGCCGCCTCGGCGAAGCCGGCGCCGCCGTCCGCGCCGATCACGCGGACTCCGAGCGGACCACCGGCCCGCGGTCCCGTTCGGCGTCGTCGTCGCTGCCGGCGTCGCGGGAGCTGCCGGCGGTCGGGTCGGTGTCGCCTGCGGCCTCGACGGTCGCGTCGTGGTCGGCGGGGGGCCGGAGGCCGACCTCGGGCGGGGTCTGGTCGACCGGGGCCGCCACGGGGGCGATCGGGGCCGGCCCACCGGTGGCCGCCGTCGGCGCGGGGGTGGACGGCAGCGTGGCCACGTCCTCGACGGCGGCGGCGGCCGGGGCCTCCGCCACGCCGGGCTCGGCGGTGAGCGACCCGGCGGCCGACGGCTCGACGGCCGCCGGCGGGTCGGTGGGCGCGTCGGCCTCCGAACCGGTCGCCGCGGCCTCCGCACGGGCCCGGCGCAGGGCGTCGGCCTCCTCGACCCGGCCCTCGCGGAGCGCGGCGTTCTCGGCCTCCAGCACGCCGATCAGCTCGGACTTGTAGCCGATGTCGTACGCGGCCCGGCGCAGCGCCGCGTCGACCTGGGCCATCCGGTAGCCGCGCAGCGCGGTGTCGAAGCGCACCTCGGCGACGTCCGACTCGTCGAGCGGGCGGCTGCCCGGCAGGGGCACGGCCCGCCCGTCCGGCTCGGCCGGTGTCAGGCCCGGATCCCGCCCGGAGACCAGCACCGTCACGCCGAACACCACCGCCGCGACGACCAGCGCGACGACCAAGAGGAGCAGAACCTCACCCATGGGGAGATCGTGGCATGCGGGGCGGGATCGGGCGAGCCCTCCGCCGCCTCCGACCGGAATCGCCCGGCGGGATAGCGTCGGGGGCGACCGGGGCGGATCGGCGATGCGGAGGCGGGCATGACCGGGGCGTTGCGGCTCGGCGGGCGGACCTTCTCCCCCGCCGAGCTGGTGGTGATGGCGATCGTCAACCGCACGCCGGACTCGTTCTTCGACCGGGGCGCCACGTTCGCCCAGGACAGCGCGCTGCGCGCGGTCGAGCGCGCGGTGACCGAGGGCGCCGAGATCATCGACATCGGCGGGGTGAAGGCCGGGCCGGGCGACGAGGTCGACGTGACCGAGGAGATCCGCCGCACCGTCGACACCATCGCGGCGGTCCGGGCCGCCTTCCCGGACGTGGTCATCTCGATCGACACCTGGCGCGCCGAGGTGGCGGTGGAGGCCGTGGCGGCCGGCGCCGACCTGCTCAACGACACCTGGTCGGGGGCGGACCCCGCGCTGGCCCGGGTCGCCGCGGCGACCGGCGCCGGGCTGGTCTGCTCGCACGCGGGTGGGCTCACCCCGCGGACCCGGCCGCACCGGGCCGCGTTCGACGACGTGGTGGCCGACGTGGTCGCGACGGTCACCGGCCTCGCCGAGCGGGCGGTCGGCCTCGGCGTACGGCGGGACGGCATCCTGATCGACCCGGCGCACGACTTCGGCAAGAACACCCGGCACTCGTTGGAGATCACCCGGCGGCTGGGCGAGCTGACCGACACCGGCTGGCCGCTGCTGGTCGCCCTGTCGAACAAGGACTTCATCGGCGAGACCCTGGACCTGCCGGTGCCGGACCGGTTGGAGGGCACCCTGGCCGCCACCGCCGTCTCGGCCTGGCTGGGAGCGCGGGTGTTCCGCGCCCACCAGGTCCGCGAGACCCGCCGGGTGCTCGACATGGTGGCCACGATCCGGGGGGACCGGCCGCCGGCCCTCACCCGGCGCGGGCTGGCCTGAGCCGGGTCAGGCCCAGCGGAGGATGTTCCGGCGCCAGGCGTAGAGGATGCCGAGCGCCACCACGGCCACGAAGACGCCCATCTCCACCACCGTGGTCACGCCGAACCCGGGCCGGTCGAAGATCAGCGCCCAGGGGAAGAGGAAGACCGCCTCCACCGCGAAGAGCACGTAGAGGTACGCGTAGACGTAGTAGCGGATCTGCATCTGCGCCCAGTCGCCGCCGACCGGGTCGAGACCGCACTCGTACGTGGCCCGCTTGCCCCAGGGATCGGCCGGACGGCTGGGACGTAACACCCGATTGGCTGAGAACGCCGTAACGAAGAAGAGCACGGCGGCGAGCAGCAGCAGACCGAGCGTGGCGTACGACCCGAGGTAACCGGTCACGGTCGGGAGCCTACCGGGCCGGTCGTCACGACACCGCGAACACGTTACGTATTTGTTTCCTCGCGGGACTAGTGCTCGAAGGCAACTGTTGTCAAATAATGAGACCTCACTGAGCGTCACGGAGGACAGATGGCCCGCCCCCGCGTACGGCCTGCTCGGCGCGCCGCGCTCCGAGGCACCCCCGCGCTGCTCGTACCCGCACTGGTCGCCGGCATCACGGCGGCGGTCGCGGTGGCGCCGACGTGGGCGGCGGCCTCGTCGACCGTGACCGGGGTGGTCCGGGCGGCCGAGCCGGGCGACCCGGGCGGCGAGCCCGGCACCGACCCGACCGAGCCGACGCCGACCGTGGACGCCACGACGACGGAGCCGGTGCCGACCACTCCGCCGCCCACCGAGGAGGCGCCGCCGACCACGCCGCCGGCCCCGACCACCACCGCGCCGGCGCCGGTGCCGACGACCACGGCGCCCGGCGAGCCGGCGCCCACCACCACGTCGCCGACCACCACGGCGCCCGCTCCCCCGCCGGTCGGTCCGCCGCCCGCCGTGCCGCCGCCGGGCCAGCCGGCCGGCAGCCCGCTCGGGGTGCGGGTCACCACCGAGGACGTCGTGCTGACCCCCGCCTACTGGAACGCGGACAGCACGGTGACGACGCTGCGGGTGACGGTGGCCAACACCGGCGGCCGGACGGAGCGGATCCGCCTCGGCTACACCCTGCCGGCCGGCCTGACCGACGCCGGCACGCCCGGCTGCGCGTCCGCCGGCGGGGGCAGCCACCTCTGCGGTGAGTGGACCGCCGACCCGGGCGCCCGGTTCCGTGCCTCGATCCGGGTCCGGGTCGACGGCGACGCCTGGCGGTCCATGCCGCTGAGCGGGTCGGTCCAGGTCACCGCCACCGCCCCGGGTGTGGCCGGCGCGGCCGGCGACGACGAGGGCTTCGCGGTTCTCTTCCCGCCCGGGCCGCCGGTGCCCGGCATCTCGCTCCGCGCCGACGAGGTGCTCTTCGACATCAGCGGCGCGCCGAGCACCCTGGCCGTCCGCCTTGCCAACACCGGCAGGGTCGACGCCGCGGGCCGGGTCGACGTGGTCCTTCCCGAGGGGGTCACGGTGACCGAGCGGCCGGCCGGCTGCACGGTGGCGGCCCCGGACCGGACCCGGTGCGTGCTGGGCACCCTCCCGGCCGGCCGGACCGTCACCCTGAGCCTGCCGGTGGCCGCCTCGGCTGAGGCCCAGCGCCGCGCGCCGCTGGCGGGCGCCGTGATCGCGCGGCTCGACCCGCGCAGCGGCCGGGACCGGCAGGTGCAGATGAGTTTCCGGATCACCGCCGCGGCCGCGCTGGCCACTCCGGCGGTCGGCGCCCCCGCCCCGACCGGCTCGCAGGGCGTGGTGGCCGCCGCCGGTGAGACCAGCGACGACGGCGCCGGCTCGGCGCACCGGACGGCGATCACCCTGATCGGGGTCTCCGGGCTGCTGGTGGTGCTGGCGCTGGCCCTGGCCACCACGTCGCTGCGTCGCCGCATGGGCGCCGCGGCGACCGACGCGGTCGTCCGCCCCGCCGGGGAATGAGTCGCGGAGGAGTCGGGCCGGTTGCGGTGATCTGAATTACGGGCCGCGGTACTAAACGCCGCAAAGCCGGGCATACACCGGCCCGATCAGGTCCCATACGTCGGACCTCCACCAAGGTTGCCCTAACGGACCGACGTAGGCTCTGACGTGAGAAATGGAGCGGGTCGAGCCAGCGACGGCGACCTGCGGCAGCAGCGCGTCTAGGAGGGCACGTGGCCGGGCAAGGCGGGGTCACCATCACGTTCAGCCGCCCGTGCGACGGCGCTCAGCGAAGCGAGGTGCGGGCGTGACCAAGCAGATCCGTCAACTGGACCGGGTGGTCATCCGGTTCGCCGGCGACTCCGGCGACGGCATGCAGCTCACCGGCGACCGGTTCACCTCGGAGACGGCGCAGCTGGGCAACGACATCTCCACGTTGCCCAACTTCCCCGCCGAGATCCGCGCCCCCGCAGGCACCCTGCCGGGCGTGTCGAGCTTCCAGGTGCACTTCGCCGACTACGACATCCTGACCCCCGGCGACGCGCCGAACGTGCTCGTGGCGATGAACCCGGCCGCGCTCAAGGCCAACCTGACCGACCTGCCGCGCGGGGCGGACATCATCGTCAACACCGACGAGTTCACCCGGCGCAACCTGGCCAAGGTGGGCTACGCGACGAGCCCGCTCGAGGACGACTCGCTCGCCGGCTACGTGGTGCACCCGGTCGCGCTGACCTCGATGACGATCGGCGCGCTGGCCGAGCACGAGGTGTCCAAGAAGGACGCCGAGCGGGCCAAGAACATGTTCGCGCTCGGCCTGCTGAGCTGGATGTACTCGCGCCCGTACGAGTCGACGCTGCGCTTCCTGGAGCGCAAGTTCGCCGCCCGCCCCGAGCTGGTCGCGGCGAACGTGGCGGCCTTCCGGGCGGGCTGGAACTTCGGCGAGACCACCGAGGACTTCTCCGTCCGCTACGAGGTCAAGCCGGCGAAGATGCTGCCGGGCACCTACCGGAACATCACCGGCAACGCGGCGCTGTCGCTGGGCCTGGTGGCCGCCGGGGTCCGCTCCGGGCTGCCGGTATTCCTCGGCGCGTACCCGATCACCCCGGCCTCGGACATCCTGCACGAGCTGAGCAAGCACAAGAAGTTCGGCGTGGTCACCATGCAGGCCGAGGACGAGATCGCCGCGGTCGGCGCGGCGCTGGGCGCCTCGTACGGCGGCTCGCTCGGCATCACCACCACCAGCGGCCCGGGCGTGGCGCTCAAGAGCGAGACCATCTCCCTGGCCGTGGCGCTGGAGCTGCCGCTGGTCATCGTCGACGTGCAGCGGGCCGGGCCGTCCACCGGCATGCCCACCAAGACCGAGCAGGCCGACCTCAACATGGCCCTGTACGGCCGGCACGGCGAGGCCCCGGTCGCGGTGATCGCGCCGAAGTCGCCGGCGGACTGCTTCCACGCGGCCCTGGAGGCCGCCCGGATCGCGCTGACCTACCGCACCCCGGTGCTGCTGCTGTCGGACAACTACGTGGCCAACGGCTCCGAGCCGTGGCTGCTGCCGGACGTGGAGAGCCTGCCCGACCTGCGGGTCGAGTTCGCCACCCGGCCCAACGGCGAGGACGGCACGACTTTCCTGCCGTACCTGCGGGACCCGGAGACCCTGGCCCGGCCGTGGGCCATCCCCGGCACCCCGGGGCTGGAGCACCGGATCGGCGGCCTGGAGAAGGCCGACAAGACCGGCGACATCTCGTACGACCCGGCGAACCACGACTTCATGGTGCGCACGCGGGCGGCCCGGATCGAGACCATCCCGGTGCCGGACGTCGAGGTGGAGGACCCGGACGGCGACGCCCGGGTGCTGGTGCTCGGCTGGGGCTCGACGTACGGCCCGATCGGCGCCGCCTGCCGGGGCCTGCGGCAGCGCGGGCTGTCCATCGCCCAGGCGCACCTGCGCCACCTGGCCCCGATGCCGGCCAACCTCGGCGAGGTGCTGCGCTCCTACGACCGGGTGGTCATCCCCGAGATGAACCTCGGCCAGCTCGCCCACGTGATCCGGGCGAAGTACCTGGTCGACGCGATCGGCTACAACCAGGTCCGCGGCCTGCCGTTCACCGCCGCCGAGCTGGAGACGATGCTGGAAGAGGTCCTGAAGAATGTCTGAGCCCGTCGCCCTCAAGCTCACCGCCAAGGACTTCAAGTCCGACCAGGAGGTGCGCTGGTGCCCCGGCTGCGGCGACTACGCCATCCTGGCGGCCGTCCAGGGCTTCATGCCGGAGCTGAACATCCCCCGGGAGAACGTCGTCTTCGTCTCGGGCATCGGCTGCTCGTCCCGCTTCCCGTACTACATGAACACCTACGGGATGCACTCGATCCACGGCCGCGCCCCGGCGATCGCCACCGGCCTGTCGGTGACCCGGCCGGACCTGTCGGTCTGGGTGGTCACCGGTGACGGCGACGCCCTCTCCATCGGCGGCAACCACCTGATCCACGCGCTGCGCCGCAACGTCAACCTCAAGATCCTGCTGTTCAACAACCGGATCTACGGGCTGACCAAGGGGCAGTACTCGCCGACCTCCGAGATCGGCAAGGTCACCAAGTCGACGCCGGTCGGCTCGGCGGACGCCCCGTTCAACCCGCTGTCGCTGGCGCTCGGCGCGGAGGCCACCTTCGTGGCCCGGACCATCGACTCGGACCGCAAGCACCTCCAGTCGGTGCTGCGGGCCGCCGCCGAGCACCAGGGCTCGGCGTTCGTGGAGATCTACCAGAACTGCAACATCTTCAACGACGGCGCGTTCGACACGCTCAAGGAGCCGGCCACCCGGGACGACTTCCTGGTCCGGCTGGAGCACGGGCAGCCGATCACCTTCGGCAAGGACGGCCAGTTCTGCGTCGTCCACCCGCCAGGGGGTTTCGGGCTGGAGGTCCGGGAGACGGCGGCGACCCCGGCGGAGGAGATCGTGGTGCACGACGCCACGGTGGCCGACCCGGCGTACGCCTTCGCGCTCTCCCGGCTGCCCGGGCTGGATCTCCGGAACACCCCGATCGGCGTGTTCCGCTCGGTGACCCGCTCGTCCTACGACCGGGTGGTGCAGGAGCAGGTCGCCGAGGCGAAGGCGGGTGTCGACCAGAGCCCCGAGCAGCAGCTCGCCGGCCTGCTCTCGGCCGGCGACACCTGGACGATCCTCTGACCCGTCCCCGACGACAGCCGAAAGGGCGGGCCGTTCCCCCAGGGGGACGGCCCGCCCTTTTCTCGTGCGTTCAGGCCGCGGCCGAGGCCGGCACCCACAGCTCGTCGATGGCCCGCTCGGCGGCGGCGAGGCTCTGCTCGTGCAGCGGGATGAGCTCGGTCATGGCCGGGTTGACCGGGGCCAGGGTCAGCTCGGCCGAGATGAAGCGCGGCTCCAGGCCGGTCATGGACAGGCCGTGCGGGAGCCAGGGCTCGGCGTGGTCCCAGCCCTCGCGCGGGGTGCCCGGGCCGTAGCCGCCGCCCCGGCTGCCCAGGACGATGAACTCGCGACCGCCGAGCAGGCCGGCCCCGGTGGCCGGGTCGTACGCGATGCCGGGCGCGATGAGGTGGTCGACCCAGGTCTTCACGCTGCTCGGCGCGCCGTAGTTGTAGAGCGGGAGGCCGAGCAGGATCGTGTCGGCGCGCCGCACCTCGTCCACCAGCCGCTCGCTCAGCTGCCAGGACTCGCGCTGCGCCGGCGTGTGCTGCTCCGCCGGCACCATCCGGGCCAGGCCACCGGCCTCGTCCAGGTGCGGCAGCGGCTCCCGGCCGAGGTCCCGGTACGTGACCGTGCCGCCGGGGTGGGCGGCGCGCCACGCGGCGGCGGCGCGGGCGGTGAGCCGCCGGCTGACCGAGTGCTCGCCCCGGATGCTGGAGTCGATGTACAACAGGTGTGCCATTTTGGTTAACCCTCCACGGATCGTTTGTGTCGCGCCAACCATTTATAGCATGCCGATGTTGCACGCCGTGCGTAAACTGGGTCACATGGCAGCCGTACCGGTCGAGGAGTCGGAGCACCGCTCCGGGCCGCTGCTCGACCATCTGGCCCGGCGGATGCGGCTCCGGTCGGAGTCGGTGCTGGCGCCCCTCGGGCTGCGCCCCCGGCATCTCGTCGCGCTCACCGTGCTGCGCGACTCGGACGGCATCAGCCAGCAGGGGCTGGCCGGCACGCTCCAGATCGACGGCACGAACGTGGTCGGGCTGCTCAACGACCTGGAGGCGGAAGGGCTGGTCGAGCGGCGCCGGTCACCCGAGGACCGTCGCCGGCACGTGGTGAGCCTCACCGGGGCGGGCGCCAAGCGGCTCCGCGAGGCCGAGTGCGCCCTCGCGGCCGCCGAGGAAGAGGTGCTCGGCGCGCTGGAGCCGGCCGAGCGGGACACGCTCTACGAACTGCTCCGCCGGGCGACCAGCGGCCGCCAGATCAACTGCGCCGAGGCCGCCGGGGACGAGCCGGCCACCGCCTGCTGACCGCCGGGCGGCCAGCCGGAGCGGGGAAGGTCAGACCGTCGCCGCGGACTGCGGCCGGTCGTCACGGACGTGGACCAGCATGTCGCCGGTCTCGATCACCGCGCCGGCCTTGTCGTTCAGCGTGACCACCTTGCCCCGGCGGACCAGGGCGATGACCAGGGACTCCAACTCCCGGGGGGACCGGCCCACCTCGCTGCGCTCGGCGGAGCGCATGGCCAGCGCCATGCCCTGGCCGGGGGTGAGCAGGTCCTCCACCACGTCGATCAGCGGCGGGGCGGAGGTGGAGAGGCCGAGCAGCCGGCCGGCCGTCGCCGAGGAGACGATCACGTGGTGCGCCCCGCTCTGCTTGAGCAGCGGCGCGTTCTCCGCCTCCCGGACCGCCGCGATGATCCGTACCTGGCCGGCGGTGAGCTGCCGGACGGTCAGCGCCACCAGCACCGAGGCGTCGTCGCTGTCCGTCGCGATGATGACCGCCTTGGCGGTGCGGACGTGCGCCTCCTCCAGCACGGAGGAGCGGGTCGCGGAGCCCTCGATGGCGACCAGCCCGGCCGAGGTGGCCTGCCGCAGCGCGGCGCCGTTCCGCTCGACCACCACGATCTTGGACTTGTCGAGACCGTTCTCCAGCAGCGCGGAGACGGCGCTGCGGCCCTTGGTGCCGTAGCCGCAGATGATGACGTGGTCCTTCACGATTCTCCTCCACCGCGACAGGCGACGGCCGGTCCGGTACTGCTCGGTCAGGACTTCCAGGGTGGTGCCGACCAGGATGATCAGGAAGAGCACCCGGGCGGGGGTGACGAACAGGACGTTCACCAGGCGCGCCGAGGAGGTGGCCGGGGTGATGTCGCCGTAGCCCGTGGTGGAGAGCGAGACCACCGCGTAGTAGAAGCAGTCGAGGAGGGTGAGGCCGTCCTCGTTCACGTCGCGGTAGCCGTCGCGGTCGATCCAGACCGCCGCCACCACGGCGAGGACCAGACCCAGGGCGGCGAGCAGGCGCAGACTCAGCGCGCTCAGCGGCCCCCGCCGTTGCGCGGGAAAATGGATCACCGTCGGCCCTGCTCCGCCACCGTCGCCTGCACGCCCACAACATAGCGGGTACGCCGGGATCCGGCCTGCCGGGGCGAGGTACGGCCGGTCCGGGCCGGTCTCCGTCGCCGGGACGGGGCATGATGGGGACGTCCGGGGGACGACGACCGCGAGGAGGCCCGCATGTCGTTGCTGCGACGGGTGATCGGCGGGGTGCTCCGCCGCGTACGCCTGCGCCAGGGCCGCACCCTGCGCGAGGTGGCGCTGGCCGCCGGCGTCTCCCTGCCCTACCTCTCCGAGGTGGAACGCGGCCGCAAGGAAGCCTCCTCCGAGGTGCTGGCGGCGATCTGCCGCGCCCTCGGGATCCACCTGTCCGACCTTCTCGAAGAGGCCCGCGACGAGCTGCGCCGGGTCGAGCGGCGGGCGCCGGTGGCCTCCGGGGTGACGCTGGCCCGGCTCGACCGGGTGCCGGCCACCCGGACCGGGCCGCAGCTCCGGGTCGGCGGGCCGCGGCTGCACGCCACCCGGCGGCCGGTCGCACCGACCCCGCTGCTCGGCGGGTCGCTGCGGCTGCCGGGCGCCGGGCCCGCGCCGGTCGGCCCGGACCTCGGGTACGCCTCCCCGACCGCGTTCGGCACCGGCACCCGGATCTGGCTGATCCCCTCCGCGCCGGCCGCCCGCCACCGTCCGCGTACCTCCGTCACGCTGGCCCGGCGGCAGGCCCGGGCCGGCCGGCGGAGGCTGGCCGCCGCCTAGTTCTGCCCACGGCGGATCTGCCCCGGGCAGAAACGCTGGGCCGCGGGGCACCGCCCGCCGGAGGCTGGAGACCGCCGGTTGCCGGGCGGTCCCTCGCCCACCGGCGGCACGGAGGGTGGTCAGATCATGGGATACGGCATCTGGATGCTGGACGAGGGGCAGCCGACCCTCGGCGACCGGGTCTTCGAGCGGCTGCTCAAGGAGCGGATCATCTTCCTCGGCACCGAGGTCACCGACGCCTCGGCCAACCAGATCTGCGCGCAGATCCTGCTGCTGGCCGCCGAGGACCCGGAGCGGGACATCTTCCTCTACATCAACTCGCCCGGCGGCTCGGTCAGCGCCGGGATGGCCGTCTACGACACCATGCGGTACGTCAAGAACGACGTGGCGACGCTGGCCCTCGGGATGGCCGGCTCGATGGGGCAGTTCCTGCTCTGCGCCGGCGCGGCGGGGAAGCGGTTCGCGCTGCCGCACTCGCGGGTCATGATGCACCAGCCGTCCGGCGGGATGGGCGGCACCGCCGCCGACATCACGATCCAGGCGGAGAACATGCTGCACGTGAAGCGGACCATGCAGGAGCTGATCGCCCGGCACAGCGGGCACACGCTGGACGAGATCCAGCGCGACTGGGACCGGGACCGGTGGTTCACCGCCGAGCAGGCCCGCGACTACGGCCTGATCGACCAGGTGATCACCCGGGCCGAGCAACTGCCTGCTTGAACCGGCGGCCGACAACGCGGCCGGCCGGCGCCGGACGCGCCCCCTCGATCGCGTCCGTCGCCCCCTCGCGGGTGGCCGCGGTGCCGCCGAGATCGAGCCTATGGAAGGGATTCCCAGCCCGCACGGGACGGCGGGTGCAGCGTGTTCCGGCCATTTTTTGTTACGTCGCCCGCGGCACCGCGCCGGCCGGCCGCGGGGCGGCCGGCCGGCGTCCTCACCCGCGGATCAGGGGTAGCTGACCACCGGGCTGGTGCCGTACGAACCGACGACCGGGGTGCCGGCCTCGTTGACGGTGCGCTCGATGCCGCCGCTGCCGTCCAGGAAGACGGTGACGGCGTCGTGGAACCGCACGCCGGCCCGGCGCGGCGCCTCGATGGCCCGGTCGCAGCGGATGTCCACCTTCTGGTTGAAGTACGAGTAGACGCCCAGCCCCCACGCCTCGTGCTCGCGCACGTGGTCGGCGACCTTGTACGAGGCCCAGCCGTTGCCGGTCGGGCTGCGCCAGGCCGCCTGGCTCGGCGGGTCGTAGGGCAGCTCGCTCTGGTAGAAGACGGTCCGCCCGCGCTCGCCGTTCCAGATGGTCTGCCAGCGCTGGTAGTGCTCGACGAACAGCCCGTACGCGGTGACGTCGTCCCCGTTGACCACCACTCCGGTGTCGGCCGTGTTGACCGTCCACCCGATCGTGCCGGGCTTGCCGTGGTCGCCGCGCCACGCCCAGATGTTGTCGATGAGGGTGTGCCGGCTGTTCACCACCAGGCTGGTCACCGCCCGGCCCGCGTACGGGCCACCGATGCGGAAGAAGACGTCCTGGAGCGAGATCGGGTCGCTGGCGTGCGACCGGTGGCTGTGCCGCTTGCCGACCTCGACGAGCACCTCCGACTCGACCGGCCCGGCGTCGACCAGCACACCGGCGATCCGGACGCCGTCCACGTCCTCGATCCGCAGGGCGGCGTCGCCGGTGGTCGGCACGAGGCTGGGCATGCCCAGGCCGAGCACGACGGTGTCCGGGTGCTTGACCCGCAGCGCCCGGTCCAGGTGGTAGACGCCCGGGGTGAGCAGCAGGTGCCGGCCCGGCCGGGAGAGCTCCTGGTTGATCCGCTTGGCCGAGTCGGTGGGCTTGGCGATGAAGAAGTCGGCCAGCGGCAGCGAGGGCACCGGCGGGGCGCCGACGCCCCAGGTGGTGCCGGCGGTGTCGCGGCGCAGCCGGGGCACGGCCACCCGCCAGCAGCCCTCGCCGTCCACGAAGAGGTACGGCTTCTCCCGCGTCACCGGGCTGGTCGCGAGGGTGGTGTACGGCGGGTTCGGGAAGCCCTGCGCGGGCGCGCCGACGACGCCGGAGAAGACCTGGTTCCAGACTCCGTTGGTCCAGTCGCCGCCGAGTTCGCTGTCCCGGGTCAGCCACTGCTGCTGGGAGCCGTTGATGGTGATGCCGTCCACCTTGGAGTCGGCGATGTAGCCGCCGCTGGAGTAGCCGCCGTTGCCGGGCTCCAGCCAGAGGATGCCCTTGATGTGCACCCGGCGCATCGGGGACGCCTGGGAGACCGCCCACTGGTTCGACCAGTCGGTCGGGCTGACGGCGAGGTTCTCCGCCGAGCGCCAGAAGTTCGTCAGCGCGGAGATGCCGGCCTGGGAGTTCGGGTCGGGCTGGCCGATCACCCGCACCGCGCCGTGGATCTCCACGTCGTCGGGGTGCGCGCCGAGGCCGGCCACGGTCGTGTAGTAGCCGAGCCGGGCGTTCACCTCGTACCGGCCGGGCTTGAACAGCACGGCGTACCGGTCGAAGCCCATCTCGTTGTGCTCCTGGGCGGCGAAGATCCGGTCCAGGTTGGACTGGATCTCCTCGACGGGGGTGGCCGGGTCGTACACGAAGACGTTGGGGCCGAAGTCGGGCTCGGCGGTGGTGTCGTCGCCGGCCGGGGACGCGGCGGCGGACGTGGCCGGGAGCCCGAGGGCGGTGACCGACGCCGCCGAGGCGGCGGTGAGGGCGAGGAAGCGGCGGCGGGAGGGGTCGAGTTGTCTCATCTGCCTGCCTGTTCGGTGATGGGGTGCGGAGAGCGCTCTCTGGGCGTTCCTACCGCATCGACGCCGATCCCGCCAGACTCGGCCGGTTCCGGAACTAGCGCCGGGCGTCGTACCGGGCCCGCGCGGCCTCGACCTCGACGAGGTGGGTGGTGGCCCACGCCTCCAGGCCGGCGACCAGGTCCAGCAGGCTGCGGCCGAGATCGGTGAGCGCGTAGTCCACCCGGGGCGGCACGCTGGCGTGCACGGTGCGGGTGAGGATGCCGTCGCGCTCCAGGCCGCGCAGGGTCTGCGTGAGCATCTTCTGGCTGATCCCGTCGATCCGCTCGGCCAGTTCGCCGTAGCGCTTGTCGCCGTCGGCGAGGGTGAGCACGACCAGCACGCTCCAGCGGTCGCCGATCCGGTCGAGAACCTTCCGGCTGCCGCAGTTCCGGTTGAACGGGTCGGCCTGCATGTCGCCACTCTCTTTCAGTGCGTACCGAACTTGAAGGTGCCTACTCTCCAACGGGAAGTATGGCGACGGTGTTCCCGTTGGCGTGAGAAGAAGTTGTTGTCGCAACCACCAGGGAGTGCTCATGTCCATCGTCGTCACCGGCGCCACCGGCCACCTCGGTCGCCTGATCGTCGAAGCGCTGCTCGACCGGGGCGTACCCGCCGACCAGATCGTGGCGCTCGGCCGGGACGTCGACCGGCTCGCCGGCCTCGCCGAGCGGGGTGTGGTCACCCAGCGGGCCGACTACGACGACCCCGGGTCGCTCCAGGCGGCCTTCGCGGGCGCCGAGAAGCTGATGTTCGTCTCCGGCAGCGAGGTCGGCAAGCGGCTGGTGCAGCACGGCAACGTGATCACCGCCGCCAAGGAGGCCGGTGTCGGCCTGGTCGTCTACACCAGCATCGCGCACGCCGACACCTCCAGCCTCGCGCTCGCCGCCGAGCACCGGGCGACCGAGCAGCTCATCCGCGACTCCGGCCTGCCGTACGTCTTCCTGCGCAACAGCTGGTACCTGGAGAACTACACCGGCCAGCTCCCCACGTACCTCCAGCACGGGGTGGCGGGCGCGGCGGGTGACGGGCGGGTCAGCGCCGCCACCCGCGCGGACTACGCCGCGGCCGCCGCCGAGGTGCTCACCGCCGAGAGCCAGGCCGGAAAGGTGTACGAGCTGGGCGGTGCGCCCTTCACCCTGACCGAACTGGCCGCCGAGATCTCCCGGCAGACCGGCGGCACGGTCAGCTACCTCGACCTGCCCGTGGACAAGTACACCGAACTGCTGGTCGCGGCCGGCCTGCCCGAGGGGTACGCGGCCGTGCTCGCCGACGGAGACCGGGGCCTCGCCCAGGGCGAGCTGGAGGTCGGCGACGACCTGGCCAGACTGCTCGGCCGCACCCCGACCACGCTCGCCGAGGCGATCCGCGCCGCCCTCTGACGACGCCCGGCCCTGGCCGCCGCCCCGCGCTCCGGGTCGGCGGTCAGGCCGGCTCGGCCCGCAGCTTCACCAGGTCGTCGACGAGGGCCTCCACGTAGTCGGCCGTCTCCTCCCAGCGGGTCACGGCGACGCAGCGGATGCCCATGGCCTTGACCGGGTAGTCGTTGCCGCCCACGTCGAGCCGGTCACCGACGAAGAGCACGTTGTCGATCTTCAGGTCCAGGCACTCCAGCAGCTTCCGCATGCCGTACGCCTTGTCCACGCCCTTGCGGGTGACGTCGATCGAGGTCGAGCCGCCGCCGCGGACCTCCAGGTCGGGCAGCTTCGCGGCGACCGCCTCGCGGAGCCGCTTCTTCTTGCTGCCGTCCGGGTCCCAGCCGTACTTCTCGGCCGGCGGGGCGGACTGGCCCAGCGCCGAGAAGGTGATCTGGCTGCCCCGGTCCTCGATGATGTCGCCCCAGGTCTTCGGCTCCCACAGGTCGAGCGCCTGCGCCGACTCGGTGAGCGCCGCGACGACCCGGGCCTTGTCGGCCTCGCTCAGGTCCTCGGCGTAGACCTGCTGCCAGTCGCCGTCGGACCAGCGGTAGTAGCGGGTGCCGCAGGTCGGCATCAGGTGCAGGCGGCCGCGCTGCTCCTCGGTCAGGTCGAGGTGGGCCAGCACCTGCGCCTCGAACTGCTCGAACCGGCCACCGGAGATGATCAGCACGTCCACCTCGGTGAGCAGGTGGCCGAGGAGTTCCGCCATCCGACCATCGATCTGGGACTTGGAAACCGCCAGGGTGTCGTCCAGGTCGAACGCCACCACTCGAAGATCGTTCACGAAGTACCACCATGTCGTCGCGGGCAGGCCAGGACTAGCAGGGTACCGACGAAGACCATCCGGCACCCGCGAGCCCCGATCGTCACGCCACGCGGCACCCCGATCGCAGGCTATCGCCTTCTTCTCCGCCGGCCTTCCGGAACGGCCGTCGACGAGCCGCCGGCCGGCGGAAACCCGTTGGACAGCGCCCGGATCGACGACGATCGTGGGCGCCATGCGCCAGGAGGAGATCTGGGACGCCGAGACGGCCCAGCGCTACGACACACCGGGCACCGGAATGTTCGCGCCGGAGGTCCTCGGGCCCACCGTGGACCGCCTCGCCGCCCTCGCCGGCGACGGCCGCGCGCTGGAGTTCGCCGTCGGCACCGGCCGGGTGGCCGTGCCGCTCGCGGAACGCGGCGTGCCGGTGACCGGAATCGAGCTGTCCGTACCGATGGTCGAGCGGCTCCGGACGAAGGCCGACGAGGCGACGATCCCCGTGGTCGTCGGCGACATGGCCACCGCCACGGCGCCCGGCGAATACACCCTCGTCTACCTGGTCTACAACACCATCTCCAACCTGCTCGACCAGGCGGAACAGGTCGCCTGCTTCCGGAACGCGGCCCGCCACCTGCGGCCGGGCGGGCGGTTCGTGATCGAGCTGTGGGTGCCCGAGCTGCGCAAACTGCCCCCGGGACAGCAGGCCATGGTGTGGTGCGCCGAGCCCGCCTACATCGGCCTGGACACCTACGACGTGCTGCGCCAGCAGGTCGTGTCCCACCACTTCCGGTTCGGCGAGGGCCGCGAGGCGCGGCTGGGCCGCAGCCCGCACCGCTACATCTGGCCCGCGGAGCTGGACCTGATGGGCCAGCTCGCCGGATTCGAGCTGGAGGCGAGGCACGCGGACTGGTCCGGGGCGGAGTTCACGGCCGAGTCCCGTTCCCACGTCTCCGTCTACCGCCTGCCCGGCTGACCAGCGCCCCGGCCAGGAAGTCGTTCCGCCGGCTGATCAGCCGGCGCAGGTACGGCCGCAGGACGATTCGGGCGACCAGGGCGCCGACCGGTCCCATCGGGGCGCCGAACTCGATGCGGTCGCGCATGATCGTGACCGACGGGTCGGCCGGGTCGGGCGCGAAGAGGTGCTCGTGGCGCCAGCGGGCGAACGGGCCGCTCGTCTGCTCGTCCACGAACCGGTGCGGCCGCTGGTGGTCGGTGATCCGCACGGTCATGCGCCACGGCAGTCCGAAGTGCCGCGCCTGCCAGGTGACGACGTCGCCGGCCGAGAGGTGGCCGGTCGTGACGCCGCCGGTCGCGCGCTCGCCGCTGGCGCCCATCGACGCGGTGTGCAGGTCGACGTCCAGGCAGGTGTCGAAGACGGACTCCGGGGTGGCACGGACCCTCGTGGTCAGGTCGATATGCGGCACGCGGCCACCCTAGGCGCCCACGCGCCGCGCGCCCGCCCCCTGGTGGAGGACGGGCGCGTGGTGGAGGACGGGCGCGTGGGCGGCACCGGTCAGCAGCAGCTGGCGGCGGCTCCGGCCGTGGCGGGCTCCTTGTCGGCAGCCGGGGTGCAGCAGGCACTCCCGGTCGCCTTCTCGCGCTGCCCGGAGTCGGCCTTGACGGTGTAGACCTCCCACGGCTCGTTGCCCGGGCCGCGCACCCAGACCTTGTCCTGGAGGGCGTAACAGCACTCGGTGTCGTTCTCCTCCAGCGTGATCAGGCCGGAGTCGGTGAGGCGCCTGGTCGCGGCGGTGACCTCGTCGGTGCTGAACACCTCGACGCCGAGGTGGTCCATGACCGTGGGCTGGTCGGCCTCACCTTCGAGCAGGACGAGCTTCAGCGGCGGGTTCTCGACGGCGAAGTTGGCGTAGCCGGGACGGCGCTTGGCCGGCTCGACGCCGAACAGCTTCGAGTAGAAGGCCACGGAGCCTTCGAGGTCGGACACGCGCAGGGCGAGCTGGACACGGGACATGATCGTTCCTCCTGACGGATTCGTCATCGCTTCGCACCTTGTCTAGATGTCTTTCGAAGCAAGACCCACGTTGCACCCTGTTTTGAAATCTGTCAACCTAGAGGCATGTCGAAACAAGAGCTGCCGGTGGTGGACCTCAACGCGGTCGCCTGCTGCTCCCCCATCGCCGTCCGCCCGATGGACGCCGATCAGGCGGCGGTGGTGGCGCCGATGTTCAAGGCCCTGGGTGATCCGGTCCGGCTGCGGCTGATGTCGATGATCGCTTCGGTGCCCGAGATGTGCGTCTGCGACCTGACGCCGGCGTTCGACCTGTCCGGGCCGACCATCTCCCACCACCTCAAGGTGCTGCGCGAGGCCGGCCTGGTCGACTCCGAGCGGCGCGGCACCTGGGTCTGGTACCGGGTGAAGCCGGAGGCGTTCCGCCAGCTCTGCGCGCTGCTCGACGTGGCCCCCCCGGCCGCCGGCAGCGCCGCGTGAGCCTCACCCTGCCCCGGCGGGCCTCCGCGGAGTTCGCCGGCACCGCCCTCCTGGTCGCCGCCGTCGTCGGCTCCGGGATCGCCGCCTCCCGACTCTCCCCCACCGACGTGGGCCTCCAGCTGCTGGAGAACGCGATCGCCACCGCCCTCGCCCTGGGGGCGCTGATCCTCATGTTCGGCCCGGTGTCCGGCGCGCACTTCAACCCGGTCGTCTCGACGGTCGACTGGTGGCTCGGCCGCCGCGCGGGCACCGGCCTGACCGCCCGGGAGCTGGTCGCCTACGCCACCGCCCAGACCGGCGGCGCCATCGTGGGCGCGGTGCTGGCCGACCTGATGTTCGACCTTCCGGCTGTCGCCTGGTCCCGCACCGACCGGACCGGGGGGCACCTGTGGCTGGCCGAGGTGGTCGCCACCGCCGGCCTGGTCGTCCTGGTCTTCGCGCTCGCCCGCTCCGGTCGCACCGCCGCCGCCCCGGCCGCGGTGGGCGCCTACATCGGCGCGGCGTACTGGTTCACCTCGTCGACCTCGTTCGCGAACCCCGCCGTCACCATCGGCCGCGCCTTCACGGACACCTTCGCCGGCATCGCCCCGGCGTCGGTGCCCGGCTTCGTCGCCGCCCAGGTCGTCGGCGGCCTGGCCGCCGTCGCCGCCCTCGCCGCCTGGTACCCCCGCGCCGCCGAATCGGCGGACGCCGTCGTCGTGCCGCACCTCGCCGAGGAGAACCGATGACCCCTCCCGCCCGCAGCAGCGGCATCACCGTCACGGCGATGGGGGACCAGCACGCCGACGCCGTCCTCGACATCTACCGGCTCGGCATCGCCACCGGCCACGCCACCTTCGAAACCGAACCGCCGACGTGGGAGAGGTTCGTCTCGACCCGGCTGCCTGACCACCGCTGGGTCGCCGTCGACGCCACCGGCCGCGTCCTCGGCTGGGTCGCCTGCTCCGCCGTCTCCGACCGGTGCGTCTACGCCGGGGTGGTGGAGCACTCCGTCTACGTCCACCCCGACGCCCGCGGCCGGGGCGTCGGCCGACTCCTGCTCGACGCCCTGATCGACTCGACTGAGCGAGCCGGCATCTGGACAATTCAGTCGGGCGTGTTCCCCGAGAACACGGCGAGCCTGGCCCTGCACACCGCCTGCGGCTTCCGCACCGTCGGCACCCGGGAGCGCGTCGGCCGCCACCACGGCACCTGGCGCGACGTGACCCTCATCGAACGCCGCAGCCCCACGATCACCTGACAGGAAGATCCGCGATGAGCGACAAGCCCACCGTCCTGTTCGTCTGCGTCCACAACGCCGGGCGCTCCCAGATGGCCGCCGGCTGGTTGCGCCACCTCGCCGGCGACACCGTCGAGGTCCGCTCCGCCGGCTCCGAACCCGCCGACCAGATCAACCCCGTCGCCGTCGAGGCCATGCGCGAAGTCGGCATCGACATCACCGGCCAGACCCCGGCCCGCCTCACCTGGGACGCGGCCGAGGCCAGCGACGTCATCGTCACCATGGGCTGCGGCGACGCCTGCCCCGTCTTCCCCGGCAAACGCTACGAGGACTGGAAGCTCACCGACCCGGCCGGGCAACCCATCGAGGTCGTCCGGCAGGTCCGCGACGACATCAGGGCCCGGGTCGACGCTCTCGTCGCCGATCTGCACGGCGAGCGGTGACGTCGTGGGCCGGTCTGCGTATCGCCGGCTCGGAGGTTTCGCTGATCTCTCCGAGGCGCCCCAGCCGAGCTTGTCCCATCCCTGTGCTCGAATCCTGTCATGCATGTCGTCGTCACAGGCGCACTCGTTGAAAACGACGCGGTCCTGCTGGTACACCGCAGGCCGACCAAACGGGCGTACCCCGATGTCTGGGATCTGCCCGGGGGGCAGGTCGAAGCGGGTGAGTCGGAACTACAGGCCCTCGCGCGTGAGATGCACGAGGAGCTCGGTGTTCACATCGTGACGGAGTCCGCTTCACGGCTGGGCGTCCTGCATGCCGGCAGTGGTGACGACGCCCTTCACGTGGGCGTCTGGCAGATCGGAGACTGGGTTGGCTCTCCGACCAACCGAGCACCCGACGAGCATGACGACATCGCATGGGTCGGGATCAGCGAGCTGGGCGGCCTTCCCCTCGTGCACGGCGTCCTGGCGGCAATGGTTCGTTCCCTGCCTGAGTTTGAGTGGACCCGCGGGCACCCAGATGTCACCGACGGTAACCAGGACGACCGTGGACCCAACGCCGACTGTCGTGCGTGTGCTGGGACGGATTCGTCACGCAGGTGGTGGGACCAGACACCAAGGGTGTGATCTGGTGCCCCCGGCAGGATTCGAACCTGCGACACACGGTTTAGGAAACCGATGCTCTATCCCCTGAGCTACGAGGGCGCGAGCGCTCAGTCTAGCGACCGGCGCGTTGACCCGGGATGCCAGGGAGTGGCCCGCGTTGACCTGGGTTGACCGACCCGTGGGAGCGGGGCGATGACCACACGTCGACCACACGGAGCTCGCACGCGTCCTGACCGGGGATACCGCCCCGACCCGCAGGCACGGGTCGGGGCGGCCGCGGCCCGCGGGCACCGCCGCTACAGGCGCATCGTCACCCCGTACTCCTCGAGCCAGGTGTTGAGCTGGAGCACCATCTCCATGCTCGCGCGTTCCACCCAGGCGAAGGCCCCCGACGGCGCTCTCCCTTCGGCGGACACCGCCGCCGCCTCGGTGTCCAGCAGCGGCGCCACGGGCGCCGAATCGTCGGCGACCAGTTCCAGGAAACGGGCCCGGACCCGC
Organism: Micromonospora sp. AP08; assembly: GCF_008085935.1. Lineage (NCBI taxonomy): Bacteria > Bacillati > Actinomycetota > Actinomycetes > Micromonosporales > Micromonosporaceae > Micromonospora > Micromonospora sp. AP08. Next base: position 349,499 of record NZ_VSEZ01000003.1, read on the forward strand.
TCCCCGTACGCAGCGTCCTGTGTCGTCGGGTACGCGCTCTTGCGCCGGTTGAGCACCGCCTCGGGCAGCAGGTCCGCCACGGCGGAACGGAGCAGGGACTTCTCCTGTCCGTCGACCCGCTTCATCGCCGCCGGCACGTTGTAGACGTACTCCACGAGCCGGTGGTCGCAGAACGGCGCGCGCAGCTGCACCGCGCTCGCCATGCTCATCCGGTCCGCCCGGTCGAGGTGCGTCGGCGCCCAGCGGGTCAGCGCCAGGTATGTCACCTCGCGCGCCCGGCGCTGGTCGGCGCTCTCACCGTCGACGTGCGGCACCTCCCTGAGCGCCTCCCGGTAGTGCTCGTCGGCGTACCCCAGGAAGTCCAGCTCCTTGCGGAGGGTGCGGTCGATGAACGAGCAGCCCAGTCCGCCGGCAGCGGCGTCGTGGCCGCGTTCGAACGACACCCACGGGAACGTGGTCGAGTTGCTGTGGCTCGGGTCGTACGCCCAGAAATACCCGTTGAAGACCTCGTCGGCGGTCTCACCGGACAGCACCGCCGTCCTGCCCCGCTCCCGCAGCGACCGGAAGAACGACAGCAGCGAGACGTCCATGTCACCCAGCGGCGAGGGTACGTCCTGGCTGCGCATGGCGGCCCGGTGCAGGGCGGGGTCGGCCAGCGCCGGCGTGTCCAGCAGCACCTCGGTGTGCCGGGTCCCGACGTGGTCAGCGACCAGCTGGGCGTACGGGGCGTCGGGGGTGGCCCGCATGCTCGGGTGAGGCTCGAAGCTGCTGGTGTAGCCGACGAAGTTCACGGAGTACGTCCGCAACGGCTCGGCGCCGCCGCGGCGCGGTGAGCGGGCGGCCAGCGCCGTCAGCGCGCTGGAGTCGATGCCGCCGGAGAGCATGGCGTCGACCGGCACGTCGCCGGCGAGGTGGGAGTCGACCGCCTCGGTGAGCAGCCACCGCACCCGTGCCACCGTGGTCGCCAGGTCGTCCTCGTGCGGCTGGGCGGTCAGCGCCCAGTAGCGGCGCTGCGTGGTGCCCGACCGGTCGACCAGCATCAGGTGACCGGGGCGCACCTCGTGGAGTCCCCGGAACACCGCGGTCCCGGGCTTCCGGCCGTGCGCGAACAGCTCACGCAGCCCGTCGCTGTCCACGACCGCCTCCACCGACGGGTGGGCGAGCAGGGCCTTGGGCTCGGAGCCGAACAGCATCCCCGCGCCGGTGCGGGCATAGCACAGCGGCTTGACGCCGAGGCGGTCCCGGACGAGCAGCAGCCGTTCCCGGCGGACGTCCCAGAGGGCGACGGCGAACATGCCCTCCAGCCGGGTCGCGAAGTCCTCACCCCACTCCAGGTAGGCGCGCAACGCCACCTCGGCGTCGCCGCCGGTCCGGAACTCGTGCCCCCGGCCACGCAGCTCCCGGCGCAGTTCCCGGTGGTTGTAGACCATGCCGTCGAGCAGCAGCACCGCCTCGCCCTCGGCGATTACCGGTTGCCGCCCACCGGCCCGGTCCACGGCGGCGAGGCGCCGGTGCGCCAGCACCGCGTGCCGCGACTCCCACTCGCCGGCGCCGTCGGGGCCCCGGTGCCGCACCGAGTCGGCCATGGCGCGCACCGTCGGCAGTTCGCCGAGCAGCTCACGATCGAATGTCACCCAACCCGCGATCCCGCTCATTCCGTTCCTTCCTCCTCCAGCTCCACCTCGACCAGGGACAGGCCGGAGTGGTCCACGGCGTGGCGTACCTCGTCGAGGGTCGGCGCCCGGTCGACGTTGACGACGACCCCCAGCCGCCGGGGCCCGTCCGTCAGGCCGTACCGGTGCAGGAGCCGCCAGTACCCGTGAGCGGTCCGCTCCGCCGACGTGACCAGGCGCAGCCGGGCCGGCCGGCGGCGACCGCGCCACGTGACCTCGGCGGGCGCGCCGCCGACGAAGTTGTGCCGCCAGGGGCTCCCGGTGGCGACGACGAGGTCCTCGCCGAGCCGGTGCAGGCCGACGGGCACGTCGAACCGGCGGCCGGTGCGGCGGCCCTGGAAGTGCAGCAGCACCAGCCGTTCCGCGACCGGCCCGGGGTCCGGCCGGGACAGCAGGGCGCGCATCCGGTCATCGGTGCCGGGCTGGCCGGCGGGGTCGGGCGCGGCCCGCTCCACGGCCGGCGGGCGGGCGGTCACGGCACCACCGCCGCGACGGCCGCCAGCAGGCACGCGGTCAGGGCCAGTCCGGTACGCAGCAGGTGCCAGCCCCGCCACCGCCGGCGGGGATCGTCCCACTCGGGGCCCACGTCCTCGGGCCGGGTCTGTTTGACCCGCCGGTTGATGGGCACGTTGCCGCCCTGGGAGACGGCGGCGACGCCCACCATGCAGACCGCCGCGGCCACGTAGAGGGCCGTGTGCCGCGCGTCGTCGGCGCGGACGGCCAGCACGACGGCGGCCAGCACCGCCGCCGCGGTGACGAACGGCATCACGCGGTCGTACCGGCGGCCGAGCAGCGTGTGCGCCCACACGTACCGGTCGGCCGGCATCGCGAGCAGGGCCGGCACCACGCTCAGCGCCACCGCGAACAGCACGCCGGCGACGAGGCCCGTGCCCACCAGCACGACGACGCGCAGCAGACCTGTCAGCAACTCCATCCGTCCTCCTCTTCGGCGGGCCTCGCCGGGTCGGAGACCGGCGACGACCCGAACGTCTCAGGCGGGGCTCGGGCGCGGCTCGGGCGTCGCTCGAGGACGACTGGACCTCCCCGCCGGAATCGACCGGGGTTCGAGTCCGTCGCGCTTGGCTCAGCTCGCCCTACCGGTACGCGACACGAAGGAGCACCCCTTGATCGACGACGAGACGCCCGTCCTCATCGTGGGCGGCAGCATGGTGGGCCTCGCCTCGGCGCTCTTCCTCAGCCACCACGGCGTACGTCCGCTGCTCGTGGAGCGGCACGCGCAGATCTCGGCACATCCCCGCGCGCAGGCGGCCAGCCCCCGCACGATGGAGCTGCTGGACGGGCTGGGCATCGGCGACGCGGTGCGGGCGGTGGAGACCCCTCACGCCCAGTACGGCGACGTTCTGCAGGCCGAGAGCCTGGCGGGAGCCGAGCTGAACCGGTTCGACGGACCGTTCCGGCACGACACGCACGGCGTCAGCAGCACCGGCTGGACCCTGGTCGGGCAGGACCGGCTCGAACCGGTGCTGCGCCGGCGCGCCGAGGAGCTGGGCGCGGACATCCGGTTCGGCACCGAGTTGCTCGACTACCTGCAGGACGGCGACGGTGTCACGGCGCGGATCCGCCGGACCGGGGACGGCGCCGAACGTACGGTGCGGGCGCGGTACCTGATCGCCGCGGACGGCAACCGCAGCGCCATCCGCACCGGGCTGGGCATCGGCACGCACGGCCGCGGCACCTTCGGCCGCCAGATGATCATCCTGTTCCGGGCGGACCTGGAGCGGTACGTCGACGGACGCAAGTTCTTCCTGTGCTTCGTCAGCAACCCGGCGGTGCACGGGGTCCTGGGCCAGCTCGGAGCGTCGGGCACCGACCGCTGGTGCCTGGCGCCGAGCCTGCGCCCGGACGAGACCCACACGGACTACACGCCGGAGCGGTGCCTGGACCTGGTCCGCGCCGCGGTCGGCGACCCGGCGCTGTCCGCCGTCATCGAGGACGCCTCCAGCTGGGAGATCGCCGCCCGGATGGCCGACCGTTTCACCGCGGGCCGGGTGTTCCTGGCCGGGGACGCCGCCCACGTGCTGCCACCGACCGGTGGCTTCGGCGGCAACCTGGGGATCCAGGACGCGCACAACCTGGCCTGGAAGCTGGCCCTCGTGCTGCGCGGCACCGCCGGCGCCGGTCTGCTGGACAGCTACGAGGCGGAACGGCTGCCGGTGGCGGAGTTCACCACCGAGCAGGGCGTCATCCGTTACCTGCAGCGCAGCGGTCTGGACCCGGAGACCGCAGCCCGGCACCAGCCGGAGGCGACCGTGCTGTTCGGTCACCGGTACCGGTCCCGGGCGGTGGCGCCGGAGGACGACGACCCGGCGACCGTGGAGGATCCCCGGCAGGCGTCGGGCCGGCCCGGCACGCGGGCGACCCACCTGCCCGTCCGGCACGACGGCCGGGACACGACGGTCGTGGAGCTGGTGAACCGGGACTTCGCGCTGCTCACGACCCCGGACGGCCGCGCCTGGCTGGACGCGGGCGGGGAGGTGTGCGCGCGGCTCGGGCTGCCCCTCGACCGGCATGTGGTCGGAGCTGGTCCGGACGCGACCCTGATCGAGCCGAGCGGCACCTTCGCCGAGCGGTACGGGGTCGGCGCCCGCGGCGCGGTGCTCGTCCGGCCCGACGGTTTCGTGGCGTGGCGGGCGCCGGAGCTGACCGGTGACCCGGCCGCGACGCTCACGGCGGTGTTCGACCGGGTGCTCGCCCGGTGACGGCACCGGCCCCCTCCCCCGTGCGCGGGAGGGGGGCCGGTCCCCCGGGGTCAGACGGCCAGCACGGTCCGCAGCGCCTGGGCGAGCGCGCCGGCCGGGTCGGCGGGGAAGGCCACCGTCCGCCAGGCGACGAAGCCGTCCGGGCGTACCAGCGAGGCTCCGCCGGGACCCGTCCCGTAGCGAGGGTCGAACTGCGCGCCCGGGTCACGCAGCGGGCCGGGGTCCCCGACCGTCCGAACCTCGACCGGTACGCCCAGGTCGGCCGCGGCCGCCGCGGCGGCCGGCGCCCAGTCCCCGCCACCGGACCGGGCCAGCAGGACGAGGCCCCGGCCGAACAGGTCGATCGTGGACAGCGGGCTCCCGTCGTCGTCGAGGACGACGTGGGGCGCCCGGGCTCCGGGGCGGCCCGTGGGCCGGTCCGGGTCCTCCAGCAGCGCACCGGCGGCCCCCTCCCGCATGAACGCGCCCGCCGGGTACCGGTAGCCGAACGTCATGGTCTCCTCGCTGACCAGATCCGCCGCGACGTCGGAGAGCTGCTTGCCCTCACGGACGGCGAAGCGCAGCATCGCCTGCCGGACGGTCTCCTCGGCGACCGGCCGGCGCTCGGTGTCGTAGCTGTCGAGCAGGCCCGGTCCGGCCCAGCCGCGCTGGACGAACGCCAGCTTCCAGGCGAGGTTGTAGGCGTCCTGGATGCCCGTGCTGGCCCCGAACGCGCCGGTCGGCGGCATCACGTGTGCCGCGTCGCCGGCGAAGAACACCCGGCCGGCCGACATGCGGTCGGCCACCTTGGCCGAGATGTCCCAGGCCGGCATGCCGGTGTGCTCGATCTCGACGGCGAGGTCCGGGACGCCGACGGCCGCCCGGGCCAGCCGGACGCACCGTTCCTCGTCGAAGTCCTCGGCCCGCTCACCCCGCTCGGGGAAGAACGAGACGTTGAAGACCCAGCGCTTCTCGTTGTCGATCGGGATGATGGTGCCGCGCACCTCGGGGTTGTTGACGTACGCGGCGATGATCCGGCGGCCGCGCAACGCGGACCGGAGGTCGGCGTGGAAGAAGAAGCTGACCAGGTTGGTGATCGTGCCCCGGCCGTGGTGGCCGACGCCGAGCAGCTCGCGCATCGGGCTGCGGCTCCCGTCGGCGGCGACGACGTACTCGGCGAGGACCCGCCGCACGCTGCCGGTGGCCCGGTCGACCAGGGTGGCGAGCACTCCCCCGTCCACCTCGGCGAGGGCGGTCAGCTCGGTGTGGAACCGGACGTCGGCCCCGACCTCCGCCGCCCTCCGGCGCAGGATGGGCTCGAGCTGGTTCTGGTCGATCAGCGTCCATCCGGTCGGGCTGATCCGGTCGAGGGCCGCCGGGGAGGCGTTCGGCATCCGTACCCGCTCGCGGCCGGCCAGCGTCTCGACATGCACCAGGTCGGTGTTGCCGGAGATCGGCGACCGGCCGGCGCGGACCGCGTCCTCCATGCCGACGGCACGGTACAGCTCCATCGTGCGGGGGTTGATGGCCCGGGCCTTCGGGTGGGTGGAGGTGTCGGGGTGCCGTTCGACCAGGGTCGACGTGACCCCGTGCCAGGCCAGGAACACGGCGGCCGACAGGCCGGCCAGTCCGCCGCCGACGATGAGCACCGGTACTTTCTCGTCGTACACGTCTGTCCTTCCGGTACGGCCCGGCTCAGCGGCGGCCGACGACAAGGGTGTGGGTGGTCAGGAGCGGCTGGTCGGTGAGGTCGGTGAACCCGGCGGCACGCAGCCAGTCCCGGCAGTCGGCCACCCGGTACTCGCCGCCGGTGGGGCTGACCAGGCGCATGTGCAGGCTGCCGAGCAGCCGGTCGGGATCGCGGCGGTCGTCGTCGATCATGCGGTCGTAGACCAGCACCGCGCCGCCGGGACGGACCGCCTGGTGGACGCGGCGCACCAGCTCCTGGGACCGCTCCGCGTCGAACCCGTGCAGGATGTGACCCAGGACCACCACGTCGGCCGGCGGGATGGGATCGGCGAAGAAGTCCCCACCGACGAACCGGATGTGGTCACCGAGGCCCAGCCGCGCGACGTGCTCGTCGAACAGGGGCCGGGTCCGGGGCAGGTCGAAGCAGACCGCGTCGAGGTGCGGGTGGGTGGTGGCGAGGACCGCGGCGAGGTTGCCGCGGGCGCCGCCCAGGTCGACGAAGGACCGGTATCGCGTCCAGTCGACGGTGTTCGCCAGTTCCGCGCCCATCCGGTTGCTGAACGCGTCGAGCCCGGACAGGAACCGCTTCATCTTCGCGGGATCCCGGTGCTTGTCCCCCACGAAGCCGCCCTTGTCGGGGTCCAGGTGCTGGGCCTCGCCGGTGCGCAGCGCCTCGGTCAGCCGGTTCCACGTGCCGTACAGCGTCTCGTTGGTGAGGTCGAGGAATCCGCCCAGGTAGCCGTCCGTGTCCCGGACCAGGTACGCGTCCGCCAGCGGCGCGTTGCGGTAGTGGTCGCCGTGCCGCTCGAGCAGGCCGAGGCCGACGAGCGCGTCGAGGAAGTCCGCCGCCAACCGCGGGTGCAGGGCGATCCGCCGGGCCAGTGCCGGCCCGGTGGCGGGCTGCTGCGCCAGCGCCGTGAACACGTCCAGCCGTACCGCGCTGTGCAGCACCTTCGCCGCGCAGTCGGCGATCGCCAGTTTGATGAGGGGGCCGGGGTTCACGTCGGTCCGGGCCACCGAATCCGTTGTCGTCACGCCATCTCCTCCCAGCGGCCCGCGTACGCCGGCCGGATGTCGAGCGTCGCGTGAGAGCTTGGAGACCCGCTGGAGGAGTGGTGGACGCGGCCGGGACCGCTCCGGGGGCGGACGCCACAGCGGCCGGCCGGCTGGAGGGCCGACCGGCCGCCGCATCGGTCATCCGCGAGCACCACGGGGGGAGGTGCCGGCGGTGACCTCCGGTAGGTCACGGAATTAGTTGTATGTTATCACACATGCGTTTCGGTGGCAGACCCCGCGGGCCGACGCTCAGGTGCCGCCGGTGACCCGCAGGGTCTCCCCGTTCACGTTGCCGTTCGCGGCGGAGCCGAGGAACACCACTGCGGCGGCGACGTCCTCCGGAGTGGACATCCGGCCGGACGGCACGGAGCGTGCCTTCTGCTCCAGCGCGGCCGGCGGCATGTGCCGGCGCACGTTGTCGGTCAGCGTCTGGCCCGGCACGACCATGTTCACCAGGATCCCGTCCGGTCCCAGCTCCCAGGCGAGACTGCGGACCAGACCGTAGACGCCCAGCTTGCCGGCGCCGTACGCGCCCGCTCCCGCCATGCCGACATCCGCCAGGCCGGCGCCGAGCGCGACGATCCGGCCCCACGGGCGGCCGCGCATCGACGGCAGCACCGCCTGGACGGTGTGGTAAACCGCCTCGACCGTCGTCCGCAGCACCTCTCGCCAGTCCTCGACCGGGACCTCCTCGAACGGCCGGCGCTCGCGGCCCGGCCGCGGAATGGCATCGCCCCAGGAGACGGCGTTGGCGACGAGCACGTCGACGCCACCCCACTCGGCGACCACCCGGTCGACCGCCGCCCGGATGGCCTCCGGGTCGGCGAGGTCGTACCGGACCACCAGCGGTTTGCCGCCGGCTGCCGCCACCTGGGCCGCGGTCTCGTCCGCCCCCGGTGCGTTCGTGTGGTAGGTCAGTGCCACCCGGGCGCCCTCCTCGGCGTACGCGCGTGCGGTCGCCCGCCCGATGCCGGAGCTCGCACCGGTCACGAGCACCACCTTGTCGCGTAGATCGGTTCGCATGACAGGCATCCGTTCTCGTGGTGGGCCGGTGTCCGCCGGCCCGGACGGTCAGTTGTCGCCGAACCAGGACCGCAGTGCCGTCCCCAGCTCCGTCCGGACCCGGTCCGGGTGGGTGTTCCGGTCCGCCGCCCAGGCCGTGTAGCCGTCCGGGCGGATCAGCTGACCGGCGAGGTCCGGCTCCTCCTTGCTCTTCGCCGTAACGTGACGCACCCGCCCCGCCGCACCCGGGCAGTCGGCCAGGGCCGCGCGTACGCCGGGGTTGTCGGCGAGGTCGAGCAGGACGCCGGTGCCCGCGCGGAGCAGCTCGGCGACCCGGGTCTCGCCGTCGCCCGTCTGCAGGGTCAGGTCCCGACCGAATCCGCCGACGAGCGGGTGGGCGCCCTCGATCCCCGGCTCGTAGCGCACCGCGACGCCGGAGAGCATCTCGGCGATGACCCGGTTCGCGTCGTCGATCCGCATCAGGTTCTCCACGAGCTCCCGCAGCGGCGTCACATCCGGATCGGGGTTCATCAGGGCGATCTGGCCGCGGGTGTTCTGCAGCACCTGGCGGGCGGGCGGGCGGCGCTCGGCGTCGTACGTGTCGAGCAGGCCCGCCGGCGCCCACCCCGCGATCTCCGCCCCGAGCTTCCACCCGAGGTTGAAGGCGTCCTGCAGGCCCAGGTTCAGCCCCTGGCCGCCGACCGGGAAGTGGATGTGCGCGGCGTCGCCGGCGAGCAGGACGCGGCCCTCGCGGTACCGGTCCGCCTGCCGGGCCGAGTCGGTGAACCAGGACAGCCAGCGGGCGTCGTGGGCGCCGAGGTCGGTGCCCCAGATCTGCCGCATGCTCGCGGTCAGCTCCTCGAGCGTCAGCGCCTCGTCCGGGGCCTTGTCCGGCGGGGTGAAGTCGAAGGTGGCCACCCGGTGGTACCGGTCGTCGAGGGGAACGCAGAACAGCAACCCGCGCTCGGTCCGCTCCATGCCCATCGGGGCCTTGTCGCGGTCGGCCAGCCGGACGTCGCCGAGCCGCGCGGTCACCCGCCCGCCCGTGCCGGGGAAACCGATCCCGGCGGCCTTGCGCACGAGGCTGGCGCCGCCGTCGCAGCCGACCGCGTAGCGGGCCCGCAGAAGGTACGGACCGTCCGGACCGGCCACCGAGACGGTGACGCCCTCGGCGTCCTGGGTCAGCCCGGTCACGGTCTGCCGGCGCCGGATGTCCGCGCCGGCCTCCACCGCGTGCGCCTCGAGCAGCTCCTCGGTGCGTGCCTGCTCGCTGAGCAGGGCGTAGCCGTGGCTGCTGTCGAGCAGGCTGAAGTCCACCCACACGTCCAGCCCGGCGAAGTGGCCGTTGTTCCAGGTGCGGGCGCCGTCGCGGAACCGCTCGACCAGACCGCGGCGGTCCAGGGACTCCAGCGAGCGGGCGTGCAGGCCGAACGCCTTGGAGTGGGGCGACCGCTCGGGCAGCCGTTCCAGCAGGATGACCGCGGCGCCGGCCAGCCGCAGCTCGGCGGCGAGCATGGTGCCCACCGGTCCCCCTCCGACGACGACCACGTCGGTGTCGTAGTTCTCAGTCACGCCAAGCCTCTCGTTCTCCGATGACATGCGGGTGGGTGCGGGCGACCGTCAGCGGGCGAGGATCCGGCGCAGGGCCGCCGTCACCGACTCCGCCTCGGTCCGGGCCGGTGCCGGCTGTGGCTCGTCCGAGCGCCAGGCGACGAAGCCGTCCGGACGCACCAGGACGGCACCGTCGTCCGCCAGCGCGTACGCGTCGCCGAAGGCCCCCTCGGCGTCGTGCAGGAGGTCGGACCCGGGCGCGGCGTGCGCCGGGACGACGCGGTACGCGGCCAGCCGGACGCCGAGCCCGGCGGCGGCGGTCACGGCGGCCGTGCACCAGCCGGCGCCGCCGGAACCGGCCAGCAGCACGAAGCCGGCGCCGAACAGGTCCAGGGTGGAGGTCTTCCCGCCGTCGCGGGCCAGCATCAGATGGGGCGCCCGGGTGCCGGTCTCGGCGTGCCGCGTGCGGGGATCGGCGACGAGGTCGTCCGCGGCGCCGTACCGGTAGCCCATGGTGACCGCCTGCGCGTCCAGGACCGCGTCCTGCTCGGCCGGCGTGGCGGTCCGGGAGCGGACGGCGAGCTGCAACGCTCCCTGCGCGGCGGCCAGCTCACCGACCGGCCGGCGTTCGGCGTCGTAGGTCTCCAGCAGTCCGGGACCGGCGGTTCCGGACAGCACGGCGGCGAGCTTCCAGGCGAGGTTGTGCGCGTCGGCGATGCCGGTGTTCGCGCCGTACCCGCCGGTGGGCGGGATGACGTGCGCCGCGTCACCGGCCAGCAGCACCCGGCCGTCGACGTACCGGGTCGCCGTCAGCTGGGCCATGTCCCACGGGAACCGGGACCGGATCTCGACCGGCAGGCCCGGCACACCGATGGCCGCCCGGACCAGATCCGTGCACCGCCGGTCGGTGAAGTCGTCGAGGCTCTCCCCCCGCGCCGGGTCGTACTCGACGATCAGCGTGCCCATCCGGAGCGTGTCGTCGTGCACCAGGATGCCGCGGACCTCCGGGTTCTGGACGTGCACGACGCTGAACCGCCGGCCGCGCAGCGCCGCCGCCAGGTCGGCCGTGAACGCGATGCTCACGTGCCGCGACAGCACTCCCCGGCCGGTGCGCGGCACACCGAGAGCCTCGCGGACGGCGCTGCGCGGACCGTCGGCCGCCACCAGGTGGTCGGCGCGCACCCGGTGCCGCGCTCCGGTGTCGACGTGCGCCACCTCGGCCGTCACCCCGTCCGCGTCGGCGGCGAACGACACCAGTTCCGTACCGAACCGCAGGTCCGCGCCGAGCTGTTCCGCCCGCGCCCGCAGCAGGGGTTCGAGGCGGTCCTGCGTGAGCAGCAGCAACCGGCACGGCGTGACCCCGGCGAGGTCGTCCTCGCCGTCCATCTCCTCGCGGGCGAACAGCTCCTCGCCGGCCAGCGACACCACGCCCGCACGGGTGCGGTGGGTGGCGAAGCCCGCCGCCGCCTTGAGCACCGCCTCCTCCAGGCCGACGCCGCGCAGCAGCTCCACGGTCCGCGGGTAGTAGCCCACCGCCCGGGGGTGCACCGAGGTGCCCGGATGGCGCTCGACCAGCAGGCACTTCACCCCGTGGTGGGCGAGGAAGACCGCAGTGGACAGGCCCACCAGGCTCCCGCCGACCACCAGCACCGGCACCCGGCTCTCCTTCATCGACCAACTCCCCTTCTCGGTACGGCACAGGAATGCTCGGACGCGGCGGTCGTCGGGCGGTCGAATCCCGCTCGATCGCCGTCGCGCTACGTCGCCACCCGGTAGGTGGACCACTGCTGGTCGGCGCGGAAGCCGAGCCGGCGGTTCAACGCGCGGATCGCCTCGTTGTCCGCCGCGTTCCACGCCTGCAGCAGCGCGAGGTGCTGGTTCTCGCTCCGGGCCCAGTCGATGAGCGAGGTCTTGAGCACGGTCCCCAGGCCGCGCCGGCGGTGCTCGGGCAGCACCATCGTCTGGCCCGAGTCGGCCATCGGGCTGTCCCGGACGAAGAGCGTGCTGTAGCCCAGGAGACCGGCGCCGGCGGTGTCCACGGCGGCCACGGCGTACTGGTGGTGCGCGCTGTCAAGGGCCTGCTGCTCGGCGATCCGGACGTCGGCGGCGGTGACCCCGGCCGCGCCGGCCTGGCCGTTGACCGCGGCGTCGGTCCGCGCCCAGACCCGGGCGTACTGCTCGACCAGATCGTCGGGGCACCGGTCGGTCCACCGCACCAGGCGCACCCCGAGGGCGGCCGGGTCGGGAGCGCCGGTGTGGTCCGCGGCCCACCCGGCCAGGTGGAGCCGGTTGCGCAGGTTCGTCGTCACCCGCCGGCCGCCCACCGCGGCGGCGAACGCCTCCGCCGCGGGGGTGTGGGGAGCGTCGACGAGCAGGATGCCGCGGCCCCGCTCGCGCAGCTCCGCCCGGGCCGCCGCCACCAGCGCGCGGCCGACGCCCCGGCCACGGTACGCGGGGAACACCCACAGGGAGCCGTGCGCCCGGTCGAGGCCGGTGCCCAGGTCCAGGCCGAGCTTCACGTACCCGGCCGGTACGCCGTCGGGGTCGACGGCGGCGAGGATCAGCCGGTCGGCGCCGCGACGCCGCTGGAGCAGCCGGGCCAGCAGCGCCGCCGACACCGGCGGGTCGTCGGGTAGGTCCTGCCGCATCGTCTCTCGAAAGCCGGGCAGGAGGAGGTCGATGGTCGCCGGGTCGTCCCCGTCGAGGGTGCGGATCTGCATGCCGCCCATTGAGGCACGGGCGGCGCCCGGAAGGCACCCGCCGTCGAGCGGTCCTCGAGCGGGCCCCGACCGGTGCCGGCGTACGCTGGTCACGCCGCCGTACCGCCCGCCCGGAGGAGCCGGTCGACCCGCGGCGACACGGCCGCCAGCAGCACGGCGACGACGACCACCGCCAGGCCGCAGAGCAGGAAGTAGAGCGGTAGCGGGAGCAGACCGGTGAGCCGGTACAGCTGGTTGCCCGACACCACGCCGAAGGCCGCGAACAACCCGTACAGGCCCAGGAACTGTCCCCGGCGGCCGGGTGGTGCGAGCCGCGCGGCCAGGGCCAGGCCGACCGGCCCGACCACGATCTCCCCACCGGCCTGAAGCAGGTAGGCGCCCACCAGCCACCACGGTGACACCGGGCCACGCCCGGCCGCGGCCACGAGCACGAAGCTGCCCCCGGCCAGCGCCAGGGCCACGGCGAACCCCAGCGTCCGGGGCGACCGGCTCCGCCGCCCCCACCACCAGGCCGACAGGGGCGCCAGCAGCAGGACGAACAGCGGGTGCAGCGACTGGAACCAGGCGGCCGGGACCAACCAGCCGCCCACCTCGCGGTCGACGTCGTTCCGGGCGAACACGCCGAGGACCGACGCGTCCTGCGCGAAGATCATCCAGAAGCAGGACGAGGCCGCGAGCAGGATCACCAGGCCGATCGTGCGCCGCCGGTCGGGTCCGGTGATCCGTTCCCCCCGCAGCAGGTACGCCACGAACGCCGCGGGGGCCGCGAGTGTGGACAGCCCCAGCGGGATCAGCACCTGCTGGGCGGTCACCAGCCGGTTCGCGGCGAGCAGCGCCACCGTCACCACGACGACGACCAGCACGACGGCCCACCGGACGCACCCCCGGCGGACGGCCGGCGACATCCGGTGTGCCGTCCGTTCCGTGCCGCCGCCCCGGGTGCCGACCACGAACCAGACCAGACCGGTGACCATGCCGGCTCCGGCCACCGCGAACCCGGCGTGCCAGCCGACCCGCTCGGCGACCGTGCCGACCACCAGGGGCGCGAGCAGGGCGCTCACCTGGATCGCGAGGTAGAAGAGCGAAAACGTCGCCTGCGTGTTCGCGCGCCCGCGGCGGGTCAGCGCGGCGAGCGCGGCCGTGGCCGGTTTCACCAGCCCCGTGCCACCGGCCACGCAGAGCAGCCCCAGGTACGTCGCGGCGGTGGCGGGGACCGCCAGCGTCAGGTGGCCGGCCGCGACGAGCGCGCCCCCGGCGATCGCGGCCCGCCGGGGTCCGAGGAGCCGGTCGGTCAGCCACCCGCCGGGGAGGCCGGCCAGGAAGCCCAGCGACAGGTACGCGCCGAACACCGCCGCGGCGTCCACCGCCGGCAGCCCGGCGCCACCCTCGCCGACCGGCGCGACGAGATACAGCACGAGGATCGTGGCCAGCCCGAAGAAACTGAACCGTTCCCACAGGTCGAGGGCGAACACGGCGGCGAACGAGCGGTCCCGCCGCCCCGTACGGGCAGCGGGCGCGGCGGTGTCCGGGACGCGCCGCGCCGTCACACCCGCCGTGCTCACGACCGCCCGTCCCGGGGGGCGGAACCGGTCGCGTCGAACGACCGCAACAGCCGCCGCACCTCCGGCAGCTGCGCCCACAGCGCTCGCTCGACCTCCTCGGAGGTCCGCCAGGTGATCCCCGGCGCCGGCACGCCGAGTTGGGACGCGCCCACCGCCACCAGCCCTTCGAACAGCCTCCGGCCGAGGGCACGCCAACTCCACCGCCCACCCGCACGACCCGCCACGGCTCAGGCCCCCACACTCTGGGGGTGCCGGAAGACGTTCTCCGGGTCGTAGCGACGCTTCACGTCCAGCAGCCGGGGATGGTTCTCCCCGAAGAACGCCGTCCGCCAGTGCGGCTCCGGCCGGGTGCTGGGGAAGTTGACGTACGAGCCGCAGGCCGTCGGGGCGAGTGCGGCCGCGGCCCGGTCGTTCCAGGCCCGCGCCTCCGCGATCCGGTCGGGCCCGGGTTGCGGCGCGCGGATCGCGTACTGGTAGCCGGCGAGGAACCGCGCGTTCCGGTGCACGTAGGCCGTCTCGGTCCGGGGCACCCGGTTGGCCTGCCCGCCCAGGGCGATGAACAACAGGTACCGCTCCTGGTCCAGCCCGGGGTCCCAGGCGGCGACCGCCGCCGCCGCCTCGTCACCGGTCATGGCCCGGTCGGTGAGCCGGTAGGTCCGCAGGGTCATCGGGTGGCGGTGACCCTTGGCCTCCGGACCGGTGCCCGTCCGGTGGCACTCCGCCACCGTCGCGTCCCCGCACAGGCTGCGGTGCATCGCGTCGGGGTACGGCTCCGGATCCCCGACGGTGCTCGTGCGGGGCCGGGTGCCCGCCCGGTGGGCCAGGCTCGCGAGCCCGCGCTCGACGTCGCCCCGGGATCCGAGGTGGACTCCCCAGATCCGGATGGTCGGCGTGTCGCCGGGCCGGAACGACGGCAGCACCACGAGCGAGGATCCCAGCTCGTCCGGGCCCTCCACGCACCACTGCTGCCACGCGGCGACAAGTTCGGCGCCGCGGTCCAGGTCCCAGACCGTGTCGTAGCGGACGAGCACCGGAGCGTCCACGGGGCGGACTTCGAAGCCCACCACGATCCCGAAGGTGCCGCCACCGCCGCCACGCAGCGCCCAGTACAGGTCGGGTTCCTCGTCGGCGGAACAGCGCACCACCCGCCCGTCGGCGAGCACCACCCGGGCCGCGGCCACGCGGTCGCTGCCGACCCCGAAGCGCCGGGTCTGCCAGCCCAGCCCGCCTCCGGTGAGGAAGCCGCCGGCCGCCACGGTGGGGAACGTCCCGGTGATGATCTGCCGCCCGTACGCCCGCAGCGCGGCGAGCGCGTCGACGGACTGCGTACCCGGGCCGAGGGCCACGGTGTCCCGGCCGACGGACACGGCGTTCATCCGGGAGAGGTCGACGACCAGCGCCTCCCCGGTCGACCAGCCGTTGTGGCTGTGCCCGCCGCTGCGGATCCGCAGCGGGATCCCATGCTCCCGGGCGAAGCCGACGCAGGTGCGCACGTCCTCGGTGGAGGCGCAGTACGCGACCGCCAGGGGTGCGATCCGGTCGAACTCCATCTGCTGCAACCGCCGCGCGGCGTCGTACGCCGGATCGGCGGGCAGCACCAGGTCGCCGGCGAGGCGACCGCCGAGCCGGTGCCACCGGGCCGGCCGTACGGCGGGCAGGACATCGGCGCCGCGTGCTCGTTCTGGCATCTCCACTCCTGACGGGTCGGTCGGGGCGTCCCGCAGGTCAGTTCTCGACACCGAACTTGACGGCCGTGACCCGGGATCCGTCGTGGCTGCGCAGGGGCCGGCCCTGCGGGTCGTGGAACGTGGCTCCGCCGGAGCCCGTCCAGTGCGTGTCGGAGTCGAACGTGCCGGAGACCCGGATGTGTGCGGTGCCCTTGAACCCGCCGTGCTCGTCCGCGGCGAGGATGTGCGCGTTGTAGGTGAAGGTGTCGGGGCCGGTGGCGACCCAGTTGCCGAGCCCGATGTTCTTCGCGTTGAGCTGCGTGAGGATGACCCCGCCGTCGGCGGAGAAGGAGGACAGGCCGACGACCGGGGTGCCGTCGTTGTCGAGTTCCGTGGTCCACGTCCCCACCAGCCGGTCGGCGACACCACGTGCGGCGGTCGGCGCGATCAGGGTCTGCTGTGCGTTCTCGGTCATGGTCGTCCCCTCGGTGGAAAGCCTTCCCGTCACCCTCGCCGTGCACCCTCAAGACCGGCTCGAGGCCGCCTGGAGACCTCTTTGTCCCGGGACAACGCGAAGCGCCGGTCGCGCCCCCGACGGGGGGCGGCGACCGGCGCCGTCGGCCGGTGACGGCCGGGCGGTCACGGGATGAGCACGACCTTGCCGAGCTGCGTACGGGCCTCCATCAGTTCGTGCGCCTTGACGACCTCGTCGAGGGGGAGCCGCGAGTGCACGATCGGACGGACCCTGCCGGAGGTGATCATGTCGAGCAGGTCCCGCTGGCCCGCGGCGATGGCCTCCGGGCGGTTGTAGATCATCGCGTACAGCGCGAACCCGGCGACCGTCTTCATCCGGGTCAGCGCCAGCGGGTGGATCGGCGGGACGTTGCCGCTCGCCGAACCGTAGAAGACCAGCCGGCCGAACTGGGCGGTGAGCTGGACGCTCTTGGTCAGGATGTCACCGCCCACCGTCTCCAGGACGACGTCCGCGCCCCGGCCGTCGGTGGCCGCGAGGACCTGCTGGTCCCAGTCGTCGTCGGTGTAGTTGATGGTGACGTCGGCGCCCAGGCCGCGGACGAAGTCGAGCTTCGCCTGGGTGCTGGCGGTGGCGATGACCTTGCCGGCGCCCATGGCCTTGGCGATCTGCACGGCGAGGTGGCCGACGCCGCCGGACGCCGCGTCGACAAGGATCGTCTCGCCGGGCTTGAGCTGCCCGGACTCCTTGATCGCGTGGTACGCGGTCTGCGCCGGACTGGGCAGCAGGGTCGCCTCGGCGGCGTCCAGGTCCGCCGGGATCCGGATCAGCCAGGACGCGGGCGCGACGACGTGGTCCGCGTACGCCCCCTGGTGGACGTCGACCACGACCCGGTCGCCGACCGCGACGCCGGTGACCCCCTCGCCGAGCGCCTCGACGGTGCCGGCGACGTCACCGCCGGGGCTGCCGGGAAGGTCGGCGTGACCGCCGATGCGGATGCCCTGCCGGCGCTGGACCTCCGCGAACGTGACGCCGATGGCCTCGGCCCGGATCAGCACCTCGCCGGGACCGGGCTGGGGCTTCTCCGTCTCTTCGATCCGGAGCACCGAGGGCGCCCCGTGTTCGTGATGGCGGACGATGCGCATGATTTCTCCCCTACTGGAGGCGACAGGCGTGCCCGGGCGGCGTCGCCAGCCCCGGACTGAGATCCAACATATGCATGACGTCATGCATTCGATGGACAGCTTACACACGTCTCCGGTCGGTGCGGTACGGTCATGTCCGATCCGTTCCTCCGCTGCTCACCGAGGATTCGCCCATGACAACTGGCCCGCAGGACGAGACGCGGGCATCCGGCCTGCTCGACGAGGTGGGGCCGGCCTTCTCCCGTCTCCGCCGGGGAGCCGCGCTCAACGCCGAGAAGCCGATCGCCCGCAAGGACCTCAGTCGCAGCCTCGTGCTGGGTGTCACCGAGGAGGTCTCGGCACGGGAGGGCGACGAGACCACGGTCGGCACGATCGCCGAGCGCCTGGGCATCGACCCGTCCGCGGCCAGCCGACTGGTCTCGGACTGCATCAGCGAGGGCTACCTGCTCCGGACGGCCTCCCAGGTCGACGGGCGGCGCACCATCCTCCAGCTCACTCCCGCCGGCCGCGAGATGCTCACCAGCTTCCGGCGCCACCAGCGATCGGCCTACGAGCACATCACCCGGGACTGGTCCGACCACGACCGCATCGAGTTCGCCCGGCTGCTCATCAAGTACGTGGACAGCCTCGGCCGCCTGCAGGCGCGCACCGACGGGAACTGACACGCCGCAGCGGGTTCACCACGCGACGTACTTGACGGAATTAGTTCGAGGCCCAACAATCAGCCTATGAACAACCGCGATCTGCCCGTGCCCGGCCGCCACGTGCCGTTGCACGAGCAGTCGGTCGGCCAGTTGTTCGCCACCGCCGCCAGGCTGTCGGGCAGCATGTGGGTGCGGCTGCTCAACGAACGCCTCGGCATCGGCTGGACAGCGTTCAACGTGCTCCTCCAGCTGGGGGCCGCCGACGGCCAGACGGCCAAGGAGATCGCCCACGCGTCGATGGTGACGCCGTCCACCCTGACCGGCGTGGTGGACACCCTGGAGCGTGACGGCCTCATCGAGCGCCGCCGCTCCGACACCGACCGCAGGGTCATCCGTCTGCACCTCACCGAGGCCGGCCGGCAACGCCTCTCCCTCTCGGCGACCAAGCTCTCCGCCGAGTTCGACCAACTCTTCGACCACGTCGAGCCCGCGGACGAGGCGGTCATCCGTCGCTTCCTGCTGGGCGCCGTCGACCGCTTCTCGGCGGAGCTCGGCCTGCCGGGCACCCAGCTCGACGTGCACTAGCCACTCCGACTGGAGTCACCATGCTGATGCGGCTGCTTCGCATCCACCTGCCCGCGTACCGCACACCCATCGCGCTCGTGCTGCTGCTCCAACTGGCGCAGACCGCCGCGACCCTCTACCTGCCCACGCTCTACGCCGACATCATCAACCGGGGAGTCGTCCCCGGCGACACCGGCGTCATCATGCGGACCGGCGGCGTCATGCTCGGCGTGTCGGCCCTGCAGATCGTGGGTTCGCTCATCGCCGTCAACCTCGGCGCCCGGGTCGCCGTACGCGTCGGCCGGGACGTCCGGGCGAGCGTCTTCGACCGGGTCCTCACCTTCTCCGCCCGCGAGATGGGCACGTTCGGCGCCCCGTCACTGATCACCCGCAGCACGAACGACGTCCAGCAGGTCCAGATGCTCGTGCTGATGGCCCTCACGCTGATCGTCGTCGCGCCCATCACCTGCCTTGGCGGCATCGTCCTCGCCGCACGCCAGGACGTGCCCAGCTCGGTCATCCTGCTCGTCGCCGTGCCCACGCTCGGTGCCGCCGTCGCGGCGATCCTCAGCCGGCTGAACCCGCAGTTCCGGCTCCTGCAGCAGCTGACCGACCGGATCACGACGGTCCTGCGTGAGCAGATCAACGGCGTCCGGGTGGTCCGGGCCTTCGTGCGCGACGACGCCGAACAGGACCGGTACACCGCCGTCAACAGCGACATCTCCACCGTCTCCCTGCGCGTCGGCCGGCTGATGGCCCTGATGTACCCGACCGTGCTGCTGGTGATGAACGGCTCGGCCGTGGCGGTGCTGTGGCTGGGCGCCGGCCGGGTCGCCGACGGCAGCCTCGGAGTCGGCTCCCTGACGGCGTTCCTCACCTACCTCGTGCAGATCCTCATGGCCGTCATGTCCGCGACGTTCATGCTGATGATGGTGCCCCGGGCCGAGGTGTGCGCCGAGCGCATCCTCGAGGTGCTCGACACCCGCTCCCACGTGGAGCCGCCGGCCGCGCCGGTCACGACGCCCCCGATCCACGCCGACCTCGAGCTGCGGAAGGTCGAGTTCCGGTACCCCGGCGCCGAGCAGCCGGTGCTCAGCGACGTGGACCTCCAGGCCCGGCCCGGCCGGACCACGGCCATCGTGGGCAGCACCGGCAGCGGCAAGACGACCCTGCTGAACCTCGTCCCGCGCCTGGTCGACGCCACCGCGGG
This sequence comes from Micromonospora sp. AP08, assembly GCF_008085935.1. Classification (NCBI taxonomy): domain Bacteria; kingdom Bacillati; phylum Actinomycetota; class Actinomycetes; order Micromonosporales; family Micromonosporaceae; genus Micromonospora; species Micromonospora sp. AP08. The sequence goes on from NZ_VSEZ01000003.1 coordinate 369,153, forward strand.
CAGCGTCCGGATCGGCGGGCACGACGTCCGTACCCTCGACCGGGCCGCACTGTCCACAATGGTGGGTCTGGTGCCGCAGCGGCCGTACCTCTTCTCCGGCACGGTCGCCTCCAACCTGCGCTACGGCAGGCCGGACGCGACCGACGACGACCTGTGGCGTGCCCTCGACCTCGCCCAGGCCCGCGACTTCGTGGCACGGATGCCCGGTGGTCTCGACGCCGAGATCGCCCAGGGCGGCACCAACGTCTCGGGTGGCCAGCGCCAGCGCCTCGCCATCGCCCGCACCCTGGTGCAGCGGCCCCGGATCTACCTCTTCGACGACTCGTTCTCCGCTCTCGACTACGCCACCGACAAGGCGTTGCGGGCCGCGCTGTCCGAGGTGACCGCCGACGCGACGGTCGTCATCGTCGCGCAACGCATCAGCACGATCCGCGACGCCGACCGGATCGTGGTGCTCGACGACGGCCGCGTCGTCGGCGCCGGGAGCCACCGGGAACTGATGCGGACCTGCTCCACGTACCGGGAGATCGTCCTCTCCCAGCAGACCGAAATGGAGGCCGCCTGATGGCCGGCACGGACACCAGACCCGCGCACCCGGTGCCCCCGGGCCAACGCCCGCCGGGCCGTCCCCCCGGGGGCTCTTCCCAGGGCGCGGGCGGGCAGCGCGGCGGCAGAGCCACCGCCGGCGACTTCTCCGGCACGACCCGGCGGCTGCTGGGCATGCTCGCGCCCGAACGCTGGCTGATGGCCGGTTCGCTGGTCGTCTGCGCGGCCAGCGTCACCCTCTCGGTCATCGGGCCCAAGGTGCTCGGCCGCGCCACCGACCTGATCTTCGCCGACTTCGTCGCCGGCCGGCTGCCGGCCGGCCAGACCACGGCGGAGGCGGCGGAGCTGCTGCGGGCGCGCGGCCACCGGGCCCAGGCCGACGCGATCACCGCCGCACACGCCGTGCCGGGCCAGGGCGTCGAGTTCGCCCGCATCCGTAACGTGCTCATCCTGGCGGCCGCCGTTTACCTGGTGGCGGCTCTGCTCATCCTCGTGCAGGGCCGGCTGACCGCCGTCGTGGTGCAACGGGCCGGTTACCGGCTGCGCGACCGGGCCGAGGCGAAGCTCGCCCGGTTGCCGCTCGCCTACTTCGACCGGCACCCGCACGGCGAGGTCCTCAGCCGGGTGACCAACGACATCGACAACGTCAACCAGAGCCTCCAGCAGACGCTCAGTCAGATCGTCAACTCCGTGATCACGGTGATCGCCGTCCTCGTCGTCATGTGCGTCATCTCGCCGCTGCTCGCCGTGATCGCCCTGGTCTCCCTACCGGCCTCGATCTACCTCGCCGCCGCCGTCGGCAGGCGCGCCCAGGCGCACTTCCGGCGCCAGTGGGCGGTCACCGGGCGGCTCAACGGCCACATCGAGGACATGTACACCGGCCATGCCCTGGTCACCGTGTTCGGCCGGCAGCGGGAGGCGGCGGCGACGTTCCGGGCGCACAACGAGGCGCTGACCACCTCCAGTTTCCGGGCGCAGTTCGTGTCCGGGGCGATCCAGCCGGTGATGCTGTTCGTCGGCAACCTCAACTACGTCCTCGTCGCGGTCGTCGGCGCGTTGCGGGTCTCCGCCGGGGCGCTCTCCATCGGCGACGTCCAGGCGTTCATGCAGTACTCGCGCCAGTTCAGCGCGCCGCTCGGCCAGATGTCGAGCATGGCGAACGTCATCCAGTCGGGGGTCGCCTCCGCCGAACGCGTCTTCGCCCTCCTCGACGAGCCGGAGCAGTCGCCCGACGCGACCCCGCCGGCCCGCCCGGACCGCGTCCGCGGCCGGGTCGAGTTCGAGGACGTGTCATTCAGCTACACGCCCGGCACCCCGCTGATCGAGCGGCTCAACCTGTCGGTCGAGCCCGGGCAGTCCATCGCCATCGTCGGTCCGACGGGCGCCGGCAAGACCACACTGGTCAACCTGCTGATGCGGTTCTACGAGGTGGACCAGGGGCGGATCCTGCTCGACGGCGTGGACATCGCCCGGATGCGGCGCGACGAGCTACGGTCCCACATCGGCATGGTGCTCCAGGACTCCATCCTGTTCGGCGGCACGATCGCGCAGAACATCGCCTACGGCGCTCCGGGGGCGTCCCGCGAGCAGATCGTCAAGGCGGCCCGGGCGACCCACGTCGACCGGTTCGTCCGGACGCTGCCGCAGGGGTACGACACCGTGCTCGACGAGGAGAACGGCACGGTCAGCGTCGGCGAGCGGCAGCTCATCACCATCGCCCGGGCGTTCCTCGCCGACCGCGCCATCCTCGTCCTCGACGAGGCGACCAGCTCGGTGGACACCCGCACCGAGGTGCTGATCCAGGAGGCTATGCACTCGTTGCGGCAGGGGCGCACCAGTTTCGTCATCGCCCACCGCCTGTCGACGATCCGCGACGCCGACACCATCCTCGTGATGGACGGTGGCCGCATCGTCGAGCGCGGCACGCACGACGAGCTGATCGACGCCGGTGGGACGTACTCCCGTCTGTACGCCGCCCAGTTCGTGGAGACGCCGGCCCCGGTCGACTGACCCGGCGCCGCCACACGCGTCCGGGCGCCCCTCCGCGGGGCGCCCGGGCCCGGGTGGCGGCGTGGTCAGCCGCCGGCGGGCGGCCGTACGGTCATGCCGACGTTCTCCAGGCCGGAGTAGTCGACGACCTCCCAGTGCTCGGCCACCCGGCCCGACACCATGCGGAACACGTCCGAGGTGTACATCAGTAGCCGCCTGCCGGTCGGGCGGCGGCCCCGGGACAGGCCGGTGAAGTGGCCGCGCCACGTCGCGAACACCATCACGCGGTCACCCGAGGCCAGGATGTGGTCGACCGTCGCGGTCAGGTCCGGGAACGCGGCGAAGTTGCCGGCGAAGTAGAGCCGGAACGCCTCGACCCCGTTGGGCACCGCCGGCACCTGCGCGTTGTGGTGCAGGTAGTCCCGCTCGTAGTAGGCGTCGGCGCGGTCCAGCCGGTGCTCGCTGAGCACCTCCCGGTACGCCGCGAGGATCCGTACGGCGTTGGCGCGCTCCACGGCGGTGTGCGGCCCGGACAGTTCCGGTGCCGCCGGCCCCGGTGCCTGCAGCGGCCGCAGGCCGAACGTCCGCAGGATCGAGTAGTCGACCACGGCCGCGTGGTCCACGACACGACCGTCGGCGCCCAGGCGGAACAGCTCGCTGGTGTGCAGCTCGAGCGCGCGTCCGTCGGCCGGGCGCCCGGCGAACTCGCCGAGCTGACGGCCCCGCCACGTCAGGAAGGCCATCACCCGGTCGTTGTCGGCGACCAGCGTCTCGATCGTCACGCTCAGGTCGGGAAAGCCGGTGACGAGGTCGCGCCAGAAGGTCCGGCGGCCGTCGCGCCCCGGCACCAGCCGCGGGTCGTGGTCCCGGCCAGCCGGGTCGTAGTGGGCGTCGAGCCGGTCGAACCGGTGACCGTTGTGGATCTCTGCGACGAGCCGGCGAACTGTCTGCTCCGACGACACCGACGCCGGGTCGCGGCGGGCCGGTCCGGCATGGGGCTGCGCTGTCATGGTGCCTCGTACCTCCTGGGTGAGGGGCGGAAGAACAACCGGTGCCCGCCGGCCGTCGGGCCGGCGGGCACCGGTGGGTGGGCCTGCGCCGCTCAGCTCACCGGGCGGCAGGTTCCGGTGACGAGGAGGCCGGAGTCGTGCGGTGCGACCGGCGTGTCCGCGCCCACGTTGCCGACCAGCGTGCCCGGATCCACGTCCACCCGGCCGGCGTAGAGCGCCGTCAGCTGCGACACCCGGTCGTCCTGGTCGATCACTACGCCGACCAGCACGCCGTCGAACTTTGCGGCGCCCTCCGTCTCGAGCTGGAGGAGGGTGGCCCGCACCTTCACCCGCCCGGACGCCGGGTCCTTGATGACCACGTCGCCGGTCGAACGGCCGATGCCCTTGCGCACCGAGAAGAGCACGGACGTCTGCATGGTGAGCGTGCCGGAGAGCCGCGGGTCCGCGCTGACCGCCTGACCGGCCAGGTCGACCTTGATCTGGATGATGCCCGGCGAGTCGGCGCAGCGGGTCGCTGTGGGCGCCGCTGTCCGGCCCGCCTGCAGCTCGATCTGCGCCGCGTCGAGCGTGACCGGGGCGGGGGTGGGCGTTGCGGTCGTCCGGCGCCCGGCGTGTGCCGGCACCGCACCGGCGAGGGCCAGGTCGATGACGGCGGCGACGACGAGGGCGATACGGAAACGATGCATGTGGAAGTCCTCTGCAGAGACGGTGGTGCCGGCGCCGGCCGGCATCCGCGCGGCGTTCCGCGTGGTGCTCCACAGTGGCCCACCCCGCTGGAGCCCGGCTCGAAACCGTCACCGCGGTGGAGGCCAGCGGTAATCGAGCGAACGTCGAGGCCGGATCCGCATGCTCGCTGCGAGCCGCCGAGGCGCGGCACCGCAGGAAGCCACCAGCCCGATTGGAGCCGGCGACAGTGCCCGAACCCGACGCGGACCTCGACCTGCCCCCTTCGCCGGAGCACTACGTCACCCGGATACTCGACGTCGTCCGCCGACGCGCCGACGCCCCCGTCCTGCGCTGGCGGGACCAGGACGTCTCCGGCACGTCGCTCGCGGCCTCCGTCCACGCGACCGCGGCGGCCCTGCGCGACCTCGGGCTCCGGCCCGACGACACGGTCGGAATCCTCATCGGCGGCAACCGGCCGGCGACGTTGACCACCCGGTACGCCGCCCACCTCCTCGGCGCGTCGGTGGTCCACGTCAGCGGCGTCACGCCCGGCACCAGCGGACCCGGACTGTCCCTGGACGCGCAGGCCCGGATGCTGCGCGAGGCGAACGCGTCCGTGCTGGTGACGGACGAGGAGCACGCCGAACGTGCGGCCGGACTCCGTGACGTGCTGCCCGGACTGCGCCTCCTGACCGCCCCCGAGGGCTCGGAACCAGCCGCTGGCTCCCCCGCGGCAGCCGCCGCACCGCGACGGCCTCGGACGGCCAACGTGACCTACACCAGCGGCAGCACCGGCCGGCCGAAGGGGGTGTGCATGCCGTTCGAGGGGTGGAACGCCACGGTGCTGTGGGCCGCCTCCGCGGTCCCGTCCGGCGCCGCGATCACGTTCCTCGCCGTGAGCCCGCTCAGCCACTCGGTCGGCCTGGTGGTCGACATCATGATCGCGGCCGGCGGAACGGTGCTGCTCCGCGACGGCTTCGACGCCGGCACCGTGCTGCGGGACATCGCGCGACACCGGGTGACCGGCACCATGATCGGCGTACCGAATCTCTATGCCCTGCTCGACCACCCGGACCTGCCGCACACCGACCTGGCGTCCCTGCGGCAACTGCTGTACGTCGGCTGTCCCGCGTCACCGGCCCGGCTCGCCCGGGCGCTGCCGTTCCTCGGCCACGCGCTCACCCAGAACTACGGCACCACGGAGGCCGGCCGGATCACCGTCCTGAGCCCAGCGGACCACCGCCGCCCGGACCTCCTCGACACGGTCGGGCGGCCGAGTCCCGACGTGGCGGTCCGGATCTGCGACCCGGACTCCGGCCGGGTCCTCGGGCCGGACGAACTCGGCGAGGTCTGCGTGCGCTCGACCAACATGATGACCGGCTACCTGGACGACCCGGACCTCACCGCGCGCGTCCTACGGGACGGCTGGCTGCGCACCGGCGACCTGGGACGGCTGGACGCCGAGGGCTATCTGCGGCTGTCCGGCCGGATCGGCGACGTGATCAAGGCCGGGGACGTCAAGGTCTACCCGGCCGAGGTGGAACACGTCCTCGCCGGCCATCCCGACGTCGTGGACGCCTGCGTCTACGCGTACCGGGACGACAACGGTCTCGAGCAGGTCCACGCCGCCGTCGTGCCGCGCCCCGGCGGCGCCTACGACGCCGACGCCCTCCGCCGACACGTGGCGGCGGCGATGACGGCGAAGCACGCGCCGGTGGTGTTCGTGCGCTGCGACCGGCTGCCCGTCGCCGCCTCAGGCAAGGTCGACCGCCGGCAGGTGCGGCGGCTCGGCCTCCTTCACCCTCGATCAGGAAGTGAGCACCCGTCATGACCCCGGACACCGGAACCCGCAGCCGTCTCACGGACGACCTGCCCGCCCTGTCCCGCCTCGCCCTGCACCCGGACGAGCCGGAACATGCCGGGCGGGACGACGGGACGCCGCCACCGACGGAGACCCTGGCGACCCTCTTCGAACGGCAGGCCCGCAGACGACCCGGCGGTAGCGCGCTCGTCCTCCAGGACACGATCCTCACGTACGGCGAGGTCGACCGCCGAGCCAACCGGCTCGCCCGGCTGCTGGCCGGCCAGGGCGCCGGCCCCGAGCGGGTGGTCGCGCTCGCCCTCCCCCGCTCCGCCGACATGATCATCGCGATGCTGGCGGTCACCAAGGCCGGCGCCGCGTTCCTCCCGGTCGACCCGGACTACCCGGCCGACCGCATCGCCTTCATGATCCGGGACGCCGATCCGACCCTGGTGTGCAGCACCGCGGCGGCGGCGACCCGGCTGCCCGCGGGGCCTCCGCTCGTCCTGCTGGACGGTCCCGACACCGCGGCCGCGCTGAGCGGCCTGCCCGACACCGGCCTCGCCGGCGCCGTCCCGCCGCCGTCCCCCGCCCGCCTGGCGTACGTCATCTACACCTCCGGCTCGACGGGCACGCCGAAGGGCGTGGCGGTCACCCACGGTGGGGTGGGCACCCTCGCGGCGGCGAACAGCGAACGGATGGCGGTCGGTGCGGAGAGCCGGGTCCTGCAGTTCTCGTCGCCCAGCTTCGACGCGATCGTCTTCGAACTGCTCGCCACCTTCGCGGCCGGTGCCGCGCTGGTGATCCCGCCGCCGGGCACGCTGGCCGGCGAGGCGCTGGCCGCCGTCGTCACCGAGCACCGGGTCACCCACGCCGTCCTCCCACCGGTGGCCGCGGGCAGTGTGTCCGCCGCCGGGCTGCCCGGACTGCGCAGCCTCCTGGTGGCCGGCGAGGCCTGCTCGGGCGACCTCGTGGCCCGGTGGTCTCCCGGCCGCCGCATGATCAACGCGTACGGGCCGACCGAGACGACCGTCTGCGCCACGATGACCGACCCGTTGTCCGGCTCGGCGACCCCGTCGATCGGCCGGCCCATCCCCGGCGCCGCCGTGCACGTGCTGGACGACGCGCTCCGTCCGGTCGCCCCGGGAACCCCGGGGGAGCTGTACGTCAGCGGCGACCTGCTGGCCCGCGGATACCTGCGGCGACCCGGGCTGACCGCCGAGCGGTTCGTGGCGGACCCGTTCGCCGGCGACGGATCGCGGATGTACCGGACCGGCGACCTGGTGTCCCGGACGCCGGACGGCGACCTCGTGTTCCACGGGCGCGTCGACGACCAGGTCAAGGTACGCGGCTTCCGGATCGAACTCGGCGAGATCGAAGCCGTCCTGACCGGGCATCCGGCGGTGGACCGGGCCGTCGCCGTGCTGCGCGAGGACCAGCCGGGAACCCAGCAGATCGTCGCGTACCTGATCACGGTGAACCGCACCGCGCCGCCCGCCGCCGAACTCCGCGAGTTCGCGAGCCGCTTCCTCCCCGAGCACATGGTCCCCACCGCGTACGTCGTGGTCGACTCGTTCCCCGTGACGCCGAGCGGCAAGCTCGACCGCCGGGCGCTGCCCGCGCCGGATCGAAGCCCGGCGACGGGACGCGAGCCCAGGACGCCGGCCGAGGAGGCGTTCCGCACGATCTTCGCCGACATCCTGCAGGTCGCGCAGGTGCCCGTCGAGGGCAACTTCTTCGAGCTGGGCGGCAACAGCCTGCTCGCCATTCCGGTCATCCAGAAGGCTCGCGAGTTCGGCCTGGCGATCACGCCGAGGCAACTCATCGAGAACCCGACCATCGAGAAGCTGGCGGCGGTCGCCCGCCCCGTCGGCCAGTAGGAGGACACGACGTGACCACACGACGCATGATCTCCCCGGACGAACTCGAGGAGATCGACCTCGCCGACCCGCGGCTGCACGCCGAGTACGAGCTCGACGAGGTCTGGCGCTACCTGCGCGCCGAACGGCCGTTCTACTGGCAGTCGGAGCGCGGCAGCCAGCCGGGCTTCTGGGTGATCACCCGCCACGAGGACGCGATGGCGGTCTACAAGGACAAGGAGCACTTCACCACCGAGGACGGCAACGCGCTGAGCAGCCTGCTGACCAACGGCGACTCGGCCGCCGGGACGATGCTCGCGGTGACGGACGGCGTCCGGCACGCGCAGATCCGCAACATCCTCATGAAGGCGTTCTCGCCGCGCATGCTGCGGGACATCGGCGCGTCCGTCCGGCAGACGGTGGAAAAGCTCCTCACCGAGGCCCTCAGCCGCGACGAGTGCGACTTCGCCCACGACGTCGCGGGCAACATTCCGCTCGGCGCCATCTGCGACCTGCTCGCGGTCCCCCACTCGGACCGCAGGTACCTGCTCGGCCTGACGGCGCACGCCTGGAGCTCGGACTACGCCGACGCACCGCCGGCGGACAGCTGGGCGGCGAAGAACGAGATCCTGCTGTACTTCTCGGACCTCGCCCGCAGCCGCCGCGACAGCGCCCACAACGACGTGGTCAGCCTGCTGGCCAACAGCCAGGTCGACGGCGAGCGGCTCGACGACGCCGAGCTGATGGCCAACTGCTACGGCCTCATGATCGGCGGCGACGAGACCGGACGGCACGCGATCACCGGCAGCGTGCTGGCCCTCATGCGACACCCCGACCAGTGGCAGGCCCTCAAACGCGGCGAGGTCGACCTCGGCACCGCCGCCGACGAGGTCCTGCGGTGGACGGTGCCGTCGCTGCACGGCGGCCGCATGACGACCGGCGACGTCGTGGTGAACGGCCAGCTGATCCGGACCGGTGAGCCGGTCAGCGTCTGGATCTACTCGGCGAACCGGGACGAGCGGGTGTTCGACGACCCGGACCGCTTCGACCTGTCCCGCAAGCCGAACAAGCACCTCACCTTCGCCTTCGGCTCGCACTACTGCCTCGGCGCCCACCTCGCGAAGATCGAGGTCGAGGCGGTCCTGGACGGTCTGCGCCGGATGGTCGGCGGCATGACGCAGACCGGCCCCGAGCAGTGGATCTACTCCACCATCCTGCACGGCATGCACTCGCTGCCGGTATCCCTGCAACCTGATCGCGCGGACGTGGCCACGGCCGGCGCCGGCTCGGCCGGCACTCGGCGCCCGGGGTGACGGTCCCGCCGCGGCAAGGAAGGATCGCTGTGCCCCACCCCTTCGAGAACGAGGACGGCACCTACCTGGTGCTGCTCAACGACGAGCACCAGTACTCACTCTGGCCCGGGTCCGCCCCGGTCCCCGGCGGCTGGCGGATCGTGGCAGGCCCGGCGACCCGGGCCGCCTGCCTCGCCCACGTCGAGCGGCACTGGATCGACATGCGCCCGAAGAGCCTGGCCGACACGGCGGCCGGCTAGATGGATCGGGAGCAATCCCTCGTCGCCGTCGTCACCGGCGCGGGACGAGGCATCGGCGCCGCCACCGCGCGCCGTCTGGCAGCAGACGGTGCCGCGGTGGCGGTCGTCGACCGCGGCGTGCCGGAGACCCACGACACGGTCGGCCTGATCGAGGCGGCGGGTGGCCGGGCGATCGGGGTCGCCTGTGACGTGGCCGCCGCCGACCAGGTGGAGGCGGCGTTCGCCCGTGTGGTGGACGTGTTCGGCCGGATCGACGTGCTGGTGAACAACGCCGGGGTCATCCGGGACAACCTGCTCTTCATGATGACCGAGCAGGACTGGGACACGGTCCTGCGCGTGCACCTGCGCGGTACGTTCCTGTGCACCCGCGCGGCGCAGCGGCACATGGCGCGCCGGGGCGGCGGCCGGATCGTCAACCTGAGCTCCATCGCGGCGCGGGGCAACCGTGGCCAGGCCAACTACTCGACGGCTAAGGCCGCGGTGCAGGGACTGACCCGTACCTTCGCCGCCGAACTCGGGCCACAGGGCATCACCGTCAACGCCATCGCGCCGGGTTTCATCGCCACCCCCATGACCGACGAGACGGCCCGGCGGATGGGCCGCGACCCGGACGAGTTCCGCCACGACACGGCGGCGCGGGTGCCGCTGCGGCGGGTCGGCTCCCCGGACGACATCGCCGGCGTCGTCGCCTTCCTGGCCGGCCCCGACGCGGCATACGTCACCGGCCAGACCATCCACGTCGACGGCGGTCACCCGTGACCGCGCTGAAGGGACCGGCCGTGCCGGGTACGACGATCGTGACGGGCGCCCACCTCGACGGCCTCGGCGCCGCCGCCGCCGTCCGGCTGGCGGAGACCGGCTCGGACGTCGCGCTCATCTGTCCCGCCTCCGCCTCCTGCACGGACACGATGCGCCGACTCGCCGCCCTGCCGGTGCGGTCGCTGGCGATCGCCGCGGACGTCACCGACCCGGACGCGGTGGCCGCGGCAGTCCAGCGGGTGTCCTCCTCGCTGGGTGATCCCGGCGTGCTCGTCACCGTCGTCGGGCCGGCCGCGCCGGGGCCGCTGTGCGAGCTGTCCGACGCGGCGTGGGAGGCGTCGGTCGAGCGGCAGTTGCGGGGCCTGTTCCTGATGACCAGGGCGGTGCTGGATCCGATGACCCGCGTCGGGTCGGGCCGGGTCGTCACCGTCACCGACGTGGACGGCGCCGTCCGCGCCGGGCTGGTCGGCTTCACCCGGACGACGGCGCTGGAACTGGCGCCGTTCGGCGTCACCGCCAACCTCGTCGCGCCGAGGCCCGGCGACCCGGGCGACCCGGAGCAGGTGGCGGCGCTGATACCGCTCCTCGTCGGCCGGGCGGCCGCCGCCGTGTCGGGTCAGGTGATCGAGGTGGGAGCCGGCCCGGCGTCGTGACCCGCCCGCCGGCGGCACCGGGCACGAGGGGAGGGGCCACCCGCGGGTGGCCCCTCCCCTCGTCCGCCCTCAGCGCACCAGCACGGGAAGCTGCTCCAGGCCGCGCAGCATCAGGCTGAACCGCCACCGGAGATCCCCGGCCGGTACGGCCAGCCGGAGATCCGGGTAGCGGCTGAAGAGCCGGCTCAGCACGATCTCCGCCTCCATGCGGGCGAGCGGCGCGCCCAGACAGTGATGGATGCCGTGCCCGAAGGCCAGGTTCGCCGACTGGGGCCGGGTGACGTCGAGGACGTCGGGCGCGTCGTACCGGTCCGGATCGCGGCCGGCCGCGCCGAGACAGATGGTGACGAACTCGCCCTCCGGGATGGTGACGTCCCCGACCCGCACCTCCGTGGTGGTGAAGCGCCAGGTGGCGTTGGTGACCGGGCCGTCGAAGCGGAGGAACTCCTCGATCGCGGCCGGCCACAGCGACGGGTCCGCGACGACGCGGGCGCGTTCCTCCGGGTGGGTCAGCAGGGCGAGGGTGCCGTTGCCGATCAGGTTGACGGTGGTCTCGTGGCCGGCGACCAGCAACAGGAACGCCATCGCCATCAGCTCGTCCTCGCTGAGCCGATCCCCGCCGTCGCTGGCCTCGACCAGCGCGCCCAGCAGGTCGTCGGCGCGGTCACGACGCTTCGCGGCGATCAGGTGACGCAGGTAGTCCACCATGGCCTGGCTGGCGTCGAGGACGTCGTCCCCGCCGGTCCCGGACACCAGCAGGTTGGACCAGGTGCGGAAGTTCTGCCGGTCGGCCGGCGGCACGCCGAGCAGCCAGCAGATGACGGTGAACGGCACCGGGAAGGCCAGCGCCGCCATGAGTTCCACCTCGGGGCCGGGCTCCGCGGCGTCGAGCAGCTGGTCCACCAGTTCGACCACGCGGGGGCGCAGCACCGCCACCCGCCGGGCCGTGAACGCCCGGCCCACCAGCCCGCGGAGGCGCGTGTGGTCCGGCGGGTCGCTGTCCAGCATGTGCCGGCTCAGCTCGACGGCGAACTGCTTCCGGGTGCCCGACTCCCGGAGGAACTCCGCCCGCTTGGCCTCGTCGACGAAGTTGCCGGGGATGAGCCGGTGGCCGACGCTCATGTCCTTGCTCAGCCGGGGGTCGTTGAGCAGCGTCCGCGCGTCGTCGTAGCGCACCACGAGCCAGGTTCGGAGTCCGTTCGGCGTCTCCACCGGGTGGGCGGCGGCGTCGCGTCGCAGCGCGGCCAGGATCGGGTAGGGATCGCGGAGGAAGGCCGGGTCGAACAGCGGCCGGGCTGCCGTGGGGACGGTCATGTCGTCTCCTCGTCGGGACGGGCGGCGCAGACGGCCGCGGACGGTCGGCGGAGGTGGGCGATGAGGGCGGTGTCGTGCTCACCGGCGGCGAACCGCGGTTCGGCGAGCACCTGGCGCAGGACCGGCACGGTGGTGCGGATGCCGCGACCGCCGACCCGGAACTCGGCCAGCGCCCGGTCCATGCGGGCGATCGCCTGTTCGCGGTCGGGCGCCCAGACGACGACCTTCGCCAGCAGGCTGTCGTAGTCCGAGGTCACCCGCCAGCCTGGGAAGGCGTGCGTGTCGACCCGGGTGAACGGGCCCGCCGGCGGCAGGAACTCGTCGAGCAGCCCCGCCGTCGGCACGAACCCGCGTTCCGGGTCTTCCGCGTTGACCCGGCACTCGAGGGAGACGCCGCGGGTCGCCAGGTCGGTCTGTCGCTGGGACAGCGGGAGACCGGCGGCGACCCGGATCTGTTCCCGGACGAGGTCCACCCCGGTCACCATCTCGGTGACGGGATGCTCCACCTGGATCCGGCAGTTGATCTCCATGAAGTAGAACCGGTCGTCGGAGACCACGAACTCGAACGTGCCGGCCCCGACGTACCCGACGCCGCGGGCCCCGGCGACCGCCGCCGCCGCCATCTCGGCGCGCAGCGACTCGGAGAGGTTCGGCGCCGGGGCCTCCTCGACCAGCTTCTGGTGGCGGCGCTGCACCGAGCAGTCCCGTTCACCGAGGTGCTGGACGTTGCCGAAGCGATCAGCGACGATCTGCACCTCGACGTGCCGGGCCCGGTCGCAGTACCGCTCCAGGTAGACCCGCCCGTCGCCGAAGACGGCCTGCGCGGTGGACCGGGTGGCGCGGTACGCCCCGATGAGGTCCCGGCGTTGACGGACCACCGTCATGCCGCGACCACCGCCCCCGGCGACGGCCTTGATGATCAACGGGTAGCCGATCCGGTCCGCCAGGTCGGCGGCGTCCGCGATCGAATCGACCGTGCCGGCGCTGCCCGGCAGCATCGGCAGTCCACAGGCGGCCATCTCGGCGCGGGCGGCGGCCTTGTCGCCGACCCGCGCCATCACCTCCGCCGGAGGCCCGATGAAGACCAGGCCGTTCTCGGCACACACCTCCGCGAAGTCCGGGTCCTCCGAGAGGAACCCGTAGCCGGGGTGTACGGCGTCGGCGCCCTTCGCCAGGGCGGCCTCCACGACCGCCGGCACCGAGAGGTAGCTGCGCCGCGGCGCCGGCGGCCCGATCTGGACCGCGTCGTCGGCGGCCCGGACGGCGGCAGAGTCCCGGTCGGCCGTCGAGTGCACCACCACGGTGCGGATGCCCATCTCCCGGCAGGTACGGACGACACGGAGCGCGATCTCGCCGCGGTTGGCGACCAGAACGGTGTCGAACACGCCGTCACCTCTCCCCGTCGACTGGGCCCAGCACGATGAGCGGCTGGTCGTACTCGACGGGCTCGGCGTCGGCGACCAGGATCTCCACCACCCGGCCGCGGCGGTCCACCTCGACCGGGTTCATCAGCTTCATCGCCTCCACGATGCCCACCTGCTGGCCCGGCTCGACGACGTCACCGACCGAGACGAACGGCGCGGCGCCCACCTCCGGCGCCCGGTAGAAGGTGCCGACCAGCGGGGAGCGCACCGCCCCGTCGAGGTGCACCGGTGGTGGCTCGGCCACGGTGCCGTTGAGGGTCGTGGCGGGAGCGGCCACACCGTTGACGACGGGCGCCGGCGGTGCCGCCCCGTTGGCGGGCAGCGCCCCGGCCGCGACGGCCGGCCACTCCATCTCGATGCTGATCGTGCCGACGGTCGCGGCCACCCGCCGCGGCGGCTGGTGCGCCTGCCGCAGCAGCCCGGCGACGGTCCGGCTGACCTCCTGGAGCATCTCGACGTCGTCCGCCGTCCGGTCGCCGGGGACCGCGGCGACCGATCCGGGCGAGTGGTCGGTGGTCATGCCGCCACCCCTTCCCGGTCGGCGCTGCCGAACCCGCGGAACCGGCGCACCCGGCGGCGCACCAGCTCGTCGGTGTCCCGGCCCAGCAGGCCGGCGAGGGCCGCGGTGACGGCGTCGTGCAGCAACTCCGAGGCAGCGACGGGATCCTGCTGGCTGCCGCCCGGTGGTTCCGGCACCACGCCGTCGACCACCCCGTGGGCGAGCAACGACCGGGCGTCGACGCCGAGAGACTCGGCCGCCCGTGGTGCCGCCGCCGCGTCCCGCCACAGGATGGACGCGCACCCCTCCGGGCTGATCACCGAGTACACCGCGTTCGCGGACATCAGCACGACGTCGGCCACCGCCAGCGCGAGCGCTCCCCCGCTGCCTCCCTCGCCGGTGACCACCGCCACGACCGGCGTACGCAGGCCCCCCATGAGCCGGAGGTTCTCGGCGATGGCGACCGCCTGACCGTTCTCCTCGGCCTCGACGCCGGGGTACGCGCCGGGCGTGTCCACCAGCGTCACCACGGGGATGCCGAGCTTCTCGGCGAGTCGCATCGCCCGGGCGGCCTTGCGGAACCCGGCCGGCGAGGGCATGCCGAACTGGTGCGCGACGAGCTCTCGGGTCGTGTGCCCCTTCTGGTGCCCGATCCCCATCACCGGAAGCCCGTCCAGCAGCCCGATCCCCGCCACCACCGCCCGGCAGTCCGCGCCGCTGCGGTCGCCGCGCAGCTCGCAGAAGCCGTCCAGCAGGTGTCCCAGGTGGTCGGCGCTGGTGGGTCGGCTGATGTCGCGGGCGAGCTGGACGACGTCCCACGCGGCCCGCTCCGCCAGCCGCGTCACGTCCCGTTCCACCGGGTCGGGCCGGTCCTCGCCCCACCCGGCCGGCACGCCACCCGCCGCGGCGAGCAGCCGCCGCAGCGCCGGCCGCAGCTCGACCCGCGGCCGTACGTCGTCGACCAGGCCACGGGCCAGCAGGTGCTCGGCCGTCTGGAAGCCCTCCGGCAGCTCCTCCCGGATGGTCTGCTCGATGACCCGCCGGCCGGCGAACCCCATCCGTGCCCCGCGCTCGGCCAGCACCACGTCGCCGAGCGTGGCGAACGAGGCCGCCACTCCCCCGTACGTCGGATCGGTGATCACTGTGACGGTCAGCAGGCCGGCCCGGTCCAGCTGCGCGTACGCGTTGCTGGTCTTCGCCATCTGCATCAGCGACAGCGTGCCCTCCTGCATCCGGGCCCCGCCGGAGGCGGTCACGACCACCAGCGGCACCCGGTCGGCGAGCGCCGTCTCGGCGGCCGTGGTCACGGCCTCCCCCTCGGCGGCGCCGAGACTGCCGCCCATGAACCGGAAGTCCATCACCGCCAGCACGACCGGGTGGCCCTCGATCCGGCCGCGCACCACGGCGACCCCGCACGCCATCCCGGTACGCGCGACCGCCTCCGCGTGCCGCTCCCGGTACGGCCGGTCGTCGGCGAAGCGCAGCGGGTCCTCCACCGCCCGCGGCACCGGCACCGGCCGCGCGCTGTCCTCGTCGAGCAGTTGGGCGATCCGCTCGGCGGCGGTGAGCCGGCTGTGCCGGCCGCACTCGGGGCACACGCCCAGTTCCCGGGTGAACCGTTTGCCGTAGGTCAGGGCGCGGCACTGCTCGCACCGCACCCAGGGGGCCGTCGCCACCGGCGACCGCAGCAGCATCGTCGTCATGTCCTCACCCGGCCTCGGTGCGCGCGGGCGCCGCGTACCTCGCGGTCACCCGGAAGACCTCGAACGGGCGCTGCCGGGTGTGGTCGCGGAACGGCCGCAGCGGCGCGGTCTGGTCCCGGTGCCCGGCGCTGGACTCCCACGCGGCGAAGTCCGGCCACCCGGCCCAGCGGCTGACCACGGCGAAGCTGCGCGGGTCGGTGATGCCCTGGTGCAGCTCGTTGCCGAGCAACCCGGGGGTGCCCGCCATGCGGGCGCTCGACTCCTCGTACGCCGCCCGCACGGCCGCCGGGTCGTCGGTCAGGTGGTGGACGACGACCTGTACCTGGCCGATCACCGGGGCGCCCCGGCGCCGTCGAGGTGCGCGACCACGTGCATCGTCGTCATCGACCCACCGCTGCGGTAGGGGTGCAGCTTCTCCCGGTGCCGCAGGTGCCGGTCGCTCGTCTCGAACTCGCGGAACTGCCGCTCGTCCACCCAGTCGCTGACGATGTAGTAGATGTCCTCCTCCTCGGCGCCGCGCGACAGCCACTGCCCGAGGTTGGCGGGGTGGCTGGTCACCGAGTCGCCGACCTCACGCCACACCCGTTCGAAGTCGCCGGCCATCCCCGGCCTGATCTCCATGCGCAGCATGACGCGGAATGTGTGCCCCGACGCGGAGCCCGCCATCTCAGATCCCCCCGTCCACGTTGATCGTCTCGCCGGTGACGTAACTGCTCAGGTCGCTGACGAGGAACAGCGCGACGGCGGCGACCTCCTCGACCGTGCCGAGGCGGCCCAGCGCGGTCTTGCCGGCGTACATGTCGCGCAGTCCCTGCGCCCGCTCCGGCGGCATCGCGTCCATCGCCTCGGTCTCGATGACGCCCGGCGCCAGCACGTTCACCCGGATCCCCCGGCCGCCGAGTTCCTTGGCCAGTGACCGGGTCAGGCCGATGAGCGCCGCCTTCGTCGCCGTGTAGTGCGCGCGCAGCGGGATGCCGGCGGCCGCCCCCCGCGACCCGACGTTGACGACCGACGATCCTTCGCCGAGCAGCGGCAGGGTGCGCTGCACGAGCCGGTAGACCGCCGTCAGGTTGGTGTCGAGCACCCGGTGCCATTCGTCGACGGCGAGTTGCTCGAAGGGGATGTGGCTGATCACTCCGGCGCTGTTGATGACGCCGTCGAGGTGGCCGAACCGCTGCGCGCACTCGTCGGCGAGCCGGTCCACCTCCGCCGTGACGCCGAGGTCGGCGCGGACGACGTGGTGGTCACCGCCGGTCTCCTTGAGCGCCAGGGCGAGGCTGTCGACCGCCGCCCCCTCCTGCCGGTAGCAGGTGACGACGTCGGCGCCGGCCCGGGCGGCGGCCAGGACGATACCCCGGCCGATTCCCCGGGATCCCCCCGTGACCAGGATCTTCTTGCCTTGCAACCCGAACTCCACGAGTTCCTCCTCCTTGTTGTGTCCGGTCACACGCAGCCATCGACGTGGATGTTCTGACCGGTGACGTAGCCGGCGGCCGGGCTCGCGAGGAACAGCGCCACCCGGGCGACCTCCGCGGTCCCGCCCAGCCGGCCGAGCGCGCTGAACGACGCGAACAGGGCGCGCTGGCGCGCCGCGACCTCGGGCGGAAGGTCGTCCATCGCCTCGGTGTCGATCCGGCCCGGCGAGATCACGTTGACCCGGATCCCGGCCGGCCCCAGTTCGCGGGCCAGCGAACGGGTGAACCCCACCAGCGCCGCCTTGGCCGCCGTGTAGTGGGCGCCTCCGCTCATGCCGATCGACGTCACCGTCGACCCCACATTGATCACCGACGAGCCGGCGGACAGCAGCGGCAGCGCCGCCTGCGTGACCAGGTGGGCCGACGTGAGATTGCCGTCGACGGTGGCGTCCCACTCCGCGCGGCTGAGTTCCGGGTACGGCTTCGGGGCGAACGCGCCCACGTTGTTCACCACGACGTCGAGTCCGCCGAGCCGGGCGCGGCACTCGTCGATCAGGTCCCGCACGTCCTCGTCGTGCCGCACGTCGGCACGGACGAGCCGGTGGTCACCGGACGTGGCGCCGAGCTCCGCCCGCAGGCTGTCGACGGCGGGGCCGGGTTGCCGGTAGCAGGTGAGGACGTGCGCGCCGGCCCGTGCCATCGTCAGCACGACGGCCCGGCCCACGCCCCGGGTGCCACCGGTGACCAGGACCCGCCGGCCGTCGAGCACGGCGTCGGCGGGCCGGTCCTCCGCGGTGTCGTACGTGGCCCGGGTCATCGGACCGGAACGTCTCGCGCGTCGGTGGCCGCGCGGGCGGCCGCCTCGACCCTCTCCTTGATCAGCCGCTGCTGCTCGGCCGTGTTGCGGTTGAGCCGCGCCGTCATCGCCGCGTCGTCCAGCGGGGCGTCCGGCCGCATCCGGAACTCCTGCTGCCAGCGCATCCGGACGCCGCCCTCGACCGGCTCGTAGGTCCAGCGGATGTTCATGAACTCGAAGACACCGGTCTCGACCCGGTGCGCCGAGACGGACAGGTCGTCGCGGTCGGTGGTGCGTTCGGACACCCAGCTCCACACCCGGCCCTGCTCGTCGGGGTGCAGGGTGAGGCGGAACCGTACGGTGTCGCCGCGCTCCTCGAGGATCTCCGCGGACGCGTACTCGCTGAACAGCCGGGGCCAGGACGCCACGTCGTTGGTCATCGACCAGACCAGGTCCAGCGGCGCGTCGATGACGACGGCGTTGTCGGTGCGCGCCGTCATGCCACACCCGCCTCGGTCAGCCGGGCGTTGACGTACGCGACGGTGGACCGGGCGGTGGTCATGTGCTCCAGCGCCTCGTCCGGCATCGGCACGCCGTACTCGCGCTGCACGACGCTGGCCACCTCGAGCATCGCCAGGGAGTCGAAGCCGAGTTCCGCGACCGGCGTGTCGAGGTCCGCCTCCCCGAGACCGTCGATGTTCTCGCTGTCGCCGCAGGAGCGCAGGATGCGGGTGAGGTCGTGCACGGTGAAGTGGTTCACGAAGATCCCTTCCGGTGTGTCGGTCAGTTGCGGGTGCGGTCGCCGGCGGTCAGCACGAGCGCGGCGGTGAAGCCGCCGTGGCCGCGGGCGACCACCAGCGCGGTGGCGACCGGGCCCTCCCGCGGTTCGGTCACCAGGTCGAGGTCGATGCCGGGGGCGAGCCGGCTCACGCCGGTGGTGGCGGGCAGCACGTCGTCCCTCATGGCCAGCAGCGCGGTGGCGACGTCCAGCGGCGCGCCGCCGGCGTAGAGCCGCCCGGTGAGGGTCTTCGGGACGGTGACGGGCACTCCCCGTGGCCCGAAGACCTCTACGAGAGCGGCCGCCTCGGCGGCGTCCCGGTCCGGGACCGCCACGGCGTCGGCGAACACGACGTCCACGTCCGGCGGCGTCACACCGGCGTCGGCGAGGGCGGCCCGGATGGTCCGGGCCAGCGCCGGCGGCCGGGACGAGCCGGGCGGGGGGTCGAAGCCAGCCGCGTAGCCCGCGATGGTGCCGTAGGGGCGCACACCGCGGCGGTGCGCGCTCTCGGCGCTCTCCACCACCAGCATCGCGCCGCCCTCGCCGGGCACGTAGCCCGCCGCGTCGCCGGCGAACGGCAGGTACGCCCGGGTCGCGTCGTCGGCGGTGGACAACTGCCCGTTGGCCATCTGTGCGACCAGGCCGTACGGGCACAGCGAGGCGTCGGTCCCGCCGCTGACCACCACCCGCGAGCCGGTGGCCAGCAACCGCCGGGCCTGACCGAGGACGTCCAGGCCGCCGGCCTGCTCGGTGCAGAGCACGCCGCACGGCCCGCGCATGCCGTGCCGGATGGACACCTGCCCGGTGGTGGCCGCGTAGAACCAGGCGATGGACTGGTACGCGCCCACCCAGGACGGCCCCCTGGTGTACAGCCGCTCCATCTCGTGCTGGCCGAACTCGGTGCCGCCGGAGGAACTGGCGGTCACCACGGCCATCTCGTACTCGGGCAGGGCGCCCGGGTCGACCCGGGCGTCCGCGAGGGCCGCCTCCGCCGCCGCCAGGCCGAACTGCGTCCAGCGGTCGGTCTGCGGCACCAGCCTCCCGGGCACCCGGTCCGGCGCGTTGAACGCCGGCACCTCCCCGGCGACCCGCGTCGGGTAGGCCGTCGGGTCGAACCGGGTGATCCGGCCGAGCCCGCTCTTGCCGGCGAGCACCGACTCCCAGTGCTCCTCGGCGCCGATTCCGGTCGGCGCGACGACACCGATACCGGTCACCACCGCGGTGGCTGTGGTCATGCCGTCACCTCCTTCCGCGGGCGTCCGCCCGGCGCAGGACCATGGCGCTCTGGAAGCCCCCGAACCCGCTGCCGACCGTCAGCACGGCGTCCATGCGGTGCTCACGGGCCTCGTTCGGGACGTAGTCGAGGTCGCACTCCGGGTCGGCGACCGCCAGGTTCGCGGTCGGCGGCACGACCTGGTGGTGCAGCGCCAGCGCCGACGCCGCCACCTCCAGCGAGCCGATCGCGCCGAGCGAATGGCCGACCATCGACTTGATGGAGCTGACCGGCACCTCGTACGCGTGGTGGCCGAGGGTCCGCTTGAACGCCGCCGTCTCGTGCCGGTCGTTCTGCTTCGTGCCGGAGCCGTGGGCGTTGACGTAGTCCACGGCACCGGGATCCAGCCGCGCCCGATCCAGCGAGACGCGGATCGCCTCCGCCATCTCCCGGCCGTCCGGCTTGAGGCCGGTCATGTGGTGGGCGTTGCTGCGGTTGGCGAATCCGGCCACCTCGGCGTAGATGCGCGCCCCGCGCCGGCGCGCCGCCGTCTCCTCCTCCACGACCAGGACGGCCGCGCCCTCGCCGAGCACGAAACCGTCCCGGCGCCCGTCGAAGGGACGCGACGCGTGCGCCGGGTCGTCGTTGTTGGGCGAGGTGGCTCTGATCGCGTCGAAGCAGGCGGAGGTGATCGGCGACAGCGGAGCGTCGGTGGCGCCCGTGATCGCCACGTCCGCGGCGCCCTCCTCGATGATCTGGACGGCGTGCCCGACCGCGTCCAGCCCGGAGGTGCACCCGGTCGACACGAGGGCCACCGGACCCTCGGCGCCGACCTGCCAGGCCACCTCAGTGGCGAGCGTGCTGGGGACCATGTACCCGTACAGGTGCGGCACGCCGTAGGTGTGGTCGACCAGCCAGCGCCGCCCGCCGTCGGACAGGACCCGGTACTCGTCCTCCAGGCCCATCGTGCAGCCGACGGCGCTGCCGATGCTGACGGTGATCCGGGCGGGATCGAGGCGATCGACCTCGATGCCGCTGTCGGCGACCGCCTCCCGCGTCGACACCACCGCGAACTGGGCGGCGCGGTCCATGCGGCGGATCTCCTGCGGGCCCAGCCCGGCGGCCACCGGGTCGAAGTCGCATTCCGCCGCGATCCGCGACCGGAAGCCGGCCGGGTCGAAGAGCGTGATGGTGCGGGTGGCGGTTCGGCCCGCCGCCAGCAGGTCCCACAGGGCCTCGCGACCGATGCCGCCGGGGGCGACGGCACCGATCCCCGTGATCACGGCGCGCCGGTTCACCGCCCACCGCCGACGTCCGGGTCGGCCGCGTCCGACGCCAGCGGGGCCTCGGTGTCGATGTGGCCCAGCTCCGGGCGGGGCGCCAGGGGCGACAGGTGGAACACCAGTCGTGCCCCGCTCGTGCCCACGTTGCGCAGCCGGTGCCGCACACCGATCGGGACCAGCAGCGAGTCACCCGGCTCGAGGGCGACCGGTGCGTCGTCCAGGGTGATCTCGAGTTCCCCCTCGATGACGTGCAGGAACTCCTCCGAGTACGGGTGCTGGTGCTCGGTCACGTACTCACCGGGGCGCAGGGTCAGCACGCCGCCGAAGCCGGAGGTGCAGCCGACCGTGCGAGGGCTGAGCGTGACGCGGATGTCGCCGCCGCGCCGGACGTTGGCGCTGACCGCGGACGCGGCGACCTTCAGCCGCGTGACGGTCGTCATCGGACGTTCCGGCGGGCGGGCGCGGCCGGCGCGGCGAACCGGGGACCCGTCTCGGGGGTCCACGTGTAGAACGCCTCGGCCATCGCGTCCCTCGGCTCGCGCCACTGCGGGTCGTACGGCGAGATGAACCGGCCCAGCTTGGTGTTGATGTCCTGGTAGAGCGGGTGACTGCGCGCCCGGTACAGGTTCGGGGTGATGTCCTCGTCCGCCTGGACCAGATGGAAGTAGAGGTCATGGAACGCGAAGAGGGTCCGCCGCGACACACCCACCATCGCCGGCAGGTCGGTGCGGTCGGACTCGGCGAAGACGTTCGCGACCCCCTCCGCGTCGGCGACATCCATCTTCGCCACGATCAACGTCTGGTGCACGGTTCCTCCCGGCTTCGTCGGTGTGACCACCGTCGTCGCCGGGTCTCGAATCGGTCTCGAACCCGTCTCGAAGGTGGGTGGACACGCCGGGCGCCGGCACCCATGACAGTGGCCCACCTGCCCAGGGCGGGCGGGTGGGCCACGAGAGGGGGTGGTCAGGCCGAGTGCGCGCTCAGCGGCAGGATCGAGCGGCGGAAGTGCCACGCGGCGGAGGGCGGAAGCGTGGAGCCCGGCCGGTCCTCGTCGGTCTCGGCACCGATGATGGAACGCAGGGCGAGCGCGTTCAGGCGGGGGACCACGTACCGCGGCTCCGCGGGGCGGCGGGCCGAGGGCGGCCCTCCCAGTGGGGGCGGCGACGGCACCTCCTCCAGCAGGTGCATGTCGACGAGGTTCTCGATCAGCACCTCCGCGTCCTGGATGCGGGCACCGAGCAGCGCCGCCAGCTCCCTCGCCCCGAACCGCTGCCAGTGCTCGGTGACGATGACCCGCAACGCCCGCCGGTACGGCTCGGGCAGGCTCCGGTATCCCACGTCGACCGTGCCGATCAGGTCACTCGGGCCGGCCGTCAGGTCGAGGAGCATCGACTCGTCGCGGCACACCCGGTCCAGCAGGCGCGAGGCCGGCCAGCCGGGACGGCTCGCGAGCCGCGCCGCCACTCCCCGCACGGCCAGCGGCAGCAGGCCGCACACGCGGATCAACGCCTTGACGGCCTCGTCCTCGTCCTCGACCCGCCATTCGCCGGCGATGTTGCCCAGCATCCTCAGCGCCTCGTCCATGGTCATGGTGGGCAGTGAGATGTGGTGCGCGCCGGGCAGCCCGTCGTGCCGGTAGCGGTTGGTGGAGATGACCGCGCACCCCGAGCCACCGGGCAGGAGCGGCCGGAGCCATTCCGCGCCGACGACGTCGTCGACGACCATCAGCACCCGGCGGTCCGCGGTCCAGGTGCGGAAGGTCCGGCTGAGCTCGTCGACGCTGGTCGGCAGGTCGTCCCGGGGCAGCCCGCAGGAGCGCAGGCTCGCGGTCAGCACCTCCTCCAGCCGTATGTCACCGGACGCGGAGCCGGACATGTCCACATAGAACTGACCGTCCGGAAACCGGGACCGGGCCTGGTGGGCGGCCTGGAGCGCGAACGTGCTCTTGCCGATGCCCGGCGGCCCGTGCACCTCGACGACGGGGAACGCCGCGCCGGTGCGGGAACCCGCGCCGAGCAACTCGGCCACCTGTTTCAGGCACACGTCACGCCCGACGAAGTCGGGGATGCCCGGTGGAAGCTGGGCCGGCACCACCGACCGGTTGACCGAGGTGGTCACGCGTGGCCGGGGTAGACCGGTGAGCTGGGGGTCGTCGGCGAGGATGGCCTGGTGCAGGCGCTGCACGGCGGCGGACGGCTCCAACCCGAGTTCGTCGACGAGCTGCCGCCGGATCCTGCGGAAGACGTCGAGAGCCTCCGGCCGCCGTCCGCACCGGTGCAGGGCGAGCATGAGCTGACCGGCGAACCCTTCGTGGGTGGGATAGTCGTGCATGGCGCCGCCGAGCTCGTCGACCACCCCGTGGTGGTGACCGAGTTGCAGCAGGGCGCTGAAGCGGCGCTCCAGCGCGGCCTTGCGCCGCTCCTCGAGCTGCGTGGTCCACACCGAGAGCCGACGCCCCAGGGTGACGTCGACGAGCGCGGGTCCGCGCCACGTGGCAAGGGCCTCGCCGAGCGTCTGCGCGGCCTTCTCCAGCTCACCACCGTCCATCTCGGCGCGCCCCTGGGTGACCAGGCGATCGAACCGGTGCACGTCGACCACCTGCAGGTCGTCGAGCCGGAGTTCGTATCCGCCGACCCGGGTCATCAGGATCGGCTCCGCGGGCTGCGTCGGAGGCGGTTCGGTGCCCAGGTCGAGCCGGCGTCGCAACTGGTAGATGTAGGTCTGCATGGTGGTCAGCGCGCTCGGCGGCGGTCGGTTCTCCCAGAGCTCCTCGAAAAGCTGATCGACGCTGACCAGCATGTTGGCGTTGAGTACGAGCGCAGCGAGCACCCGCCTGAGCTTGGGGGCCGACGGAGTGACGTCGACCCCGGACCGCCGCACGACCAACGGACCGAGCAGCTTGATCTTGATCATGCACGCTCCCCCGATTCACGCATGTCACTCGCTGTTCCCCCGAACAACATCTCCACGGCAAGCTTTATCAATCACCGAAATCGGCGCCGCTCGCCACATTAGCCGGGCCTGGAGCGTCGCGACAAGCCCTGGAACGTTGCTCGAATACCACTCGAGAGGGCACACGGACGACCGCTTGCGAAAGCCACGGGCAAAGCCGGATGATGGCACCGGGAAAAGCGCCGGACCATGCCACTCACCTCGGGGAACATCGACCGGGCGACGGCGTCCGAGGCGCCACGGCAGGTGCTTCCCAGCCGCCGGCCCAGCGGTAACCGTGACGAACCCGCCTGGCAGGCGGCCTCGCCGGGACACCCCGGCAATGTCATTCGAATCAATTCGAGCCGCGCGACGGCGTTTGAGGACGGACCACGAAAACGGTTCGCGACCTCCGTCGCCACAAGCTGCGCCCCGATTGGTAAATCGTCCTCCCGCCAATCGGGCCGGGGATGGAAAACAATTGCCGGCCCACCCGACGGGCGAGAACCGACCGCAAAGGAAGACGGGTCGGGAATTCAATACGCCGACCGGCGGCCGCCGTTTCTCCGCCGGCTCGGCCACGCTTCCCGGCAGGGGTCCGGCCGGCCGGCCACCACGCGTCCACGCTGATCAGGTCAGACATCATCATGAACAGAGACGCGGAAAATCTCACGCATCGTGTGCCGTGCGGTACTCTCGGTCAGCAGAGGTCCTACGGAATGCAACTCGCGAATGACGGCGAGGCATGAGCGCCTCATGTTCTGAGTGCGGACAGGCCCGCCCCGTGGAGTCCCACGACTTTGGCCCCACCCCCCTTTATGCGGTCCCGGTGAGCGGTTCCTCGGCCCGTACCGGCCGCAGGCGGTGGGATCCTTCGCATTGGTCGGCGGCGCGGTGAGGCTGCGACGGAGACGGCCGGGCACCCCTGGGCCACCCAGACGGCCCGGCCGACGTTTGGCGACCGCCCGCCCGGCGCCCCGGTCGGGAAGGGGTCGAGGATGCCGTCACCGATCTGGTCGACGATCGTGTCCGGATGTTGACGGATCAGCCGTCCGTGGGGATCCCCGCGAGCGACCCGCGTCGGGCAACCGCAACGACAGTCAGCCCTGCGGTCAACGGATGGTGGTGTCGGCCGCTGACCGCAGCGGCAGCACGAGCCGGGTGGCGGACAGGTCGAGCGTCGCGGTCACCGCCGGGTTCGGGGGCCGGTAGGTCGGCTGGTCGACCTGAGCAAGGTCCAATCGGAGCCGGTGACCGGCGGGGAAGGTCCAGTGGTTGCCATAGAACGGCACCTGGACCACGCCGCTGCGGGCGTCGTACCCGGTGAAGTCGAACCGGTAGACGCCTCGACTGACCAGCACCGCCACACCGTCGGGGGCCACGTCCCACAGCCGTGCGGCCAGCACCGCGGTGGGGGTGCCGGGGGTCGCGGCGTATCGGGCTTGAGCGTGGCCGATTCCGACGAGAGTCTGCTCCGTCGGCAGCGGTTGCGATACGGCTGTGTAGCCGTCGACCGGCGCGGTGGTCAGCCGCGCGGACGTGCGGCAGCCTGCGCTGGTGGAGGTGATGGTGCCGCCGGCGACCGCGTCGCTGGCGGCTGCGTCCGGATCGGCGGCGCCGGAGCTGGGCGGCAGGAGCACCGAATCGTGGAAGTCGACGGTGAGGGTGCCCTTGGCGAGGTCGGCCGGGCTGTCCGCGCTGATCGCGTCGGCGGCGGTCGCGCTGCCGGTGCATCGGGTGGGGTAGCTGGACACCGTGGTACGTCCGGGTCGGCTGCCGGTGATGTTCGCCTGCAGGAACAGCCATGCCCGCTGGTTGATCGCCTGCCACACGCCGGGCGGGTTCTGGGCCCGCGCGTGCCCGATGTCGCCCACCACCACGGCGATTGGCCAGTCACGGTCCAGGCTCTTGAGGTAGGTGAACATGCGGAACGACTCCAGGGGCGGGAAGAGGTCATCCGTCCAGCCGGAGATGGAGAAGATCGCTGGCGTGCGGCCGGCGTCGCGGCCGACGCGCCACCCGGGCTGGTAGTAGGCGGAGTGCCAGCCGCTGAACGCCGTTCTGACTTGCGCCATCGTCGGGTCGTCCACGCGGTCCGGCGTGCTGTACGGTTCCCCCGCGTCGACCCTGCCCAGCCAGGCGGTGAACGGCTCGGGCCCATTGCTCTGTGGGCTGGGGGTACCTTCGTCGAAGACGCCGTTGGCGGTGCCAAGGCTGTAGAGCCCGCCGATGTAGCTGGACTTGGCCACGCCGATCGGGTTGCCGACGCCGAGGGTGCCCGGTGCCCCCTGCGCGGAGGAGTACAGGTCGGTGCCCTGGTACGGCTGGCCGGCGGGCGTGCGGGAAGCGCCGCCGGGGTGGCCGTTGGGCATCAGGGCGTAGGCCAGGTCCGTCCACGGGTACCTGGGCACGGCAACCTGCATCCGCAGGCGGGGCAGGCCGGGCCAGTCGCTCCAGTATTCGCTGCCCGCCTGCGCTGCGGCCTGCAGCCAGCTCTCCCCGCCGCCGTAGGAGCCGCCGCTGACCGCGACCTGGTCCCGGTTGATGTCGGGATAGGCGAGCGCCGTCAGCCCGGCCACCCACTGGGTGTCCCGGATCTCCACGTCTTTGTTCTTCACCCGGATGGTGCCTGTCGGCGGGCACGCCGATCCGCCGGGGGGTAGGCAGGTCGGCGCGACCCCCGCCGGGGTCGCCGGTTGGTAGCTGGCCCGCGGGCCGGTGTCGCGGAAGCCGCGGGCGGTGTAGGTGAGCACGTAGTAGCCGTGCGCGGCGAACCAGTGGCTGTTCCAGTGGTACTTGTCCGCCCCGTCGGCGGCATCCGTGATGGATTCCCACTCGTGCTTGTCGTTGCCGAAACCGTGCAGCAGCACGATCAACGGATGGCTGTTCCCGGTGCCGGGCATCGGCCGGGTGACGTCCACGTCGAGCGGCGAGCCGTCGAAGCTGGGCACCTGCGCGGAGCAGACCGTCGCGCCCCCCGGGTACGCCGCGCAGTTCGCTCTCAGCGGCCCCGCATCCGGCGACCCGCCGCCCGCAGCACCGGACACAGCCGCGGCCACCGGATGCGCCGTCGCCGCCAGGACCGCCAGCATCACGAGTGCGCTGCCGAAAGCCGACCCGCCCCACGTCGTACGTGCTGCTGTCACGGGATTCCCCTCCTCGAAACTCGTCAGGCGACAGCGGGGAAATGCCCCGGCCCGCCCGCGCTGACCGCGTTCGGGGTGGTGGCGTCTACCGTCCGGCGGCCACCACCCCGCCGCGGGTGTGACGTGTGGTCAGGTCACCTGGTGTCGGTGGCGGTGAGGGTGAACGGGACTGCGGCGCCCAGCCACAGCTGGGTCAGGACATACCGGGTGCCGCTGGGGATCGTGCCGGATTCGTCGGCGGCGGAGGAGGCCGCTGAGCCGAGCAGTGTGCACGACTCGTCGTAGAAGTACAGGTCGAAGTCGTACGGGGTGGCGGTGTCGCTGTGCACGTGGACCTCGTGGGCGCCGTCGCCGAAGCTGTCCGGCAGCTGGGTGACCCACCCATCCGCTCCCTGCGCCGGCGCCGCCGGCACGGCGCAGGCCGTCTTGAGGGCGGTGGCGGTCACCCCGGTGGCGTCATCGGCGGTGCCGGTGGACGGGTTACCGGTGACGATCACTGCGGACTCGGTGACCGGCGCGTCCGGCGGCGACGGCGGCAGGGGCTCGACGCCGGTGGCGGTCTGCGAGAACACCTGCAGCTCGGCGGTCTGCACGTCGGTCCTGGTTTCGCCGAGCGCGGTGTCGGTCCAGAACCGCACGTACTGCGCCTGCACCGGCTTCGGCAGGGTGAACTGCTTGTAGTGCAGGTCGGGCGCGGTGGGTCGGGGCGTCTGGTAGCCGAACCCGTCGGCCTTGGTCAGGACGGTCTGCCAGTTCGCCCCGTCGGTGGAGGTCTGCAGGGTGAAGCCGCGCAGTCCCTCGAATCGGGCGGCGGCGAAGGCGCTGACCTGAACCGACGTGATCTGTGCCGGCGCGGCCAGCTTGATCACCGCGTTCCCGGTTCCCGCGGTGCTCTTCCAACTGCTGGCCTCGGTGTCGTCGATGAGGCGTGCGGCACCGGTCGCGGTGGCGGAGACGATGGTGGCGCCGTTGGCGGCCGAGGCCAGGTTGGGCGCCAGGGCGAACCGCAACGCCGATGTCCTGCCGGCGGTGACCTTGACACCTGGGAAGGTCCGGGCGCCGAAGCCCTCGGCCGCGATCGTCACCGGGTAGGTGCCGGCGGTCACCGGCGCGGAGAACCCGCCGTCGGCCGACGAGGTCCGCAGCGGCGTGACCCGCGCTTCGAACACGCCGAGCATGACCCGGGCGCCGGGGATCGGCTTGCCGGTGGCGGCGTTGACCACGGTGCCGGTCAGGGTCCCGTTGCGCGCCGAGTTCACGTGCTCAAAGGAGGGGGTGGGGTCGGTGTCGTCACCACCATTGCTGGCGGCGTGCAGACCCAGGCCCCGCTTGGCGAAGGCACCGTAGACGACATCGACCAGCGCGTCGTAGTCGGAGCGGCCGTGGTAGCGGTTGTCCAGGGCGGTGCGGATGGCGTCGCGCATGTCGACGAACGACGGGTCGGCCGGGGACAGCGGCATCGCGTCGGTGATCAGCCGCGCGGCCATCTCACCACCGGCGGTCTCGCCGTAGCGGGCAACGAGCGCCTTGCGCAGGTCCCACAGGGTGGCCGTCCAGATCTCCCCGTCCGAGTGGACCTCCGGGCCGCCGAGGTCGTACCCGACGTCCCCGTAGCCGGTGGGGTTCTGGTCGTAGCTCCAGTTGCGGATGCCGCGTTCGGTGTTGCCGGTCGCGTACTGGCCGACCACCGATGTGGTGGCGAGCTTGTTGCCATAGAGGTAGTTCAGCGCGTACCAGTCACCCCAGCCCTCCCCCATGGAGCCGGACTGGTGGGTGTTGAGGGCGTTGTCCTCGCCGCTGACGTAGCGGTTGGACAGCCCGTGCGCGTACTCGTGCTCAATGACGGAGGCGTCGAAGTTGCCGTCGGAGTACGGCCCTTCGAAGCTGTCGTTGATCGGCTCCCACAGGAACATGCCGCTCCAGGCGGGAATGCCGTCGGGCAGGGTGAGCATGTAGGCGTTGTCCCGGCCGGTGTAGGTGGGTGCGCCGCCGCTGGCGGCCCCGGCGTGGACCAGCCCCAGAACCGGGTCTCCGCCCTGCCCGCCGTTGCCACCGTTGTTGACCTGGAAGTTGCCTGCGGACTCGGTGAAGCCCAGCGCCCGGAACTCGTCGTGGATGCGGTTGTGGTGCCAGAACAGGTTGGTCGCCGCCGGGTTGAGGTCCAGGGCGTAGGACGGCGGCACGGACTGGCCCCTGCTCCGCGCCCAGTTCGCCGCGTAGGGGTAGTTGAACTGGGCGGTCGGGCTCACCGGCCTGGGTCCCTGGTCGGCGGGGACCAGGAAGTTCGAGTAGTTGGCGTAGGTGTTGGCGTTGTTGCCGACCGTCGTGGGACCGGCCAGGCCCGCCAGCCCGGTCGGGTCGAGGTAACCGGAGGGCGACTGGGCGCTCGGCCCGAAGGACTTCACGACCGGCGCGCCGCCGGCCGGGGCCCCGGGGTAGTTCTCGTAGACGGTGCCTTCGGCGTCGTGCGCCACCAGGGACGCCTGGTACAGCGTCTCGCCGGTCGCCGCGTCGACGACCGAGTCCCACGCCTGATCCAGGGCCTTGATGAACAGCACCCGGTAGGCGGGCCGAGCGCCGTCGCGGGTCGGGAACGCCGCCCTCTGGACGTAGGACTCGCCGGCGAAGGGGCCCTTGGAGAACACCTGGAAGCCAGCTCGCTCACCGGTCGGCTGGGCCGTGTAGGCCACCCCCGCCGCCAGCTTGCCGGCCACGCCTTCGAGTACCTGACCGGCGGACAGTCGGTGCGCTGCGGTCAGCCCACCACCACGCGCCGAGCTACCCGCGTAGGACAGGACCCGCCCGTCGCTGGCCAACGCCACGCCGAGGCGCCCGCCCCGCACCGCCGGCAGACCCTCGTACGTCTGCGCGAAGTTCACCACGTGCGTGCCGGTACCGACCAGTTCGTGGTCGCGCACGACCACCAGCGACGCGACGTCTGCCGCCGTGAGACCGAACGCGTCACGGTTGGCATCGAGGAAGGACCGGGCCACCGACACCGCATCCCCTGAGCGAGGACCGGTCAGCCAGCCGCCGTCCTTGCGGATGGTGCGTGGCGTACCGAACCGCCCGTCCCAGCTCACCCGGGTGCCGGCACCCGCCGTCGCGACCAGGTCGCGCACCGCGGCAAGCTGCCCGTCGGTCGGCCGCACGGACTGCGTGGTACGCCTGATGTCGAGCCGGTCGACGCCCGACGACCCCACGTCGACGACGGCCGACGCGGCAGTTGGACTGAGTGTGAGAACCAAGGCGAGTGCCACTCCCACCGCGAGCGGTCGACGAATACCCATCGGGACTCCTCTACGGGTCTGATCACGCCCTGCGCCCGTGCCGGTGCTGGCTACCTGTCATATGGACATCGACGGGAACGGCAACAGTGCAACAAGGCCGGCTCGAAGCGGTCTGCCTCAGCAGGCCCTGCGCCCTTGGTGGACCGCCAGACGGAGCGAGATCTGCCATCCGCTCCGCGGCCCCGTTTTCCATGTCAAGAAAGGACGACGCGCCGACCCGCGACCGGGACGAGAGGCCGACCCGCGAGCAGGTCGAGCGACAGGGCACCCGCGATCGCCCCTTCCGGCACGCCCAGCGGCACACCGTCCGTCACACCTGCCGCCACAGTGTCCCCGACACCCTCCGCCGCCCACGCCGACGCAGACCCGCAGCGCGGGTCCGATCCTGCTCGGCCCTCGAGCGGAGACGGGGTGGCGAACATGGTCCAGGGGTACTGCGATCGGCGCGTGGCCGGGAGCTCAGCGAGGCCTCGCAACGGCGAGGTCTACCTCAACCAGATATTCGTCGATCACGCTGTGGGTGATCCTCCGGTCAGCGACGGCCGGTCTCGGCCGACTCGGTGTCAGCCCCGCGCCGCACGGTGTCCGAGCCCGGTCGTGGGTCCGCTCCGTCCCTCCGGTGCTGTTGCCGTCGGGATGCTGATCGTTGCCCGGGGGGCCGTTCCGCGGTGTCGGGGACCGCGGCGGGCGGGGTGGTGCGGCTCGCCGCGGTGTCTACCAGGTCCGGCAGGTCCCGCCCGCCCACCAGGGGTAGCTCTCGGGTGACCTGCGCGACCGGCCCCGGCTCGGCCGACGGGTCAGTGACTCGCGTCGTGCGGGCGCGGCCCGTGGTGGTTCGCGTCGTCGATGCCGGGCTGCGGGTCGTTGCCGACGGCGCGGGGGCGGCCGGCTCCGCGACGAAGCCCGGCGCGTCCGTCGTAGCCGATGCCTGCCCGCGACCGGTGGCCGACCGGCCCACCGCGTTGCGCGGCGTCCGGCGTGGTGCGGTTGCCGGCAGGAGCGGGGCGAGCTCCGCGTGCAGCGCCGCCCAGTCGGATGCGCGGGATGGGTCGGGCTGATCGGTGGTCGAGGTGATCCCGGCGCCGTCGGCCCGCTTCATCTGCAGGTCGGTACGGTCGGGCGCCTCCGCCTCCGAGCGCTCCGATGGCGGCCGCTCGGCACTGTCTGCCGTCTGCTCGGTGGCGTTCACGTGCTGAACGTCGTCCCCGCCCGACCCTGGCCCCGCTGAGCCGCCTGAGGCCGCGTCGGCTGACGTGACGTTAGGGACCGTGTCGGGCGCTGGGGCGGTGTCCGGGGCAGGGACCACCGCGTGCCGCTCGGAGGCGTGGAGGGGGCCCGCCGGGGATTCGGCGAGCAGCCGCGCCGCCGAGGCGAGTGCGACGGGTTCGGGCTGATCAACCCGGCGCCACCACCGGCGGCGGCCTGCCGGCAGGTTCCCGGCCAGCACGCGCTCAGGCGCCAGATCGGCAGCGATGAGGGCGGTGAGCCCGTCGTAGTCCGCCTGATCGCCCAGCCGCCGGGCGATCTCATCGAGGTCGTACACCGCCAAGGCGATGTCGGCGGTGGTGGCGTCCAGTGCTCGACGGATCTTGCGGTGCAGGACCTTGCTGAGTGCCGCCTGCCGCCGCTCGGCCCGGATCTGCGCGTGCGCCGCGTCGAGCGAGTCGTACAGTCCGAGGCCGGGGTCGGCCTTGGCCAGCGAACGGGCACGGCGGGTCAGCCACGGATGTCGCAACCAGTGTCCGACCGGTTCGTACGCCGGCGTGGTGGGTGGCAGCTGCTGCCTGGCGCGCAGCCGGTCCCGCCGCTGGTTCTCGGTGTTCATCAGCCACACCAGGTACCCGAGCAGGGACATGCCCGCGTAGAAGCCGCCTTCGAGGTGGTTGGCGTGAGCCAGCCAGTTGAAAACGACCGCCCCAGCGGCGATGCCGGCCGACAGGACGCGGGACAGGACCGCCCCCTCACCGAGTCGGCGGCGGACGTCGGCGTTCGCCAGCACCACGACGCCGCCCAACTCCAGCGCCCCAACGGCGGGAAGGGCCACGTACCATGGCATGCCGAGCCGCTCCATCGCGCCGGACACCTGGCCGCCGAGCGCGACCAGCAGCACGACCACATAGAAGCCGGTACGTAGCACGGCGACCTGTCGCACCGCCTTGGCCAGCCCCGCGTCCCACACCGCCGGCGGGTCGACGCCTGGCACCTCGCCGGCGCCGTGCATCCCGCCAGTTGAGCTTCCGCCGGTCATCCGGGTCCGGTTCGATTCCTGGAACACGCCGAGCAGGTTCCTCTCTCACTCCGGCACCGGCCTGACCGGCGCCGCGGCCGCCCGACCCGGCGGTGCCGCCCGGCCGAGTCGCACCGGAGCCCGCTCCGACTGCCGCCCGTCGTCCGCCGCATGCTACCGGGTGGCCGGCCGAATGGGAGATCTCAGACACCACACCCGGGGGACCATCGGACCCCCTCCCCGAGTCACGCCGCGCCGCTCGGCCTCGCCCAGCCGACCGTCAGTCATCACCTCCGGATCCTCACCGAGGCCGGCCTGCTCGAGCGCGCGCAACACGGCGTCTTGGCGTACTACCGCCTAATGCCTTCCGCGATCGCAGCGATCGCCGACTCGCTGACGGCGCCCCGCAAACGGGCCACCAAGAAGGCCCGCTAGAACACAGACGGCCAGCAGCTAGTGCGGCTTGGGGAGCAGCACTCGTCGTCCTGGGACCCGGCGGCGCGTCCACCCCAGCCTCGGCGGACCTGGTCGACAGACAGCCGCTGTCCGCTTGGCCTGGGGGCACTGGCAAGAGACTGGCTCCGCTCCTGTCATTCCCGTCGCCACTGGTCGATGGCACTCACGCGGCTGCGTGCCGCCGGGACCCGGTCTGGTAGCCGCCCCGATTCAGCTGACGAAACCGTCAGGCCGTCCCCGGGTATCCCAGATGGCTCTCACCCGCCCACCCGATGCCCCCGGGCGGCTGCTTCCACTCGCTGGCGCGCCTTCTGGAGATAGGAAGGTTAGGCCATCGCTTACGCGCCGCTTGCCGGCTGGCACCGATCGCTGCACCGAGCTCGGGATAGCCGGCTCCGCATCGCACCGCTTCCTCGGCATTCGCGGATACGACGTCGGCGAGAAGAATACGCATCTGTTCGCCTGCTGCCATGCGCGCCAGGTGGGTCCGCATCCTCTCCGCGTAGCTGGGCCTGTGGTCCGCTCCGCCCTGCGGATCCATATCGGAGCTGTTCAGCCGCTGCGCCCAGTCCACGGCGACAGCACCCAGTTGCCGCCGTAGTTCCTGCCGCTCGTCCGCCGTCAGGTCCCGCATGGTCCGACCCCCCTCGCCATCGACCTCACCTTCAGAGTCCGCCGGACAACCAGGGTTGTCAACTACTGCACGTCTGTCAGGATCCGGCGAGTAGGAGAGTCGGCCGACCATGCGTTGGCACGATCTCCGGGTGGGTTGAGCAGGAAGGTGCACCTGGCCGGAGGCGATCGTGGGCCGGTCGGCTTACAGTGTGGGAATGTGGGGGTCTGTCGCCGCGTCGGTGGCGGGCGTGATGGGCGCGGTGGCCGCGGCTACTCCGGCGCCGCCACTGGCCGCTGCGGTGGACGCTACGCCGGCGCTGACGTCGACACCGTTCGGGGCGCTGCCCGAGCAGGGGGTGACCCACACCGTCACGATCTCCGGTAGGGGCACCCTCACGGCAACGCGGGTTACGTTCACGACCACGGCTGATCTCGACGGGGTCATCGCTCGAGCCGAGCCGGGTCGGTGTGCAGCATCCCCTCGTATCGTCGTCTGCGACCTCGGTGACCTGCTCCTGGGTGCCCCGGCAGCGGCGCCGCGTGTCACGATCACGGGGCGGATCCGCCCCGGTGTGCCGCCGGGCACGGTAATCCGCAACCGGGTCAGTGTCGCTTCGGTGGAGTCCACCGCGACGGATCCCCGCATTGCCAGCAACGCCTATCTGCTCCCGGGCTCGACGGCCTCGGCCACGGCCACAGATCCATCGTCGGAGTCGCCGGCCGTGGCAAGTCAGGTCCGGCCGCCCGGAGGGTCGCTGCGGGTGCCGGCCGTTGCGGCGGCGGTGGTCGGCGCGATCGCGGCGGGCGTCCTGCTGACGCGCCGACGGCTGCGGCGGCGTCACGACCTGCCCCTCCGGCCGGCTGTGACGACCCGGCACCGGGATCCGATGTAGCAGAGGGACGGGAACGGGGTCGACGGCGGGAGTACGTGATGGGCGAACGGTGGTGGAGGCAGGCCGCGCTGGCGGCCGTCACCGGGGCGACGCTGATGGTGATGTCCTTCTGCCTGGACGCCGGGCCGGCGACCGCCGAGGTGCAAAGCTCATCGGCGCAGGGGCCGCTGCCGACCTTGCCGCCCCTGCCGAGCCCGTCGCTGACCGTGTCGCTGCCACCGGTTACACCGCCGAAGGTGACGCTGCCGCCCATCAAGCCGCCGACGGTGAAGCCGCGGCCCATCCCGTCGGCCACTGCGACGACCCGACCGACTGCGCCACCCGCGACTGTTCCGCCGACCTCGGGCAAGCTACCGCGGGTGGGCGTCCCGGCCCCGCCCAGCGCCGACGGGCCGATGGTGAGCCCCGGATCGGCCCTTGCGCTCATCGCTGGCGATCCCGGCGCCGACCTGTATCCGCAGCCGCCGGTGGACGCCGCCGTCACCCCGCAGGCCCGCCAGGTCGCCGCGCTCAGCGACGTCGAGCACCGGATCCAGTACCTGGAGAACGTTCTCGCTCGGACCCGCGATGACCTCACGAGAGTAGAGCGCGGACCGGACCCGGTGCTGCACCTGCTGATGTCCCTGACCGCCGGCGGGGATGCGGATGCGGCGCCAATCGCCGTGGCGGACTCCGCGGATGTGGTGGACACCCCCACCGGTCGTGCCGTCGCGCTGTCCGGCGCGATCACCTCCGGCCAGGCCGAACTCATCCGCCGCCGGGCGGAGGAGACGCGGCTTCGGCAGGAGATCAGCCGTCGCGTGCGCACGGTTCCCGCCGTGGCGGCACCGGCCCGCACCGTCGCGACGGTCGGTGAGGGCCGGCTCGGACGTCCACTGTCGGGCCGGCTCACCAGCAAGTACGGCACCCGTTTTGACCCGTACTACCACGTGTGGCAGTTGCACGCGGGTGTGGATCTCGCCGCCCCGATTGGTACCCCGATCCTCGCGGCCGCAGACGGACGTGTGTCGCGCGCCGGCTGGTACGGCGGCTATGGCAACTACACCTGCATCGATCACGGCAGGGCTGACGGGCAGCGGCTGTCCACCTGCTACGGCCATCAGTCGAAACTGATGGTGTCGCCCGGCCAGCGCATCCGTGCCGGCCAGGTCATCGGACTGGTCGGATCGACTGGCGCCTCGACGGGCCCCCACCTGCACTTCGAGGTACGTCTCGGCGGCCGTCCAGTCGACCCTCTACCTTGGATCTAGGCCGCGCCATCCTCTGCGGGGATGCGAGATGGTCGGCGGGGGCCACCGAAGGGGCAGCCGGGGCCCTGAGCAGCGCCTGCCGAGCCAATGCCCAGTCCTGGCGTGCCCGAGCGTTCCGACGAGCGCGAACGCCACGGGCTTTCCGGAACACCCACTTGCTTGTGCCGACGCAGCCAGCAACACGGGAACCTCACCAGCCGGCAGGGCAAGGTTGCCGTCCACAACCTCTCGTTCGATGGAAACTGCGGTGTCCGCCCGGCCTGACATGACGACCGACGGCGGGCGATCCAACGGTGTACGGCCCTCCCTTTCCTCTGTTACTTCTTTCCCTTGCTGTCGTACGGTCCGCCGGCTCAGGAGCCCACGCGACTGGCGACCTGCGGGTTGAGCCGGGGTGGCAGGGAGTGGCCCGCGTTCACCTGCCTCGTTGCGGCGGCCGGCGCCGGGCGATCACCTCGCAGGGTCACCCTCGTCCGCCGCCGCGTACACCGACACGTGCCGCTGGCTGGTATTCGTGAAGGGCTGTTTGGTGAAGTCTGCCCAGCGATGCTCGAGTCGCATCCCGCAGATCTCGACCAGCAGGTCCAGCTCACCGGGAAAGGCGTACCGCATGACGTGCTGTGTGGTTTCCGGGACGCCTCCGTCGAGGATGGTGTGCGTGCCCACCATGAGCTGGCGGGACCGGTCGACACTCAACACGTCGAGCATGACCGCGTGGGCGCCGAGGTGCCTGATCGAGAAGGACGGCTGGTCGAGGCCGTGGAACGGAGTCGGCTCGAACACCTCCACGACGAAACGGCCTCCGGGGGCCAGCTGGGCCCGTACGTTGCGGAGGCAGCTCAACTGCTGTTCCCTGGACACGGCCGAGAAGAGCGTGTTGAGCACGACAACCACGATCTCGTACTGCCGGCCGGTGCCGAATTCGGTGAAATCTGCCAGATCGACGGTGATCCGCCCGTCCGGGTCCTTCTCCTTGAGCCGGGCGAGCATGGACGGGGACCCGTCCACGCCGTGGACCTGGTAACCGAGGTCGGCGAGCGGAACGGCGATCCGCCCGGTTCCCACGCCCAACTCCAGCACGCGGGCGGGCGGCGGAGCGAGTTCGGTCAGCAGTCCGACGGCCTGTTGGGTGTCCACCTCGATGAACGGGTACATCTGGTCGTAGACACTTGCCAACTTCTCGCTGTAGAGCGCGTGAGCGATCATTGTCTGGGCCGTCCTTCGGTTGTCGGGGCGGTCGCCGGAATGGCAGGACGCAACAGGTCCAGGGGATCCGTCATCATTCGGAAGTGCTGCCGGAGAATGCGGCGGGCGGCGTGGAACCCGGCCATGCCGTGCACCCCCGGTCCAGGTGGACTCGCCGCTGAGCAGTGGTAGAGCCCAGGCACCGGTGTGGCATACGGGTCCAGCCCGGGCCGGGGCCGGCGCACGGTCTGCAACAGGCTCAGTTCCCCAGAGGTGATGTCTCCGCCGACGTAGTTCTCGTTGTGTAACGCCAACTGGTGAGCGGTAAGGGTCCGTTGGTCGACGACCAGGTCCCGGAACCCGGGTGCGAACCGTTCGATCTGCGCCGTCACGCTGTCGCTGACATCGAGCGTCGACCCGGCCGGAACGTGGCAGTACGTGGACAGGACGTGCAGACCGGCCGGCGCCCGGCTGTCGTCCACGACTCCCGGCTGCACTGCGAGGACATACGGTCTGGAGGCGTGGGATCCCGAGTGCACCACGCGTTGGACCGCGACCGCTTCGGCGCGGGATCCGATGAGGTGCAGCGTGCCCGCCCGGCCACAGTCGGGCTGGCTCCACGGCACGGCCCCGGACAACAGGAAATCGACCTTGCAGCTGCCTGCCCCGTACCGGTAGTTGGCGAGCCGTTGCCGGTAGCGGTCGGGCAGCACCGGACCGGCGAGTCGCGCCACACCGGCCGGGGTCAGGTTCAAGACCACCGCCGCGCTCCGGGGAAGATCCCGCACGTCGTCGATCCGATGTCCGGCGTAGAGGTGGCCCCCGTGTCGGCGGATGTCGGCGACCAGGGCGTCGACGATGGCCCGACTGCCGCCACCGGGTATCGGCCAACCGACCGCGTGCGCCAGGAGAGCCAGCGTCAGGCCGACGGCGGTCGGTGCCATCGCGTCGGGCCGGACGATGCCATGCAGGTTCACCCCGGTGAGCATGTCTCCGGCCACGGTGCGGTGGAACGCGACGGGCAGTACCCGTTGACCGAGCACTCCTACGCGCAGGCCGAACCGCGCCGCCGCCGGAGAGACCAGCTGACGCGGATCACGCAGATCGGACATCGCCATCCGGGCGACGTCGTTCCACCGGCTGACCAGCGGCGCGAACAACTGCCGCCACCGCTTCCCGTCGGCGCCCAGGCCGTCGACCGTACGGTCGAGATCGGTCCACGCCACACCGGCGCGACCTCCGTCGAGAGGGTGAGCATAGGCGGCTTCCGGCTGCAGCATGGTCACGCCGTGCGCCGCCAGGTCGAATGCCCGGAAGAAGGGTGAGGCCAGGCCCATCGGATGTACCGACGAGCAGATGTCGTGCCAGACCCCGGGCCGCATCAGCTCGGTCGTCCGGGCGCCGCCTCCGAACTCTGCCGCCGCCTCGTAGACGTGCACCCGGAGTCCCGCCCGACTCAGCAGCACCGCCGCCGCGAGCCCGTTCGGCCCCGAGCCGACAACGACGACGTCGGGGCGACCGGGGTCGGCGGACCGCTCGGACGAGGGCGGTGCGACGCGGTCGCTCACAGCGGCTCGAATCGGGAGAGGTAGACGTACTCCGGCTCCTCCCGTTCGTCGTACCCGCTGGAACGGGCGATGACGAACTGGAACCCCCGGGGCGAGACCCCACCCGCGGTCGCGCGACAAACATGGCGTCGCACCAGTCCGCGCATGAGGGCGTACGCGGGGCTGTCCGTCCCGTCGTCACCGAGCAGGCCGAGCTGCCGGGTCAACTGGTCGCACAGGTCGTGCACGGCTTTGTCGAGTCGGCGTGCCGGGTACCAGAAACCGTGCGTCCATGCCCGAGGGCTGGTATCGACGACATTGACCCAGGCCGACTCGGATCCGTCCGCGTTGAGGGTCCGGCAGAGCAGCACGAAGTCGTGCTGGGCGGGCTCCGGAGCGAAGAACCGCCAATCCGGAAGTAGCGTGCCCGTCGGGTCGTGTCGGCGGACCTTGTCGAAGATCCGCTGCGGGTGCTGGGTCAGGACACTCGCAACGAACCAGGCACCGAGTCCGACGCATGCACCCGCCCACGCGGCCCGGTCAACGGTCAGACCCTTCACGGCGACCCCCCGTCACGTTGAGCACGAAAGCCCTGATGTGGTCCGCGGTCTGGTTGGCGAAGTCCTCGCGGGTGATGATCGTGTCGTGGTCCGCGCCGTCGACCACCTGGTGGGTCGCGCCGCTGCCGGCCTGTCCCAGCTCCCGATGCAGATCTGCCTGAACCGGGTCGTCCTTGAGCGTTGAGCCCGCCGAGAGCACGAGCACCCGTGCCCTGAGCTTCGGGAGTTGGCCGTCGAACGCAGCGAAGTCGGCGCGGGTCGCCTGCCATTCCCGGTGGGCCGCCGACCACAACCGCGCGTCCCGGTACTGGGTCAGCGCCGGCTGCCGCACGTCGGCCGGAAGGTGGCCGAATGACTGCGGCACCTGGAGCAGCGGTCCGAGTCCGAGACGCATGGAGGGGGCCATGAGCCGCAGGGTGCTGTCCAGCATGGCGGCGCCGCCGGCCTGGCGCGGAGACCGGTCGAGCTCGCCGGGATGACTGGAGTCCACCAGCACGACGCCGAGCACCCGGTCACCGAGCAGCTCGCCCGAGCGCATCGCGATGTACCCGCCGAGGGAATGGCCGACGATGACGACGGGCCGGTCCGCCGCCACATGGCCGACGAGGTCGACGAAGTCCTCTGCTGCGCTGGCCAGCGTGAATGGGCGCGCTCCGCGGTACTCGCTGGCCCCGTAGCCCGCTCGCTGATAGACGACGGTGGGGAATCGGGGCGAGAGAACGCGCCGGAGCCAGTCCCAGTGCAGGTCGGTCGCCGCCAGCGCGGACTCGAAGAAGATGACCGGCCCGTCCTGGCCCAGGTTCTCCGGCAGGTAGGCCAGCACATTGCCGGCTCGGGTCTCGATACGACGCTGACCTGGGTGCCCCCGTCTGACTTCCCGACCCCGCCGGGCCTGCGCCACGACCGCGCCAGTGAGAGTGGCGGCCGCGAGCGCACCGGCGACAGCGGGAAAGGCATCGTTTCGTGGGGATTCGCCGGCCGCGCCCGGGGAACGGCGGCGGGGGTCGGTCACGTAAAGCAGGGCGGGGTGCATGGCGCAGAAGGCACCGACGAAACGGCCGAGCCCCATCAACCCGGCATTCGCGAGGTGGAACGCGGCGGCGGAGCCGACGAAAGCCGGAGCCAGCCGGCCACGCGTGGCCAGCACGACAGGGAAGAGACACTCCATCGCGAGGACGGCATGCCCCACGGTCTTCGCCGACCGGGGAAAACGTTCCGCCAACTGCCACGCGCCCTGGTGTCCATAGGTGACGGTACGCATCACGCCGGGTAGGGCTCGTCCTGAGCGCCAGGTCGGACTGACCATCTTCACCCAGCCGGACGCGGTGTAGTTGAGCGTCGACTGCAGCCCGAGGAACCACAGGGCCGCGTCGGCGACGCGGGGCTGCCGACTCGACCGCGCCACGGTGGCCGCCGCCTGAACGAGAAAGGACGCCTGGTCAGATCCGTCGGTCCCGTAGAGCTGGCCGGGAAACGTCCCGATTGACGTGCCGGCGACCACGGCGTTTGCGATCAGTCGACCTTTTCGCCACCTGTCGGTGGGCGCGAGCAGAAAGGCGGCCGAAGCAGCCCGCGCAACGTGGAGTGCGGCGCTCGCGCGAGGACCGGAAACCACGTCGAAGAATCGTTGCGCGGTTACGCCACGATGACGTATGTTCTGCCGGCTGATGCTCCAGTCGTTGACCCCACCGGGCTTTCTGTCCTCGCCTCGGGCGAGCAGTTCCAGGCTCGCCACCAAATGTGTCGCGGCGCTCAGTCGCTCAGCAACCACGAGTGTCTGGGAACGATTGAGGGATCGCGGGGTCAGTGCGGCTCGCAGAACGCGGGCGAGCAGTCCCATGCGTGTCTCACCTCTCGGATACCTGATGGCCAATTCGTGGCGGAGTGCGGCAGAGGGCGGAGCCCCGAGCGTGCGGGCCCCGCCCTGCCAAGCCGTGTCAGATCGAGCCGACGGCCGTGATCAGGGCCGCAGCACCGAAGACAGCGACTGCCGGCGTGAAGAGCACCGGCGCGCTGTCGGACATCTTCTTGGCCGGCGTGGCCTCCGAGAGGCTTCCGAATCGGACGTTCGAGACGCGGTTGGCGTGGCGAGCGACGTTACGCATGCAACCCTCCAGGGCACTTGTACTCATCGCATTCAATGCATTTGAGATTCAACGGCAGGCGCGCGAACACAAGCCGGCGAATGTCCCGGACATTGGCGGATGAGGATTGGATTACTGGCCTGCAGACCACATTCACCGTACAACGCACTTACGCCCATCACTGCCCCGTCAGGTGTGACCCAGATCACGTGGCCGCGACGGTGAGCGCCGGATGCACCGATACTGACCGACCTCGCGACGCGCTGGCCTGCCATTGTTTGGGCAGCGGAGGCGATCCGAACCACCAGCCTGCCGTCCGATTTACATTTGACGTCCCCCAGGCTTGCCCGGCCCCCTGTAGGATGCGACCAACGTGCGGGGAGACACGTCGATGCGCCGCGCATAAGTGAGAGGTCGGCGAATTGAGGCGCCTTACATGAGTTCATTGGCCTCGGAAAACCACACCGCGATCATGGTCGACGATCTGTCGGTCTCGTACGGGTCGACCCTGGTTCTTGATCAACTCAGCCTGCGGGTGCCGGTCGGCTCGGCTTACGCACTGGTAGGCGAGAACGGCGCCGGCAAGTCGACCCTGCTGCGCTGCGTGGCAGGGCTCCAGGAACCGACCGGGGGTGAGATACGGGTCTTCTCCGAGCCGCCCGGGAGAACGGTCGGATTCTGGCGCCGGGTGGCCACCACGGTGGAGTCGCCGAGCTGGTACCACGGCCTGACCGTCCGGGAGCATCTGGACCTGGTCCGGGTCGCCAACGGTGCGGACGCCAACGATGGCCACATCGACGAGGTGAGCGCTTCACTGGGTCTGGACGGTCTCCAGAACAGCCTGCCGAGCACGCTCTCCTCGGGACAGCGGCAGCGTTTCCTGCTGACCGCGATGCTCGTCCGGCCGAGCCGCCTGCTCATCCTCGACGAGCCGGAGCAACGCTTGGATCACTCGATCAAACGGGCGGTCGCTGCCCATCTACGGGCCTACGTGACCGCCGGTGGGACGTTGCTGATGGCCAGCCATGACGAGGGCTTCCTCACCGCAGTCGGCGCGACGCCCGTTGCCGTCGGTGGCTTCCGGTGACGGGCAGCCGGGTGCCCGCCCGGTACGGAACGAGCTGACCGTGACCGTGACCGAAGCAACGACAGTCCCCTCCACCGGCTCGCCCAACATTCGCCGCTGGATTCGTCAACGGCAGATCGCCGCCAACGGGCGGGTCGACCCGGCGACGGTCTACTCGGTGATCCTCGCGCTCGGGATGGCCGTCGCGCTCGTCGGCCAGCCCATCATCGCCGTCGTCTGGCCGGCGGCCCCAACACCCGACGAGGAACCATCTGCACTGGTCCTGGTGGGTGCCGGACTGCTCCTGCTGGCCTTCTTCGGCATCCTGCGCCAACTGGGCCCGATGGCGGTGAGCCGCAGCGACGCCACCTGGCTGCTGACCGCCCCCGTCTCCCGCCGTACGCTGCTCGGCCCTGCGCTGGCGCTGTCCACCATGGCCGCGGTCCTGGTCGGCGGGGTCACCGGCCTCGCCGTGGTTGGCCACCTGGCCGCCCGGCCGGCGTCCCTGTTCTGGCCGCTGACCGGCGCGATCGCCGGCAGCGCCGCGGCCCTGGGCCTCGCCCGGGCTGCGCTGCACTGCCAACGGCGGCCGGCGTCCGCCCGCCACATCGACCTGCTCGGCGGCGTCGTCGCCGGAACACTCGTGGGGGTCGCCGCCAGCGCCCAATTGGCCGACAACCCGTACCCGCTGCGCCTCGGGTCGTTTCCGGCATCCGGCGCGCTTGTCCTGGCCTGCGCAGCCCTGGTCGTCGCAGGCATCCTGTGGGGTACGGCGCGGGCTGGGCTCGACGTCTGGCCCACCTCCCGGATCGTGGACGCCTCGGCGAACGCGGGCGTCTACGCCGACGCGATCTACGCGGTGGAGCCCTCGTTCCTCACCGAGCTGAGCACCCGACGCTACTGGCAGCGCCGCACCAACATCCGCACCCTCGGCCTGATCCGGCGGCCCGGTCTCCCCCCTCTGGTCGGCCAGGATCTGCTGATCGTCCGGCGAAAGGCCAGCCGGCTCTGGTGGTTGGCGGGTGTCGCCGCCGCGCCGACGGTGACCGCCGACGGGCCGCGATGGCTGTTGATCACGCTGGTTCTCGTCGGCGCGATGGCGGCCGCCGGCTTCACTTCCGAGTCGACCCACCGCGATGCCGCCAACCCCGCGCTGGTGCGCCTGCTGGGCCTGCCGGAACAGCAGGTGCGCGGCCAGCGGCTCGTCGTACCCGGCCTGTTGGCCGCCCTCTGGTCCGGGCTGGCGCTGGGCGGACTGCAGGCCGCCGGTCTGCTCTCCGGACCATGGTGGGCACTCGGCCTGGCCATCGGACCCGCCGCCGCCGTGGCCGCACTGCAACGCGCCAGGGCAAGCGCCGCCAGCATCGGCAACGTGCTCATCGAGACGCCACTCGGCGCCTTTCCCGCAGGCATGCTCCTCTGGCTCGTGAACGGCCTCGACGTACTGGCCGTACTGACCCTGCCGGTCTCGATCGGCATCGCCACGGGCACCGCGCTGGAGTGGCACCTCGTGCCGATCCAACTGGCCCTCTCAGCGCTGGGGTGCGTCCTGCTGATCCGATGGACGCCCACGCGCTCCATCAAGCCCTGACGAGTCGGGATGACCCGCGTGACCTGTGGTGCCTGCCCGGTCCGGCTCGGTGCCGACCGCGCCATGATATAGGTGACGATTGTTATGACGGAAACCATCCGCGTCAACAGGCAGGCCGAAGATTTCCTACGAACGGAATTCGCTCTGCGGACCACCCCCGGTGTTACGGTCGGCGGGTGATCCCGGTGGAGGCCGCGGCGGCCGCGTACGCCCAGTGGCTCACCCCTGCCCTGCCGCTCTACGGCAACGACCACGAGCGGGCCGACTTCGCTCCCTGAGGCGCCCCGGCACCCGACGCCTCCTGTCCCCGTCACGTCGCACCGGGAGCGATGTCCCATGCCCGTCGACAGTTCCGGGATCCGGGCCGTGCTGCGCGCACCCCAGGTCCTCCGGGTCCTCCTCAGCAGCCAGGTCGGCCGGCTGCCCACCGCCAGCGGGCCGCTGGCCCTGCTCCTCTTCGCCCGCCAGTCGCTGAGCCTGGCCGCCGCCGGCCTGCTCGTCGCCGCGTACACCGCCGGGATGGCGGTGGGCACCCCGCTGCTCGCCCGGGCCGTGGACCGCTGGCGGCAGCCGCCCGTGCTGTGGGGCGCCGCGATCCTCTCCGGCCTCGGGTTCGGCGCGGTGGCGCTGACCGGCGGGCACGTCACCGGCGCCGTGCTCGGCGCCGCGGTGGCCGGGCTGGGCACGCCGCCGCTGGAGGCGTGCCTGCGTACCCTCTGGCCCGCCCTGCTCCCGCCCGCCACGGTGCCCACCGCGTACACGCTGGACATCGCCGTGCAGGAGGTGATCTTCGTGGTCGGCCCGCTGGTCACCCTCCTCGCGGTGACCGTGGCCGGCCCGCCCGCCGGGCTGGTCGCCGCCGGGGTCCTCCAGCTCGCCGGCACCGCGG
This sequence comes from Micromonospora sp. AP08, assembly GCF_008085935.1. Classification (NCBI taxonomy): domain Bacteria; kingdom Bacillati; phylum Actinomycetota; class Actinomycetes; order Micromonosporales; family Micromonosporaceae; genus Micromonospora; species Micromonospora sp. AP08. The sequence continues at coordinate 414,143 of NZ_VSEZ01000003.1, forward strand.
CGTACGCGCTCAGCCCCGCCGTCCGCGCCTGGCGCGGCGTGCCGGCGGTCCGGCACTGGGCCGGGCCGCTGCGCGTACCCCGGTTCACCGTCCTGATGGCCGGCGTGGTCGGCGTCGGCGCGGCGGTCGGGAGCATCGCCGTGGCGGTGACCGGCTACGCCGAGACGGCCGGCGACCGGCGGCTCAGCGGTTGGCTGCTCGCGGCGCAGGCGGCCGGCGCGCTGGCCGGGGGCCTGCTCTACACCCGGGCCCGGCCGGGCGGGCCCGGGCGACTGCCGCTGCTGGCCGCCGGGCTGACCGTCGGCTACCTGCCGCTGCTGCTCGCCCCCGGCCCGGCGCCGATGGCCGGCCTGCTCGTGGTGAGCGGGCTGGCGCTGCCACCGGTGCTCACCGCCATCTTCCTCACCGCCGAGCGGCTCGCCGAGCCGGGCACGGTGGCCGAGGCGTTCGCCTGGGTGAGCACGGCGTTCGTGGTGGGCAGCGCCGCCGGCTCCGCGCTCGCCGGCCCGCTGGTGTCGACGAGCCTCCGGTACGGGCTGGCGATCGCCCCGGCCGCCGCGCTGCTCGGCACCGTGGTGCTCTGGGCCGTCTCCCGCAGCGACCGGTCGCGACGCCCGGAGAACGGCCCCGGGTCGGGGGCGGAGGTCTACGCTCGGTCCTCATGACACCCGCGCGTCCGGGGCCCGGGAACCCGGCACCGGCCGACCGGGTGACCACCGTCGAGGTCTTCCTGGGTGTCAGGGCCGGTAGCGGTAACCCATGCCCGGCTCGGTGATCAGGTGCCGGGGCCGGGCCGGGTCGTCCTCCAGCTTGCGCCGCAACTGGGCCATGTACTGGCGCAGGTAGTTGGTCTCGTTGTGGTATTCCGGGCCCCACACCTCGTGCAGGAGCTGGCGCTGGCTGACCAGTTTGCCCGGGTGCCGCAGCAGCTTCTCCAGCATCGACCACTGGGTCGGGGTCAACTTCACCTCGACGCCGTCGTCGCGGGTCACCACCCGGTCGGCGAGGTCGACGGTGTGCCGGCCGATGCGCTGCACGGCGGCGGATCCCGGACCGGCCGCGTCGGCCGGGGAACCGGCGAGCCGCCGGGTCACCGCCCGGATCCGGGCGAGCAGCTCGTCCACCCCGAACGGCTTGGTCACGTAGTCGTCCGCGCCCGCGTCGAGCGCCGCGACCTTGTCCTCACTGCCGGCCCGGCCGGAGAGCACGATGATCGGAACGCCGGTCCAGCCCCGCAGACCGCGGATGACCTCGGTGCCGTCCAGGTCGGGCAGACCGAGGTCCAGCACCACCAGGTCCGGGGGGTGACCCGCGGCGGCCTTCAGGGCGGCCGTCCCGCTGTCGGCCACCTCGACGTCGTAGCCGCGCGCCCGCAGGTTGATCCGCAGGGCGCGGAGGATCTGGGGCTCGTCGTCGACGACCAGGATGCGCGTCATTCCTGCGGCCCCTCCGACTCGATCCCGTCGGTGGCGGCCGGCAGCCGCAGCACCATGGTGAGACCGCCGCCCGGCGTGGTCTCCGGGGTGATGCTGCCACCCATCGCCTCGGCGAGCCCTCGGGACAGCGCCAGCCCCAGCCCGACGCCGGTCTGGTTGTCCCGGTCACCGAGGCGCTGGAACGGCAGGAAGACGTGCTCCCACTGGTCCTCGGGAATGCCCCGCCCGGTGTCGATGACCCGCAGCTCGACCTGCCCGGCGTGGGTGCTGGCGGTGATGGTGGGCGGCCGGCCGGGCGGGCTGTGGCGCAGCGCGTTGGCCACGATGTTGACCAGCACCCGCTCCAGCAGGCCCGGGTCGGCGAGGGCGGCCGGGAGGTCGGGCGGAATGTCCGTGGTCACCTCGGCCGCCGGTGCCCCCAGCTCGTCCAGGGCTCTGGGTACGGCGTCCTCCAGCCCGATCGCGGTCGCCGTGATACCAAGCGCGCCCGCCTGGAGCCGGCTCATGTCGAGCAGGTTCGCCACCAGCCGGCCCAGCCGGTCCAGCGACTCGTCGGCGGTGGCCAGCAACTCCTCGCGGTCGTCGATGTCGAACTCGACGTCGTGGCTGCGCAGGCTGCTCACCGCCGCCTTCGCCGACGCCAGGGGCGTACGCAGGTCGTGGCTGACCGCGGCGAGCAGTGCGGTGCGCATCCGGTCGGCGGCGGCGAGCGGGCGGGCGGTGGCGGCCTCCTCGGCGAGCCGCTCCTGGCGCAGCGCGACGGCGGCCTGGGCGGCGAACGCCTCGACCACCCGGCGGTCGGCGGCCTCCAACCGCCGGCCGGCGAGCACCACGCTGAGCCGGTCGTCGACCGGCACCACGGTCTCTCCGGCGCTCGGGCTGCCCGGTGGGTCGTCGCCGACGCTCGCCACCACCCGCCAGGCCGCCGTCTCCCGGGCGCGGGCCGGCCGCCCCTCCGCCTCGGCAACCAGCTCCAGCACGCTGACCGCGCGCACCCCGAAGGTCTCCCGGAGACGGTCCAGCAGCGCGGGCAACGGCCGTTGCCCGCGCAGCACCCCGCCGGCCACGGTGGCCAGGGTCTGCGCGTCGGCCGAGGCCCTTGCGGCCTCCCGGGTACGCCGTGCGGCCACGTCGACCACCCAGCTCACCGCGATGGCCACCCCGACGAACACGCCGAGGGCGAGGAGATTGTCCGCCTCGGCGATGGTCAGCGTGTGGAACGGCGGGGTGAAGAACCAGTTCAGCAGCAGCGAGCCGCCCAGCGCGGCCACCAGCGCCGGCCACATCCCACCGACCAGCGCCACCCCGACCACGCCGGCCAGGAAGAGCAGGATGTCGTTGGTCAGGGTGAGGTCGGGCAGGGCCGCGAGCAGCAGGGTCAGCAGCGGCATCCCGATGCCGGCGAGCGCGAAGCCGAGCAGGCGGCGACGGCGGGACAGCGCCGCGGGCACCGCCGCTCCCCGGCGTCCCCGCCCCGCCTCGGCATGCGTCACGAGGTGCACGTCGATGGCGCCGGAGAGCGCGGTGGTGGTGACGCCGACCCCGCGCGAGAGCACCTGCGCGAAGCGTCCCCGCCGGCTGGCACCGAGCACCAGCTGGGTGGCGTTGACGCCGCGCGCGAAGTCGAGCAGCGCCGCCGGGATGTCGGTGCCGAGCACCTGGTGGTAGGTGCCCCCGAGGCTCTCCACCAGGACCCGCTGCCGGGCCAGCTGGGCCGGATCGGCGCCGGCCAGCCCGTCGCTGCGGGCCACGTGCACGGCCAGCAGGTCGGCACCCTTGCTCCGGGCGGCGATCCGCGCCGCCCGGCGGACGAGTGTCTCCCCCTCCGGCCCGCCGGTCAGGGCGACGACCACCCGTTCACGCGCCTCCCAGGTCTCCGAGATCCCCTGCTGCGCCCGGTACGCGTCGAGCTGCTCGTCGACCTTGTCGGCCAGCCACAGCAGAGCCAGCTCGCGCAGCGCCGTGAGGTTGCCGACCCGGAAGTAGTTCCCGAGCGCCGCGTCGATCTTGTCGGGCCGGTAGATGTTGCCGTGGGCCATGCGGCGGCGCAACGCCTCCGGCGTCATGTCCACCAGCTCGACCTGCTCCGCGGCACGGACGACCTGGTCCGGCACGGTCTCCCGCTGGGTGGTGCCGGTGATCTGCGCGACGACGTCGTTGAGCGACTCCAGGTGCTGGACGTTGACCGTGGAGAGCACGGTGATCCCGGCGTCCAGCAGCTCCTGGACGTCCTGCCAGCGCTTGTCGTGCCGGGAGCCGGGGACGTTGGTGTGCGCCAGCTCGTCGACCACGACCACCTCGGGCCGGCGGGCCAGCACCGCGTCGAGGTCCATCTCGGTGAAGTCGACGCCCCGGTAGCTGATCGACCGGCGCGGGACCAGTTCGAGATCGCCGATCATGGCGGCGGTGTGCGGCCGGCCGTGCGTCTCCACCAGCCCGATCACCACGTCGGTGCCGCGCTCGGCGCGGCGTTGGGCCTCCTCGAGCATGGCGTACGTCTTGCCGACCCCCGGGGCGGCCCCGAGATAGATCCGCAGTTCTCCCCTGGCCACGGCCCCATCCTCCCTGACAGGTGCGCGGGGCCCCGGCTCATTCCCGGGGCCCCTCCTGGCACGAACGGTCAGCGCGCCGGGTACTTCTCGTCGAGCGCGAGGTTGAGTTCCAGGACGTTCACGCCGGGCTCGCCCATGAAGCCGAGCGACCGGCCGGTGGTGTGCTCCGCGACCAGCCGACGGACGGCAGCCGGGTCCGCACCGCGCTCGCGCGCCACCCGGGCCACCTGGATCTCCGCGTACGCCGGGGAGATGTGCGGGTCGAGGCCGCTGCCGCTCGCGGTGACCGCGTCGGCCGGCACGGCCGGCTTCGCCGGCGCGCCGCCCCGGACCGGGGTGACGATGCCGCCCTCGGCCACGTAGTCGTGGTCCGGCTGGGCTAGCTCGACCGGGACGCCCTGCCAGTTGGCCACGAAGGGTGTCGCCGGCGCGACCTGGTTGACGCTGACCACCCGGGTGATCCGGCCGGTGAGCCCGTCGGCGCGGAACACGGCCAGGACCGCGCCCACCCCGTCCGGTGTGCAGTACGGGCGCCGCCCGTCGACTCCGTCCAGCTCGCCGACCGCCCTGCTGCGGGAGCAGACCTGGGTGAGCAGGCTCTGGGTGGAGTCGTCGGCGTCGGCGGCGATGGTGTCGACCACGCTCTCCGGGCCCAGGTTGCTGGCCGCGGTGGCGGTCGGGTCGTAGCCGTCGCCGGCCGCCGACGGCCGGGACTGGAAGTAGCGCGGGACGGGCTTGCCGTCCGCATCGGTGAAGGACTGGCCGATGAGCGAGCTGCCCACGGCCGTGCCGCGCACGCTCACCAGCGAACCGTCGGCCTTGCCGTCGAGACCGGGGATCCGGCCGACGGCCACCAGGGCCAGTGGGTACGCGAGGCCGAGCAGGACGGTGAACACGAGCAGCGCGCGCAGGGCGGCCAGGTGTTGGGCGAGCCAGGTAGGGAGGCGCATCACGAGATCCCCGGAATGAACTGGATGAGCAGGTCGATGAGTTTGATGCCGATGAACGGCACGACGATGCCGCCGAGGCCGTAGCGCCACAGGTTGCGGCTGAGCAGCTTCGACGCGCTCGCCGGCCGGTAGCGCACGCCGCGCAGGGCCAGCGGGATGAGCGCGACGATGATGATCGCGTTGAAGATGACCGCGGAGAGGATCGCCGACTCCGGGCTCGCCAGGCGCATGACGTTGAGCGCGTCCAGCGACGGGTAGATGCCGGCGAACATGGCCGGGATGATCGCGAAGTACTTCGCGATGTCGTTGGCGATCGAGAAGGTAGTCAGCGCGCCCCGGGTGATCAGCAACTGCTTGCCGATCTCCACGATCTCGATGAGCTTGGTCGGGTCGGAGTCGAGGTCGACCATGTTGCCGGCCTCCTTGGCGGCCGACGTGCCGGTGTTCATGGCCACGCCGACATCGGCCTGGGCGAGGGCCGGTGCGTCGTTGGTGCCGTCGCCGGTCATCGCGACCAGCCGGCCGCCCTCCTGCTCCTTCTTGATCAGGGCGAGCTTGTCCTCGGGCGTGGCCTCGGCGAGGAAGTCGTCCACACCGGCCTCGTCGGCGATCGCCTTCGCGGTACGCGGGTTGTCACCCGTGATCATCACGGTCCGGATGCCCATCCGGCGCATCTCGTCGAACCGGTCCCGCATACCGGTCTTGACGATGTCCTTGAGGTGGATGACGCCGAGGGTCCGGGCCACCTGGCCGTCGGTGTGCTCGGCGACGACGAGCGGGGTGCCGCCGATGCCACTGATCTCGTCGACGAGCTGGCCGACCTGCTCGGTCGGGTGGCCCCCGTTCTCGCGTACCCACTTCATCACCGCCGCGGCGGCGCCCTTGCGGATCCGGCGGACACCCCCGTCGACGCTCTCCGCACCGAGGTCGACGCCGCTCATCCGGGTCTGCGCGGTGAACGGCACGAAGGTGGCGTGCGGGATGAGTCCCGGCTCGCGCTCGCGCAGCCCGAACTCGTTCTTGGCGAGCACCACGACGGAGCGGCCCTCGGGGGTCTCGTCGGCGAGGCTGGACAGTTGCGCGGCGTCGGCGACCTCGGCGGCGGTCACCCCCTCGACCGGCAGGAACTCGGCGGCCTGCCGGTTGCCCAGGGTGATCGTGCCCGTCTTGTCCAGCAGCAGGGTGTTGACGTCGCCTGCCGCCTCGACCGCCCGGCCGCTCATGGCCAGCACGTTGCGCTGGACGAGCCGGTCCATGCCGGCGATGCCGATGGCGGACAGCAGCGCCCCGATGGTGGTCGGGATGAGGCAGACCAGCAGCGACACGAGCACCACGCCGCTGACGCCGGCATCGGTGATCGCACCGGTGTCGGGCGCGGCCGCCTGGTAGCCCTTGGAGAAGATCGCCAGCGGCTGGAGGGTCACCACCGCCAGGAGGAAGATGATCGTGAGCGCGGCCAGCAGGATGTTGAGCGCGATCTCGTTCGGGGTCTTCTGCCGGTTGGCGCCCTCGACCAGGGCGATCATCCGGTCGATGAAGCTCTCGCCCGGCTTCTGGGTGATCTTCACGATGATCCGGTCGGAGAGCACCCGGGTGCCACCGGTGACCGCGCTGCGGTCGCCGCCGGACTCCCGGATGACGGGCGCCGACTCGCCGGTGATCGCCGACTCGTCCACGCTGGCGATGCCCTCGACCACGTCACCGTCACCGGGGATGATGTTGCCGGCCTCGACCAGGACGATGTCGCCCTGCCGGAGCTGCGGCGCGGGGACCGCCTCGTCGCGGTAGGTGTTCGCCGCCGCACCCGGCTTCCAGTCGACCAGACGGGTGGCGATGGTGTCCTGCTTCGCCTGCCGCAGGGCGGCCGCCTGGGCCTTGCCCCGGCCCTCCGCCACCGCCTCGGCCAGGTTCGCGAAGACCACGGTGAGCCACAGCCAGATGGTGATCGCCCAGGCGAAGACCGACGGTTCGGCCACCGCCAGGACGGTGGTGAAGACGGCGCCGATCTCGACGATGAGCATCACCGGGTTGCGCCAGAGCGTGCGGGGGTCGAGCTTGCGGAGCGCGTCGGGCAGCGACCGGATCAGCTGCTTCGGGTCCAGCAGGCCCCCGCCGACCCGGTTGCCATGGACGGCGGGAGTGCCGGGCACCGGCTCCTCGTCGGTGCCGGATGTGACGGGCGTGACGGACATTTTCTCGTTCCTCATGATGGTCACAGCCCCTCAGCGAGGGGGCCGAGCGCGAGCGCGGGAAGGAAGGTCAGCGCCACGAGGACCACCGTGACGCCGACGACCATCCCGACGAAGAGCGGGCGGTGGGTCGGCAGGGTGCCCTCGGAGGCGGGGGTGGGCTGCTGTCGGGCCAGCGAACCGGCCAGAGCGAGCACGAAGATGAGGGGCAGGAACCGGCCGAGCAGCATGCAGAGGCCGAGAGCCGTGTCCCACCAGGTCGTGTTCACGGTGATGCCGCCGAACGCGGATCCGTTGTTGTTGGCGGCCGAGGTGAAGGCGTACAGCACCTCGGAGAGGCCGTGCGGGCCGATGTTGAGCGCCGTGGCGTTGTTGCCCGTGGCGAACGCCGCCGCCGTGCCGGCCAGCACCAGCGCCGGAGTGATCAGGAAGTACAGCGAGGCCAGCTTGATCTCGCGCGAACCGATCTTCTTGCCGATGTACTCCGGTGTGCGGCCGACCATCAGACCGGCGACGAACACCGTGATGACCGCCAGGATCAGCAGGCCGTAGAGGCCGGAGCCGACGCCACCGGGCGCGACCTCGCCGAGCATGATGTTGCCCAGCGTCATCATGCCGCCCAGCCCGGTGTACGAGTCGTGGAAGGAGTTCACCGCGCCCGTCGAGGTGAGCGTGGTGGCCGCCGCGAAGGTCGCCGAGTTCGACACGTCGAACCGCACCTCCTTGCCCTCCAGCGCCGCGCCGACCGCCTGCGGCACCGTGCCGTCGCCGGCCAGCTCGAAGACGTTCGTCAGGGTGATGCTGGCGAGGGCGAGGATCGCCATGACCGCGGCGATGGCGTAGCCCTGCCGGTTCTGGCCGACCATCCGGCCGAAGACCCGGGGCAGGCTGAACGGGATCAGCAGGATCAGGAAGATCTCGATCCAGTTGGTCCAGGTCGTCGGGTTCTCGAACGGGTGCGCGCTGTTCACGTTGTAGAAACCGCCGCCGTTGGTGCCCAGCTCCTTGATGACCTCCTGGCTGGCCACCGGACCGCCGGTGACGTGCTGCGCGCCGCCCGTCAGCGTGCTGACGTCGGTGCCGCCCGAGAGGTTCTGCACCGCGCCGCCGATCATCAGCGCCAGCGCGCCGAGCACCGCGACAGGCAGCAGGATCCGCAGCGTGATCCGTGTCAGATCGACCCAGAAGTTGCCCAGCTCGCCGGAGCGGCTGCGGGCGAGCCCACGGATCAGGGCCACCGCCACGGCGATGCCGACCGCGGCGGAGACGAAGTTCTGCACGGCCAGGCCGGCCATCTGCACGAGGTGGCCCATGGTCGACTCACCCGAGTACGACTGCCAGTTCGTGTTGGTCACGAACGACACGGCGGTGTTCCACGCGCCGTGCGGCACCACGGGGTCGAAGCCCAGCGACAGCCAGAGGCGGTTCTGCAGGCGCTGGACCGCGTACAGGAAGAGGATCGAGACGGCCGAGAAGGCCAGCACGCTGCGGGCGTAGACGCCCCAGGACTGCTCGGCGGCCGGGTTGACCCCGACCAGACGGTAGATCCCCCGCTCGACGCGGGAGGACCGGGTGCCGGAGACCACCCGGTACATCTGGTCGCCGAACGGCCGGTAGACGGCGACCAGCGCCGCCACCAGCGACAGGACGAAGAGCACCCCGGCTGTTGTCATGCTCATCAGAAGCGCTCCGGGAACAGCAGGGCGACGACCAGGAACACGCCGAGGCCGATCGCCAGCACCAGGCCGACGGTGTTGACGGCGCTCACAGCTTCTCCACACCCCTCACCACGAAGGCGAGAGCCGCGAACAGCCCCACCGTCAGCAACACGAACAGCACGTCAGACACGGCTGACCTCTCCTAGCGGAAAATGCCTCGCGACCGCCTCCCGGTCGCGCCGGGCAATCAAAACGCCGGCCAGCACGTCTGGACAGGGGCTATAACGCGACCATCACGCCGGCCCGCGGTTTCTTGACGCGCCTTTCACGCCGCCCCGTCATACGGGCCCGGAACTGGGCTGACCGTCACCCGTCGGACCGGGTCGTCCCGGATCCGGCGGGCTGGCCCGATCCGGGCGGTTCCACGGGACCGAACGCCGAGCGGACCAGCCGGTTCGCCTCGTCCTGGTCGACGGAGGTGGCCACCAGGAGGTCGCTTGCCGTGGTGCGCACCTGGGCGACCACGACCGCGCCGGAGAAGTCGACGCCCCGCCGGTACGCCCGACCGGCCTCGGCGACGGCCCGCAAGGCCCACTCGCGGCACCGGGTCGGTTCCGTCGCGCCCGAGGCGAACTCCTTCCGCAGGGTCCGGGCCGCCTCGGCCAGCGCCGACACCGCGGCCGGCATGGATTCCGGGACCCGCTCGCCGTCCTCGATCAGCGTGAGCGCCCGCCGGATCAGGGTGCCGCTGTTGCGCATCGCACGGTCCACCGGCTCGACCGCCTTGGCGTACCGGCCGAGCGGCCCCTCCCGGGTGGTCCAGTAGACCGGCGACAGGGTGGCCGCCTCCTGGGCGCCCTGTGCCGCCTCGCCGAAGGAGCCCATCTCCTTCTTGTTGTCGCGCAGACGGTCGCGCGCGGCCCGTGCCGCCTCGGTGTCCCGCTCCCGCAGGGCGTCGGCGGTGCGGTCCAGTTGGTCGGCGAGCAGGGCCAGCGCGGGACCGGCCGCCCGGTTGATGATCCGCAGCGGGTTCAGCGGCAGCAGCACCGCCGTCACCACCAGGGTCGCCCCTCCGCCGATCAGGGCGTCGAGCACCCGCGGCGCCTCGAGGTTCGACACGGACGGCGTCAGCGTCCCGATCAGCACGGCCGTCGCCCCGGCCTGGACCACCACCGCGGGGCTGCGGCCGACGAATGCCGCCACCACCACGGCCAGCGCCACGATGAGCCCGAGCTGCCAGGCGCCGACCCCGACCAGGTGGATCAGCAGGTCGCCGATCAGGATGCCGACGGCCACCCCGACCACCAGCTCGACGGTACGGCGCACGCGCTGGCCCACCGAGGCGGCAAGCGCCACCACCGCCGAGATCGGCGCGAAGACCGGCTGTTCGATGTCCAGCAGCGTGTCCGCGACCCACCAGGAGAGGGCCGCCGCCAGCCCCGCCTGCGCGGCCAGCCCCGCGCCGGCCCGGGCCCGGCGGAACCGGTCAGCCAGCAGGCGGGGCACGGAACGCCATCGGCGGGCGATCACCCCGTCGCCGGCGGCCCGCCCGCTGCCCCCGTGTGTTCCCGCGCCGGCCACGGCCGCGCCTACCCGCTTCCCCGCGGGCCAATCCTCGCCGGTGCGCACGCGCCGGGATGGGGGTTGTCGTCGTCACGCCGGCAGGCGTGCCGACGGCGGGGATCACCGCGGTTCTACGCCCCGCGGGCCGCCGTGAAATTCAGCGGCGCACCTCGCGCCAGCCGGCGCCGCTGCCGCGCCACGCGCCGGCCAGGATGCTCGCCGAGCCCCGGCTCGGGCACTCCTGGATCTTCGACCGGCCGGCGGCGCCGCCGATCTGGGCCTGCACTTCCCAGCGCTGCCCGTCGGTGCGGATGTAGACGTCACGACGCCCACGAGGGGCGCTGACCCCGTTCCACCAGTGCTCCTCGACCATCACATGGTGAACGGTATCGCAGCAGCCTACCGGCCCGCACCTGCCGGTACGGGCCGGATTCCCGGCTCAGCCGTCCAGGCGGCGCACCATGTTCATGATCGTCTCGACCTGGGCGCCGCCCTTGATCGGATAGTTCGTCGCGCCGAGGTAACCCCACCAGTCCCAACGGTCGTTTCCGCCCCGCCCGGTCGGGTACGCGCCGAACATGCCCGAGGGTCACCTCATCCACCGGTACGCGCGGGAGCAGCACGACGCGCTCGCCGGGAGCGACCTCGCGCTCTCCAGCCCGCAGGGCCGCTTCGACCCGACTCCCTACGGAGGCCGCCCGCTGCGGGCCGTCGAGGCCGACGGCAAGCACCTGCTCTACCACTTTCCCGACGCGCCCGTCCTGCACGTGCACCTCGGCCTGCGCGGGCTGTTCCTGCGCTACGACGACCCGGCCGTCCCGCCCCGCCCCGGCACCCGGCTGCGGCTGGCCGGCCCGACCGTGGCGTACGACCTCATCGCGCCGATCCGCTGCGAGCCGCTGCCGGCCGACGCGGAGCGCGCACTGCGGGCCTCGCTCGGGCCCGACCCCCTGCGCGCCGACGCCGACCCGGCCGAGGCCGTCCGCCGGCTCACCGCGGCCGGGGCGCCGGTGGGCGCCGCGCTGCTCGACCAGGCGGTCTGGGCCGGCATCGGCAACGCCTGGCGGGCCGAACTGCTCTTTCTGGCCGGGCTGGACCCGGACGCCCGCTCGGTGGGCGTCCCGGCGACGGAGCGGCTGTGGCGGCTCGCCGTCGTCCACCTCGCGCTCGGCCGGGACCTGGGCCAGGTGGTCAGCGACCCGGCCGCGCCGGACGAGCGGTGGGTGTACAAGCGGGAGCGCTGCCGCCGCTGCGGCAGCCCGGTGCGGACCTGGCAACTGGGCGGCCGCACCGCGTACGCCTGCCCGGTGGACCAGCCGGCGGGCCGACGCTAGTCGTGGCTCGCCTCGTCCTTGCCCTTCTTCCCGCCCTTGCCCTTCTTCCCGTCCTCGCCCTTCCTGTCGTCGTTCCGGGGCGAAGCCGGGCGACTGGTCTGCCCGGCGACCGTGAGGCTGCTGCGGCACGGTGTGTCGTTCAGCCGGAACTGGCCGGGCAGGGAGGTGGCGTCCCGGTAGGTGACCGCGACGGTGGCGGTGACGGTCCGCCGGGGCGGCAGGTCACCGATGCGCGCCTGGACCGTCTCGCCGCTCTGCCGCCACGTGCCGGGCGCACCCCGCACGAGGCGCTGCCGGTCGGGCAGGCTGAACACCAGCCGCGCCTCGTCGATCGGCACCGTGCCGGTGTTGCTGACGGTCACCCGGCCGGTGGACCGGCCGTTGACGGCGCCGGCGACGGCGTACCGGACGTCGCACTCCGGCTGGCGTTGGCCGATGCCCACGAGAGCGGCCGGGGTGCTGGCCCGGGTCGGAACGCCCTCGCCGGACGGGTCGCCCGTCGACAGCGCGGCGGCCGCCCCGGCGGACAGCAGCGTCACCGCGGCCGCCCCGGCCACGGCGGCCCGCCGCCGTGCGGGAAGCCGCCGCCAGCGTTCGAGCGGCACCGCGACCAGCGGTACGGCGGCCAGATTCCGGCCCAGGGACGGCGGCCACGCACGGGTGGGCGTGGGCTCGTCGTCGGTGGCGGCGCCGGGGAGCAGCAGGGTGGTCGCGGGCAGCCCGGCGACGGCGCCGAGGGCGGCGGCCGCTTCGCTGGCCGGCGGGCGGTCGCCCGGATCCTTGGCCAGGCAGCGCCGGCACAGGTCACCGATCTCGGCGGGCACCTCCGCGAGGTCCGGCAGAGCCGCGGGTTCCCGGTACCGGTGAGCGGCGAGCATCTGGGTGGTGGTGGAGGCCTGCCAGGGCAACCGGCCGGCCAGGGCCCGGTAGAGCAGCAGCCCCAGGGCGTACACGTCCGTGGCCGGCCGCACCGCCCCCTGTTCCAGCCGCTCGGGGGCCAGGTACGCCGGTGTGCCCAGCAGCCCCTCGGACAGCCCGTCCGGGTCCCCGGAGGTGGCCGAGATGCCGAAGTCCACCAGTTTGACGCCGGTGCCGGCCACCATCACGTTGGCGGGCTTGACGTCCCGGTGCACGATCCCGCGGCGGTGGGCGGCGGCCAGCGCGGCGGCGACCTGGGCGCAGATCAGCACCGCCACCCGCCAGGGCAGCGGACCGCCGCTGAGCAGCTGGGCCAGTGAGCGGCCCTCGACAACCTCCATGACCACGTACGGCACCGGCGGGCCGTCGCCGTCGGCCGCCTCGCCGTAGTCGTACACCTCGACGATGTTCGGGTGCCGCAGCCGGGCGGCGGCGCGGGCCTCGGCGCGGATCCGGTGCAGCAGCTGGGGGTCGGCCGCCAGGTCCGGGGAGAGCAGCTTCACCGCCACGTCCCGCCCCAGCACCTGGTCGTGGGCACGCCAGACCACCGACATGCCGCCCGACCCGAGCGGGTCCAGCAGCCGGTAGCGACCCTCCAGCATCGACCCCGCGTCCACCACGGATCGATGCCCCCACCGGCGCCGGGGGAAACATCGGGCGGCGGCCGGCCGCCGGCCGACCGGCAATTCGCTTGGCGGGACACGGGCGCCCGACTAGCCTCGCCGCCAGTTTGCTCCGACTTCCTGAAGAAGGTGTCTTGATGCCCGTGCCGGACCGCACCGACCAGCCGCTCGTGCCGACACCTCTTGCTTGGAGTGACCGCTTTGGATCTGCCACGTAGCTTCACCATCCGCGAGGGCGACCTCCGGATCCTCAACCCGTTCGACGACGCCAAGCTCGCCACCCTGGGCCGGGCGATCAAGCTCCGGCCCGGCGCCTCGATCCTCGACCTGTGCAGCGGCAAGGGCGAGCTGCTCTGCACCTGGGCCCGGGACCACGGCGTCACCGGCACCGGGGTGGACATCAGCACCGTCAACACCGCCGCCGCCCGGGCGCGCGCCGCCGAACTGGGCGTCGCCGACCGGGTCCGGTTCGTGCACGACGACGCCGCAACCTACGTACCGGAGCAGCGCGTCGACCTGGCCGCCTGCGTCGGGGCCACCTGGATCGGCGGGGGCGTCCCCGGCACCCTGGAGATCCTGGAGCGCGGTCTGCGCCCCGGCGGGATGATCCTGGTGGGCGAGCCGTACTGGCGGCTCGACCCGCCCGACGAGGAGGCCGTGGCCGGCTGCCACGCCCGCTCGCGGGACGAGTTCCACGACCTGCCCGGGCTGGTCGGGCTCCTCGGCGAGTGCGGCTGGGACCTGGTCGAGATGGTCCTCGCCGACCAGGACAGCTGGGACCGGTACGCCGCCGCGCACTGGCTCAACCTGCGCCGCTGGCTGGACGCGCACCCCGACGACGAGTTGGCCGGGGAGCTGCGCCGGGAACTGACCGAGGACCCGCTGCGGCACGTGCGCTACCAGCGGGAGTACCTGGGCTGGGGCGTCTTCGCCCTGCTCCGCCGCTGACGCGCCGGGCCGGCT
>NZ_VSEZ01000030.1:0-27090 GCF_008085935.1 Micromonospora sp. AP08
CATCACGCATACGAAGGCCGGCACCCCGAACGGGTGCCGGCCTTCGGCGTCTCCGGATCCTGGCAAGTTGCTGTTTGCAGTGAACGGAAACTCGCCGAGATCGGAGGGGGTGGAGCCCCGTCCGGGTGAAGGGGGCGGGGTAATCGCGGTGCGGTTGCCGGGGGCGGGGGTTGGATTCGGGCATGGACGAGGTGGACGCCGCGGCGCTGCGGCGGGCGTACGAGTCGGTGCTCGCGGAGGTGGACGCGGGCGGCTTCGGGCCGCCCCCGGACGGGGAGTTGAGCGCCGAGCAGATCGTGGCGCACCTCGCCGCCAACGACGAGCTGATGAGCGAGGCGACCGAGGCGGTGCTGGTCGGCTCGCCGTTCGCCTACTACGACCTGGAGACCATCCACCGGCCACAGCTCGACGCCCTGGCCTCCGAGTGTGGCGGGCTGGACGGGCTGTCCGCCCTGCTCCGGGCCACCAGCCAGAAGCTCTGCGCCCTCGCCGAGCGGCTCGGCCCGGCTGCCGAGACTCCGGTCGACACCGTGCTGCGGGAGGGCTTCGACCTGGACGTGGACGAGTCCCTGCCCTGGGGTCGCGCCCTCGACCTGCACACCCGCGTCCACCTCCCCATGCACCTGGCCCAACTCCGCGCCCTCCGCCGCCAGCCCCACCTCGCCTGACAGCAACCGCCACCGGCCCGCCCCAGGGCCCAGCCCGCACCGCGTCGAGCCGCCGCCGTATCGAGCGATCAGGGTTGGGACGCCACCGGGTCAGGGGTTCGGCGGAAGGTGCGGCGGTAGGCGGTGGGGGCCACCCCGACCCGGGAGTGGAAGTGCTGCCGCAGGGCCGCGGTGGTGCCGAAGCCGGCGTGCCGGGCGATCTGGTCGACCGTCAGATCCGTGGTCTCCAGCAGCAGCCGGGCGTGCTCGGTGCGTTGCTGGAGCAGCCACTGCGCCGGGCTGAGCCCGGTCTCGGAGCGGAAGTGCCGGGTGAAGGTGCGGACGCTCATCCGCGCGTGCGCGGCCAGCTCGCGCAGGGCGACCGGTTCGTGCAGCCGCTGCCGGGCCCATTCGCGGGTGGCCGCGGTGCCGGTTTCGGCCGTCCGGGGCACCGGGCGCTCGATGAACTGGGACTGGCCGCCCTCCCGCCACGGTGGCACCACGCAGCGCCGGGCCGACCGGTTGGCCACCGCGCTGCCGTGGTCGGTGCGGATGACGTGCAGGCAGAGGTCTATGCCGGCGGCCACTCCGGCCGAGGTGAGCACCTCGCCGCCGTCGACGAAGAGCACGTCCGGGTCGAGGTCCACGTGCGGGTGGAAGCGGCGGAACCGGTCCGCGTACGCCCAGTGGGTGGTGGCCCGGCGGCCGTCGAGCAGGCCGGCGGCGGCCAGCACGAACGCGCCCGTGCAGATCGACATGATCCGGACGCCCCGGTCGTGGGCGGCGCGCAACGCGGCCGCCACCGAAGCGTCCAGCGTCCCGTCGGTCAGCGGGGGGCCGTCGTGGATGCCGGGGACGATCACGGTGTCGGCGGAGTCCAGCAGTTCCAGGCCGTGGTCGGGCACCACCTGGAAGCCGGCGGTGCTGCGGATGGGCCGGCCGCCCGGGGTGCAGACCTCGACGCGGTAGAGGGGTGCCAGATCTGCGGTGCGGGCGGTGCCGAAGACCTGGGCTGGGGTGCCGAGGTCGAGGCCGACCACGTCCTCGAGGGCGAGCACCGCGATCCGGTGCGGCAAGGAAGCCATGGCCCGATTATTGCGCATGATGGCTTTCCGGCCACTCGTCGCGGCGGCCGGCTCCACCCAGACTCGGAGCGTGACCCGACACCGTCTGCATCCGGCCTGGCTCGTGGCCGGCGTCTCGTTCGTCGCCCTGGTCGGCGCCGCCGGCTTCCGCGCCACCCCCGGGGTGCTGCTGCACCCCCTGCACGCCGAGTTCGGCTGGCCCCTGGCCACCATTTCCGCCGCCGTCTCGGTCAACCTCATGCTCTACGGGCTCACCGCCCCGTTCGCCGCCGCGCTGATGGACCGGTTCGGCATCCGCCGGGTGGTCGCCGGCGCGCTCGTGCTGGTGGCGCTGGGCAGCGCGCTGACCGTGGGGATGACGGCGAGCTGGCAGTTGGTTCTCTGCTGGGGCGTGCTGGTCGGGCTGGGCACCGGCTCGATGGCGCTGGCTTTCGTGGCGACGGTCACCGGGCGCTGGTTCGTCAAGCGCCGGGGCCTGGTCACCGGCGTGCTCACCGCGGGTGGGGCCGCCGGGCAGCTGGTCTTCCTCCCGCTGGTCGCCGTGCTGGTGCGCGACCACGGCTGGCGGGTGGCGGCGCTGGTGGTGGCCGGGGCCGCGCTGGCGGTCGTACCCCTGGTGGTGTGGCTGCTCCGCGAGCACCCGGCGGATCTCGACCTGCCCGCCTACGGCGCGACCGAGGTGGCGCCCCCGGCGCCGCCGGCCGGCGGGGCGGCGGCCCGGGCGGTCGGCGCGCTCGCCGCCGCCGCGCGGACCCGGCCGTTCTGGCTGCTCGCCGGCGGCTTCGCGATCTGCGGCGCGACCACCAACGGCCTGGTGGGCACCCACTTCGTGCCGGCCGCGCACGACCACGGCATGGCGGAGACCACCGCGGCCGGGCTGCTCGCCCTGGTCGGGCTCTTCGACATCGTCGGCACGGTCGCCTCCGGCTGGCTCACCGACCGGGTGGACAGCCGGCTGCTGCTCGGTGCCTACTACGCGCTGCGCGGCGCGTCGCTGCTGGTGCTGCCAAGCCTGTTCGCGGGTTCCGCGCGGCCGAGCATGCTGGTCTTCATCGTCTTCTACGGCCTGGACTGGGTGGCCACCGTGCCGCCCACCGTGGCGCTGTGCCGGGAGTGGTTCGGCGCGTCCGGCGCGGTGGTCTTCGGCTGGGTGTTCGCCGCCCACCAGGTCGGCGCGGCGCTCGCCGCGACCGGGGCCGGGCTGATCCGCGACCGGCTCGGCGACTACGCGGCGGCCTGGTACGTGGCCGGCGCCCTGTCGATCGGCGCGGCCGGGCTCTCCCTGCTGCTGCGCCGCCGTGGCGACGAGCCGGCGTTCGCCCTGCCGGTCGCGGTCGGCCGGCGGGCCTGGAGCTACCGGGGCTGACCGGTCAGCCGGCCGCCCACTGCTGCTCGGGGGCGCCGTTGCACGGTGCCTGTTCGAGCCGGCTCCCGGCCTCGGTGCCGGCGTCGTCGACCTGCGCGCACTTGCCGCTGTGCACGGCGACCAGCAGCACCGGGCCGGACCCGGTCGGGTTGAGCTTCCACTGCTGGTTGGCCTGGCCGTTGCAGGACCACTGCACCACGTCCGTGCCGTCGTCGGTGCGCTGCTCGAACACGTCCAGGCACTTGCCGCTGGCCGCGTTGACCAGGATGTAGGTGTCGGCGGCCACCGGGGTGACCACCCACTGCTGTTCCGGCCCACCCGTGCAGTCGGCCAGCACGGCCTTCGCTCCCTCGGGGTCCTCGCCGGCCACGCCGAGGCAGAGCCCGGAGGGCACCCCGCGGAGCACCCTCGGCGTGGCCGCGGGGGCCGCCGGCGTGGTCGGGGCGGCGCTCGGCGAGGGCGCGGCCGTGGTGGGAGCGGGCTCCGTCGTGGCCGGGGCCGCACTCGACTCGCTCGCCGCCGGGGTCGGCGCGGCCGCCGCCGGCACCACCGGCTGCTGGTCGCCGCCGCCGCCGAGCACGCCGGTGGCGAAGAACACCCCCAGGAGTACGCCCACCAGGGCGACGCCCAGCGCGATCCGCATCAGCGGGTCCTGCGGCAGCCCGCGGCGGGCCGGGCGGCGGCCGCCGTAGACGGTGCCGGACGGGTCGGTGCGCGGGTCGGCCATGGGGGCATCCTGACCTACGGGTGCCACCGAGAGCCAGTCGCCCCGGCGGCGGGGTGACTCAGTCGACGACCCGGACGTCCTTCCAGAACGCCACCCGGTCGCGCACCATCTCCGCCTCGGGCTTGGGGTCGGGGTAGTACCAGACGGCGTCCGGGCTGGTGGCGCGCTCGTGTTCGAGCGTGTAGTAGGAGGCCGTGCCCTTCCACGGGCAGACCGTGTGGGTGTCGGAGTCGCGGATCAGGTCGTCGCGCAGGGCCGTGCGGGGGAAGTAGTGGTTGCCCTCGACCAGCACGGTGTCGTCGCTCTCCGCGACCACCAGGTCGTTCCAGACGGCTTTCGGCATGCCACCCACGCTATGCCGGCGACCGGGCGGCGGCCACCGCTCAGCGGGCGGGCTCCGGGTCGGTGACGTCGGCGACGGTCGCGTCGAGCGCGGCGAGGGCGGCGTCGGCGTCGACCGCGACGGCCACCCCGTGCTCGCCGGCGCCGAGGGTGATCTCCCGGCCGCGCAGCCGCTCGTCGGCGACCACCGGCCAGGCGGTGGTGGCGCCGAACGGGGTGATGGTGCCGCGCTCGTAGCCGGTGGCGGCCTTCGCGGCGGCGGCGTCCGGCATGGACATCCGGCTCACCCCGAGCAGGTGGCGCAGCTTCGGCCAGGAGACGACCCGGTCGCCGGGGGTGAGCACGAACAGGTGGTCGTCCTCGCCGCGGCGGACCACGATCGTCTTCACCACGTCCGGGACCGCGACGCCGCGCGCCGCCGCCGCCTCGGCGAGGCTGCGCACCGGGCCGTGCCGGATCACCCGGTAGGGCAGGCCGGCGGCGTCCAGGGCGGTGAGGGCGGGGGAGGACATGCCCGCCACGGTAACCCGCGGGTCTCCGGGTGGCCGAGAAACGGCCACCGTGGACATCCCACGGATTGCGGTACCCAGGCGTAAGGTGATCGCATGCACGCTGTCCGTGATCATGAGCGGGCGGTGGACGCGCTGCGGCGGTCATACGCCGCGGTGCCCGCCGGGGAACCCGTACGGCTGGCCAAGCAGACCTCCAACCTGTTCCGACCCCGGTCCGCGCCGCGCACCCCCGGCCTGGACGTGAGCGGGCTGACCGGGGTGCTGTCGGTCGACCCGGACGCCCGGACCGCCGACGTGCAGGGCATGTGCACCTACGAGGACCTGGTCGACGCCACCCTGCCGCACCACCTGATGCCGCTGGTCGTGCCGCAGCTGCGGACGATCACGCTGGGCGGCGCGGTGACCGGGCTGGGCATCGAGTCCACCTCGTTCCGCAACGGCCTGCCGCACGAGTCGGTGACCGAGCTGGACATCCTCACCGGGGCCGGCGAGCTGGTCACGGCCCGGCCGGTGGGCGAGCACGCCGACCTGTTCCGGGCCTTCCCCAACTCGCTGGGCAGCCTCGGCTACTCCACGCGGCTGCGCATCGAGCTGCAACCGGTCCGCCGCTACGTGGCGCTGCGCAACATCCGGTTCAGCCGGCTGGAGGAGCTGACCGACGCGATCGCCGAGGTGGTCGCCAAGGGCTCCTGGGAGGGCGAGCCGGTCGACGGCATGGACGGGGTGATGTTCAGCCCCGGCGAGGCGTACCTGGTGCTGGCCACGTTCACCGACGAGGCAGACGGCCCGCCCAGCGACTACACCGGCCAGGACATCTACTACCGCTCGCTGCGCCGGCGCACCCGCGACGTGCTCACCACCTACGACTACCTGTGGCGCTGGGACACCGACTGGTTCTGGTGCTCCGCGGCGTTCGGGGTGCAGCACCCGGTGGTCCGCCGGCTCTGGCCGCAGCGCTACCGGCGCAGCGACTTCTACCACCGCCTGGTCCGGCTGGAGCACCGGCACCAGGTGGCCGCCCGGATCGACCGCTGGCGGGGCCGGCCGGCTCGGGAGCGGGTGGTGCAGGACGTGGAGATCCCGCTCGCCGGCACCGCCGACTTCCTGCGCTGGTTCGCCCGGACGGTGCGGATGACTCCGGTGTGGCTCTGCCCGCTGCGGCTGCGGGAGCCGGCCGGCCCGGGATCCGCCCGGGCCTGGCCGCTGTATCCCCTCCAACCGGGCGAAACCTATGTGAACATCGGTTTTTGGGGGAGCGTGCCGATCGCCGAGGGCGCCGCCGACGGCGACGTCAACCGGGAGATCGAGCGCGCGGTGTCGGACGCGGGCGGGCACAAGTCGCTCTACTCCGACGCGTACTACGACCGGGCGGCGTTCGACCGGCTCTACGGCGGGGCGACCTGGCGCGCCGTGAAGGACCGCTACGACCCGGACCACCGGCTCACCGGACTGTACGAGAAGGCGGTAGCGAGAGCATGAGCCTGACCGACCGAACTCCCGGGGCGGCGAGTGCCCCGGCCGGCCCGCCGGCGGGGGGCCGGCGTGGCGGACCGACCGTGGCGGACGTGATCCGCGCGGTCACCACGGGCGACCTGCCCGTGCGCATCACCGGGTACGACGGCAGCGCGGCCGGCCCGGCCGACGCCGGGATCACCCTGGCGATCCGCTCCGAACGCGGGCTGTCCTATCTGCTCACCGCCCCGGGTGACCTGGGCATGGCCCGGGCCTACGTGAGCGGCGACCTCGGGTTGGAGGGTGTCCACCCGGGCGACCCGTACGAGGCGCTGCGGGTGCTCAAGGACGAGCTGCCGCTGCGGATGCCGCCGGTGGCCGAGGCGCTGGCCCTGGTCAAGGGGCTCGGCTGGGAGCGGCTGCTGCCGCCACCGCCGCCGCCGCAGGAGGCCGCGCCGCGCTGGAAGCGGGTGGTGAACGGGCTGCGCCACTCCCGGACCCGGGACAGCAACGCGATCTCCCACCACTACGACGTCTCGAACGCCTTCTACGAGAAGGTGCTCGGCCCGTCGATGACGTACACCTGCGCGGTCTTCCACAGCCCCACCGACACCCTGGAGGAGGCGCAGCGGGCCAAGTACGACCTGGTCGCCGGCAAGCTGGCGCTGAAGCCGGGGATGCGGCTGCTCGACGTCGGCTGCGGCTGGGGCGGCATGGTCCGGCACGCGGCGCGGGAGTACGGCGTCAAGGCGCTCGGCGTCACCCTGTCCCGGGCGCAGGCCGAGTGGGCGCAGGCGGCGATCGAGCGGGAGGGGTTGGGTGACCTCGCCGAGGTGCGCCACCTCGACTACCGGGACGCGCCGCGCGAGCAGTTCGACGCGATCTCGTCGATCGGGCTGACCGAGCACATCGGGGTGCGCAACTACCCGGCCTACTTCGGGGCGCTGCGCAGCCGGCTCAAGCCGGGCGGCCGGCTGCTCAACCACTGCATCACCCGGGCCGACAACCGCGCGCCGCACCGTTCCGGCGCGTTCATCGACCGGTACGTCTTCCCCGACGGCGAACTGGCCGGCCCGGGCCGGCTGATCAGCGAGATCCACGATGCCGGGCTGGAGGTGCACCACGAGGAGAACCTGCGCCAGCACTACGCGCTGACCCTGGCCGGCTGGTGCCGCAACCTCGTCGAGCACTGGGACTTCTGCGTCGGCGAGGTCGGCCCGGGCACCGCTCGGGTCTGGGGTCTCTACATGGCCGGCTCCCGGATGGCCTTCGAGCGCAACGGCATCCAGCTGCACCAGGTGGTCGCCACGCACAACGGTCCGGAGGGGGCGAACGACTACCCGCTGCGTCCCGACTGGACGCCCTGACGATCCTCGTCCTCGAAAGGCCGCGCGGTCCGCGCGGCCTTTCGTCGTCTCGCGATTTGTCGGTTCCGCGAGTCAACCTCCGGGCGGGTGCCGTCGTCCTTGGTGGCGACGAAAGGAGAGCCGGTGTGGCGAAAGAAACGCTTCGAAGGGTTGGACGCCCTCGTCGCGGAGCGCGGCGGTGCGCTGCTCGCGACGGCGGTGCTGCTGACCGGTAGCCGGGTCGCCGGGGAGGACCTGGTGCAGGCGGCGCTGGAACGGCTGATGCGCAACTGGCACCGGGTGCACGGCGACCGGGAGGGCTACCTGCGCCGCACGCTGTACCACCTGGCGGTCGACCGGTGGCGGCTGCGCCGCCGCAGGCCGGAGGTGCTGGCCGACGTTGAGCCGCCGGGCCAGCCGGACGGCACGGACGTGCTGCACCTGCGGCAGGCGCTGGTCCAGGCGCTGGGCCTGCTGCCGCCCCGGCAGCGGGCCGTGCTGGTGCTCCGCTATTGGGAGCAGTTGAGCGAGGCGGAGGCCGCCGAGGTGCTCGGCTGCTCGGTCGGCACGGTCAAGTCGACCACCTCCCGCGGACTTGCCCGGCTACGTGAACTCACCGCGGACTGGGCGCTCGAAGGCGCCGGTATGAACGGAGCACGCAGATGACGACCCACCTTGAGGACCAGCTCGTCGCCGGGATGCGGGACCAGGCCGCCGGCCTGACGCTCAGCCGCGATGTGCTCGGCGCGGCCACCCGCCGCCACCGGCGGCGCACCGCCCTGCACCGCACCGCGTACGCGGCCGGCGTGGTGGGCGTGGCCGGGGCGCTGACGGCGGCGCTGACCGTCAGCGCCAGCACCCCCGGTGATCGTCCTGGCCCGTCCGGGCCGGTCGCCGGGCGGCCGGCGCCGTCGGCGAGCCCGCAGTCGCCGCAGCTGCGCCTCGCCGCCGCGGCGGCGGCCAGTGAGAACATCAGCTACCGGGTGAAGGTCACCACCACGTCGCTGAACGAGCCCCCGCCGAAGGGTGAGCTGCCGGAGCCATCGAGCGAGCGCTGGGTCACGACCGGGGCCTTCGACCCCACCACAGCCACCGGCTACCTGGATTCGCCGTACACCGGTCTGCGGCCGGCCGTCGCGGCGGGACCGGAGCACCTGCGGCTGGTCGGTGGCGTCCTGTACTTCGGTGGCCGGGACGGCCGGGACCCGGACAACGGGAAGATCGTGTGGAGCCGGTTCCCGGGCCGGCAGGACACCCTCGACTACGACATGGCGATGGGTGGTCGCCTCGGCGCCTCGGCGAGCCCGGAGGAGCTGCTCCGGGTGCTGACCCGGGCGGGCGCCACGGTCACCGAGCAGTCGCCCGGTGTCTACCGGTTCGACGTGTCGGTGCCGGATCCGTCCCGGGAGATCGTCGCCGACCGCCTCGTAGGCGAGGTGACGGTCGGCGCCGACGACCGGATCGCGAGGGTGTCCTACGACCGCACGTCCCGGATGGTCCGGACCAAGGACTACACCTACCGCCTCAAGGTGGTCATCGAGCTGTCCGGCTACGGCCTGCCGGTGAAGGTCAAGGCGCCGGCCGGCGCCCTGCTCCTAGGCAGGTAGTTCGACGAAGGCCGCGCGGTCCGCGCGGCCTTCGTCGGAACCCATTGACAAAGAAGTTTTGTACGTACAAACTGATTTTGCCATGAGAGACGTCCTGTACCTGGAAGAGCGCGAGCAGGCCGAAGCCCTGCTCAAGCCGCAGCGCATCGAGGTGCTGCGGCAGCTCGCCGAGCCCCGCACCTGCACCGAGATCGCCGCCCGGCTGGAGCAGACGCCGCAGCGGGTCTACTACCACGTCAAGCAGTTGGTCGCCGCCGGGCTGGCCGAGCAGGTCGCCGAGCGGCGGGTGCGCGGCATCAGCGAGGGCATCTACCAGGCCGTCGCCCGGTCCTACTGGCTCTCGCCGAAGCTGGTCGGCCGGATCGGCGGGGCCCGCCGGGCGCAGGACGAGCTGAGCCTGGGCTACCTGCTCGACCTCATGGAGGAGGTCCAGGCGGACATCGCCGCGCTGGACCGCACCGCCCCCGAGCTGCCGTCGATCGGTGTCTCCGGCGAGATCCGGGTGCCCGCCGAGCGGCGGCAGGAGTTCCTGCACGACCTGCAGTCGACGCTGCGGGACCTGTTCACGCGCTACGGCGGCGCCGAGGGAGACGCCTTCAAGCTCGCCGTGGCCTGCTACCCGAAGGGCGACAACCATGAGTGACCTGCTGACCGTCCGGGCCCGCCTCGCCGCGCCGGCCGAGGCCGTGCGCCGCGCGCTGACCGACCCGGCCGAGCTGCGCCTGTGGCTGGCCGAGCACGCCGAGGTCGAGCTGCCCCGGCGCTACGAGTTCTGGGGCCGCTACACGCCGGAGGGCGACGCGCCGCACCAGCGGCTGCTGCACGCCGACGAGCGGACGCTGCGCTTCGCCTGGACGCTCGACGGGGTGGAGACCACCACCGAGTTCGAGCTGACGCCGGAGGGCGACAGCACCGTGCTCACCCTGCGGCAGAGCCACTTCAGCTTCGCCGAGGCCATGGATGGCAGCAGCATCCGTGGCGTCCTGCAGACCTTCTGGGCGCTGGCCATCGCCAACCTCAACGCCCACCTGGAGGGCCGCCCGCTGCTCCCGCGCACCGACTTCACCTCCGCCGACCTGCGCGGCGAGGTGCTCATCGACGCGCCGATGGACAAGGTGTGGACCTCCCTGACCGACTCCGAGCAGGCCAGCGCCTGGTTCGGCTTCCCGATCGGCATCGAGCCCTGGGTCGGCGGCCGCTACGCCATGGGCGGCTTCGACGCCGGCTACGCGGCCAAGGTGGTCGACCTCACCCCGGGCCGCGCGCTCTCCGTCGACTGGGGACCGACCGGCGTCAGCACCTGGGAGCTGGCCGAGTCCGGCGGCCGGACGAAGCTGACCTTCGTGCAGTCCGGCTTCGACGAGGGCAACCCCCCGTACGCGGCCTGGACCGGGAGCGTGGCCGGGCTCGCCGAGCTGCGCCGCTTCCACGAGCTGGCCGACTGGCGGCCGATCTGGCTCGACGTGGAGATGCCGAGCAACGCCTGAGCCTCACGGCGACAGGTCGGCGGCCCGGCGGAGCAGCGCCCGCCGTTCGGGCTCGGAGCGCACCGCGTCGGCGGCGGCCCGGAACAGCGCGGCGGCGCGTACCGGGTCGCCGAGGCGGGCGGTCAACTCGGCCTCGGCGGCCACCGCCGGCGGGTAGCCGTCCAGCGCCCCGCCGGCCCGGGCCTCGGCGAGCAGGGCCAGACCGGCGGCGGGGCCGTACGCGTACCCGTGGGCCACCGCCCGGTTGAGCCCGATCACCGGGGTCGGCTGGAGCCGGGCCAGCGCGTCGTAGCAGCCGGCGATGGCCGGCCAGTCGGTCGCGGCGGCGGTCGGGGCGGTGGCGTGCGCGGCGGCGATCCGGGCCTGGAGGGCGTACGGGCCGTCGCCGGCACGCGCCAGCAGCGCGACGCCCTCGGCGATGGCGGGCCGGTCCCACCGGTCGCGGTCCTGCTGGTCGAGGGTGAGCCGGCGGGTCATGGTGGACTCGGTGACCAGGAAGGCGCGGGCGATGTCGGCGGTCGGCACCCCGGCCACCGTGCGCAGGGTCAGCGCCACCCGGCCCTCCAGTGCCAGCGCCGGGTGGCAGCAGGTGAAGATGAGCCGGAGCCGGTCGTCCACCACGTCTCCCTCCGGTGGCGCGGGCGCGGGATCGGTGAGCAGCGCCAGGTCGCGCAGCTTGCGGCGTTCCACACTGGCCCGGCGCAGCACGTCCACGGCCCGGTTGCGGGCGGCGGTCATCAGCCACCCGCCGGGGTTGTCCGGCACGCCGGTGCGCGGCCAGCGCTCCAGCGCCGCCGCCAGGGCCTCCTGGGCGCAGTCCTCGGCGAGGGTCCAGTCGCCGGTGACGCGGATCAGGGCGGCCACGATCCGCGGGTACGCCTCGGCGCCCGCGTCGGCGACCGCCCCGGCCGCGTCGGTCACCCGGATCAGTCCTCCACCAGCGGGCGCAGTTCGATGCGCCCGGCGTACGCCATCGGGTGGGCGCGGGCCACCTCGACCGCCTCGTCCAGGTCGGCGCACTCGAGCAGGTCGAAGCCCACGATCACCTCCTTGGTCTCGGCGAACGGGCCGTCGCTCAGCAGCAGTTCACCGTCGCGTACCCGGACGTTGGTGGCGGCGGACGGGGGCGCGAACCGGCTGCCGGTCAGCCGCTGGCCGTTGGCGTCCCGCTCGGCCACCCACTTCTCGATGTCGGGCGCCTCGTCCGGGTTCCGGTCGGGCTGGGTGTCGGTGCAGACGAGCTTGACTTCCTCCCCACGCCTGAAGGGCGGGGGATTCCCGTGGCTGAGGCGCGTTCACGCCGGGAGCCGTTCGGGTGGTTGGCGTTTCACGGACAGCCCTGCGGCTAGGTCTCCACGCCCTGTTACCGCCAGTCCGGCGGCGAGGATGTTCTTGGCCGCGTTCACGTCGGCGTGGTCCTGATGCCCGCAGGCGACGCACCGGAAGACCGCTTGGCTCTCGCGGGACTCCGGGGCGACATGCTTGCAGGCGTTGCAGGTCTGCGACGTGTACGCCGGGTTGACCTTCTCGATCTTTGCCCCGTGGTAGCGGGCGGCGTGTTCCAGCTTGAGCAGGAATCCGCCCCACCCTTTGGCGAGGATGGCCCGGTTCAGGCCAGCCTTCTGGCGGACGTTACGGCCGGGCTGCTCAACGGTGCCCTTCGCGCTCGCGGTCATGTTCTTGATCCGCAGATTCTCGACAGCGACCATGCCGTGCTCGCGGACCAGCCGCACGGCGGTCTGCGCGGCGAAGTCGGCCCTGCGGGCCCGGATACGGGCGTTGAGCCGGCCGAGTTGCGCGCGGGTAGCGTCGCGACGTTTCGATCCGCGATTGCGGCCATGGACCCGCAGCGACCGGGACAGGCGCTGCTGCAACCGCTTGAGCCGGGCCGCCTCGCCCGTGGTGACGAACTCCCGGTCGTCCAGCGCCCCGTCAGAGGTGGCCACAGCCACGGTGACACCGCGGTCCACACCGACCGGCGGCTTACCGTTCGGGGCGGCCTCGGTCTCGCCGTCCTCGACGCAGAACGAGATGTACCAGCCTCCGCCGTCACGCAAGACGGTGGCGTTGCGGATGCCGCCATCCAACGGCCTGGTCCACCGAAACCTGACCGGCCCGAACTTCGGCAGCCGCACCTCACCCCACCTGCGGTTCAGCCGCCGCACCGCGAGGTGCTTGGGGTCGGGAAACCGGAACGACGGGGCCGTGCGGGCCTTGGACCGCCAGCGCACCTTCCACGTGCCATGCCTCTTGCACGCCCGGTCCAAGTCCCGCAGGGTTTGCTGCAACGTGTGCGACGGCGCGTCGGCCAGCCACGCGCAGTCCGGGTCCTTCTTCGCCTCGGCCATCTGCCCGGCCTGCTCGTTGTAGCCGATGAACGCGCCGCGACGGCGGTACTCACGACGCTGCTCCAACGCCGTGTTCCACACCGCCCGACACACCGCGCCGACCCGTTCGGCGTAGGCGGCCTGCTCGTCGGTGAAGGCGAGGAGATAGCGGCGGCCGGTCAGCATTCAGCGGCCCCTCTGCTGCTCGACATACTCCTCCACCGCTGCCAGCGGGGCGCCACCGGTGGTCGCCACGAAGTACGAGTTCGTCCATAAGGTCGGCAGCCGGGAACGCAGCGACGGGAACTCCTCACGCAGCACCCGAGACGTCCGTGCCTTGATCGCCTTGACGAGCTTGTGGACACCGAACCGCGGGTCCACCTCGACCAGCAAGTGCACCTGATCGGGCAGGACCTCCAGCGACGCCAGCCACGCCCCCTTCTCCTCCACCACCTCACCAATGAGCTGCTTCAACCGCTCCTCGACCCGACCGCCGAGCACCCGACGTCGGTACTTCGGGCACCACACGACGTGGAAAGCGCACTGGAACACGACGCTGCTGTTCGACCGCAGGGCAACCGACACCCATGCAATATACAGCCTCGCGCTATCTACTGTCCGTCCGAAATCGACACCCCACCACACGACCAAAGCCGGGGATATGCGCGCTACGCACTTCGATCATGTACTTCATCGCTTCACTCCTGTCGGTCGTGCTCCTGTCCACCCTGACGAATGGCGGTCGCGCATCCGGACAGCCGCGGCGAAATTTTTGGTGGTGTTTTCCGGGGCCGGGCGGGGTAATGCCGGGCGATGTTCTTCATCTTCGGGCTCCGGACCAAGGTCGACCGGTCCGGCGTGATCACCCAGGTCTGCCGCAACTGCGGCAACCGGGCCGCCCAGGTCATCACCCGGCGGGCCACGAAATTCACCCTCTTCTTCATCCCGCTCATCCCGGTGCGCACCCGGTACGCGCAGCAGTGCACGTTCTGCGGCGCCCAGTACGAGGTCTCCCGCGCCGAGGCCGAGCGCCTCCCGGTCGGCTGACCGTGGCGCGCTTCCTCTGCTGGCTGATCGGTCGCCAGCCGGTCACCCCGCCGGCCGCGCCGGTGCACACCGCCTCCCGGCCCCCGTGCACGCCCGGCCGCCGGCGCCGCCGCCGCAGCCGACCCACGGCGGGCGCCCAGTCACCCCGCTCACCCTGGAACCGGTCCGCCGGTCGCTGACCCGCGCCGACATGGCGTGGCGGCGGACACCGCCTATCCTGGGCGGATCATGACCGAGACCGCGCAGCGCCTGGCCGAGATCCGGGGTGGCGTGCCGCCCCGACGGCACAACGCCCGCACCATCGCCGCGCTGACCGGCAACCCCGGCTGCACCCGCCGGGCCGTGCTGGACAGCGCCGGGGTCGACAAGCCGAAGCTGGCCGAGCGGATCGGCTTCCCGGCCCGGTTCGGCCAGTCCCGCTTCGCCATCACCCGGGGCAACGCGTTCGAGGCCCAGGTGAAGGCCGACGGCGGGGCGGAACTGCTGCGCCTGGTCGCGGAGCGGCTGGGCGTGCCGGTGCCCGACGGGGCCACCTGGACCGACCTGGGCGGCGACGAGGACCGGCCGGAGCGGTCCCGCGCAGCGCTCACCGCGTCCGGCGACGGGCCGGCGCTGTTCGACCACCCGCTGCTCGGCCTGGACGTCGCCGGCCGCCGGGTGAACCTGGAACCGGACCTGGTGGCCGCCCGGCTCGCCGGCCGCTTCCACGTCGTGGAGATCAAGTCTTTCCCGATCATCGACGGCCAGGCCGACCCGGCGAAGGTCGCCGCCGCGGCCATCCAGTCCGCCGTCTACGTGCTGGCGCTGCGCGAGCTGCTCGCCGCCGAGGGGCGGGACCCGGACCTCGTCTCGCACGAGGTGGTGCTGGTCTGCCCGCGCGACTTCGCCAACCGGCCGGTGGCCAGCCTGCTCGACGTGCGCAAGCAACTGCTGGTGCTGCGCCGCCAGCTGGACCGGATGGCGCGGATCGACGACCTGCTCGCCGCCGTGCCGGCCGGGTTCACCGCCGACCTGACCGCCGACCCGGCCACGCTGGCCGGCGCGCTGCACGGCGTACCGGCCCGCTACGCGCCGGACTGCCTGGCCGCCTGCGAGCTGGCCGACTTCTGCCGGCACGAGGCGCGCGGCCACACCGGCGCGCTGGGCCGGCCGGTCCGCGAGGCGCTGGGCGGCGTCGCCGAGGTGGCCGAGGTGCTGGCCCTCGCCACCGGAGACCGTGCCCCCGAGCCCGAGCAGGCGGAGGCCGCCGCGCTGCTGCGCGCCGCCGCGCGCCTGCGCGCCGACGCCCTCGCCGGGCACCCCGCATGAGTACGCGCCGACGCCCCGCCCGGAGCACCCGGTGAGCACCCTGCGGGCGCTCGCCCAGGCGCAGGCGGTCGCCGCCGGGGTGGCCCAGCCGGTGGCCACCGTCCGGCACCTGCACCTGTCCGACCGCCCGCTCGTGCTGGTGCCGCTGGCCCTGGCCGGCGAGGCCAACGCCCCGCTCGCGGCCCTGGTCGGCGCCGCGCCCGACGAGGCCCGGCTGCTGGTCGTGCCGCAGCCCCGCAACCGGGACCAGCGCTTCGCGTTCGCGGCCGAGCTGGCCGGGATCGTGCTGCCCTGGCTGGACGAGTTCCGGAACCGCACCGAGGCGGTGCCGGTCGACCGGGGCCGGGACGTCCGGCACCGCTACGTCGACGCCCCGCAGCTGCTCGTGCCGAACCCGGCCGGGATCACCTTCCTGCGGCTGTTCGGCCGCTCGACCCGGTTCCGCCGGCCGGACGGCGAGCACCCGGTGCACCCGTCGGTGCCGCTGCTCGGCCGCTGGCTGACCTTCTTCGCGGAACGTGCCGAGCACCCCGGCTCGGCGGCGCTCGTGGCGTTGACCGAGGCGCTGACCCTGCACTGGGCGACCGGGCAGAGCGCCGTGGAGGACCTGCACCTGCCGGCGCTGCTCGGCTGGCTCGACCCGCCGCCCGGGCTCACCGGCGCCGAGGCGGCCGCCCGGGCCGAGGACCCGGCCCACTGCCCGCCGGCGGGTCCGGCCACCGACCCGGACTTCGACAACCACCGGCTCGCCCCGGCCATCGAGGCGTACACCCGGGCCGAGGACGACCCGGTCGCCCGCGCGGCCGCGTACGCGGAGCTGGAACGGCTGCTGCGCGACCAGCTGACGCCCACCTGGGAGCTGATGTGGCGCGGCGTCGGGTTGCTCCGGGCGCTGCCGCCCGGCGCCCGGGTGGCCGGCCGCTGGGACGGCGACAAGGACGCCTTCACGGCGCACGCCGAACACGTCGACGCAGGCGGCGGCCCGCAGCCGCGCCGGGACGGGGCGGTGGCCGCGGCGGTGCGCCTGCACCGGCTGGAACGGGCGCTCACCACCTACGCGGTGCAGCGCGCCTACGACGACCCGCTCGTCATGGCCGAGCACCGGCTGACCGGGGAGGCGTTCGTCGGCGACGTGACCCTGGCCGACCCGAAGCGGGTGGACGACACCGGCAGGCGGCCGGTGCTGCGCCCGCGGATCCAGGTGGTCACCACCGAGCCGGTGCTCGTGCCCGTCGGCGCGACGCTGTACTCCCCGGCCCGGCCGGGCCAGAAGGCGAAGGTGGTGTTCGTGACCCCGGCCGCCGACGGCAAGACCGAGGTGGTGCTGGAGCTCTCCGGCGGGATGGGCCGCGGGCTGACCGCGCCGCCGGGCACGGTGCCGGAGGTGGGGGAGCGGCTCTGCCTCACCACCCTGTCGGACGGGTTCCTGCCGGCCGGGGCGTTCCCCGCCCCGGAGGAGACCCCCTGGACCCACGGCGGCCCACCGGCCGCGGCACCCGCTCCCGAGGCCGCGGCCGAGGACTGGTCCTGACGCCTCAGCCCAGGGCGGCCATGGCCTCGCGCGCCTCGGTCGCCGTCGGCCGCTCCGGGTCCGCCGCCAGCAGCGCCTCCAGTGCCCTCCGGTATGCGACGTCGCGGGCCGCCCCGGCGGGCGTCTCGACGTCCGGCGCCACCCCGCAGCCCTCCCAGTTGGTGCCGCTGACCGGGTTCACCGGCCGGGCCACCGGCACGGTCAGCTCCAGGTGCGGGTGCAGCCGGTGCCCGAGCCGTGGGTGCGCGCCACCCCGGCTCCGCTCGCCGACCACGGTGGCGCGGCCGAGCTGCTGGAGGTCGTAGGCCAGTTCCTCGCCGCCGGAGAACGTCTCGGGGCCGGTCAGCACGAGCACCGGCTTGTCGGGCGCGTAGCGGGGCACGGGCAGCCAGGCGGCGCTCCAGTACTGGTGGGTGGTGCCGGCCCGCTCGTGCATGGTGTGCAGGTGGGCGGGCTCGGCGAAGAACCAGCCGCAGACCAGGGCCACCATGTCGGGGCTGCCGCCCCGGTTGCCGCGCAGGTCGAGCAGGAGCGCGTCGGTGCCGGCGAGCAGCCGCAGCGCGGCCACCACGAGGTCGCCGGCCAGGTGCGGCGGGAAGAGGTACGGCGCGATCTCCAGCAGCCCGACGTTGCCGGGCAGCCGTTCCACCCGGGCCACGCCGCCCATGGTGAGCGCGGCGAGCTGGACGAAGTGCTCCTCGGCCGGGTCGCCGGCGATGTCGGCCAGCGGCGTCTCGTGGTGCTTGAGCCGCAGGTGCAGGTCGCCGTTGGCCTCCTGGAGGTCGGTGGTGATCAGCGCGCCGAGGGCCGCCGCGTCGGCCACCCCGTCGTACGCCCCGGCGCGGAGCCGGTCGCCCAGGTGGGCGGCGATACGGCCGGCCAGCTCGGGAAAGACGTACTGCTCGGCGACCAGCTTCGCGGCCCGCTCGACGATGTCGGTGATCTCGTCCTGTCGCATGTGCCGAGTAGAGCAGCCCGGTTGACAAAGCGTCAAGAGAATTGGACGCTTTGGCGGTGAACCACGAGACCGAGCTGGAGGTCCGCACCCCGGCCCACTTCAAGGCGCTGGCCCACCCGTTCCGGCACCGGCTGCTCTTCGCGCTCGGGTCCGGGCCGGCCACCATCAGCCAGCTCGCCACCGGGCTCGGCGCGGCCAAGGGCACCGTCGCCCACCACCTCAAGGTGCTGACCGAGGCCGGCATGGTCCGGGTCGCGCACACCCGTCAGGTGCGCGGCGGCACCGAGCAGTACCACGAGCGCGCCTTCCGCCGCCTGGTCGGCGAGACCGGCGACGCCGGCGCCACCACGGCGCTTTTCGGCGCGGTCGCCGAGGAACTGGCCGGCGACCCCGACCCGCTGCTGCACCTGCGTCACCTGCGGCTCACCGCGGCCCAGGCCGAGCGGCTGCGGTCCACGCTGGACACACTGGTCGGCGAGGCCGAGGAGGCCGGCCCGGACCAGCCCCGCTACGGCGTCCTGGTCTCCCTCTACCGCCACCGCGCCCCGGTGGACCCCGGCCCGTCCGAGCGGTGACGTCCGCCGATCGGCTCTGGCGGCGGCACCGGGCGCTGACTAGGCTTGCGCCGTTCGCCGTCCGCAACCGGTCCGCACCGTCGAGGGTGCACGTCTCAAGAGAGAGCCGGAGCGAATCGTTGTACCGCAGCACGACGTGAGCCCCGCCGCCGTGGCGCCGGCCCGTCGCCCGCTCTCCGGCCGTGTCGGGCTCGTCGCGGCCGCCCTCGTCGTACTCGGGGAAGCGGTGTGGCTGGTGGGTGGCCTGCCGGGCGCGGCCCTGGTCAGCGACCTGGGCGCGGTGGCGGTGTCGAGCTGGGCGGCGGTGGCCTGCGCGCGGGTGGCCCGGCGGCACCCGACCCCGCTGCGCCGGTTCTGGGCGCTGCTCGCGGCCACCATGATCCTCGCGGCGGTCGGTCGGACGGTGTGGACGGTCGAACGGCTCGGCGGGCACGACCTGCCGCACACCCCGCTGGTCGGCGGGCTGTTCACCGCCGGCATCGTCACCGGCACCGCCGCGCTGCTCTGTTCCCTGACCGCCCCGCGCAGCCTGGTCGGGCAGGCCCGCACCCTGCTCGACGGGGTGATCGTCGGCCTGGCCCTCATCCCGATCGGCTGGGTCGTGGTGTTCCGCGACCTCGCCGACGCCGACCTGGCCGATCCGCAGCGCACCTTCGGGCTGCTCTACCCGATGCTCGACCTGATGCAGCTCACCATCCTGGTGGCGGTGGCCGGGCCGGCCCGGCCGATGTGGCGGGCGCTCACCCTCATCGGGGTCGGTCTGGCCACCCGAGCCGCCGCCGACGCCGTCTACGTCTCCCTCGTGGCGCACGGCAGCTACGCCCCCGGCCATCTGATCGACGTCTGCTGGCCGCTGAGCTACCTGCTGATGGGGCTCGCCACCCGGTACCCGCCGCCACCCGCCTGCGAGGGCGAGGAGGAGACCGGCGAGTCACCGCTGCCGCCGTGGTGGCGGGTGGCCCTGCCGTACCTGCCGGTGGGCGGCGCGATCGTCGCCGTGGTGCTCGCCCGCCGGCCCACCGGACAGACCCCGCACATGATCTTCATCGGCATGATGGCGCTGCTCGGGGTGCTCGCGCTGCGTCAGGGGCTGGCCGCCAACGAGAACCTGCGGCTGGTCGCCCGGCTGCGCCGGCTCGCCTACTCCGACCAGCTCACCGGCCTGCCCAACCGGTTGACCTTCACCCGGCGGCTGCGCCGGGCCCTGCGCGACGGCGGCCCGGTCGCCGTTCTGCTCCTCGACCTGGACGGGTTCAAGCAGGTCAACGACCGCTTCGGGCACGCCGCCGGTGACCGGCTGCTGACCACCATCGCGGAACGGATGGGCGACGCGGTCGGCCCCGACGGGATGATCGCGCGGCTGGGCGGCGACGAGTTCGCCGTGCTGGTGGCCGGGGACCGGCCGGTGCCACCCGAGCGGCTCGCCGTCCGGCTGCTCGCCGCCCTCGAACCGCTGCCCGGCGAGGAGGACCTCGGCGTGCACCCCTCGGCCAGCATCGGCATCGCCGAGTACGGCCCGCAGCACACCTCCCACACCGACCTGCTCCGCGACGCCGACATCGCCATGTACGCGGCCAAGGCGGCCGGCAAGTCCGCGTACCGGACCTGCACGCCGCAGCTGCGGGAGTCGGCGGTGACCCGGGCCGAGCTAATCGCCGACCTGCGCCGCGCGGTCGACGAGGGGCAGCTGCTCATGGAGTTCCAGCCCATCGTCGACCTGGCCACCGGCACGGTACGCAGCGCCGAGGCGCTGGTCCGCTGGCGGCACCCCCGGCTCGGGGTGCTCACCCCGGCGCGGTTCCTGCCGCTGGCCGAGGAGACCGGGCTGATCCTGGCCATCGACCGGTGGGTGATCCACGAGGCGTGCCGGGCCGCGGCCACCTGGCGCAAGCACGTGCCCGAGGTGACCGTGGCCGTCAACATCGCCGCCGCCCACCTGCGCCGGCCCGACCTGATCGCCACGGTCACCGAGGCGGTCGGCGCGGCCGGCCTGCCGCCCCGCGCGCTCACCCTGGAACTCACCGAGTCGGCGCTGATCGAGGGCAGCGAGGCGGTGCTCGACCGGCTGACCCAGCTCCGCGACCTGGGCGTCCGCATCGCCATCGACGACTTCGGCACCGGCTACTCCTCGCTGAGCTACCTGCACCGGATCCCAGCCACCGAGCTGAAGATCGACCGGTCGTTCGTGTCCCGGCTGGACGCCGACGACGCGCGGGCGTACGCCACGGTCGAGATGGTCAACCGGCTGGCCGGCGCGTTCGACCTGGCCGTGGTGGCCGAGGGCGTGGAGACCGGCAGCCAGCACGCCGCGGTGACCGCGATCGGCTGCCTGCACGGCCAGGGCTGGCGCTACGGCCGCCCGGTCGCCCTGTCCGAGCTGCTCCACGCGCTCACCCCGGTCGACGCGGCCCGCTGACCGGCCCGGCCGGCGCCGGGCCGAAGGTCCCGGACAGGACAGGGGGTTCGGCCCTGCTGGCCGTGCCCGGTCCACCGCCACCATGGTGTCAGCAAGCAACGCAGACGCCATCCATACAGGAGCTCAGACATGAAGCGACGGACGCTCGACCTGTTGTTCAGCATCGGTGGGCTGGGCCTCGCGGTCCTGCTGCTCGTCGTCGGCGTCGTCCTGACGACGAACGCCAACTTCGCCAACAAGTACGTGCACGACCAGCTCGCCGCCCAGCACATCAGCTTCACGCCGGCCGACAAGCTGAGCGACGCGGAGAAGAAGTCGGATTGCCTGCGCCAGTACGCCGGCAAGCAGCTCACCACGGGCAAGCAGGCCGAGTGCTACGCCAACGAGTACATCGGCCTGCACCTCAAGTCGATCGGCGGCGGCAAGACGTATGCCGACCTGGGCGCGCCGCAGACCGCGCTGCGCGAGCAGGTGGCCCAAGCCCAGCAGACCAACGCCGCCAACCTGGCCGACCTGCAGAAGCAGCTCGCCGACGTCACCGCCCAGCGGGAGACCGTGTTCAAGGGCGAGACGCTGCGCGGCCTGCTGCTCACCTCGTACGGCTTCAGCGAGTTCGGCCGCAAGGCCGAGCAGGGCGCCCTGGCCATGTACCTCGGCGCGGCGCTGCTCCTGCTGCTCTCGGGCGCCGGCCTGGTGCACGCCTTCCGCACCCCGGCCAGCGAGACCTTCGCCGCCCCGGAGCGGGAGCGGGTCACCACCTGATCCGGTCCCCGATCGCCCCCGGCCTCCCGCACCCCCCCTCGGGAGACCGGGGGCGATCGCCGTTTCGCGCGCCGGCCGGGTGACACGGGACGCAGAATCGGGCTTGACCCTCACGTAGCGGGAGGCGGGAGCCTTGGTCGCGGAAGGGAGGGAAACCATGGCGTACACGGTGGGTCAGGTGGCGCGGGCGGCCCGGGTGACGGTCCGGACGCTGCACCACTACGACGAGATCGGGCTGCTGCGGCCGAGCGGGCGGACACCGGCGGGCTACCGCCGCTACGACGACGCGGACCTGGACCGCCTGCAGCTCATCCGGTACTACCGCGAGCTGGGTTTCCCGCTGGACGAGATCGCCGAGATCCTGGACGACCCGGCCGCTGACCCGGTGGCGCACCTGAGTCGGCAGCACGAGCTGCTGTCCGGGCGGATCGGCAAGCTCCAGGAGATGGTGGCGGCGATCGAGCACGCGATGGAGGCGAGAAAGTTGGGGATCCAGTTGACGCCGGAGGAGCGGTTCGAGGTGTTCGGGGACTTCGACCCGGACGAGCACGCCGACGAGGTCGAGCGGCGCTGGGGCGACACCGAGGCGTACAGGCAGTCGCAGGAGCGGGCCAGCCGCTACTCGAAGGAGGACTGGCTGCGCAACAAGGAGCAGAACGAGGACTGGGGCCGGCGGTTCGCCGCGCTGATGGACTCCGGCGCGCCGGCCGACGGGCCGGAGGCGATGGCGCTGGCCGAAGAGCACCGGCAGCTCATCACCCAGTGGTGGTACGACTGCCCGCTCGAGATGCACACCGGGCTGGCCGACATGTACGTGGCGGACGAACGGTTCACCGCGTACTTCGAGACGATCCGGCCCGGCATGGCGGCCTATCTGAACCAGGCGATCCACGCCAACGCGATCAGCCGGGCCTGATCCACCCCGGGTGCCAGGATGGGCCGGACGGCTCACCCTCTGGAGGTCACGTGTTCATCGTCGCCGGCACCCTCTACGTCGACCCGGCCCGGCGGGACGCCTACCTGGCCTCCTGCGTGGACGTGGTCCGGGCGGCCCGCTCGGCGCCGGGTTGCGTGGACTTCGCGGTCAGCGCGGACCTGGTCGAGCCGGGCCGGATCAACGTCTACGAGCGGTGGGAGTCCGACCAGCAACTGCTCGACTTCCGCGGCGCCGGCCCGGACGGGGAGCAGGCGGCGCTGATCCTCGGCGCCGAGGTGCACAAGTTCCGCATCTCCGGCGTCGAGGCGCCGTGACGCGGGCGCCCGGCAGGCCGGGCCGGGCGCCCCGAGCGCCGCTACAGGATGAGGTCGAGCAGGAGTACGCCGGCGAAGCCGACCACCGAGATGATGGTCTCCATCACCGACCAGCTCTTGATGGTCTGCCCGACGGTCAACCCGAAGTATTCCTTGACCAGCCAGAAGCCGGCGTCGTTGACGTGCGAGAAGAACAGCGACCCGCAGCCGATGGCCAGCGCCAGCAGCGCCACCTCGGGGCCCTGGAGGGTGGCCGCGAGGGGCGACACGATGCCGGCGGCGGTGATCGTGGCGACGGTGGCCGAGCCGGTGGCCACCCGGATGCCCACGGCGACCAGCCAGCCCAGCAGCAGCGGCGACAGGTTCGCGCCCTTGGCGGCGTCCGCGACCAGGTTGCCCACGCCCGCGTCGACCAGCACCTGCTTGAAGCCGCCGCCGGCGGCGACGATCAGCAGGATGCCGGCGATCGCCGGCAGCGAGCCGCCCAGGAAACCGGAGACCTGGCTGCGGCTGAACCCGGTCCCGTAGCCCAGGAAGATCATCGCGAAGATGACGCCGGCCAGCAGCGCGACGATCGGGGTGCCGATGATGTCCAGCGCCTTGCGGCCGGCGGTGTCCTCGGCCAGGGTCAGCTCGCCGATGGCGCGCAGCAGCATGAGCACGACGGGCAGCAGCACGGTGACCACGGCGGCCCACAGCGCGGGCTCCCGGCGAGCGCGGGGACCGACCGGCTCCTCGATCGGCGCGCCGGGGCGGCCGGTGCCCGGGTTGACCAGGTCGTCCTCGGTGACCAGGTCGCCGTCGGCGTCGAGCCGGCCCTCGCCGGGGCGGGTCGGGCGCCGCTCCCCGCCGACGGCGAGCGGCCGCCGGGTGGGCAGCAGCGCCTCGGGCGCGGTGGCCGGCACGTGCCGGGCGATGAAGTTGCCGAAGACCGGGCCGGCGATGATCACCGTGGGGATCGCGACGAGCAGTCCCAGGGCCAGGGTCTGGCCCAGGTTGGCGCCGAGCGCGTCGATCGCGACCAGCGGGCCGGGGTGCGGCGGCACCAGGCCGTGCAGCACCGACAGGCCGGCCAGCGCCGGGATGCCGATCTTCATGAGCGGCACGTCGACCCGGCGGGAGACCAGCAGCACGATCGGCACCAGCAGCACCACGCCGACCTCGAAGAAGAGCGGCAGCCCGATCAGCGCGGCCACGCCGGCCATGGCCCAGGGCAGCGCGCCGCCGGAGACCCGGCCGACCACCCGTTCCACGATGCTGTCGGCGCCGCCGGACTCGGCGAGCAGGCCGCCGATCATCGCGCCGAGCGCGATCAGCAGGCCGACGCCGCCGACCGTGGAGCCGACCCCGCCGCTGAACGAGGTGACGATCTTGTCGGCGCTGACCCCGGCGACCACGCCGAGCACGGCCGCGCCGAGGATCAGCGCCAGGAACGGGTGCACCTTGCCCCAGGCGATCAGCACCACCACGGCGGCGATGCCGAGCAGGGCGGCGATGACGAGCTGGGTGTTGCCGGCGTTGGTGAGCGGTTGCGCCGGTGCGGCGAGCAGTGTGACCACGGCTATCACGACCTTCGGTAGTCGTCCGTGCCTCCGGTACGGGCGATCACTTGGGAGGAGCGGTGGGTGGTGGTTCCGGCGGCAGGCTCGGCGCCAGCCGCCGCAGGGACGCGAACGTCGGGACGAGCGCGTCGTACAGCTCGGAGAAGAGCGGCCGCAGGGCCGCGTACGTGGCGGCGGAGGCGGGGTCCGGGCGGACCGTCTCCTCGATCCGGACCAGGTCGGCGGCGACCTCGATCGACTCGATGAGGCCGAGCGCCTGCATGCCGAGCAGCGCGGCCCCGAAGCTGGAGCCCTCGTGCCCGGTGGGGAAGCGCACCGGCATGCCGAGCGCGTCGGCGAGGATCTGCCGCCACAGCGGGCTGCGGGCGAAGCCGCCGCTGGCGCGGATCTCGCGTACCTCGTTGCCGGCGGCCCGGACCGAGGCGAGGACGAGGGCGAGCTGCTGGCAGACCCCTTCCAGCGCGGCCCGGACCAGGTGGGCCCGGCCGTGCCCGTGGGTCAGCCCCACGTACGCGCCGCGGGGCAGCGCGCTCCAGTGCGGCGCCCGCTCGCTGAGCAGGTACGGCAGCATGATCAGCCCGCCGGAGCCGACCGGCGCCTGGGCGGCCAGGTCGAGCAGTTCCTCCTCGGCGTGGTCGTCGAGCTCGGGGGCGAGCGCCTCGTTGGCCCACTGGAGGACGATCCCGCCGTTGTTGATCGCCCCGCCGACCACCCAGCGGCGCTCGGTCAGGGCGTAACAGAAGACGCCGCCGAGCGGGTCGACGCCGGGCCGTTCCACCATCACCCGCATGGCCCCGCTGGTGCCGATCGAGCAGGCCACCTCGCCGGGATGCACCGCGCCGAGCCCCAGGTTCGCCAGTGGCCCGTCGCCGGCGCCCACCACGAGCGGGGTGTCCGCGGGCAGGCCGGTGGCGCGGGCCGCCTCGGCGGTCAGTCCGGGCAGCACGTGGGTGGTGGGGACGAGCTGCGGGAGCTGCTCCTCGGTGATCCCCGCGATGCCGAGCGCCTCGGGGTCCCAGGCCAGCCGGTGGATGTCCATGAGCCCGGTGCCGGAGGCGACCGAGTGGTCGGTGACCAGCGCCTCCGCCAGCCGCAGCAGCACGTAGTCCTTGATGCCGGCCCAGTGCGCGACCCGCTCGTGCAGCTTGGGCTGCTGCTCGGCGAACCAGACGAGCTTGGGCAGCGGCGCCATCGGGTGCACGGGCGTGCCGGTGCGCCGGTGCAGGGCCAGCCCGGCGGGGACGGCGCGCAGCCGCTCGGCCTGGGCGCTGGCCCGGGAGTCGGCCCAGGTGACCGAGGGAGTGAGCGGGGTGCCGCCGGCGTCCAGCCCGATCAGGCTGTGCATCGCGGTGCTGAACGACAGGCCGGCGACCGGCCGGCCCAACTCCGCGACCACCCCCCGGATCGAGCCCACCACCGCGTCGAAGATCAGTGCCGGGTCCTGCTCGGCGTAGCCGGGGTGCGGCTCCTCCAGCGGATAGCCGATCGAGTGCGTGGCGAGCTGCCGGCCGCCGGTGTCGTACGCGACGGCCTTGGTGCTGGTGGTGCCGATGTCCACCCCCACCACGACGGCCGGCTCACCCACCGGTGCACCTCCTCGCCTCCGGCGGGGGTCGCGGCGCGTCCCGCCCTGCGGCTGACGTTACCGACGCACCCACCCCCTCGCACGGCGAAGCGGGCCACCCACCGGGACCGCGAACCGACGCGCAAGGTTCCGCCTAACGTGTCGCGCAATCACCCGTTTGGTCAAATTGGTGACTTGCGCGTGTCTTGTCACCCCCGCACCGCCGTTGACATGAATGACACCCCGATTGGTGGGCTCGCGCGGCGGAGGAGTCGGCGTGGCGATGACTGATTCGACGGGTTCCACATGGCGCTACCGGTGGGCACACCGGCAGAACGACCGGCGGCAGCGGGCCTTCCGCCTGGCCGACGAGGCGTGGCGACGCCGCGACGACGAGCTGCGGCGGCTGCGTACCCTCGCCGGGTCCTTCCACGGCTCGGTCGAGGCCGGCGCCGGCCTGCCCATCGAGCTGGCCCCCGGTGAGGTGGTCTTCTGGACCCTGCCGGCCGCGCAACTGGTCGAGGTCCGGCACACGGCCGTGCTGCCGGCCCCCGAGCTGAGCGTCGACCCGGAACCACCGGTGGTGCGCCCGCGCCGCCCCGAAGGGGTGAAGGTCGTCGACGCCGGGCTCGCCGTGCTCACCAACCGGCGTCTCGTGCTGCTCGGCGGCCGGGGCCGGCGCGACTGGACGTACGGGCGGATGACCGGCCTGTCCCACGACCCCGGAGCGCCGGTCACGCTGATCCAGGTCCTCGACCGGCGCCGTACCTCCGGCCTCCTGCTGCCCACCGGCGCGGTGGCCGACTTCCGGTTCAAGCTCACGCTGGCCTTCGCCGACGCGATCGAGCAGCGTGCCGCGGTCGTCGCCCAGCTCGACGAGCTGATCGCGGAGCACGAGGCGGTGCGGCCGGCCCGGCCCGCGGTGCTCACCCCCGCGCAGGCCCGGGTCTCCGCGCTGCTGCCCGGCGGCCGGCGGACCGTGGCGGTCGGTGCGGCCCTCGCGCTGATCGTGCCGGCGATGCTCTTCGAGTCCGACCCGCCGGTGCGCCCCGGCTCGGACGTCGCCTCCGCCGCCACCCCGGCGGCCACCGCCACCCCCCCCCCCCCGCCCCCCCCCCCCGCCCCCGCCGTCCAGGTCAAACCCAAGCCGCAGCGCACCCGGACCGCGCCGACCACCACGCCGTCCCGGAAGACCACACCGCAGCCGGCCGCCGCCGA
>NZ_VSEZ01000031.1:0-18160 GCF_008085935.1 Micromonospora sp. AP08
TCACGTACTCCTCCTGGCAGAGCGGAAACGAGGGACGGGAACGGGCCTGCGGCGGTCGCCCGCCGCAGGCCTGCGGTTCCGCTCAGAAGCATTCCTTGCCCTTGGCCGCGTCCCCGACGTTGACCTTGAGTCGCAGGCCGACCAGGTTGAAGGTGGAGGCGGTGGTGTACCGGGACACCTGTTCCAGGTTGGTGATGGTGACCGTCTCGGCGTTCTGCCCGAACGAGCCGGCGCGCGCCGTCGGGTTCAGGTCGGACGCGTCCCGGCCGATTTTGATGTCGCCGAAGGTCGCGTTGCCGTCCAGGCTGTCCATCGCGATCATCAGGTCCTTGGCCTTGGCCGGGTCCTTGCCGTCACCGGCGTTGATGGTGAGCACCACCGGCAGCCCCGGCAGGTCGGCACGGACCGACTGGCAGAGCTTGTAGAGGTCGGCGCTGGTGATCTCGGCGAGGGCGACCGGGTGGACGGTGCCGTTCTTCTCCCGGACGATGCCGCCGTACTGCTTGAAGCCGTCACCCTCCAGCCGGTCGGCACTGATCTTGAAGGTCTGGCCGGAGACGGTGATGTCGGACGCGATCGCACCGGTCGACATGCCGAACAGGATGGCGCCGGCGGCTGCGGTCGCGGGCACCATCATCGCGGCGAAGCGCCGCCACCGGGTACGTCCCGGGTTGTCGGTCTGCACAGATTCCTCCTCCGTCGGGGCGGGCGCTCATCGGGGTGGCTGGTCGACAAATCGCGCCCCGGGGTGGGCTGAGGCGACTGTTACCAGCGGGTAACGAACGCGTGTCTGATGGTGCACCGACAGAGGTCTGCGTCACAAGGGGCGATCCTACTCACAGGTAACTGCAGCTCCGGCGAGCCGCCCCTGCGCTCACCGTGGGTGCGGGAACGGGCCGGCCCGCAGCGGGGAGAAGCCCGCGAATCGGGCGTGAGCGTCGACGTTCGTCACCGTACGTGTTCAAACCATCGACGCATTACGATTCAATAACGGGCGCTCAGCGTGACGAGACGAGAGCGGGGGCGGGCCGACCATCCCGGTCGACCCGCCCCCGCGTGCCCTACGTCAGCGCTTCTCGGCCTCGTCGTCCACGGCCGGACGCTGGGCCGGAACCGTCGACTCCTCGTCGGTGCGCCAGTTCGTCGACGCCGGCGGGATCTCGTCGCTCAACGGACCACCGACGGGCGCCTCGTCACCCGACGGGCCGCCCGCGGGCGCCTCGGCGAGCCGGTGCCGGGCGGTGGCGTCGCCGCCGTTGCCGCGCAGCACCAGCAGCATGCCCGCCAGCAGGGCGAGCACGCCCAGCACGCCGGCGCCGATCGGCACGTACGTCCGCACCATGTTGATCTTGAAGCGGTTGTCCTTGGCGGTCTCGACGCTCTTCGCGATGGTGTCGTCGGTGTAGTTGAAGTCCGCGTCGAGCAGCACGGTGACCAGACCGTTGTCCGGCTGGAACTCCTTGTGCTGCCGCTCGCGCACCTTCACGTAGGCGCCGGTGACCGGGTCCACCCAGAGCGTGCGGGTGTTGCTGTAGACGACCTTCCCCGTGGTGGCCTGCGGCGCGAACCGGCCGATCAGCGTCTTGATGTTGCTCTCCGGGGTGTTCAGCGTCTCGTTCTCGATCCGCTGCTCGAACCGGTAGGCCTCCAGGCCCTTGACGTCCTCGGTGCCGGTGAACTTGGCCGGCGTGGCCCGCTTCAGGTCACGGTCGAAGACCGGGTACTCCTTCTTCTTGGTGTCGAAGGGGAACTTGTAGACCTGACCCTCGTAGGTCACGTTGCCGACGGGCGTCTGCTCCGCGCCGGTCTCGTTCAGCCACTGTTCGTCCCAGTCCGCGGCGGCGCCGCTGGCCCGGTCGAGGGCGAGCTCCGTGCTGTACTGGCTGAACACCTCTCCGCCGGAGTTCTTGACGGTCTGGTAGACGTCCCAGACGACCGCCTTGCCGGCGAGCTCCTTGGGCAACCGGTCGGCGGTGTCCTCCGGCTGGGGGATCACCTCGACGGTCGACATGAGCGTCGCCTGCGGAACCTCGATGCTGACCGAGTCCCCCACGACCGTGACCTTGAGGGCCCGGGCGTTGACCGCCTCCGCCTTCGACGTGGTCCGGTCGAGGTCATAAGGAAGCTTGGTCACCGCGGGCGCGATGTACAGCGGCAGCCCGACTGCGATGACCAGCAACAAGACGCCGAGCCCAAAGAGCGCGGCGCCCACACGAAGCTTCACTCATCCTCCTGTAACCTGCCGCCCCGACGCCTGTCGTACGGGCCGTCCGATCCCTACTATGGCCGGCAGGTTACCGCTCGGTTACCTCCGCCGCGATCCCCTGGATGTCCAGATGTCCTCAGCCGCCGTGTCATCGGCACCGGAGCCTACGGCCGGAGCCCGGCTGCCCGCCCTGGACGCGCTCCGCGCGCTCGGCGCCACCGCCGTCGTCGCGCATCACGTCGGTTTCCACACCGGCGCGACCGGCAACGCCGCGTGGGGAGGCTGGCTGGCGCGGCTGGACGTCGGGGTGGCGATCTTCTTCGTGCTCTCGGGTTTCCTGCTGTTCCGGCCCTGGGCGCTCAGCGTCGCGACCGGCAGGCGTCGCCCGGCCGCCGGCCGCTACCTGTGGCGGCGGGCGCTGCGCATCCTGCCGGCGTACTGGCTGACGGTGGTGACCTGCCTGATCGTGCTGCCGCAGAACCGGCCGGCCCCGGCCGGCGACTGGCTGCACCACCTGACCTTCACCCAGATCTACGCGCCCGGGCTGCTGCGCAACGGGCTCAGCCAGACGTGGAGCCTGGCCACCGAGGTCGCCTTCTACCTCATCCTGCCGCTGATCGCGGTGCCGGCCACCGGCCGGACCTGGCGACCCGTACGGACCGTGCTCGCCACCTGCGGCGGCCTCCTCGTCACGGCGGGCTGGCTGGTGGCGATGGCCCTCGGCTGGCTGGACATGGGGCTGCACACGACCTGGCTGCCCGCGTACGGCGGGTGGTTCGGGGCGGGCATGGCACTGGCGGCCGTGCACGTGGCGCTGCGCACCGGCACCGGTCCCGCCTCGTTCCGGATCCTCGACGACCTCGCGGCCGCGCCGGTGGCCTGCTGGACCGCGGCGGTCGGGCTGTTCGCGATCGCCACCACCCCGGTGGCCGGGCCACGGGACCTCACCGAGCCGTCCCCCGCGGCCTTCGCCGTCAAGCTCACCCTCTACCTGGCGATCGCGGTGCTGATCCTGGTGCCGGTCGCGTTCGGGCCGCCCAACCGGGTCAAGGTCGCGCTGGGTGCCGCACCGGCCCGGTGGCTCGGCGCCGTGTCGTACGGCCTCTTCCTCTGGCACCCGCTGGTGCTCGAACTGATCTATCTGGTGACCCGGCGCCCGCTCTTCACCGGCGGGCTCGTCAGCACCTTCGCGCTCACCATGGCCGGCGGGCTCGCCTACGCGGCCGTCAGCTACTACGGCGTCGAACGGCCGCTCCAACTGCTCGGCAGCCAGCGGCGCGCACGCCGGCCGGCCGCACCGGCGGAGGACCGGTCGGTCCCGGCAGTCGGCACCGCACGCTGAGTAGCCATGGCCCAACGGCCATTGCCCGCG
This sequence comes from Micromonospora sp. AP08, assembly GCF_008085935.1. Lineage (NCBI taxonomy): Bacteria > Bacillati > Actinomycetota > Actinomycetes > Micromonosporales > Micromonosporaceae > Micromonospora > Micromonospora sp. AP08. Next base: position 3,579 of record NZ_VSEZ01000031.1, read on the forward strand.
CCGACCCCAAACCCCTAGTGTGACGCGCGTCGCTAAATTACTTGAGAGTAGGGATCGCGTGCGCGCTGCCGGCACTCCGAGGCATGTGCTGTTCCTGAACTGGCGGGACACCCGTAACCCCGAGGGCGGTGGCTCCGAGGTCTACATCGAGCGGGTCGCCGCCGAGCTGGTCAGGCACGGGCACCAGGTCACGCTCTTCTGCGCGGCGCACGAGGCGGGTCCCGCCGAGGAGACCAACGAGGCGGGCGTACGGCTGATCCGCCGCGGCGGCCGCCACACGGTCTACGCCTGGGCCGCGCTCTCCTACCTCGCCGGACTCGTCGGCCTGGGCCCGCTCTCGGCGCGGCGGTGCGGGCGCCGACCGCAGGTGCTGGTCGACGTCTGCAACGGCCTGCCGTTCCTCGCCCCGATCTGGTCGCGCCGGCCGGTGCTCATGCTCGTCCATCACGTGCACCGCCAGCAGTGGCCGGTGGTGCTGGGCCCGCGGGCGGCCCGGTTCGGCTGGTGGGTGGAGTCCTGGCTCTCCGTCCGGGTCTACCGGCACTGCCGGTACGTCACCGTCTCCGAGGCCACCCGGGCCGAGTTGGCCACCCTCGGCGTGGCCCCGGAACGCGTCGCGGTGGTGTACAACGGCACTCCGCAGCTGCCTCCCACCGACGCCGGCCGGGCTCCGTACCCGCTGCTCGTGGCGCTCGGCCGGCTGGTCCCGCACAAGCGGATCGAAGTGGCCCTGCGCACCGTCGCGGCCCTCTCCGGCGAGCTGCCCGAGCTGCGGCTGGTCGTCGCCGGCCAGGGCTGGTGGGAGTCGCACCTGCGCCAGCTCGCCGGCGAGCTGGGCATCGCCGACCGGGTCGAGTTCCGGGGTTACGTGACGGAGGAGGAGAAGGCGGACCTGCTCGCCGCGGCCTGGGTGGCCCTCACCCCCTCGCTCAAGGAGGGCTGGGGGCTGACCATCGTGGAGGCCGGCGCCGCGGGCACCCCGACGGTGGCCTTCCGGAACGCCGGCGGTGTCGCCGAGGCGGTGGTCGACGGACGGACGGGACTGCTCGCCGAGGACGTCGACGACTACATCGCCCGGGTGCGGGACCTGCTGTGCGACGACGAGATGCGGCAGGGCATGGGGGCGGCGGCCCGGGCGCACGCCGCGTCGTTCACCTGGCCGGCAGCCGGTCAAAGGTTTGCGGCCCTGGTCACGACGGGTGTCGTGGCCAGGGCCGAGGAACTGCCGGCGGAAGCCTGTTACCTGGTTCCGTAGATCTCGGGGGTGAAGGGGTCCGGCTTGCCGGCCTTCTGCGCCGCCTCGCGGGCGCTCTTGGCGCTGTCCCGCGCTTCGGCGGCGCTGGCGGTGGCGGCAGCGGCGAGCCCGCCGAGTGCCAAGACCCCGAGCAGTGCTGCCACCAGGCCCGACACCAGCAGCGTGAGGGCTTTACGCATGCCAATCCTCCCCTGTCGAAATATGCGAGCGGGACGTTACCACGGAGTAGGCCGCCGGCGTAGCACCGAAAGGGCAGCAAACGCGACCACCAGGAGGGCGCCGGCGAAGGCTCCCACGGCGGCCCACCGCCCCGGTCCGGGCGGGCTCCGGTGCCACACCCGCGGCGCGTCCGGGTCGCGATAGAGGGTCAGCACGGGTCCCTCGTGGACCTTCTCCAGACCGGCGAGCCAGGCCGGGTCGACGGCGTCGGTCGAGCCGCGCTGGACCACCACCCAGCGCACCCCGGTCCCGGCCACCGGCCGGCCCTCGCGGAGCAGCCGGCGCAGCTCGCGCATCCGGGGATTCTCCCCGGCCACCGTCACGTCGCCGACCCGGAGCGTGTCGTCGGTGAGCACCTCGGCGGAGAGGTAGCGGGGCAGCGGGTCCAGCACCATCCGGTCCGGATTCCACGGATAGGCCCGGTAGGCGCTGAGCGGCAGCGCCAGGACCACACCCGGATCCTCGGCGGTGACCGCCGCGACGAGACGCCAGTCGGCGGGATAGCTGACCGGCCGCAGCCGGCCCACGCCACCGAAGGCCAGGTCCGGCATCACGGCGACCGGCAGGAGCGCCGCTCCGGCCAGGACCAGCAGGGCCAGATCCCGGTCCCACCGGGACACCAGCCGCTCCACCCCGAGGGCCGCGCAGAGCACGAGCGGCAGGGCGTACCCGGCGAGGAACTTCTGGCCGTCGCGGAGCAGGCCGGCGCCCGGCACGTGCAGCACCGCCCAGCGCAGCGCGTCGGCCGTGCCCGGCAGCACCCCGAGGGCGGCCAGTAGGAGGCCACCGCCGGCGAGAACCCCCAACCGGAGCGCCACACCCGGGGGCAGCCGCCGGCGCAGCGGACCGGCGCCGACCGCGGCCACCAGCAGCAGGACCAGCGTCGCCAGCGGGACCAGGGCGCCCGCCCGGCTGCCCGGAGTGGCCTGGGCGCTCCAGATGCCGCCGGTGCCCGCGAGCGCCGCCAGCGGCCCGGCCCAGTTCTCCGCGCGGGCGGCGAACGCCTGCACGCCGGCCGGGTCCGACGTGCCGCCGGCCCCGGTCACCAGGGCGGCCACGAGCCACGGCGCGTTCAACGCCAGCAGGGCGCCCAACGCCAGGACCGCCGACCGCCGCCGGTCACGCCACGGGACCAGCAGCGCCACCGCCGCGAAGGCGAGCAGGCCGCCCGTGGGGGTGATCGCGGCGGGCGCCGCGGCGAGCACGAGTCGGGGCAGGGCCCCGGGCCGGCCGGCGCGCACCCGCAGCGCGGCCCGCACGATCCAGGGCAGCGCGGCGTACGCCAGGAGCAGCCCCCACTGGCCGATGAGCAGCCGCTCCGCCAGGTACGGCGTCCAGGCGTAGCCCACCGCGGCGACCACCCGGGTGGCCCGCCGCCGCGTCGGCACCAGGTAGCCGGCGCCGACGGCGGCGAACACCACCGCCCCGCCCAGCGCCAGCCGCTGCACCAGCCACCCCGGCACGACCTGGGTGACCAGCGAGACCACGGCGTCCATCGGGACGGCGCGGGGCAGGCTGTCCGCCGGCGCGACGAGCTGCCAGGTCAGCGGCTGCCGCGGCACGAACACCATGTCGTACAGCAGGGCATAGCCCGGCGCCGCGAGCGGGGCGAGCACCACCGCGGCCACGACCGCCGCGACCGCGTAGAGCAGCCAGCGCTCGCGGCGGGTCGGACCGGTCGGGACGGACATGGCGGGACGCGGCAGGAGCGGGTCAGCGGGCCGGCACGAGATCACCGACGGTGATCGCCTTGGTGCAGATCACCACCGACGGGTCGGCGACGCTCACCTCCACGGCCGGGCCGCCCCCCTCCAGCGGGAAGTAGATCTGGTTGAGCCCCCGCCGCACGGCGAACTCGTGGCTGGCCTCGCCGAGCCGGAAGGTCACCGTCGAGTCACCGGAGCTGAGGTAGCCGAAGTAGACGACCCACGGCCATTCCGGCACCGGCCCCTCCAGCGGGATGCGCGTCGCCGCCGCGCCGGAAATCTGGTGGCCGCAGGTCTCGTCCGGGCCGGGGAGGATGCGCCGGCCCTGCACCGTCGCCGGCCGGATCCGGCCGGTGTCGTCGAACGTCGAGGGGTTCTCGGCCTCCGGCACGAACTTCGGCTTCAACTCCGCCGGGCGGAAGAAGTGCGACTGGAGGTTGTCCGGCCAGAAGTAACCGGCCACCACCCGGTCCGGAACGATGTCGTCCAGGAAGACGGTGTCGGGCGACGCGGTGGCCAGGTCCGTCTGAGCCGTGGCGAGGTAGTCCCGCCCGTGCTTGGTCCGCCAGTTGTCGCCGAACCGGGCGATGCTCCACAGCGTGCCGACGCCGACCGTCGCGATGACCATGATCATGGCGACCAGGCCCACGGCGAAGGCGCCCGGCTCGCGCAGCACCGTCGGCAACGGCCACGAGGCCACGTCGCCCTCCTCGGCGTCCGAGCGCCCGAGCAGGGCGACCCCGACGCAGAGCGCGGCGACCACCACCACGTCGGCGACGTACCTGGGGACCAGCCCGGCCAGCGGGCTGAGCACGCCGCCGAGCCGGGTGGCGGCGAAGAGCAGGGCGACCATGGCCACGTACGACAACAGCAGCGTCCAGGCACGCAGCGCCGACGGCCGCCACCGGACCGTCACCACCACGAGGGTGAGCAGCGCCGCCCAGGACAGCCACATGGGTACGTCGTACGGGTCGGCCAGCGGCGGGCCGTCACCGGCGTACGACCACCGCCACGGGCCGCCGAGCAGGCCCGGGACCAGGGTGACCCCGACCAGGTCACCGAGGAAGGTGAGCACCTCGCCGGTGGACCCCGGCCGGTTCAGCGCGCCCGCCGGCCGGCCCAGATAGAACACGAGGTAGGCGACCGACAGGGCGGCCAGCACCAGCCAGGCCGGCCAGTACCGGCGGGTGGTGGTGACCAGGGTCCGGGTCGGGCCGCCCGCGGTGAAGAGGCAGGCGGTCATGGCGAACAGCAGCGGCACGATCAGCAGCGCCTTGGAGTCGAACGCCAGCCCGAACGCGACCCACAGCACGACCGCCGCCAGGTGGCGCACCCGGCCGGTGCGGACGTACCGGACCTGCGCCGCCATGGCGAGCACCATCGCCAGCAGCACCGGCAGCATCAACAGCCCGACCATCCAGAGCGAGGTCGTCTCCAGGGTCAGCGGACTGAACAGCAGCATGCACAGGGGGATCAGCAACCCCCAGCCGGGCCGGAGCAGGTCGCGCAGCAGCCGGTAGAAGGCCACCCCCAGGGCCGCCTGACCGGCCGCCAGCAGCAGCACCCACGGCCAGGTGGCGAAGCCGGCGGCCCGGACCATCAGCCACGCCACCAGCAGGCCGGCCGGCATGAGGTGGTTGTTGAAGGTGCGCAGGAGGTGGTCGGCGGTGAGGTCCGCGCTGCTGGCCTGGGCGGCGATGACGAACTCGTCCTGGGAGAACCAGCCGCGGGTGGCGATGCCGGCACGCCAGGCGACGGCCACCACGATCAGGACGATCGCGACGGCCCGTACGCGGTCGGCCCGCAGCCACCGCGCCACCGCTCCGGGCTCGTCCCCTTCCGCGCCCGGCTCGTGCGGACGCGTCACCGCCTCAACTTCCGGCATTGACATGGTGGGCAGCCTGCCACACGCTTACACGCCGTGGGCACCGCCGTTCGCCCGATCACCGACGGCATCGCGTCCCAGGTCCCGGCACCCGAGGGCCCGGCACCCACGGGTCCCGGTTAACCTCTCGCGATTGCGCCCAGCGTCCACCGGGTCGGTCGGGGGTGCCGGAGACAGGGAGCCACATGCGCGCAGAGGCGACACGCGACAGCGGACCGGTGGGCCGTCGAACCCGACATGTCACCCGCCGCTTCCGTCACGTCGCCGTCTGCATCGTCCTCTCCGCGCTCGCGTTCCAGCAGGAACCGGGGCTGACCGTCCCGGACACCAAGGTCGACCTCAACGTCAACCCCGCCGGCTGGCTGCTCCGCTCACTGCACCTGTGGGACCCCACCGGCACCTTCGGTCAGCTGCAGAACCAGGCGTACGGATATCTCTGGCCGATGGGACCGTTCTTCCTGATCGGGTCGGAACTGGGCCTGCCGGCCTGGGTGGTGCAGCGGCTCTGGTGGGCGCTGCTGTTCTGCGTCGCCTACCTGGGGGCCGTACGGCTCGCCGGCCGGCTCGGCATCGGCACCCCGGCCGCCCGCATGATCGCCGCGGTGTCCTTCGCGCTGTCCCCGCGCATCCTCACCCAGCTCGGCTGGTCCTCCGTCGAGTCCTGGCCCAGCGCGATCGCGCCGTGGGTGCTGATCCCCCTGGTCGGGCTCGCCAACGGCCGTCCCGTCCGGCGCGCGGTCGCCGGCTCGGCTCTCGCCGTCGCCTGCGCCGGCGGGGTCAACGCGACAGCCGTCTTCGCGGTCGTCCCGCTGGCGCTGCTCTGGCTCGCCACCCTCCGGCCGGTACGCCGCCGCGTCACCGCGCTCGCCACCTGGTGCGGCGCGGTCGCCCTGGCCACCGCCTGGTGGCTGGTCCCGCTGCTGGTGCTCGGCCGGTACAGCCCACCGTTCCTCGACTACATCGAGTCCGCCCGGTTCACCACCAGCGTCACCGACACGGTCACCGTGCTCCGCGGCGCCTCCTACTGGGTCGCCTACCTGAGCGGGCCGTTCGGCCCGACCCTGCCCGCCGGGGCGCAGCTGGCCACCGACCGGGTGCTCGTCGTGGCCACCCTGGCGGTCGCGCTGCTCGGCGTCGTCGGGCTGTCCCGGCCGGGCATGCCGCACCGGCGGTTCCTCGTCACCGGCCTCCTCCTCGGCGTCGCGCTCGTCGGGCTCGGGCACGTCAGCGACCTGCCCAACGTCCTGGCCGGCCCGGAGCGGGAGTTCCTCGACGGCGCCGGGGCGCCGCTGCGCAACGTCCACAAGTTCGACGTCCTGCTGCGGCTCCCGCTCGCCCTCGGCATGGCCCACCTGATCGGGCTCCTCATCCGGGTGGCGCGGACGGTCCCGGCGCGGCGGCGCCGGCGGGCCACGGCGCTGGCCTGGCTCGCCGCCGCTGTCGCCACCACCGCGGTCGTCGGCGTCGCCGGTCCGGCGCTGGCCGGCGGGCTGACCACGCCGGGCGGGGTGACGAAGGTGCCGCGCTACTGGTCCGAGGCGGCCGACTGGCTGGACTCGCACACCGGCCGGGGCCGCGTGCTCGTGGTGCCCGGCGCCCGCTTCCCCTCGTACGACTGGGGCAGCACCACCGACGAGATCGCCCAGCCCCTGCTCGACGGGCGCTGGGCGGTCCGCAACGCCATCCCCTTCACCCCGCCCACGACCATCCGGCTCCTCGACGCGGTGGAGGCGGCGCTGGCCAACGGCGACGGCTCGGCCGGCCTGGCCGACCTGCTCGCCCGCTCCGGGGTCAGCCACGTCCTGTTCCGCGCCGACCTCGACCACGGGCGCTCGAACACGGCCCGTCCGGCGGTGGTCCGCCAGGCGCTGGAACGGACACCGGGGCTCACGCTGGTCGCCGGCTTCGGCCCGGTCCGCGGCGGCGGAACCACGGACGGGGTGTTCCGGGACCACGGCCTCGACGTGCCGACGCGGGCGCTGGAGGTGTTCCGGGTCGACCGCCCGGTCGAACCGGTCGTCGCCTACGACAGGAACGACGTGACCACCGTCGTGGGCGGCCCCGAATCGCTGCTGGAGATGGCCGCCGCCGGGCAGCTCACCGCGGCGCCCACGGTGCTGGCCGGGGACGCGGGGAACGCCACCGGACCGGTCACGCTGACCGACGGGCTGCGCCGGCGGGACGTCTCCTTCGGCCGGCTGCGGGACACCTCGGCGACGCTCACCGCGTCCGACTCCTTCGACGTGCCCGCCCCGGCGCACGACTACCTGCCCGACTGGGGCGCGGACCAGTCCACCGTGGCCCGGTACGACGGCGTCACCGCCGTCCGGGCGTCCAGCTCCCGGGCGCAGGTGGGGGTACGCGGCGGTGCCCGCCCCGAGCACCAGCCGTTCGCCGCCCTCGACGGCGATCCGGGCACGTCGTGGCAGTCGGCGCCGGACACCGTCGGGTCGGAGCAGTGGCTGGAGGTCACCCTCGCCGCGTCTGCCCGGATCAGGCAGGTACGGGTGAAGTTCGACCTCGGCGCCGACACGGTGCCGACGAAGGTGGTGGTCACCGCCGGGTACGAGAGCCTGGCGGTCGAGTCGTTCGGCGACAGCATGACGTTCGACCTGCCGGGGGTGCACGCCACCCGGGACCTGCGGATCGCGATCGAGGCGACCATCGGGCAGCGTCCCGGCTCGGGCACCGTCGGGATCTCCGAGATCGAGATTCCCGGCCTGCGCACCGGTCGTACCCTCGCCATGCCCGCCCCGCCGGCCACCGACCGGCCGGCGACCGTCGTCGTCTCCGCCGCCCCGACCACGCCGGCCTGCTTCTTCGTCGACGGCCACCCCCGGTGCTCGGCCGACGTCGCCCGCGGTTCGGAGGACGCTCGGTCGATCGACCGGACGTTCTCCCTGCCCACCTCCGGCACGTACACCCCCCGGGTCTGGGCCCGCCCGGAGCCCGGCGGCGCGCTGAACGCGGTCCTGGACCGGCGGGTGGCGGCCGCCCAGCCGCTGCGCCTCGCCCCGGCGGTGACCGCCTCGTCGACGGCGGTGCCGGACCCGGCCGCCCGCCCGGGCGCGGTCCTCGACGGGGACCCGGCGACCGCCTGGTCCCCGGCACCGAGCGACGAGAACCCGATCCTGCACCTGGCGTGGCCCCGCCCCCAGGTCATCAGCGGGCTGCGCTTCTCCCTCGATCCCGAGGTCGCCGCCTCCAAGGTCGGCAGCGTGCGGGTGGTGGGTGACGACGGCGTACGCGGCGGGCTGTTGAACAAGAACGGCCAGCTCACCCTGCAACCGCCGATGCGCACCGACGAGATCACCATCCAGTTCCTCGACAAGCCGTCCTCCTACAGCGAGGACCCGTACGGCGAGAAGGCCCCGGAGCCGCTGCCGATCGCCGTCGGCGAGGTGAGCGTGCTGCCGGCCGGTCCCGCCCGGACGCCCGACCTGGACGCCCCCGTGAAGCTGCCCTGCGGTTCCGGACCCACGCTGGAGATCGGCGGCGCGGAGGTCCACACCAGGCTGACCGCCACCGTCCGGGACCTGCTGGAGGCCCGGGAGGTGCCGGCCGCGCCGTGCGGCACGACCACCCCCGGTCCGCTGGTGCTGGCCAGCGGCCAGGCCCGGCTGCTCGCCGCCCCCGGCGAGCTGGCCCGCGCGACCCGCGTGGCACTGGTGCCCGGTCCGGCGCAGTCCCGCGCCGTCCCGCAGGCCTCGCCCGTCGAGGTGGCGGACTGGTCGGCCACCGAGCGCCGGGTACGCGTCGCCGACGACTCCGTCGACCGCGTCCTCGTGGTACGGGAGAACACGAACGCCGGGTGGCGGGCCACGGTCGGCGGCCGGGTGCTGACCCCGCTGGTCGTGGACGGCTGGCAACAGGGCTGGCTGCTGCCCGCCGGGACATCCGGCGAGGTGGTGCTCCGCTTCGTTCCCGACACGGCGTACCGCGCCGGGCTGTTCCTGGGCGGTGTGCTGCTCGTCGGGGTGGTCGTCCTCGCCGTGCTGCCGGAGCGCCGCACCGCCCCGGCGGCCACCGGCCGGCCCGCCCGCCGGCGGGGACCGGGTTCGCTGCCGCTGCTGCTGGTGGGGGCGGCGGCCGTGATCCTGTCGGGCGGGCTCCTCGGCGTCCTCCTGGTCGCGGTCGGCCTGGTGCTGGCCTCGTGGGGCCCGCTGCGGCTGCCCTGGCCCCGCGATCCCCGCCGGGCCCGACTCGCCGTCCGGCTCGCCTGGTCCTGGCTGCCCGCCGGGCTGCTGCTGCTGGCCGGCTGGCTGCACCTCACCGTCGCGCAGCGGCACGTGGCCGCCGGCCCGCAACTCGCGGCGCTGCTCGCCCTGGGCTGCCTCTGGTTGACCACCACCGTCCGGCGCCGACCGGTACGCCCCGCCGCCGCCCGGCCGGCCGACCCACCGCCGGCCGACCCGGGCCCGGAGACGGACCACCCCTCGTGGCGCGGCACCGACCTCTCCTCGATCGCGTGAGCCGAGGCGGGGCAGGGGTGACGGACACCGGGGCGACGCGAGCCGGCGCGGGACGGCTCGGCACGGCCGGCGCCGCCGTCATGGTGGCCGGCACGGCGGGCAACGCACTGGCCTACCTGGTGCCGGTGCTGGCCGCCCGGCGGCTCGACGCGGCGGAACTCGGGGTGCTCGCGACCGCGCTCGGGCTGGTCGCCATCGCCAGCGTCCCCGGCCTCGGCCTCCAGTTGGCGGTGGCGGTGCACCACGCCCGGCACGGCCGCACGACGGCGCGGCGGGCGACCCTGACGACGGCCGCGCTCTCCGGTGGCGTCCTGGTCGCCGCCACCCCGCTGCTCGCCACGGTGCTGCGCATCCCCGCCGAGGTCCCGGCCCTGCTGGCGGTCACCACGGTCGCCGTGGTGCTCTCCTCCCGCTGGCTCGGCGAGTTGCAGGGGGGCCAGCGGTTCCTGCGCCTCGCCCTCGGTATGGCCCTGCTGGCCGCGGGACGCTACGGCGGCGTGATCCTCGGCCTGCTGCTCGGCGCCGGGCTCACCGGGTCGCTGCTCGCCGGCGCGCTCCTCGCCGCCCTCACCCCGCTGGCGTTGGCGCGCCTCACCGCCGCACCGGCCCCGCACGAGGGTGCCGCCACCGAGCCGACCGCGGCGGCACCGGCCCCGGCGCTCAGCGCCGCCCAGGTCGTCACCGGCTGCGGGGCGACGCTCGCGATGCTCGTGGTCTCCTACGCCGACCTGCTGCTGGCCCGGCAACTGCTGCCGCCAGCGGAGTCCGGGGCGTACGCGGTGGGCACCGTCCTGGCCAAGGGCGCGCTGTGGGCGCCGCAGGTCGTCACCGTGCTCGCCCTGCCCCGCCTGGCCCGGGGCGACCGGCGCAGCCGGACCGTCGCGCTCGCCCTGACCGGGGCGTGCGGGCTCGTGCTGGTGCTGGCCTCGGCGCTCGGGGGAGGGCTGGCCTTCCGCCTGGCCGGTGGCGAGGACTACGTACGCCTCGGCGCGCACGCCCCCGTCTTCGCCGCGATCGGCGCCCTGTACGCGATGGTCTTCGTCCTGCTCAACGCCCAGGTCGCGGCCGGCGCCCGCCGGCCCGCCGCCCCGCTCTGGACCGCCGCCGTCGGGCTCGTGGTGGTGGCCGGGGCGATCGCCCCGCACACCTTCACGGGCCTGTTGTGGAGCGCCCTGGGCACGGCCGTGGCCGCGCTGGTGGCGATGGCCGTCACCAGCCGGCGGCCAGCCAGCTGTGCAGCAGGTGGTGGTCGATCGAGTCGATCCGGCCCAGCGGCCGCCCCGCCGCCACCCGCTCCCGCAGCTCCGCCCGGCTGAACCAGCGCGCCTCCACCACCTCCTCGCCGTCCACCCGCACCTCGGTCGAGGCGGCCGTCGCGCGGAAGCCGACCATCAGCCCGGCCGGGAAGGGCCACGCCTGGGACCCCTGGTACGCCACGCCGGCCACGGTCACCCCGGCCTCCTCGGCCAGTTCCCGGCGCACCGCGTCCTCCAGGCTCTCGCCGACCTCCACGAAGCCCGCCAGGGTCGACCAGGAGTCCTCGGACGCGCCCCGGTGCCGGGCCAGCAGGCAGCGCTCCGGCTCACCGGGCGCCTCGACCAGCACGATGACCGCCGGCTCGATCCGGGGGAAGAGCAGCCGCCCGCAGCCGGCGCCGGTGCAGGACCGGGTGTGGCCGCCGTCGCCGGCCACCGTCGCCGCACCGCACCCGCCGCAGAACCGCTGGCCGCGGTGCCAGTGCAGCAACCCCTTGGCGTACGCCTGGACGGCCGCCTCGGCCGCCCCCAGCCCGCTCACGAGGGCGCGGACGTCCACCGCCTCGGCCGCGCCGGCCAGCTCGCACGCCTCGGCGTCGTCCCGGCCGGACAGGTCCACGGCGAACACCGCCCGGCCGGCGTCCAGGCCGAGGAACACCGTCTCGTCGGCGGCGGCGCGCAGCCCGGCCGCCCCGGCCGCGGAGCGGCGCACCGGCGCCCGGTCGGCCGAGACCAGGCAGCGGTCCCGCCACAGCGGCAGCAGCACGCTCTCCGGGTCGGTCAGCCGCGCGGCGATCCACGCCGGGTCGGCGCGCAGCGCCGCAGCCCGATCCAACCAGCCGCCGCCGTACGCCAGGGTCCGCTCATCCGTCCGCACCCGGTCACCGTCCCACGATCCGGACCGGCGCGGGGAGCCCGGCGGGGGTGATGACGGCGACACCCCGGGGACGGGGGGCCGCCCGGCCCGCCGACCGCCGGGACGGAGACTCCCGACTCGCTCAAGCGTTGGTTACCGTAGGTGTCTCCCGCGGGGGAAGCGGTCCCCGCGTGGTACTTCCGATCGAGGTTGCTGTGACGCTCTACGGCGAAAAAGTGCCTTCCGCCGACGACCGGCCCACCGTGAAGGTGACAGCGGTGAGCTGGCCGGACGCCGAGATGGAACAGGTCGCCGGCTCCGACGCCGGCGGGCCCGGGAAGCCGGGACGGTCCCGTCGCGGACGGCTGCTGCTCGCCGGCGGGATCGTCGCCGCGGTGCTCGCCGCCGGCACCGGCCTCGGCACCTACGCGTACGCCGGCGACGTGCCCCGGGGCACCACGGTCCTCGGCGCCGAGCTGGGCGGGCGGAGCCGGGCCGAGGCGGCCCGGGCGCTCCATGCCGAGTTGGAGCGCCGGGCGGCGGCGCTGAACGCCCCGATCACCGTCACCGTGGGCCAGAAGAGCGCCGAGCTGAAGCCGGCCGACATCGGGCTCGCCGTCGACGTGGACGCCACCGTGGCGGCGGCCGCCGCCGCCGATGCGCACCCGGTGAGCCGCCTCGTCGGCTCCCGCACGGTCGAGCCGGTGGTGACCGTCGACACCGCCCGGTTGGAGGCGGCGCTGCGCAGGGCCATGGGCGACCAGGGCCGCGAGATGACCATGCCCGCCATCATCTACACGGGCACCACCCCCAAGCCGGTCTACCCGAAGCCGGCGTTGACCGTCGACGCGACCGGCGCCGCCCAGGCGGTGAAGTCCGGCTGGCTGGCCGGCGCGCCGGTGGCCGTGCCGCTGGTCGAGAAGTGGCCGGCGAGCTCGCGCGAGGAGGTCGACCGGCTCGTCGCCGAGCTGGCCCGGCCCGCCGTCGCGGCTCCGGTCACGCTCACCACCGACGGCGGCTCGGTCTCCATCCCGCCCGCCGCCATCGCCCGGGGGCTGCGGTTCTCGGCCGACGACACCGGCAAGCTGACTCCCCGAGTGGACGTCAAGCGGCTGCGGACCGCGCTCGGCGACCGGCTCGCGAAGCTCGAGGTCGCGCCGAAGGACGCCGGGCTGACCATCAGCGGCGGCAAGCCGAAGGTGGTGCCGGGCCGGGCCGGCCGGCAGGTCGACGCGGCGGCGCTCGGCCGGGACCTGCTCGCCGTCCTGCCGAAGGCGGACGGCCGCACGGTGACCGCCGAGCTGAAGCCGGCCGAGCCGGAGCTGACCGAGGCGAAGCTCGCCGAGCTGGGCATCAAGGAGCAGGTCTCCACCTTCACCACCCGGTTCCCCGGCGGTCTGTCCTCGCCGCGCAGCCAGAACATCGTCCAGGCCGCCAAGGACGTGGACGGCGCCATCGTGCGGCCCGGGGAGACCTTCTCGCTCAACGGCCACACCGGCGAGCGCGGCTACGACCAGGGCTACAAGGACGCGCCGACCATCGTGAACGGCAAGCTGGTGCCCGGCGTGGGCGGTGGCGTCTCGCAGTTCACCACCACGCTCTTCAACGCCAGCTACTACGCGGGGCTGGAGGACGTCGAGCACAAGCCGCACTCGTTCTACTTCAGCCGCTACCCCGCGGTCATCGAGTCGACCATCTACTGGCCCCAGCTGGACTTCAAGTTCCGCAACAACACCCCGTACGGCGTCCTGATCGACACCTCGTACACGGCCAGCACGATCACCGTGTCGATGTGGAGCACCAAGATCTACGACAGCGTCAAGACCGAGTACGGCCCGCGCCGGGACATCACCCAGCCGAAGACGGTCTACCTGGATCCCGGCCCGGACTGCATCACCGCCGCGGGCAGCGTCGGCTTCGCCCAGGACGCCTACCGGGTCATCAAGAAGGACGGCAAGGTGGTGAAGCGGGAGAAGTTCAGCTGGCGCTACGACCCCGAGCCGCGCTTCATCTGCGCCAAGCCGCCCGCCTGACGCCCGTCCCGCGCACGCACGGAAAAGCCCCGCCGGCCAGTCGCCGGCGGGGCTTTTCCCTGTCGTACGCCGCTCAGGGCCGCGCCTCGGCCAGCCCCTGCCGTACGCCGTCGGCGCCGCGGTCGGTGCCGTAGACCGGTGTGCCGGGCTGCTGCCGCCAGCTCTCGTCGAGCGTCCCGGCGTCCACGGGGTCGAAGCCCAACTCGTCCACGAGTTCCATGACCACCTGCTTGGCCTCGGCGTCGTCCCCGGCCACCGGCAACGCGATCCGGTCGGGCATGCCCGCCGGCTTGCCGCCGTCCATGAGGTACGCGGCCTGGATGTTGTTGAAGGCCTTCACCACCTGGGCGCCCTTGAGGTGGTCCGCCGTCCAGCGGCTGGAGCTGAGGCTGCGGTCGAGCAGCTCGGGGATGTCGCCGTCCCGCTCGGGATAGTAGTTGTCCGCGTCGACGACCAGCTTGCCCTCGAAGGGCGCCGGCGGCAGGTTCGGGACCGCCTTGAGGGGGATGGCCACGACGACCAGTTCCGCGTCCTGGACGGCCTCCTCGAGGGTGCCGGCCGTCGCGCCGGTCTCCGTGGCCAGGTCGGTGAGGCTCTGCGGCCCGCGCGAGTTGGCCACCGTGACGTCGTGGCCCAGCGTGCGCAGTCGACGGGTGAGGGTGCCGCCGATGTGCCCCGACCCGATGATTCCGATCTTCATGACCTCTCCTGCCTCCGCCAGCTCCTGGCGGTCAGTTCCGGCCGAACCATCAGCAGGTACCCCGACCGGTCCGTCCCGATCGTGGGAGGACGCGTACAGCACGTCACGTTTTCCGCCGGCCTGACGGGGCAGGCGCGGGCGGTCCCGCACCGACGGTACGAGACGCGGCCGGGTGCCCGGGGCGATTCACCGAAGCGGGT
>NZ_VSEZ01000032.1:0-15989 GCF_008085935.1 Micromonospora sp. AP08
GTGCCCGCCGGCACCGTCTGGGTCCACTGCGGCTCCGGCTACCGCGCCACCGCCGCAGCATCACTACTCGCCAACGCCGGCCGCCAGGCCGTCGTCATCAACGACACGTTCGACCAGGCCGAGACCGCCGGCCTGGAGATCGTCACCGCCGCCTGACCCCACCAGCAGGACCCGGCCGGCGCCACCCGGCGCCGGCCGGCTTCCCCGCGCCTTCTACGGAAAATTTTGTAGCGGAAAGAGGAGAAATGAGCACTTCCGAGACGGCCCGCCCCGCCACCCTCGACGCCGTCAGCCTGCGGGAGCTCATCGACGCCGGCCACGCGCCGCGCCTGCTGGATGTGCGTACCCCGGCGGAGTTCGAGACGTCCCACATCCCCGGCTCCTACAACGTGCCGCTGGACCTGCTCAGGGAGCACCGCGAGGAGTTGCGCAACCACCTCGACGAGGACGTCGTGCTGGTCTGTCGCTCCGGCGCCCGCGCCACCCAGGCCGAGCAGGCCCTCGCCGGGGTCGGCCTGCCCCACCTGACGGTCCTCGACGGCGGCATCATGGCCTGGCAGGCGGCCAACGCGCCGACCAAGCGGGGCGCGCCCCGCTGGGACCTCGAACGGCAGGTCCGCCTCGTCGCCGGCTCGATCGTGCTGGCCAGCGTCCTCGGCTCGGTGTTCGTGCCGCAGCTGAAGTGGGTGGCCGGATTCATCGGCGCCGGCCTCACCGTCGCCGCGGTCACCAACACCTGCGCCATGGGCATGATCCTCGGCAAGCTGCCCTACAACCGGGGCGCGAGCTGCGACCTGGACACCATCGTCGGCCAGTTGCGCGAGACCGGCGGCCGGGCATGACCGCGACCCTGGCCCTGACCGTCGGACTGGCCGTCCTGATCGGCGTCAGCCTCGGCCTGCTCGGCGGCGGCGGGTCGATCCTCGCGGTGCCGCTGCTGGTCTACGTCGCCGACCTGCCCCCGAAGGAGGCCATCGCGACCTCGCTGCTCGTCGTGGGCGCCACCAGCGCGGTGGGCGTCATCCCGCACGCCCGGGCCCACCGGGTGCGCTGGCGCACCGGCCTGATCTTCGGCGTCGCCGGCATGACCGGCGCGTACGCGGGCGGCCGCCTGGCCGAGTTCATCCCGGCCGGGTTCCTGCTCACCGGCTTCGCCGTGATGATGCTGGCCACCGCGGTCGCGATGATCCGGGGCCGGCGCGGCGCCGAGCACCGGCCGGTGCCGCACGAGCTGCCGATGCCGCGGGTGGTCCTTGACGGTGTGGTGGTCGGACTGGTCACCGGCCTGGTCGGCGCCGGTGGCGGCTTCCTGGTGGTGCCCGCCCTCGCGCTGCTCGGCGGCCTGCCCATGCCGGTCGCGGTAGGGACATCACTGGTGGTCATCGCCATGAAGTCCTTCGCCGGCCTGGCCGGCTACCTGTCCAGTGTGAGCATCGACTGGGGTCTCGCGGCAGCCGTGGTGGTCGCCGCCGTCGCCGGCAGCGTCGCCGGCGGGCGGCTCGCCGGACGGATCCCCGCCGACATCCTGCGCAAGGTGTTCGGCTGGTTCGTCGTGGTGATGGGCGTCTTCGTCCTCGGTCAGCAGCTGCCCGAGGAACTGCGGACCAGCCCGCTGCTCTGGACCGGCGTCGGCGTCGCCGCCGCGGTCACCGTGGCGCTGACCGTGCTGCGCGGCCGGAGAAGGCCGGAACTGCGGCGCGAGGCGGCCGCCCGGGTGCCGGTCGGATCAACGTCCCGTCACTGACCGCCGGCCAGTGGAGAGGGCCGCCCGGCAGATCCCGGCGCCCCTCGTCGCCCCTCTCCAGAGGGGTAGGAGCTAGGCCCGGGCGCGTTCGGCGCGGGCGCGGATGTCGCGCAGCATCCGCCGGACCGCGAGCCGGTGCCCGCCCGACCCGATCACCAACAGCCGGTAGAGACCCCCGTGCGGCCCGGGGAACGCGGCGTACGTCCGGGCGCTCACCAGCGTCCCGCCGGCCCGGTCGGCGAGGTCGAACTGGAGCACGTACCGGGAGAACCGGTGCCGCCCGGCCAGCCGGAGCCGCCGCCCCGGCGCCGCCTCCGCCACGGCGAACCCGGGCACGGCGGCACCCTCGGTGAGTGGCGGACCGCCGGCGCGGCGGGGGACGGTGCCCAGCAGGTGCGCCACGAGGTCGGCGCCGGACGCGCGGTGGTGGGTGAACTGCGCACCGAGCGACCGCCACACGTCGGCCGGCGGCGCGGCCACGAGGGTGCGGTGTTCGTCGACGAACGGCAGGTCGCCGGGCGGATCCGAAGAGGACACGGGGCCGACGATACGCCGGCGGTCAGCCGGTCATCTCGATCACGTCGGCCGGCGTCCGGCGCGGCGCCGGCGGCAGGTCGTCGTCGGGTCCCCAGCCGACCCGGACCACCAGGTAGGGGTCGCCGATCCCGGCGAGCAGGTCGCGCATCATCCGGCGCGGCCAGGCGACCTCGATGGCGTCGCTGAGCGGCGCGGTGGCGAGGCCCTCGGCGGTGGCCGTGAGCAGCAGCGCGGACAGCGCCTCACCGCCGCGCAGCCAGGCCGCCGGCTCGTCCTGCTCGCCGAACAGGATCAGGTACGCCGCGCCGCGGTCGAAGTCCGCCCCGGCGGTCAGCCCGGCGGCCCCGCCCGGCGCGTGGTCGCGCAGCGGCACCCGGCGCGGCCCGGGCCGGACGGCGGTGGCGGTGGGCACGCCGTCGCCGCTGCCCGCCGGCCGGTCGGTCCACCGGCGCAGCTCCTCCCGGTACGCGGGGTCGGCCAGTTCGGCGTCGGCGGCGCGGCCGGTGGAGACGGCCAGCATCGGCATCTGGTCGGGCCGGACGATGTGCAGGTGGGCGTCCTCGGCCTCGACGGCGGCGCGCAGCCGGGCCAGCACCGGCTCGGGCACCGGGCGGTCGCCGTAGGCGCGGCGGTCGGTGCGGCGGCGCGGGATGGCGTCGACCAGGCGCGCGGCGGCGACGTCGAGGTGGGCGGGGCCGGTGGCGCGGAGCCGGGCCAGCAGCGCCGGGTCGGCCGGGTTCGGCCGCCGCTCCACGGTGACCGCCCAGCCGGCGGCGGTGAGGAACACCCGGGCGTGGTGCAGGGCCGCGCCGCAGCTGAGGGTGAGCAGCCGGCCGTCCGGGTCGGTGGTGGCGAGCTGCCGGTCCGGGTCGGCGCGCAGTTCCAGGGTGTCCGTGGTGATCCGCCAGCGCCACGGCTGGGTGTTGAACACCGACGGGGCGTGCAGGGCCTGCCGGGCGGCCGCCTCCAGCATCCGTACCGTCGGGGTCTGCTCCGCCCGGGTCGCCGGTTGCCTCATGGTGTCGCCTCCTCGTTGCTGGTCCCCCTTCGACCATTCCCGGCCCGACCGACGGCGGACAGGGCCGGAGGACCCGGGATGCCCGGGCCGGTGGGCCGGTGGTCGGTCCACCTCCGGCGGGATGGGACGGCGCGGCCGGGCGTCGGGTCAGGCGGATCCGGCCAGGCCGTGCACGCCGACCAGACCGGGGACCGGGACGCGGCCGAGTTCCCGGCCGGTGGCGGCATCGTGCCAGCTCACCGCGTCGCGCTGGCCCACGTAGAGGCGGCTGCCGTCGCGGCTGGTCACCAGGCCGGTGACCGGTTCGCGTACCGGCCAGTCCACCGTGCCGGTCAGGCGGGTGAGGTCGAGGGCCCGGACCGTCGTGCCGGCGGCGAGGTAGAGGCGGTCGTCGCCGGCGGCGGCGTGCGCGGCGCCCGTGCCGCGGGGCTGCGGGACGGTGCGGCGTACCGTCAGCTCCCCGGTGGCGATGTCCGCGACGGTGCCCGACGCGACGTCGGCGACGAGGAGCCGGCCCCCGTCGGGGGTGATCGCCATGGCGTGGCCGGCCGCGGCGGCCTCGCCGAACGGGTGCGGCAGGTCGACGCAGTACGCCCACCGCTCCCGCAGGTTCAGGGTGTGGACGAACGCGTGCGCGTCGCCGGGCCGACCGCTGACGAGGTCCCGGGTGTGCTGGTGGTCGGGCTGGTGGGTGTAGAGCGTGTAGAGCACGGTGCGGTCCGGGGCGAGCACCGCCTGGCGCCCGTCGCCGCGCATCTCCTCCTCGGCGCCGGGCGGGACCGGCGTTTTGTCACGGGTGGACAGCGGGCCGGGCGTGCCGGTGGCGAGGTCGACGACCCGGACCCGGTAGCGGTCGGGTGCGGTGGCCGGGAGCCAGTCCAGGACGAACAGCCCGGTGCCGTCCGCGGTGAACGCCTCCGGGACGACGGCGCCGCGCAGGTCCAGCCGGTGGCGCATCCCGCCGGCGTCGGCGACCAGCACCGGCGTCACCTGCCGCCCCGACGGGCGACCGCCGTTCACCGGCATCCCGGTCGGGGTGAGCGCCACCCTCGTACCGTCGGCCGAGACCGCCTGGGCCACCCACCGCCCGGGCAGCACCGTCCTCGCGGAGGTGCGGCCGGTCGCGGGGTCGATCCGCCAGCAGGCGGTGTCCGGGCCCTCGGGGGCGGTCGCGAACAGCCAGGTCCCGTCCGCGGTGGCCACGGCACGAGGGATCATCCGTCGGTCGGCCCCGCGCAGCAGGCCCAGCCCGTCGTCGACAAGGAGGAGCAAGGGATCGGGTACGGCCGGCGCTCGGCCCCGGGCCGGCTCGCAGCCGGCCAGCACGGTGGCGCCGGCGCCGGCCAGCAGGGTCAGGATGCGGCGACGCGACATGGTGACGGCCATGCCCGGGTGACACCGTCGACGCCGCCGGGGTTCCGTGCCGCGAGGATGGAACCCGCGCGGGGCGGCCGGTGTCATGAGGGTGATCGAAGCGGAGGTCTCCACTGGACGACGACGAGCTTGTGACCCGCGCTCGGGCCGGTGACCTGGAGGGGTACGAACTCCTGGTCGCCCGGCACACCGCGTCCGCGTACCGGACGGCGGTGCTGCTCGGTGCCGGTGCGGACGCGGAGGACGTCATCCAGGAGGCGTTCGTGAAGGGGTTCCGCAACCTGTCCCGCTACCGCGGCGAGTCGTCCTTCCGGTCGTGGCTGCTCGCGATCGTCGCCAACGAGACCCGCAACCTGCACCGGTCCCGCAGCCGGCGGGACGGGCTCGCCCTGCGGGCCGCGGCGGCGCAGGACGGGTCCGAGGCGGGCGAGGACGCCGCCGTCGGCGGAGTCCTCGCCGCGGAGCGCCGGGCCGCGCTGGTGGCGGCGCTGCGGCAGCTGCCGGTGAAGGACCGCGAGGTGATCGTGTGCCGCTTCCTTCTCGACCTGACCGAGGAGGAGACCGTGACGATGCTCGGCTGGCCCAGGGGCACCGTGAAGTCGCGGACGTCCCGGGCGCTGGTCAAGCTCCGCGGCCTGCTCGACCGCGAGGAGGTGCGCCGTGGATGACCTCGAACGCGAGCTGCGCGACCTCGCCACCTGGCTGGAGACCCCCGACGTGCCCGACGTGCGCGGCCGGGTGCGTGCCCGCCTGGCCGCGCCGGCACGACGACGGCGGCGCTGGCGCCGCTGGCTCGCCGCGGCGCTGGCCGCCCTGCTCGTCGCCGCGCTGCCGCCGGGGCGGGCCGCCATCGCCGACGCCGTGGCGGGGCTGCTCCGCTTCTCCGGGGTCGTCGTCGAGACCACGCCGGCGCCGGATCCGCCGACCGGGGTGCCGTCGCCGCTGCCGTCGCAGCGGTCCGTCTCCCTCGACGAGGCGCCGCGGCACGTGCGTTTCCCGATCCGCGTGCCCGCCGCTCTGGGCGCCCCGGAGCAGGTGCTGGTCGCCGATCCGGACGGCACCGGCACGTACCGGGTGGCGACGCTGCTCTACCGCGGCGGCGCGCTGCGCCTCGACGCCTTCGACGGTCGCCTCGACCCGGTCTTCCACAAGCAACTCGGCGGCGGGCCGGGCGTGGAGTGGGTCACCGTCGACGGCGACTTCGCCGTGTGGATCGGCGGTCCGCACGAGCTCGCGTACATCGACCGGGCCGGCGTGGAACGCGTGGAGACCGCGCGGCTCGCCGCCGCCACCCTGATCTGGGAGGACGCCGGCGTCAGCTACCGCCTGGAGGGCCAGCTCACCAGGGACGCGGCGGTCGGGATCGCCGCGTCCCTGGACTAGGCGCGGCTCGCGCCCTCGTACCCGGGGACGACCGCCACGGAGGGAACCTGCGCCGCCCGGCCGGTGTCGTGAGGGCAGGGGTGCCGTCGAACCGGCACCGACACGTCGGCCCGGAGGTGCGGGATGGATGCGTGGGGCAGACTCCTGCTGGCGCCGGTGGTCCTGCTGGCGGGTTGCACCGCCGCGGGCGCGCCGGCCACCCCGGCGGCGAGCGCGTCGACCGGCTGTGCGGCACGGGTCGAGGAGGGCCGGCTGCCCGACTGGGCGGACGCCGGCTTCAGCGGGGACGCCCGCGCGCCGCACGTGTTCGGCGCGAAGGGCGAGATCGTCGCCGTGCTGTTCGGCCAGCCGCTGGCGGTCGGCCGGACGGAGGGGCCCAGCAACAAGATCCTCTGGGTCTCCCGGCCGGCGGCCACGCCGTCGCCCGACCCGACCGCGCCGGCCACCCTCGTCATCACCGCGACCCTCGACGGCACCACGACCCGGGTGACCCGGGAGGTCGCCGGCGGGCCCGGCCCGTCCATCGTCGACGTGCCGCGGGCCGGCTGCTGGCACCTCGAACTCCGCTGGTCCGGACGCACCGACACCATGGACCTCGTCTACGTCGCCGCCTGACGGCAGGCACGCCGCCCTCACCCGCCCGGTGGCTCCGCCTCCGGCGGGGTGGGCGGGACGGCCAGCGCGATGGTGAGGTCGAGGACCGTGGCCGGTTCGTGGAGGCGGTCGCCGTACAGCTCGCGGAGCTTGCCCATCCGGTAGCGGACGGTCTGCGGGTGGACGAACAGGTCGGCCGCCACGTCGTCGCGGCGGCCCTGGTGCAGCAGCCAGGAGCGCAGCGTCTCGGCGAGCCGGTGCGCGGTGGCCGGCGGCAGGTCGGCGAGCGGCGCGAGGGCCTGGGCGCGCAGGTCGGCCAGGACCTCCGGGTCCATGCTGAGCAGCAGCTCGGCCAGGTGCTGCTCGGTGTCGACGGGTCCGGCGTCCGGTTCGCCGAGGCCGAGGGCCAGGGCCCGGGTGGCCCGCTCGTGGGAGGCGGCGACCCGGTGCCACGGCCGGGCCGGCCCGAGCACCGCCCGGTGCCCGTGCAGCAGCCGGATGAGCTGGCGGCGCCGGACCCCGTGCATGTCCGGCACCAGCAGGACGGCCAGGTCGTCGGCGGGGTCCATGCCGGGCATGTCCTCGCCGCTCTCCAGGGTGTACGGGCCGAGCAGGGCGAGCACCGCGCGCAGGTTGCGGCGGGGCAGCAGGACGACGGTGAGCGTCTGCGGCGGCGGCCAGTCGGCCCGTTCCGCGCTGCGCCGCAGGATCTCCTCCGGTTCCCCGGCGAGCAGTTGCTGGGTCAGGCGTTCCAGGTCGCGGCGGCGGACCCGGCCGGCGCTGGCCAGCTCGTCGGAGTGCCCGGCCACGCTGGCCGCCGACAGCTCGTCGATGTACGCGAACATGAGCTCGGCGAACTCGGCCACCGTCTCGGCGGCCAGCCCGCTGCGGACCGTGGTGGCGGAGACCTCCCGCCAGGCCACCCGCGCCCCCACCCGGTACGCGGCCAGCAGCGCGTCCATGCTCCGCCCGGAGCGGGCCTCGCCGCTGCCCAGCGCGTACGCGGCCTCCAGGGCCGGCGCCAGCGGCGTGCTCGGGTCGATGGCCTGTGCGCCCTCGATGAGCTGGAGGAAGGTGCCCAGCGCGATGCGTACGGCGTTCTCGATCTTCTCGCGCATGGTGCCGGTGAGCGCGCCGGAGTAGTCGGGGACCTCGGCGGTGATCGCGGTGACCGTCCGCTCGGCGACCACGGGCAGCCGCTCCCGCAGGCGGGCCGCCACCTGCTCGTCGAGTTCGAGATGGGCGCGATGGTGCGTTGCGTCCGACATTTGTTCTCCCCGAACAAGAACCTGCGACCGTTTCACCTTTGCCGGTCAAGATGTTATGCGATCACGCAGTCAAGCTGGTCATATGACCACAACTGCCTCCCGCCGCCCGCAGAAGGTCTCCTTCCGGGACAGGTTGCTGCGGCTGGCCGGCGCGGTCACCACCCCGCTGCTGCCGGGCGACTACCTCGACCTCGTGGCGCCGCTGCGCGCCGGCGCCCCGCTGCGCGGGCGGATCGTCGCCGTCCGCCCGGAGACCCGGGACGCCGCGACCGTGGTCATCCAGCCGGGCCGCGGCTGGCAGGGGCACCGGCCCGGACAGTACGTGCGCCTCGGCGTGGACGTCGACGGGGTACGCCAGTGGCGGGCGTACTCGGTCACCTCGGCGCCGGGCGCCGCGGACGGCCGGATCACCGTCACCGTGAAGGCGATCCCCGACGGCAAGGTCAGCAATTACCTGGTGCGGCGGGTCCGGACCGGCACGATCGTCCAGCTCGACCAGGCGCAGGGCGACTTCGTCGTGCCGGCGGAGACCCCCGGACGGGTCCTGTTCCTCACCGCCGGCAGCGGCATCACCCCGGTCATGGGGATGCTCCGCGCCGGCCTGCACCAGCGGGCCGACGTGGTGCTGGTGCACTCGGCGCCGGCCCGGGACGACGTCATCTTCGGCCCCGAACTGCGGGCGCTCGCCGAGGCCGGCGCGCTGCGGCTGGTCGAGCGGCACACCGACACCGACGGGCTGCTGGGCGTCGACGAGCTGGCCGGCCTGGTGCCGGACCACCTCGACCGCCAGACCTGGGCCTGCGGCCCGGTCGGCATGCTCGACGCGATCGAGGGGTACTGGGAGGCCAACGGGCTCGTCGACCGGCTGCACACCGAGCGGTTCCGGCCCACCGTGATCTCGCCGGGGGAGGGCGGCACCGTGACGTTCACCGGCGCCGGCGTGACCGTCGAGGCCGACGGCGCGACCCCGATCCTCGACGCCGGCGAGCAGGCCGGCGTGCTGATGCCCTCCGGTTGCCGGATGGGCATCTGCTTCGGCTGCGTCGTCCCGCTGCGGGAGGGCGCGGTGCGCGACCTGCGCAACGGCGACGTCACCACCGCCGTTCCCGGGGACGGCGTGCTCGTCCAGACCTGTGTGTCGGCGGCCGCCGGTACCTGCGACATCGAACTCTGACAGGAGGCCACCCGACGTGACCGCGATCCAGAAGAAGGCCGACAACCCGATCGCCCACCTCACCGCCGCGGACATCGAGATCATCGGCAAGGAGCTGGACGCGATCCGGGACCGGGTGATCGCCGACCGGGGTGAGCGGGACGCCCGCTACATCCGCAAGGTGATCAAGACCCAGCGGACCCTGGAGATCAGCAGCCGCGCGGTGCTGCTCTTCTCACTGTTCCCGCCGGCCTGGATCGTCGGCACGGCCGGCCTGGCGGTCGCCAAGATCCTCGACAACATGGAGATCGGGCACAACGTCCTGCACGGGCAGTGGGACTGGATGCGCGACCCGAAGATCCACTCCACCACCTGGGACTGGGACCACGTCTCCCCGCCCGAGCAGTGGAAGCACTCCCACAACGAGCTGCACCACCGGTACACCAACGTGCTCGGCAAGGACAACGACCTCGGCTACGGCATCATGCGGGTCGACGAGGACCAGCCGTGGCACCCGGCGTACCTGGGCCAGCCGTTCTACAACTTCGTCAACGCCTGCTTCTTCGAGTACGGCATCGCCGCG
Source organism: Micromonospora sp. AP08 (assembly GCF_008085935.1). Taxonomy (NCBI): domain Bacteria; kingdom Bacillati; phylum Actinomycetota; class Actinomycetes; order Micromonosporales; family Micromonosporaceae; genus Micromonospora; species Micromonospora sp. AP08. Next base: position 9,655 of record NZ_VSEZ01000032.1, read on the forward strand.
TACGACCTGGAGCTGGGGGACAACCTGAAGAACGGCAGGCACAGGGACCCGGCGTTCCGGGCGCGGGCCAGGGCGGTCGGCCGCAAGATCCGCCGCCAGGTGCTCAAGGACTACGTGCTGCACCCGCTGCTGTCCGGACCGTCGTTCCTGTCCACGCTCGCCGCCACGTTCACCGCGAACCTGATCCGCAACCTGTGGAGCCACTCGGTGATCATGTGCGGGCACTTCCCGAACGGCGTGGAGACCTTCGAGAAGACCTCCATCGAGGGCGAGAGCCGTGGCGAGTGGTACCTGCGGCAGATGCTCGGCTCGGCCAACATCAGCGGCAGCCGGCTGCTGCACATCATGACCGGCAACCTGTCGTACCAGATCGAGCACCACCTCTTCCCCGACCTGCCGAGCAACCGCTACCAGGAGATCGCCCCGCAGGTCCGGGCGCTGTTCGACCGGTACGGGCTGAAGTACACCACGGGCCCGCTGCCCAAGCAGGTGGCCTCCGCCTGGTGGAAGGTGATCCGGCTGTCGCTGCCGAACCGGCGCGCCGACCGCCGCCGGCCGGTGGCCCCGGCCCCGCTGGTCTCCTCCGGCACGGCCTGACCGGGACCGCCGAACAGGAGGAGCCCGCCGGCCCGGCACGCCGGACCGGCGGGCTCGCTCTCACGAGTTGACGAAGTCGCGCACCTGGCCGTAGATGGTGGCGTCGCTCTGCAGGTTGGTGTGGAAGACGCAGGCGGTCCGGGTGTTGGTGGCGCCGGCCAGGACGGTGCTGTCCACCGGGTTGATCACCCCGTCGCACGGGGAGCGCCAGGTGCCGTAGCCGAAGGCGCCGGGCGTCTCGTCGCCGGCGTTGAGGTCGGCCAGGAAGGCCGAGCCGACCCGCATCTCCAGGCAGGCGGTGCTGGAACAGGTGTTCGCCGAGCTGGTGCCGTGGTTCGGTCCGCCCAGCGACACCCAGCGGTCCACCTTCCCGCTGCCGGCCAGGTACTTCAGGTAGTAGCGCGAGGAGAGCGCGCCCATCGAGTGGGTGACGATGTCGACCTTTGTCGCCCCGGTCGCGGCCAGCAGCGCGTCGATCTCCTGGCCGACCACCTGGGCGGTGAGGGCATTGGACTGGCTGGTGTTGTACGAGAAGGCCCGCAGGTGGCTCGACGGCCAGCCGTCGGCCTGGAACCGGCCGAGCATCGTGTTCCAGGTCGACGCGCTGCTGTTCCAGCCGTGCACGAAGAGGATCGGGTTGCTCGACGGCGTCCAGGTGGCCGCCTGGGCCGGGGAGGGGAGCCCGACCAGCGTCGCCGCGGCGACGGCGAGGGCAAGTAGGGCACGGGTCATGAGCGATTTCACGGGGGCGGGTCCTTCCGGGGGTGACGGGGGACGCGCCGGTCGGCGGTCCACCCACGAGCCGTCCACGTGCCTGTTCGGCGCCTCGGTGGGGGATCGGCCCGGGTACGGGGGTGGCCCGGGCCGTCCGAGGTGCCGGAATGTTACCGACGAGTTGCCTTCACATGTCAATACGTCGATTCACCGGGCCGACCCGCCGGGTTTTCGGGTGGCCGTGGCCTCGCCCTCCGGCTACCGTTGTCGGCATGGAATTCAGGCGCAGCACCACCGCCGCGGCCGCGCGAGCTTCCCGCTCGCCGGTTGCCGCCGCCTGACCTGCCCCATTCCCGCCGGCGACCGGAAACGGTCCGCCGGCGTCGTCGTGTCACGTCACCGCCCGCGCGGCGGACCGTCCGGTCGTCGATCCGAACCGGAAGGCCCGTGCCATGACACCCGACCAGATCGTCCGCACCTTCGTCGACCACTACCACCGCCGGGGCCACCGGGACGCGCCGGAGAGCTCGCTCGTCCCGCCGTCCGGCGATCCGGTGCTCTTCACCACCTCCGGCATGCACCCGCTCACCCCGTACCTGCTGGGGCGCGCGCACCCCGGCGGCCGGCGGCTGGTCAACGTGCAGCGCTGCCTGCGCACCACCGACCTCGACGAGGTCGGTGACCGCACCCACCTGACCGTCTTCGACATGCTCGGCTCCTGGTCGCTCGGCGACTACGGCATCGCGACCAGCCTGCGCTGGGGCTACGAACTGCTCACCGAGGGCTTCGGCATCGACCCGGGGCGGCTGCACGCCACCGTCTTCGGCGGCGACGAGCAGATCGGGCCGGACGAGACCGCCCTCGACACCTGGACCGGGCTGGGCGTGCCGGTCGAGTCCAACCGCGCGGAGAACTGGTGGTCCAACGGCCCGACCGGCCCGTGCGGGCCCGACTCGGAGATCTTCGTGTGGACCGGGGACGGCCCGCCGTCCGGCAGCCCGGGCACCGACGAGCGCTGGATGGAGGTCTGGAACCACGTCCAGATGCGCCACCACCGCCACCCCGACGGCCGGCTGACGCCGCTGCCGATGTCCAGCATCGACACCGGGATGGGCCTGGAACGCCTGGAGATGGTGCTGCGCGGCGGCCGGTCCGTCTTCGAGGGCGCGGGCCTGACCCCGTGGGTGGGCGCGGTGCGTGACCGGTGGGACCTGCGCGGCGAGGACCTGCGGGTGGTCGCCGACCACCTGCGCTCCGCGGTGGTCGTCCTCGGTGACGGGGTACGCCCCGGCAACACCGGCCGCGGCTACGTGCTGCGCCGGCTGGTCCGACGGGCGCTCACCGTGCTGTGGCGCGACGACCCGGCGCGCGGCCTGACCGGGCTGCCGCTCGACGCGTACCGCGACACGCTGCGCCGGTTCCGGCAGGAGGCGGAGGTGGGTCCGCTGCGCGAGGTGCTGCTGGACGAGGAGCGGCGGTTCCGCGGCCTGCTGGACCGCGGCCGGCCGCTGGTCGACCGGGTACGCGCGCGCGGGCCGCTGACCGAGCGCGACTACCACTGGTTGCACGACACCCACGGGCTGCCCCGCGACCTGGTCGACGGCCTCCTCGCGGAGGCGGCCTGACCGGCGCCGGTGGCCGTGGCGGTGACCCGGTGTCAGACTCGGCAGCGGAGACCGCTCGCAGCGAGGGATGTGGTCGCATGACCGGGTACGAGGTCCGGCCGGACGTCGAGAGCGTGACGCTGCTCGGCGCCCGGGTCACCGTCACCGGCGCCGCCGCGCTGCTCACCGCCGCGCAGGACGGGCCGGTGGAGCTGCTGGCGGGCGGGGACTTCCCCGCGCCGGTGCGCGAGGTGCGCTGCACCGTGCGCGCCGACAGCCGCGACGGGCGGCCGGTGCACCGCTTCGAGGCGTACCTGCGGGCCGACGCCGCGCTGCCGGGCGTCGGCCTGTTCGCTCTCGGCCTGGCCGGACCGGTCGGGCTGCTGCTGGCTCAGCGGCTCGCCGCCCGGGGTGGCGACGGGCCGGCCGCCGCCGTCGGCCGGGTCGCGGCCGAGGCGGGCCGCCGCCTCGGGCTGCGTCCCGCCGGAGCCGCGCTCGCCGAGCCGCCGCGCGACCCGGCCGGCCGGGCGGTGCTGCGGGCCGCCGAGGAGGCCGGCCTGCGCCCCGAGGTCAGCCACGACGACGGCGGGACGGTGCGGGTGCGCGCCGAGGTGCCCAGCGCCGAGGTGACACCGGCGCAGCTGACCGCCATGATCGGGGTGGTGCTCCAGACCGTCCGGGAACTCGCCGGCGACACCCCCGAGCCGACGCTGCTGCGCGGCCGGTCGTACACCGTGGGTCAGCGCGCGGCCGCGGCGGCGCCGCGCAGCGCGGCGGTGACCCTCGACCAGGTCGGCGGCCTGGCCGACGTGGTCGCGCGGTTCCGCGAGGTGGCGGTGTCGTTCCGGCACCCGCAGGCCATGGCCCGCTGGGGCGCCCGCCGGCCGCAGGGCATCCTGCTGTACGGCCCGCCGGGCACCGGCAAGACCATGCTGGCCCGGGCCCTGGCCAACGAGATCGGCGCGGACTTCGTGGAGATCCGCACCCCGGAGATCCTCGACAAGTACCTCGGCGGCTCGGAGCGGAACATCAAGCGGATCTTCCGGGAGGCGCGCCGCTACCGACGGCCCACCGTCATGCTCTTCGACGAGTTCGACAGCATCATCAGCTACGCGGGCGCCGGTGGCGACGCGGCCAGCCAGGCGGTCAACGCGGTGGCCGGGATCTTCAAGCAGGAGATGAACACCCTCATCGAGGAGAACCCCGACGTCATCGTGGTGGCCACCACCAACTTCCCGCAGCGGGTGGACGCCTCGCTGACCCGCTCCGGCCGCTTCGACCTCAAGATCGCCATCCCGGCCCCGGACGAGTCCGGGCGCGCCGAGATCCTCGCCAAGATGATCCGGGAGCTGATCGACCGGCACGAGCGGCCCGGCTTCCGGATGTTCGCCGCCGACGTCGACCCGGCCGCGCTCGCCGCCGACACCCCCGGGCTCACCGGCGCCGACCTGCGGGAGGTGCTGCGGCGGGTGCAACTCGCCAAGGCGCTCCGGGAGGCGACGGAGGGTGCGCCGCCCGCCCCGATCAGCCAGAATGATCTCCGAGAGGCCGTCGCCGGGCTGCGCCGCGGCTGACGACGGCCCACGGAAGGAGACCCGTGTCGTCGTCCACCCTGCTGTCCCGTCGCGATCTGGCGTTCCTGCTGCACGACTGGCTGGACGTCGGCCGGCTGACCGAGCGGCCCCGCTACGCCGAGCACTCGCGGGAGACCTTCGACGCGGTGCTGGACCTCGCCGCGCAGGTCGCCGCCGAGCGGTTCGCGACCCACAACCGGGCCGCCGACGCCACCGAACCGAGCTTCGACGGGCAGCGGGTACGCACCATCCCGCAGGTCAAGGCCGCCCTGGAGGTGTTCGCCGAGACCGGCCTGCTGGCCGCCACCATGGACGAGTCGGTCGGCGGCATGCAGTTGCCGCACGCCGTGGCCGCCGCCTGCTTCGCCTGGTTCCAGGCCGCCAACGTGGCCACCGCCGCGTACCCGTTCCTCACCCTCGGCAACGCCAACCTGCTGCTCGCCCACGGCAGCGCCGAGCAGATCGACACCTGGGTCCGGCCCATGGTGGAGGGGCGGTTCTTCGGCACCATGTGCCTCTCCGAGCCGCAGGCCGGCAGTTCACTGGCGGACATCACCACCCGGGCCGAGCCGCAGGACGACGGGACGTACCGGCTGGTGGGCACCAAGATGTGGATCTCCGGCGGTGAGCACGACCTGGCCGAGAACATCGTCCACCTGGTCCTCGCCCGGATTCCCGGCGGGCCGCCCGGGGTCAAGGGCATCTCGCTGTTCATCGTCCCGAAGGTGCTCCTCGACGCCGACGGCGCGCTCGGCCCGCGCAACGACGTGGTGCTGGTCGGCCTCAACCACAAGCTGGGCTACCGGGGCACCACCAACACGCTGCTCAACTTCGGCGAGGGCGTGCACCGCCCCTACGGGCGGCCCGGGGCGGTCGGCTACCTGGTGGGGGAGCCGCACCAGGGGTTGGCGCAGATGTTCCACATGATGAACGAGGCGCGCATCGGGGTGGGCGCCGGCGCCACCGCGCTCGGCTACACGGCTTACCTGAAGTCCGTGGCGTACGCCCGGCAGCGCCCGCAGGGCCGCCCGGTCGCAGACAAGGACCCCACCGCGCCGCAGGTGCCGATCGTGGCGCACGCCGACGTACGCCGGATGCTGCTGGCGCAGAAGAGCTACGTGGAGGGCGCGCTCGCCCTCATCCTCTACTGCGGGCGGCTGCTCGACGAGGAGAAGACCGCCCCGGCCGAGGCCGACCGCAGCCGGGCGCACCTGCTGCTGGACCTGCTCACCCCGATCGCCAAGAGCTGGCCGTCGCAGTGGTGCCTGGCCGCCAACGACCTGGCCATCCAGGTGCACGGCGGGTACGGCTACACCCGCGACTACGACGTCGAGCAGCACTGGCGCGACAACCGGCTCAACCCCATCCACGAGGGCACCCACGGCATCCAGGCGCTGGACCTGCTCGGCCGCAAGGTCACCATGCGCGGGGGCGCCGGGCTGGAGCTGCTGCTGGAGACCATCCGGGCCACCGTGACCCGGGCCTGGAAGGCCGAGGGCGAGGCGGCCGAGCTGGCCGGCCGGCTCGGCGCGGCGGTCGACCGGATCGCCGTGGTCACCCGGCGGCTGCACGGCGCCGGCGACCCGGAGCTGGCCCTGGCCAACGCCAGCGTCTACCTCGAGGCGGTCGGGCACGTGGTGATCGCCTGGATGTGGCTGGAGCAGCTGCTCGCCGTCGAGGCGCTGGGCAACCCGGACGGCCCGGACGCCGACTTCCTCGCCGGCAAGCGGCAGGCCGCCCGGTACTTCTTCCGCTACGAGCTGCCCCGCACCGGCCCGCAGTTCGACCTGCTGGAGAGCCTGGACCGGACCACCCTGGACACCCGGGAAAGCTGGTTCTGACCGGC
>NZ_VSEZ01000033.1:0-14163 GCF_008085935.1 Micromonospora sp. AP08
GCAACGGTCGACGTACGGCTCGACGCAAAGGGTCCGGCCCCCTGCCACTTCGTGGCAGGGGGCCGGACCTCGTTCGGTGTCAGCTCTGGACGAAGACCGCCACGCTGCGGGCCGGCACGATGAACGTGCCGCCGGCCCGGTCGAAGGACGCCGTCCGGAGCACCGGGTCGGCGGAGTTCCTCAGCACCGGGTGCAGCGCCACGTTCGCCCCGCGCAGGCCGGTGACGGTCTGCTTCGCGGTCTCCGGGGTGCCGTTGAAGACCACGGTCACCGACTTCCACTTCCCGTCGAGCCCGCGGGCGTCGAGGGTCATGGTGATCACGCCCGGGGTCTCCCGGTCGCTGGAGAGCGGGAAGGCGACCCGCTTCTGCACCTGGTCGGCGGTGGTCAGCCCGAAGACCGGCGAGGAGCGCCGGATGGTGAGCAGCTCCGCGTACCGGGCGTCGGCCAGGTCGATCGCCGCGCAGTCCGGCACCAGCTTCGGGTCGGCCAGCAGCGGCTTGGCGTACGGCCACTTGTCCTTGTTGTCCTGCTCCGGCGGGAGGCCGGCGCCGAAGCCGTTGCCCTGGGCGCAGTCCCAGCGGATCTGGTTGAACCAGTCACCGGAGTTGAACGAGTTGCGGTCCAGCGACTTCGAGCGCAGGCGCTCCGAGCCGGCCGTCACGAACCCGGTCCCCTGCCCCATCACCACGGTGCTGAGCGCGAGCACCTGCATCCGCGCCCGGTCCTGCGCCGAGGTGCCCTGCGGCAGCTTGTACGCCAGCGCGTCGTACAGGATCTCGTTGTCGTGCGCGTCGACGTAGGTGACCGCCTCGCCCGGCGCCGCCGTGTAGCCGGCCGGCGAGCCGTTGTAGTCCACCTGCGCGCCGGTGACCGGTCGGCCGGACGAGTCGGTGAACCGGTAGCCGCGCAGGTTGCCGGTGAGCCCCACCTTGATCAGGTCCTGCTGGTGCAGCAGCCGGGCCTTCTGCTCGGCGGCCGAGCCGTTGACGTCGTCGCCGTTCGGGTCGGTGAAGAGGCCCGAGGCGAAGCCCTGGATGCGCGGGTTGCCGTCGAAGGGCCCACCACCCCGGACCGCGTCGCGGAGCCGGTCGTTGAAGGTGCCGATGCCGGTGCCGGCCATGTTGGCCTGGGTGGCCTGCACGAACCGGGCGTCGTTGGCGACCTCGCCGAAGTTCCAGCCCTCGCCGTACAGCAGGATCTTCTTCCCGTCCACGCCGTCGCGGGCCATGGTCAGCTCGTCCAGCGCGGCGCGGACGGCCAGGATGTTCGCCTTCGGGTGGTGGCCCATGAGGTCGAACCGGAAGCCGTCCACCTTGTACGCCTTCGCCCAGGTGACCAGCGAGTCCACCACGAGCTTGCCCATCATGGCGTGCTCCGGGGCGGTGTTGGCGCAGCAGGTCGAGTTGGCCACGGTGCCGTCGGGCAGCAGCCGCTGGTAGTAGCCGGGCACCACCTGGTCGAGCACCGACTTCGGGTCGGTGCCGGCGGCCGAGGTGTGGTTGTAGACGACGTCCATCACCACGCGCAGGCCGGCCTGGTTGATCCCGGCGACCATCTGCCGGAACTCGGTGGTCCGCTTCGCCCCGGCCGGGTCGACGGCGTAGCCGCCCTCCGGCACCGTGTAGTGCAGCGGGTCGTACCCCCAGTTGTAGCCGTCCTTGTCGGCCACCGCAGCGACGCACTTCTGCTGCTCGTCGGAGTCCGGTGGCAGCGCGGCCAGGTCGCAGGCGGGCTGCGCCTGGTCGGCCCGCTTCTCGGGGATGGTGGCGAAATCGAACGCCGGCAGCAGGTGCAGGTAGTTGACCCCGGCGTCGCCGAGCGCCTTCAGGTGCGTCATTCCGGCCGTGCTCGGGTCGGTGAAGGCGAGGTAGGTGCCCCGCCGATCGGCCGGCACGGTGGTGTCGGCGATGGAGAAGTCGCGCACCGACACCTCCTGGATCTGCGCCTTCGCCGACGGCACGGCCTTCGGCTTGCGCAGGTTCGCCCAGCCGGCCGGGGCCAGCGCCGGGTCGGCCAGGTCGACGATCTGGCTGTGCGTCGAATCCGGCGCGAGGGCCAGCGAGTACGGGTCGGTCACCGTCGCGGTGACCACCTTCTGCGCGGCCGGCTGCCACGCCTCGACCTGGTAGCGGTAGTACTTGCCGGTCCAGCCCTTCGTGCCGCGCACCGACCAGACGCCGGTGGTGTCGTTGCGGCTCATCGACACGGTCGTCGGCTCGGCCGCCGGCGAGTCGAAGAGCTGGAGCGAGACCTTCCGCGCGGTGGGCGCCCAGACGGCCAGGGTGGGCACCTTGCCGGCGAACGTCGGGCCGAGCTTCGCGGCGGTCGCGGCCCGGTAGACGTCGTCGAGGACGCCCGGGATCTGCACCCCGGTGGCGCCGAGCAGGTGGCCCTCGGCGTCCCGCTCGGTCACCACGAGCTGGCCACGCAGCGCCGCGGGCACCTTGGCCAGGTCGGCGCGGTCCAGCGTGAACGCGCGATAGGCCCAGAGGTGGGGGTACGCCTGCCGCTGCGCCTCGGTCAGCCCGTTGCGCCCCGCCCGCAGCGGCAGCGTGGTGTACGTCCCGGTCAGCTCGCCGTCGGCGATGCCGAGCCCGCCGGCGGGGGCGGCCACCAGGGCGTACCGCTTGCCGTCGGTCGGCCCGGTCTGCCACGCCACGGTGGACCGGTCGATCCACTGCGCGTTCTGCTTGGTGATGTCGAGGTCCTTCGCGACCCCGGACGAGGTCGGCGGCAGGAGGCGGCCCTTGACCCCGGCCAGCAGCCAGATCTCGTGCCCGGCCGCGGCGAAGTCCAGCCGCTGGTCGTCGGGCTGATCCTTCTCGTCGCCCTTGTGGATGATGTAGTTCAGCCCGGTGGCCCCGGCGGCCAGGGGCACGCGGAAGACGGCGCCGTACGCGTCGATCTTCTCCGGCTTCAGCGGGTTGCCCCAGTCGGTCGGGTTGGCGGCGCCGTCCCAGAGGTGCAGGCCCCAGCCGTCGTAGTTCCCGTCCGCCTTGCGCCAGTGGATGACCGCGGTGCTCTGGTCGACCGGCGGGTCCGGCTCGCCGGTGGCGGCCTGCCGGGTCGGGTAGAGGGTGCCGTCGCCCTGCTTGACCCAGACCTCGCCGGTCTGCGTCACGTCGATGGTGCGGTCGTTGGCGGCGTCCTTGTTCCCGTCCTTGTCGACCACGAGGAAGCCGACCGACTTGGCGCCCGGCTTCAGCTTGACCCAGGCGAACCGGCCGTAGGAGTCCTCACCGGCGAACGGCTGCCCCTTGGGCCACTCCGTCTGGTAGGCCGGGTCGATGTCGCCCCAGGTGTAGAGGCCCCAGTCGTCGTACCCTCCGGCGGGTCGCTGGTAGTGCACGACCGCCCAGTCCCGCGACGCGCTCTGCACGGGGGTGCCGACCACGCCGGTGGTGCGGGCGGCGGCCACGCGGCCCTTGCCGTCGCGGACCACCGCCTTGTACTCGACCTTCGTCCCGCCGGCCAGGCCGGTCAGGTCGTGGTGGACGGTGTACGGCGCCTTGTGGGCGCTGCCCAGCAGCGTCCACTTGCCGCCGGGGACCCGGGCGGCGAAGGTGACGGTCGCGAGGGGATCGCCGGTGACCTGGGCGGTGACGGCGGCCTTGGTGGCGACCGGGGCGTCGCCCGGCTCGGTGAGGGTGATCGTCGGGGCGGCGCCGGCCTGCGGGATGGCCCGGTCGGCCTTGAGCACGACGGCCGACATGGCCGGCACGGTCACGGCCAGCTTGCCGTCCGCGCCGGCGCTCGCGGTGGCCGCGCCGCCGTACACGCCGGTGAAGGTGGCACCGGCCGACCACGTGTCCACGGTGACAGTCTGCGCCGTCGCGGCGTTGTTCACCGCGACGACGTACTCGGTGCGGTCCTTCGGCAGGACGCGGGAGAAGGCGAACACGCCGGGGCCGTCGGCCGCGTACCGGGTCACCTGGATGCCGTCCCGCAGCGCGGGGTGGGCCTGCCGCAGCTCGCCCAGCTCGGCGATGGTCCGGTAGAGCGGGTGGGTGGTGTCGTACTGGTCGCTGGCGTGGGTGCGGGTGGTGCCGATCAGGTCGTCGTCGAGGTAGTCCGCCGTCCTGCTGGCGAACATGTCCTGCCGGGCGTCCTTGTCGCCGCCGGGTCCGGTGAAGCCCTGCTCGTCACCGGAGTAGACGACCGGCTGGCCGCGGGTGAGGAACATCAGCTGGTGGGCGAGCTGGTCGCGGCGGAGCTGGCTGGCGTCGTCCCCCCCGGCGGCCGCGAGGAACGAGCCGATCCGGCCCATGTCGTGGTTGCCGAGGAAGGTGGTCAGCCGGTTGGCGTCGGTGTCCCGCGCGGCGTAGAGGTCGTCCTTGGCGTACAGGTCCGCGAGCGCCTTGGCCGAGCCGTCGGCGGCGGTGTAGCTCCGCGCGGCCTCCTGGAAGGAGAAGTCGAGGGTGGCCGGCAGGCCGCCCTGCCGCACGTAGGTCGACTCGATCTCCTGGTCGGCGCTGTAGACCTCGCCGAACATGAAGAAGTCCGGCTTGCCGGCCTTGGCGGCGGCGGCGTCGATGCCCCGGGTGAACTGCGGCCAGAAGTCGAGGTTGGCGTGCTTGACCGTGTCGAGGCGGAAGCCGTCGACGCCGGCCCTGCCGATCCACTGCGCGTAGATGTCGGTCATGCCGCGGACCACCTCGGGACGCTCGGTCCACAGGTCGTCGAGGCCGAAGAAGTCGCCGTACTCGCTGTTCTCACCGGCGAAGGTGGAGTCGCCCCGGTTGTGGTACATGGTCGGGTCGTTCAGCCACGCCGGTACCTTCACCTTCGCGTCGGCCGCGGTGGCGAAGGTCGGGGTGTACGGGAACGACTCCTTGTTCACCTGCGGGAACGCCCGGGTGCCGTCGGCGTAGTTGCGGTCCTCGAAGGCCCGCCCCTGCGCGTCGGTGTAGGGGGACGTCTTCTTGTCGACGTAGCCGTACTTGTCCTCGGCGTAGCGGATGACGTCCGCGGTGTGGTTGGCGATGATGTCCAGATAGACCTTGATGCCCCGCTGGTGGGCGAGGCCGACCAGCTTCTTCAGCTCCGCGTTGGTGCCGAAGTGCGGGTCGACCTGGGTGAAGTCGGTGATCCAGTAGCCGTGGTAGCCGGCGGACACGTCCGCGCCGGTGCCCTGCACGGGCCGGTTCTTGAAGATCGGGGCGAGCCAGATGGCCGTGGTGCCGAGGCCCTCGATGTAGTCCATCTTGTCGATGACCCCCTTGAGGTCACCGCCGTGGTAGAAGCCCTTGTCCGCGGGGTCGAGGCCGGTGCTGAGCCGATCGCCGGCCAGCCCGCCGGTGTCGTTGCGCTTGTCGCCGTTGGCGAAGCGGTCCGGCAGGACGAAGTAGAACTGCTCCGCCTTCGCGGTGTTGCTGCCGGCCTTGAGCAGCGTCTCGGCGGACGGCTCCCGGCTCCACTGCGGCGCGCCCGCGGCGGCCAGCACGTCGGGGGTGGCGCGGTGGTCGCTGCCGTCGGCGCCCACCTGGTGGAGGGCCACCGGCACGCCGACGAGGGTGAGCACGAGGGAGGAGGCCAGGGCGGCCAGGGCCTTGCGGGATATCGGCGGCGGTTTCATCGACGGCCTTTCTCTGGTCGCTGATTCGCCCGCACGCTAGCTCCCGCCGAAACATTCTGCAATACCTTGCAAACCAAGTCGCAACAAAGCAGCCGCCTTGCGAAACACGGCAGCGCGTGCCGATCGTCGAGGGTGCCGCGGGAGGCCGAGGATCAGAGCCCGGAGCAGGCGGCGCCGTCGACCGCGCAGCTCGTGGGCCGGGTCGTACCCGTCTGCTCGAAGTGGAACTGCAGCGGCACCGACGCCCCGGGCGCCAGGGCCACCCCGCTGCGGTAGGTGAAGACCCCGTCGGTGAAGTCGCCGCTGCCCTGCTCGGCGCCGCTCACCCAGGCGGCCACGAGACGGCCGCGCGGGAAGGTCAGCCGCACCGTCCAGCCACGTGCCGTGCCGGCGGTGTTGACCAGCCGCACCTCACCGACGAACCCGCCGTCGAAGCTGCTCACCACCCCGTACCGGCCGGTCACCGGCGGGGCGGGCGGCGCGGGCGCGGGCGGGCCGCCGGGGCGGGCCGTGCCGGTGGCCGCCGGCCGGCTCGGCGTGGGCCGGGCGGGCAGCACGGTCGACCGGGGGGAGAGCCCGGGGACCACCGGCCCGGCGGCGGACGTGGGCGGCCGGGCGACCTCGCCGGGGGTGGTGGCCGGCAACTCGGGCAGCGACATCGTCGGGGCCGGCGGCGGGGACTCGGCGAACGTCCGCCGCCCGCGCACCGAACCGAGCGCCACGACGAGCAGGACCACCATGACGATCACGCCGATGGAGATGACGATCCAGGGCGAGGAGGCGATGACGGCGCCGGGTGACGGGCGTACGCGTCGTGTGCCGGACATGCCCCTCCCCTGTCGGTCCTGGTCGGACGAGCGTAACGACCGCGAGCGTCGTCCGCCGGGTGGACCCGCGGCCGGTGCGGGCCTCAGCCGATCACACAGTCGGCGCCGTTGACGGTGCACTGGCCGGGCTGGTCACCGGCGCCCGTGCGGCCGAACCGCATCCGCACCGTGGCGGTCTGCCCGGCCGGCAGCGGGCCGGTGCCGCGCAGCACGAACACCCCGCTGCCCTGCGTGCTGACCGACACCCCGGAGGTGGACGAGGCTTCGATGGTCTTCACGTTGCCGGTGAAGAGCAGCTCGACCTCCCAGCCCTGACCGCCGCCGGAGCCGTTGACCACGGTCAGCCGGGCCTCGAAACCGTTCCGGTCGCTCGCGGTGGCCTCGTACCGTGCGGTCACCGCACCCTGGGCGCCCGCCCGGGTCGAGGCGCTGGGCCGGGGCGTCGCCGACCGGGACGCGCCGGCCGAGGGCGAGACGGTCGCGCTGGGCGACGGTGTCGCCGATCCGGTGGGCGTGCCGGTGGCGCCGCCCGTCGGCGGCCCGGACGTGGGGGCGTCCACGCCGAGGGTCGGCAGGTACATCGGCGGAGCGGGCGCCGGCACCGGCTGGTGTTCCTGCCCGCGCAGCGAGAACAGGGCGATCACCAGCAGGCCGACGATCAGGCCGACACCGAGCAGCACCACGACCCACGGCACCGATGCGAGCATCCGTGGCGCCGCCGGCGCCTCGGCCGGCTCTACTGGCCCGCCGCTCATCACATGCCCCCCTCGTGGTACCCGACGCGCCAGCGTAGTCATGGTGCGTCGCGTGCCGCAGCGCGCGGGGGGCGGATCCGACCGTCCGGGCATCCGCGACGCGCGGAACGGACGATCTTGCGCGGCGGATCGGGCCCCGCCGGCCGACCCACGGACACGACCTGCACCCGACACGTCGCACCGCGTCGTCGGCTACGCTGTCCGGGCTCAGCTATCGGAGCTCCTAAATGGCTCAGATCCGGGCAAGGACGCGCACATCCGCCCACACTGTCCATCATGGAGAGCCGCCCCGACGGACACCCGCCCCGACACCCCTCCCTCCCCCACTCGGAGCAGCTCCATGCAGATTGCCAGCGCGCCAACCGGGCTCATCCGCAAGTCCCTCGGCACCGGCGCCCTGTTGGTGTTCAGCGCCACCGCCTCCTCCCCGATGGCCGTGCTCGCCGGCGCGATCGTCGCCACGTACGCCTCGACCGGCGTCACCGGCACACCGCTCGGCTTCCTCGTGATCGCGGCCGCCCTGCTCTTCTTCTCCGTCGGCTACCTGGCCATGGCCCGCTACGTCTCCAGCGCCGGCGTCTTCTACGCGGCCCTGGCGGCCGGCTTCGGGCGGTTCTGGGGCGTGGTCGCCGCGCCCGTCGTGCTGCTCGGCTACAACGCCATCCAGATCTGCCTGTACGGGCTGCTCGGCGCGGTCGTCAGCGGCAGCCTCGGCGGCGCCTGGTGGACCTGGGCGCTGCTCGCCTGGGCCGGGGTCGCCCTGGTCGGCGTGCTGAAGGCGCGGATCAGCGTCGGCCTGCTCGGCGCGGTGCTGGCCGTCGAGGTGGCGGTGATCCTGCTCTTCGTGCTCACCTCGTTCGCCCACCCGGCCGGCGGTACGGTGAGCTTCGCGCCGCTGGACCCCGGCAACCTGCTGGTCCCCGGCATCGGCGGCGTGGTCGCCTTCTGCGCGGCCTCGTTCGTGGGCTACGAGTCGGCCGCCGTCTACTCCGAGGAGTCCCGGTCGCCGCAGGCGGTGTCCCGGGCGGCCTATTCGGCGCTGATCCTGCTCGGCGTCCTCTACGCGCTCGCCGCCTGGGCCATGGCCGTGGCCGTGGGCCCGGACCAGGTCGTCGACCGCTCCCGCGACCCGAACGCCGGCCTGCCGTTCTCGATCCTGGAGGCGAACGCCAGTCCCGTGCTCGGCAGCGTCGCCACCATCCTGGTGGTGACCAGCGTCTTCGCCGCGATGATCAGCTTCCACAACTCGATCGCCCGGTACGCCTTCAGCCTCGGCCGGGAGCGGGTGCTGCCCGCGATGTTCGAGCGGGTCGGCCGGGGTGGCGCGCCCGTCGCCGGGTCGGTGCTCCAGTCGGCGATCGCCCTGCCGGTCATCCTGGTCTTCGCGCTGACCGGCGCCGATCCGGTCGCCATCATGTTCAGCTGGCTCTCGGGCGTCGCGGCCATCGCGGTGCTGCTCATGATGGCGGTCACCTCGGTTGCCGCGATCGCCTTCTTCCGGCGGGGCGGCGGTGGCGACGAGAGCACGTGGCAGCGCGCGGTCGCGCCGGCCATCGGTGCGGCGCTGGTCGGCGCGGCTCTCCTCACCACGCTGGTCAACCTCTCCGCCGTGCTCGGCGCGCCACCGGAGTCCAACACGAAGTGGCTGGTCCCCGGCGCGGTGGCGGCCGCCGCGGCGGTGGGCCTGGTCTGGGCGGCGGTCATCCGGGCCACCCGCCCCGAGGTGCTGGAGAACGTCGGGCAGGGCCAGCCGCGCCCGCTCGCGGTCATCGAGCAGGACCTGGTCGGCCGCTCCCTGTAGGCGGCCCGGACGCGCGACGGCCCGCCCCCGACAGCCGGGGGCGGGCCGTCGGCCTGTTCAGCGCCGGCGCCGGCCGGCGACCGTCCCGTCCATCGCGGCCTTGCGTTCCTGCCCGGTCATCACCAGCTGGTTGAGGTGCTGCAACCAGCGCCAGGCCGGGTGGACCTGATGCTCCGGGGTGAGCGGGAGCCAGCTGCGGTACTCCACGCCCCCGCCGCTGTAGTGCGGGCAGGTGGAGTGCACCACCACCTGCTCGTGCGCCCGCGCCGGGCGCTCGACCACCAGCAGGTTGTCGTCGGACATGACCACCAGGTTGCGCCCGGGGATGCCCATCCCGCCCGCGCCGGGCAGCCCGGCGCCGGCCTCGTCGCCGGTGCCGAGCAGGGTCGACACCGAAACCCCGACGTAGCGGGCCTCGGCCGGCATCGGCTCGCCGGCCTGGGTCATCTGGGCCACCGGGTCGAAGACCCCGCCGTCGGCCAGGTAGCCCTCGGCGATCTCGCACAGCTCGGCGAGCAGCGCCGGCAGGTCCTGCACCTCAATGCCGTCACGGAACAGGCGGGAGGCCGCATGGATCTCGTAGTAGGGCCGGCGCGGGTCGGCGAACCGGGGGTCCAGGCAGGCGTAGAGGAACACCAGGGCGTGCGGCCCGACCGGCTTCGTCCGGCGCAGGTCCCAGTAGTGCGAGGCGTGCAGGGCGTTGGCGTACTGCACCCGGTGCACCACCGCCTGCCGGATCTGGTGGTAGACGGCCTGGTTCGAGTAGCCGTCGGCGCTCGCCTCGGACGCGTCGGCCCCCGACCAGCTCGCCGGGGCCGGCCCGGCGGCGCCGTAGCCGGGAGTGCCCGGTGCGCCGTAGCCGGGGGTGTCCGGTGCGCCGTAGCCGCCCGCCGCTTCCGGGCGCGCCGCGGCGGGGGCGCGGTAGCCCGGCGTCGCGGGGGCACCGTAGGCCGGCGGCGCGGGGGCCTCGAAGGCCGGCGCCGCGGGGGCGCCGTAGCCCGGCGTGGCGGTGCCCAGCCCGGACCAGCGGAAGGCGCCGCCAGCGCCCGCGGGCTCCGGCGGGGCGAACGGTGGTGGAGAGGCCGGGCCGCCGAAACCAGCGGGCGCCGCCGGGGCACCGAAGCCACCGGGCGCCGCCGGGGCGCCGAAGCCGCCGCCGCCGACCGGATCGGGGTAGCCGGGAGCGGGAGGAGCACCGAAGCCACCGGCGGCGCCCGGGACGCCGTAGCCGTGCGCCGGTGCGGCGGGAGCGCCGTGGGCCGGGCTCGCCGGGACGCCGGAGCCGGGCCCGCCCGGGGCCGGCGCGCCACCGGAGGGCCGGCCGCTCCCCCACCGGGCGGGCGGCCGGACCGGCGGTGCCGGCGGGTACGCCGGCCGGTCGGGGGCGCCGTCGCGCGGGTCCTCATAGGACGGACGCGGCAGCGGCGACCGGTGTTCATACGACACGTGGCAGCTCCTGGCTAGCGGGAATTCGCCCGGCCGATGATTTCACTGAGTGCACGCGTTATCAACTGTCCGCGAGCATTCTCTGGGGTACCCCACGCTGACTGCGCGCTCAGTCGGTAGCGCCCGCCGGCGGTGCCAGATGCCGGATGACCAGCGGTTATCGCCCGACCAGTACGTCGATTATGGACAATTGGTGGCCAATTTCGTAACGCTTGCCTGCTCTCCGTGACTCATGGTCCACTCTGTGCGCTGTGCACCGTGACGACGAGGGAGCGCCGTGTTGTCAGCCGACCCAGGCCGTGACGGTTCCGTCACCCGTCCCGAGGAACTCCTCGCCGAACTCGCGGCGGTCCGCTCCGCCGCGGTGGCCGGCCGGGAGACGCACGTCGGTTTCCCCATCGCCACCGACATCGACTACAGCCCGCTGGCGCCGCTGTTCGGCTCGTTGCTGAACAACATCGGTGACCCGTGGACCGACCCGGCCGGCGCCAACCACACGAAGCGCTACGAGCGGGAGGTGCTGGACTGGTTCGCCGACCTGTTCCAGGCGCCGGTCGACGACCGCTGGGGCTACCTCACCTCCGGCGGCACCGAGGGCAACCTCTACGCGCTCTACCTGGCCCGGGCCCGGTTCCCCAAGGCGCTGGTCTACCACTCCGCCGACGCCCACTACTCACTGCCCAAGTGCGTGGACATCCTCGGCCTGGACTCGGTGGTGGTCCGCACCGACGAACGCGGCGAGATGGACTACGACGACCTGGCCCGGATGGTCGACCGGCACCGGGACCGGCCGGCCATCGTGGTGGCCACCTGCGGCACCACGATGACCGAGGCCGCTGACGACGTGCCGCGGATCCGGCGCCTGCTCGCCCGCACGCCGGTCCGCCACCACCTGCACGTCGACGGCGCGCTGGCCGGAGTGCCGCTGGCGCTGGCCGACGGGCGGACCACGCTGCGGCTCGACGTCACCGTGGACAGCATCTCCATCTCCGGCTACAAGTTCCTCGGCACCCCGGTGCCGTGCGGGCTGGTGCTGACCCGCCGCACCCTCCAGCAGCAGCTCGCCCAGTCCCCCAACTACACCGGCACGGTGGACACCACGATCAGCGGCTCGCGCAGCGGCCACCCGGCGCTGCTGCTCTGGTACGCGATCCGCAGCCTCGGCCACGACGGCCTGCGGGAGCGCGCCGAGCGGGCGCGCGAGCTGGCGGCGTACGCGGTGGAGCGGCTCAACGAGGTGGGCTGGCCGGCCTGGCGGCACGAGCACGCCTTCACGGTGGTCTTCCCCACCCCGTCCCCGGCCGTGACGGCGAAGTGGGTGCTGGCCAGCAGCGCCGGCCGCAGCCACCTGATCTGCATGCCCGGCGTCACCCGGGAGGCCGTCGACGCCTTCGTGGCCGACGTGGCGACCGGCACGCTGGTCGACGCGCTGCCCCGACAGCGGGAACGGCAGGCTCTGGTCCGCTGAGCCGCCGGCACCCGGGCCGGTCAGGCGGTGCGGATGACGGTGCAGATGGCCGGGCCGTCGTCGGTGGCCCGGAGCAGGTAGCGGTAGCGCTCGCCGGGCACCGCCCGGCCCTGGCTGTCCAGGAACTCCCAGCGCACCGCCACCTCGGTGAGCAGCGCCGAGACCGGCTGCACGTCCTCGATCTGCGCGTTGGCCGCGACCAGCTCCCGCTCCTGGTAGTCGGGGGCCGCGCCGACGAAGCTGAGCGCCACGGCCGCCGGCGAGGTGAACGAGAAGCTGTAGGTGTCGGCGACCACCAGCCCCGGCAGCGCGTAGCAGCCGGCGATGGCGGGCACGTCGGCGGTGGTCAGCGCCACGCCGTACCGGTCGAAGAAGTCGGTGAGCGTGTCGAGGTCCGTGGAAGCCGTCACGCCGCTCTCCATTACCGGACGGCGGCTCCGGCAAACCTGGTCAGCGGGGCGGGATGCGTACCTCGATCTCCGCCCCGAGCTGGGCGTCGCCGGTGAGGTCGAGGTCGTCGCCGCTCCAGAACCGGCCCGGGTCGTACCAGTTGGGCCGCCGGCCGGCGGGCAGCAACCCCATCGCCTCGTAGGTCACGGCCACCACCTCCGCGCAGTACGCGGTCTCCAGCGCCCGGTCCCGGACCGGCACACCGCCACCGTCGGCGATGGAGGGTCGACCCCGGCGCAGGTTCGGCACCCGGCCGCGCGCCCAGCGCCAGGCGAGCTGCGCCGTGGACGGGAACGGGGTGCCGTCGAGGCGCGCCACGGTCCGCAGCACCGCCTCCTCCATCGCGGTGTCCGCCGGCGGTTCGAGCTGCCGCAGCCAGGCCCGCTGGCCGTACCGGTTGGCCCAGACGCAGACCGCGTCCCGCAGGTCGTGCAGCTGCACGCCGCGCTGGTGGGTGCCGGTCCACATGTCCGGCAGGGAGCGGCCCAGCTCGGCGTGCCACATCAGTGGCGGCATGTCGTCGAGCACCACGGCCATGCCGACGTGGTTGACTGGGCTGTTGGTAGTGAGCTGGATGGCGCGGTCCGGCACGCTGCGCCCGCGGAAGACCCACAGGTCGCCGGTGCGGGTCAGCTCCACCGCCTCGTCCAGGCTGATGCTCATGGAGGATCACCCTATGCCGAAGCGGCAACGGATGCGGTGGTGGAAGCTGCTCGGGCTGGCCGGCCTGGCCGGCGTGGCGGCGACCGGCGTGGTCGTGGCGCGGGCGGAACGGCGGCGCCGGGCGTACACCCCGGAGGAGATCCGGGACCGGTTGCGCGAGCGGCACGCGAAGGCCGGCGACCGGCCCGCCTGAGCCGACCGCGGGCCTACCGGTCCGTGCGGCGCACCGCTTCGTCCAGGGCCTCGGGGGTACGCCCGACGAGCGCGCTGCCGTCGTCCAGCAGCAGGATGGGGCGCTGGATCAGCTCGGGGTGCGCGACCATCGCGGCGACCCAGCGCGGCTCCGTCGCGTCGTCGCGGGGCCAGTCCGCCATGCCCAGCTCGGTCGCGGCGGGCTCGCCGGTGCGGCAGATGTCCCACGCCCGCGCGTCCAGCCGGCGCAGCACCTCGGTCAACTCCTCCGCGCTCGGCGGCTCCGCCAGGTACGCCCGCAGCCGGTAGGGCACCCGCGCCTCGTCCAGGGAGGCCCGGGCGGTGGCGCACTTCGAGCACGACGGGTTGTGCCAGATCTCCATGCCCGACATGGTGGCACGCCCACTGTGGAACCCGACGAGACCGGTCGCCCCACCCACGAGTGGAACGCCATGGAGGTCTCCGCACCCCGGAAACCTCCATAACGTTCCACCCACCACCACCCGACCCGAGCGCCCGCCGGATCCCACCTGGGCGAGATGTCCGTATGCGCATCCAAGCGACCGTCGGGCCCCTCCGCGCGTGCCTCGCCCCACGCTGGTGTTGATCAAGAGGTTTGCGTCGGGATTGGGCTGGAGGGCGACGCAAACTTCTTGATCAACCGCGGCTGGGCCGTCTGCAGGGTGCCCGTTCAGCCCTGCGGATCTTGGACACTGGTCGTTCGCCGCGAACGGCAACTGTCGAAGATCCGGGACCGTCGGCTGCGTCGCCTGGGGTGCCTGTCCGGTTTGCGGTGACAGGTTCGGGGCGTGGTGTCCGGTTTGGGTGGGTGGTCGGGGGCCACCGTCGGGGCGGAATGTTGGCGGGGGTGGGGTCGTTGTACATGGCAGACCGCGCAGGACCCCGCCCCGCGGGAGGCCGCCGGTCGGAATGACCGGCCCCGCCCGGTCGTTACATCCCCTGGACCGCGCACCACCGGTCCA
>NZ_VSEZ01000034.1:0-11662 GCF_008085935.1 Micromonospora sp. AP08
TCCCCGATCGGGCGGCACACGTCGAGGCAGCGTCCGGACTGCACACCGGTGATGGTGCCGTTGCTGTTGACGTTCCACTGCTGGTTGGCCTGCCCGTTGCAGCTGTAGATCTGCACCGCCGAGGCGTTGCCGGAGCCGGCCGCGTCCAGGCACATGCTGCCGTACACGGTCAGCTGCCGGCTCGACGTGAGGGTCCACGCCTGGTTGATCTGGCCGTTGCAGTCGTAGAGCTGGACCCGCGTGCCGTTGGTGCGTGACGCGTTCGGCACGTCGACGCACCTGCCCGACTGGGCGCCGACGATCCGCTTCGCCCCGCCCGGCGTGACCGTGGGCGACGGGGAGCCGGTGCCACCCGTCGGGGTCGGCGAGGACGTGGCCGTCGGGCCGGCGGCGTTGAGGGCGTTGAGCACCGAGGTGTAGGCGGCCTTCTTGTTGCCGCCGCCGTCGAAGAGCAGGGGGCTCTCGCTGGAGCGCCAGGAGTCGCTGTCGCGTACGCCCCAGACGGTGATGCCGATGCAGCGGGGCACGTTCATGCAGGCCTGGGTCAGCCCGGCGTACTGCGTGGTGGAGGCGTTGGTGACGTCGACCTCGGTCAGGGCCACGTCCACGCCCAGGGCCGCGAAGCTGGACAGGGTGGTCTGGAAGTTGCTGGGCAGCGAGCTGCCGCCGGTGAAGTGGGTCTGCAGGCCTACGCAGTCGATCGGCACGCCGCGGGACTTGAAGTCCTGGATCATGCGGTAGACGCCCTGCGTCTTGCCGTAGGACCAGTTCTCGATGTTGTAGTCGTTGTAGCAGAGCTTGACCGACGGGTCGGCGGTGCGGGCGGTGCGGAAGGCGACCTCGATCCAGTCGTTGCCGGTGCCCTGCAGGTTGGACTGCCGGCGGCTGCCGTCCTCGTTGAACGCCTCGTTGACCACGTCCCAGGCGGCGAGTTTGCCCTTGTAGTGGGCCATCACGCCGTTGATGTGATCGATCATCGCCTGGCGCAGGCTGCTGCCGCTGAGGCTCTGCATCCAGCCCGGCTGCTGTGCGTGCCACGCGAGGGTGTGGCCGCGGACCTTCATGCCGCGCTGGGTCGCCCAGTTGTAGATCTGGTCACCGGAGCTGAAGTTGAACTGGCCCCGCTGGGGCTCCGTCGCGTCCGGCTTCATCTCGTTCTCGGCGGTCACCATGTTGAACTCGCGCCCGGCGATCGTGGTGTACGTCGAGTCACCGAGCCGCCCGGCGGCGATCGCCGTGCCGAAGTACCGGCCCGACTGCGCGGCCGCCGCGCCCAGGGTGCTCGCCGCGGCGTTGGCGTTCGGGATCACCATGACCACACCGAGTGCCGCGACGGCGGCGACGGTGCCGCTGATGAGCAGCCGCACCCGTAACGAGCGGCTCCGCGGGGAGCCAGGGGAGTGGACGGGAGAACTCGTTGCCACGATGACCTCCGAACCGATGAACGATGGGCTTCGATGCCACGTCATGCTGGCACGGCAACACCGTGGAAACAACAACTTCCGGAACACTTCCGAAAACCCGATTCGGGGCCACGTGAGGGTGAGTTTCTCCTCCTGTCAGCAGTTCCCCTGACTTCCTGCGGAGGGCCTGTCACGTGCCGTGAGGGAAGGAGGACGGGATCGTGCGGCAGCCTCCCCCTGAAACTTCCGGTATCGGCTCGGGAGTAGTGCAGTCTCCGGAGCGGCGATCAGGACGTGCGGCGGGCGAGCAGCGTGGAGTCGTGGATGTCGACCGTCACGCCGTCGCGCGTCACCGTCCGCGGCCGCTGCTCGACCACGAGGGCCTCGAAGTTGTCCGGCAGGCCGGGCAGCAACTCCTCCGCGACGAACATGGCCCGACTCTGGCTCGCGGACAGGTGGCTGAACGCCTCGTGCGGCGCATGGCCGACGACCAGCAGGTGCCCGCCGGGCGCCACGGCCTCGGCCAGCCGGCGGGTCACCTCCACCATCCCGCCGTCCGGCGGGTGCAGGAAGTGGCTGGTGACCAGGTCGTAGGACCGGCCGCCCGCCCTGAAGGTCCGGGCGTCGACCTGCCACCAGTCGGTGCGGTCGGCGACCCCGGCCTCCTCGGCGTGCCGGGCGGCGCGGGCCAGGCCGTTGGCGGAGAAGTCGGCGCCGGTCACCCGCCAGCCCTGCCGGGCCAGCCAGATCACGTCGCCCCCCTCGCCGCAGCCGACGTCGAGCGCGGTGCCCGGCGTCAGCCCGGCCACCTCGGCGACGAGATGCGGATTGGGGTTCCCGCTCCAGATCTTCTCCGCACCCGAGTACCGCTCGTCCCAGGCCGGCGGCTCGAAGATGGCGGCGGCCTCCTCCTCGGTGAGGTGGTGTCCGTGTCCGCTCACGACATGACTTCCTTTCGGTGCCCGGCGGGGATCAGGCCGCAGGGCTCGTTGACGTCCGTGCCCCCAGCATCCGGAACGTCCCGAAGTACGACAAACTTTCTTGCTGTTTCGGCAAATCCAGAGGATGTCGGTGCCGGACGCTAGGGTCCGCGCCGTGAGCGACACCGCCATGACCCGACAGACCGCCCAGGACTACGTCGATCGTCTGGAACGCCGCGACTGGCCCGGGTTGGCCGGCCTGCTCACCGACGACGTGGTCTACGAGATGCCCCAGACCCGGGAGCGCATCCGCGGCAGGGAGGCGTTCCTGCGGTTCAACGCCGAATACCCCGGGGACTGGCACCTGCGGGTGCGGCGGCTGGTCGCGGACGGCCGCTCGGCCGCCCTCTGGCTCGACGTCCGGGTGGGCGTCGAGCAGCAGGACGCGTGTGTCTGGCTGGAGATGTCCGAGCGTGGACCGATCAGCCGGATCGTCGACCACTGGCCCGAACCGTACGAGCCGCCGCCGGGCCGCGAACACCTCGTGGAGCGGTGGTGAGCACCGCGTCCCGTGTGACGGCCTACGTGAGAACATGCGCCCATGAGCAGCGACGTCCCCCTCGAGGTCAGCGCCCTGGCCATCAACGTCACGATCCCCGAGGGGCTCCGCTGGACCGACACCCGACGCGGTGAGGAGTTCACGCTGACCACGCTCAACGTCCGGCTCCTGCCCGACGGGCGCCTCGCGGCGAAGGCCTACGGCCGGCCGACCGCCGGCGGCCGCGGCACCTACGTCTCGTTCCCCGTGCCCGAGCGTCCCGAGCTGGTGGCCCTGGTCGACGGGGCGGCCAGCCGCGCCGGTGCGCTGTGGGCCGCTCACCGCGGTCTCGGCTGACTCAGCGGCCAGATGCGTGCGAGGGAAACCGGGTTGAGGCGCGTTGCTCGGCGCTGGCTAGATTGAGTCGCGTGCGCACCATCGCGAGCGACCGCCTCCTGCTGCGCCCCTGGCGCGATGAGGACGCCGACTTCCTTCTGGATCTCGAGTCGCGCTGGGAGGTCGTGCGATTCCTGGGCGCGCGGCCCACGATCATGAACAACCGCGAGGACGCCCTCGCCTCGATCGCACGCCGATGCGCCGTCGACGATCCCATCCACGGGATCTGGGCCATCACCGCAGCGGCGGACGGCCGGCTGGTGGGAAACTTCCTGCTCAAGCCGATTTCCCTGTCGGCCGGGGAACCGGCAGGCGGGCCGACCGATGTCGAGATCGGCTGGCACCTCCATCCGGACGCCTGGGGGCACGGCTACGCCACCGAAGCAGCGGCGGCGGTCCTGGACGACGCGTTCAGTCGGGGTCTGACGAGGGTCATCGCGGTCACGGATCCGGACAACCGTGCCTCCCAGGCCGTCTGCCGGCGGCTCGGCATGACGCACGTCGACCGGACGACGAGGTACTACGACACGCCGAACGAACTCTTTGCGAAGCTCGCCGGCTGATCGGCGAAGACCGCACCACGGGTCAGGTGCGGCGGAGCGCCAGCGTCACGAAGCCCAGGACGTCGCGGTACCCGCGCAACCACTGGTCGCGGTGCTCCCGGGCGACGGTGAGCACCTCGGCGGCGTCCGGATGGCCGGGGTTGTCCAGCGCCCACTCGGTGAGTGAGCCCACCCAGGACCATTCGTAGTCGTCCCACTCGGCGGCGTCGCTGACATGGGCGTACACCGGCGTCCAGCCGGCCTGCTCGGCGGCGTCGACCAGGCCGGCGAGGTCGGTGAACTCCTCCGGCTTCGCGTCGAGCGCCGCGAGTGCCCCCGGAGTCGGCGGCACCTGCCAGAATCCCTCACCGACCATCAGGACGCCGTCGCGGTTCACGTGCCGGCCGGCCAGCTCCAGCGTCGGGCCGAACCCGCCGAACGCGTGGGTCGATCCGACGCACAGCACCAGGTCGTAGTCGCCGTCGGGCACGTACGTCCGGGCGTCGCGCTCGTGCAGCGTGAGCCGGTCGGCGAGGTCGCGGGCGGCGGCGGCGCCGGCGGCGCGTTCGAGGGCGTACGCGTCGATGTCCACGCCGTCCGCGTGCCCGTCGGGGTAGTGGGCGAGGGCCTGCAGCGCCCAGGCTCCCTCCCCGCAGCCGAGGTCGAGGACACGAGCCGTCGGCTGGCGGCCCGCTCGGCGCAGGAGCCGGTTGAGGTTCACACCGAAGATCGGGGCCGCGATCGGGTGGCGCGTGTGCGCGATGCTGCTGATCCGTTGACGATCCACCGGCAGAGTCAACACCAGTCCGTCGACGCCCGCACCCGGGTTGTCGTGCCACCCGTGATCGGGGCAGAGGACTTTCCTCGTCCGGCCGTACCATCTGCCGGTGATCTCCTCCCGCCGGCGGCTGGTCGCCGCGTCCGTCCTCCTGGTGCTGGAGGCGGTGGCGTTCGCGCTGCTCGTCACCGAGTCCGTGACGGGTGCGATCGCCGCCGTCGGTTTCACCTGCCTGTCGTTGTGGGTCCACATCGTCCTGCACGAGTGCGGACACTTCGTCGCGGCGAAGCTGCTGCGTCTGCCGGTCGTCGCGGTCCGTGTCGCACCCTTCACCGGGCGGCGGAACGAGGTGGCGGTCCGGCCGGACCCGTCGGCGACCGCGTTGCCGCTGCGGATGGTGCTGTTCTACCTCGGTGGCCCGATGGCGAACCTGTGCGCTGCGACGGCGCTCGCCGCCGCGGGGGCGTCGACGAGCACGCCCTTGACACGCCTCGCACTGCTCGGGGCGGCGCTTGTCGCGGCGCTGCTCGGGCTGGTCAATCTCATCCCCGGGACGTCGCCCCGCAGTGACGGCCGCAACCTGCTCCGGTGGCTCTCGGCGCCGACCGCCACGCGCGCGGGGCTGCGGGTGGCCTACTACCAGGAGGAGATGAGCAGGGCGTTGCGAGCGATCAACCGTCCGCTCGGCCCTCCTGTTGTCGACGGCGAGGACCCCCGAGTCGCGCTCGCCGCCTTCCAGCAGCGCTGGAGCGCGGGACGCGCGCAGTCGGCGGCGGACTTCATCGCCGAAGCCGAGCGGCTCGCGGCGCTGGCTCGCGCCGACAGCACCGATCCCGTGGCCGCGGCCGCGATCGGGCAGGTGCTCACCGTCCAGTTCGGGTTGTCGTACCTGTACGCCGCGGTGGTGCACGGCTCGCCGGTGGAACGCCGAGAGGTGCTGGAGATCTCGGAGCTGGCTCAGATCGCCTTCCACGTGCAGCCGCACCTGTTGTCCGCTCGGGTCGCCATGAGCCTGGCTCACCTGCTGAACCACCGGCCGGAGCAGGCGCGGTCGCTGCTTGTCGACATCCGGCCGGGTGTCGACCCGCCGGACCTGCGCGGAATCGCGTTTCTCCTGCGGGCCGTCGCCGAGTGTCACCTCGGCAACCACGCCGACGCGGACGCCCTCATCAGGGCGGCCGGCGGCGGCTACCAGCAACTGACCGGGATCGTCACCGCGATCCGGGCAGCCGATCCGGCACCGCCCTTGTTCGCCGTGGCACCGATGGCCGGCACCTGACCGGCGTACCTGCCCCTGTGGACGCGGACCGTGTCGGAGGTCAGGGCCGCGGGCGTTTACCCGGTGGCGGAGCGGCGGCCGGCGGCGGAGGATGAGCCGGTGGCGACGCCCGAGATGGTCCTGTCAGATCTTCGTGACGCGTGGAGCGCCGCCCTCGCCGGCAGGCTCCTGGGCCTCTACCTGCACGGCTCGCTGGTCGCCGGCGACTTCGCGGCGGACCGCAGCGACCTTGATCTGCTCGCCGTGCTGGGCGCCGACCCGGACGAGAGCCTCCTCGACGTGCTCGCCGGCCTGCACGCGGACCTCGACCGGCGGCACCCGCGGTGGGCCGGCAGGATCGAGGTGGAGTACGTGTCCCTGGACGCCGTGCGCGACGCCGCGCGCGGGCGCACCGGTCACGACCATGTCATCGCCCGGGTCAGCCCCGGTGAGTCGCTGCACCTGCTCCCCGCCACCAGGCACCGCGTCGTGACCTGGTCCGCGGTCCACGACCACGGCCGCCGCCTGCTGGGACCGCCGGCCGGGGAGCTGCTGCCCGCGGTCGACGCCTACCTCGTCCGCTCGGCTCTGCTGGACCACGTCCGCGACTGGCCGACCTGGGTGACCCGGATGACCACTCCCGGGGCCCAGTCCTACGCGGTGCTCACCCTCTGCCGGGCCTGGCAGCGCCTCCAGCACGGCAGCCAACTGTCCAAGCGGGGGGCCGCCGACCGGTCCGTCGCCGACCGTCCCCGGTGGGCGGACCTCATCGTCTGGGCACGCGACTGGTGGTACGGGTCCGGTTCGGACACCGATCCGGGCCGGGGCGACGAGGTCCGGGAGTTCGTGACCGAGCTGAGCGTCGCCATCCTGGCCGCGGAACACGGCAGGCGCGCCGTCCTCACCCGGCCGGCAGAGTCCTGACGGCCTGAGGGCGGTGGGTCAGCCCTCGGCGAGCAGGCGGTCGCGGACCTCGCGGCGGAGGACCTTGCCGATCTGCGAGCGGGGCAGGTCGTCGACCACCACCACCCGGCGGGGCACCTTGTAGCCGGCGAGGTGCCGCCGGCAGGCCGAGCGGACCGACTCACAGTCCGCGCCCACTCCCGGGTCGAGCACCACGGCGGCCACCACCTCCTCGCCGTCCGCCGTGGGCAGGCCGACCGCGGCGGCCTCGCGGACGCCGGGAACGCGGCGCAGCGCCTCCTCCACCTCGGACGGGTAGACGTTGAACCCGCCCGTGATGATCAGCTCCTTGATCCGGTCGACCACGGTGACGAAGCCGTCGGCGTCCATGGTGACCACGTCCCCGGTACGCAGCCAGCCGCCGGGCAGCAGCACGCGGGCCGTCTCCTCGGGGCGGTTCCAGTAGCCGGAGAACACCTGCGGGCCGCGGACCAGCAGCTCGCCGGCCTCGCCGGGGGCGCGGTCCCGGGTCGGGTCCTCCGGGTCGACGAGGCGCACCTCGGTGGAGGGGAACGGCACCCCGACCGTGCCCGGCCGGCGGGTCGGGGCGACCGGGTTGCCCAGGGTGATGGGGGAGGTCTCGGTCATCCCGTAGCCCTCGACGAGCAGGCCGCCGGTCACCGACTCCCACAGCTGCACGGTGGCCGGCGGGAGCGCCATGGCGCCGGAGATGGCGTACCGGACGGAGGTGAGGTCGACGCCGCGTTCCCGGGCCGCGGTGGCGAGCCGCGCGTAGATCGGCGGGACGGCGGGCAGGAAGGTCGGCGGGCGACGGCGCGCCGCGTCGAGCACCTGGTCGACGTCGAAGCGGGGGAAGAGCACCAGGGTGGCCCCGATGCTCACGGAGAAGGTCAGGCAGAGGGTCAGCCCGTACGCGTGGAACAGCGGCAGCACGGCGTACACGGTCTCCGCGCCGTCGCGCAGGCCGGGCACCCAGGCGCGGCCCTGCGCGGCGTTGGCCCGCAGGTTGCGGTGGGTCAGGACGGCGCCCTTCGGTACGCCCGTGGTGCCGCCGGTGTACTGGAGCAGCGCGGTGTCGGCGGGCCGGGGCGCGGGGTGGTCGGCGGCCAGCGGGGCGGCGTCGGCGACCAGCGCCGACCAGGAGAGCGTGCCGGGGGCCGGGGCGGTCATCGCGGCCCTCGCGGCGCGGACCTTGGGCAGCGGCAGCCGCAGTGCCCAGCGCTTGAGCCGGGGCAGCGCCCCGGTCAGGTCGACGGCCAGCACCGTCTCCACCGCGCCCCGGCCGGCGACCAGCGGGGCGACCTTGTCCCAGACCACCGCGACCCGGGCGCCGTGGTCGGTGAGCTGATGGGCCAGCTCGTCGGCGGTGTAGAGGGGGTTGTGCTCGACCACCACCGCGCCGAGGCGCAGCACCGCGTAGAAGGCGACCACGTGCTGCGGGCAGTTCGGCAGCACCAGCGCCACCCGGTCGCCGGGGCCGACACCGAGCCGACGCAGCGCCTCGGCCGCTCGGGCGACCTGGTCGGCAAGGTCGGCGTAGGTGGTGGTGGCGCCGTAGAAGTCCAGCGCCACCCGGGGGCCGAAGCGGCGGGCGGCGTCGGTGAGCAGGTCCACGAGCGAGCCGGTCGGCTCCGCGATCTCGGCCGGTACGCCGGGGGCGTAGCTGCGCGTCCAGGGCCGCTCCGCGGTCGCGTCCATCACCGTCTCCTCGCTGCCGGATGACGGTCCTCAGCCTAACTTAACCACCCGGTAACCTACGCCGGCGTAAGTTGCTGACTTCGTCACACGGCATCGCGTCAACGGCGTGGGGCGCCCTCGCGCTGCACCACCCGGCGGCCCCGCACGAAGGCCAGCACGAGGAGGACGACCACCGCGATGGCGCCGATGATGATCAGCCAGCGGGCTGCCTCCAGGAGCAGCCCGAGCAGGATGAGCACGCCGGCCACGACGCCGACGGTCCAGAGCAACGCCCGCATGTCACCCTCCCGGGGGTACGGTGGGCCGCCCGCTTTCCCGCTCCGGCTCCCGCCATGCCTGCCCGGGCCCGGTCAGTGCCGGGCCACGTACACGGTGTTCGCGGCCTCCCGGCCCTGCAACGGGTTGGGGAAGCGGACGACGTGCGCGACCGACGTCGGGAACACCTCGGTCAGCGTCCGCTGGAACGCCGGGTCGGGCGGGTCGTTCGACCAGAGCGCGAACACCCCCTCCGGGTGCAGCAGCGCGGCGAGCCGGCGCAGCCCCTCCACCGTGTAGAAGTCGGCGTGGCTGGGGTGCAGCACCTGGCGGGGCGAGTGGTCCACGTCGAGCAGCACCGCGTGGAACCGCCGCTCCGGGGCCTCCGGGTCGAACCCGGCGCCGCTCGCGACCGCCGCGAAGAAGTCCGCCCGGACGAACCGGGTACGCGGGTCGGCGGCCAGCCCGGCGGCGAACGGCAGCAGGTCCCGCCGGTGCCAGTCGATCACGTCCTCGATCGCCTCGACCACCAGCAGCGAGCGCACCCGGGGATCCTCCAGCGCGGTGCGCGCCGTGTAGCCGAGGCCGAGCCCGCCCACCACCACGTCCAGGTCCCCGGCGGCCAGCGGGGCCAGCCCGAGGCGGGCGAGTTCGATCTCCGCGACCGGGAAGAGGCTGGACATCAGGAACTCGTCGTCGAGCTTCACCTCGTACACGTCGACGTCGAGCGACGGGTCGCGGCGCCGGCGCAGGCTGATCTCGCCGATCGGCGTCTCCCGCCAGGCCAGTTCCTCGAAGCGTGTGCCCACGGGTGTCCTCTCCGCCGGTCCGTGACCGGATGCTACCGGCCGGCCGCCCCGCGGCCCGCGGTTATGCGCGGGGCCGCCGTTTTTCCGCGTCTGTCGGCATCGCCGGGCCGGCGACGGGTACGCCGCCGACGACTCCAGCGTGGCGCGGCTGGTGGGGTCGAGGACGCCGGAGAGGGGAGCGAGCGTGGCGGAGATGCTGGCCGGACGGCTGCACGTGGCCGAGCGGGCGCTGCGGATGGAATCGGTGCCGGTGCCCGAGCCGGGGCGCGGCCAGGTGCGGATCCGGGTCGCCGCGGCCGGGGTGTGCCTGTCGGACGTGCACCTCATCGACGGGACCCTGACCCCGCTCTATCTGGCGGGGGACGTGGTGACCCTCGGCCACGAGGTGGCCGGGACGGTGGACGCGCTCGGTGAGGGGGTACGGGGCTGGGAGCCGGGCCAGCGGGTGCTGCTCCAGGCGGGGGAGCGGGACCGGTTCGGGCTCGTGCTCACCCGCGGCGTCGACTACGACGGCGGCTGGGCCGAATACGCGTTGGCCCGGGAGGACACCCTGGTCCCCGTCCCCGATCTGATCTCGTTCGAGCAGGCCTGCATCATCCCCGACGCGGTCTCCACGCCGTGGGCGGCGGTGACCGAGACCGGCCGGGTCCGGCCGGCGGAGGCGGCCGCCGTGTGGGGTGTCGGTGGCCTCGGCGCGCACGCGGTCCAGTTGCTGCTGCTGGTCGGCGCGGCCCCGGTCATCGCGGTGGACCCGCTGCCGGCGGCCCGGGACCGGGCGCTCGCCCTCGGCGCGGACCTGGCCATCGACCCGGCGGACGACGGCTTCAAGGACGCGGTGCTCGAACTGGTCGGCACCCGGGGGCTCGACGTGGCGTTCGACTTCGCCGGCGTCAACGCGGTCCGGGAGCAGGCCATGACGGTGCTCGGCCGGCACGGCCGGCTGGTGCTCGCGGGCATCGCCAACCAGCCGATCAGCATCCCGTCGGACAGCCGGTTCACCTACAACCGGCAGGCGGTGCTCGGCCACTACGGCTCCGAGGCCGAGCACGTGGCGCAGTTGGTGACGCTCACCGGGCTGGGCCGGCTCGACCTGTCCGCGTCGGTCAGCGACGTGCTGCCGCTGGCGGACGCGCCCGAGGCGGTGCGACGGGTGCACGAGAAGGAGGGCAACCCGATCCGGCTGATCCTGCGTCCGTGAGCCGGGCGCCGGCAGCCCGGACCTTATCCGTGCACCCCCGTCCCGGCCGGGGGTCAGTCGGCGGGCCGGGTGGCCACGACGACCGTGTCGAGCGCGTCGACGGTGCCGCCGTCGGTGGTGGGCACCGGGCGGCGGGCCGTCTCGGCGCGCCGGATGTGCAGCCCGGCGAGCCCGTCGACCACCGCCTCCGGGGTGAGCAGGACGGCGGGGTCCTGCGGCCCGCCGGTGCCGCCGGTCAGGTTCGCCAGGTCGTGGCCGACCACGACGAGGCTGCCGCCGGGGCGCAGGGCCTGGCGGGCCGCGGCCAGCACCCCGGCGAGGTCGGCGGCGGGCAGGTGCAGGTAGCTGATCAGCACCAGGTCGTAGCTGCCCGGCACCGGCCGGTACGCCGTGACGTCGGCGACCCGCCACTCGACCGGAACGTCCCGGCCGGCGGCCAGCTCGCGTCCCCGGGCGACGGCGACCGGCGAGAAGTCCACCGCGGTCACCCGCCAGCCCTGCTCGGCCAGCCACACCGCGTTGCGCCCCTCGCCGGCGGCGAGGTCCAGCGCTGCGCCGGGAGTGAGCCGGGTGACCGACTCGACCACGAACCGGTTCGGCTCGGCGCTCCAGACCAGACCCGGCGTGCTGGCGTACCGGGTGTCCCAGGCGCTGCTGTCCACTGTGTCCCTCCTCCGGCGGCCACACCTCCGCCATTGGTGACCGTACCGGCTTCGGCGAGCGCTCCCACGTCGTGTCCCCGCGAACGGAGGGGCAACGGGAGGCGGAGTCGAACGGCTCGCGGGGATCAGCTCTGGTGGGCCATGGCGACGCCGGCGGTCTCGGCCTGGTCGAACGTGTCGTTGATGACGACGGCCTGGCGGCCGGCGTTGGCGAGTAGGGAGGCTGCGGCGGTGGCGCGGTAGCCGGAGCCGCAGTGGACCCAGACGGTGCCGGCGGGCAG
>NZ_VSEZ01000035.1:0-10022 GCF_008085935.1 Micromonospora sp. AP08
GTGACACAGCTATGGGTAGACGTCGCTGACCTGCTGGACACCGTCGATACCGACCTGCTCCGCAACGACCGCATTGACGACCTGCGGATCGACCGGTGGCGGCCTCCGAACTCCTAACGGGAACGTGGCCGCCGCTGCCTACGGCGACAAGCGGCGCTGCTTCGCAAAATGACCGGGCGTCCTGACCGATGAAGGTCACCTGCTGCTCGGCTCAAACAGTAGGCCCGACGCCAGTCACGCAGTGTGAAATCAAAGCCTCGGGAGGGACGGGCGACTGT
This sequence comes from Micromonospora sp. AP08, assembly GCF_008085935.1. Classification (NCBI taxonomy): domain Bacteria; kingdom Bacillati; phylum Actinomycetota; class Actinomycetes; order Micromonosporales; family Micromonosporaceae; genus Micromonospora; species Micromonospora sp. AP08. The sequence continues at coordinate 279 of NZ_VSEZ01000035.1, forward strand.
CACCCTTCAAGTGAGTTCGATGTGTAGCGAATCAAGTGGAGTCGGACACTCGGGGCGCTCGGTAGATGTGAGAATTCTCTGTACGGGATCAAGGCGGCCCGCTTCGCAGGCCGCTCGCGCCGCCAGCGCGTCGGTGATAGCCCGCCGGCGGCGCGCATACGAAGAAGCCCCGGCCCGCCATGATCGATGGCAGCTCCGGGGCTTCAAGATGGTCGAGACACAGGCAGCGCCTCCAGCGGGGCGCTCGGGCACTCCGGGATGGCTGAGGGGCGGACCGCGGACGGACTTCCGGCTATCGTTCACTGCCATGCTTCCTTCGAGTAACGACGCTTGGCCGACCGACGAGGATCTGCGGGCTGCGTACGCGCGCTTCGCGGCACGCATCCCCGGGTATGTGCAGCCAACCGCGTACACGTTGGCGCGCAGGGGGCGGGACGGGCTGACGGTCGGACACCTGAATGGGCCGGGCGGCGAGCACAAACTGCCAGCGGCCGTTCTGGCTTTGGTATGCGGCTACGTCAACGAGACAGGCGTCTTCCGGCTCAGCCGCGACCAGGTGGCCGAAGCGGTCGAACTATTGGCACCGGCCGAAGCAGCCATCCACTGGGAACATCCGAATCTCTGGTCATGGCGCAGATTACTCACCGCTGTCGAGCCCGGCAGTTCCTTTCTTGCCTACTTTGTAGCTCCCGGGCGTGGGTGATCAGGGAATGAGCCTCATCACTCGGCTCGCCCTCATTGGCGACCACCTCGACGCCGGATCACACGCGCCAGTCACCCGCGCGATCACTGGGTTGACGGCAACCGAGGGAATGAAGATCGACGCGACATGGATCCCGACGACAGAGGTCGACAACGCGCTCGACGACTTCGACGGGGTCTGGCTCACCGGCAGCCCATATGAGACCGAGGCGGGGGTCATCGCGGCCGCGGGTGCCGCCCGCCGGGCCGGCATCCCCCTCCTGGGAACCTGCGGCGGCTTGCAACTGGCCGTCATCGAGTTCGCCACGCAGGTAGCCGATCTGGCCGAAGAAGACGTCCTGGTCCCACTCTCCTGTTCACTCGGCGGCAACGAGTGCGTTGTCCTCGCGACGAGCGGCTCACTCTTCGAGCGAGCACTGGGCGCGACGCGAACCAGGGAGTACTACCACTGCTCCTACGGCCTCAACCCGGCCACCGCACAAGTGCTGACCGACCATGGGATGCGGTTCACCGGAGTCGACGGCGAAGGCATCGTACGAGTCGCGGAACTACCAGAACATCCGTTCTTCCTCGGCACCCTCTTCCAACCAGAACTCGCCACTGGCGCCGAACCTCACCCGATCATTCGGGCGTGGGCCACTGCGGCCAGTAATCGGGCCCGCATGAGGGCAGACCTGTAACGCGGCTCGGCCTACCCGTGGTGCCTCATGGCGACATCGTGGACGTCGGCGCGATAGCTACGGAGCAAGTACAGCAACGAAGTACAGCAACTGACGGCACCAAGCGGGACCACGGTGACCATCTTCAGACCGTCGACCAGCCGCGCGGGCCGTACCGAGCCGGGTTGCCAATCTCTGGGGTCAAGGGGTCGTCGGTTCGAATCCGGCCGTCCCGACGCAGGTCAAAGGGCTGATCCGGGATGTGGATCGGCCCTTTCGGCGTTCCTAGGGACCAAGATCAGGCAAGGTGGCGCATGGTGGCGCTCGTTGACCGCCGGTCTAGGAAGAGCCCTGATGGCATCTAGAGCCCAGACGGTTGCTGGGAGAGCCAATCCTGGTGCTGTGCCTTCAGCGCGTCCCGTTGCTCCCGGGCGGGCAGGATGACATCAGCCCCACCGTCGTAGGGGTGGTACAACCAGCGGAGATCCTTCGGCGCGAGGATCACGTTTGCCAACTCGTCATCGGCGACGGCCCTCAACAGGAGGTCAATCGCGCCCGGTCGCCATGGAATCGTCTCGGCGTAGAGCTGTGTGTAGCTGCGGCGCTCAGGCTCTTCCTCGGGGTTCTCCAGCAGGGTCTGCCAGTGCCATGCCGACGGTGCGACTTCTGAACGCCTCGGCCACATCTGGGGCGTGGTTGCCGGGTCCTCTGTCCACTCGCTGGTGACAACAAGGAGGACGGCACCTGGATCGAGTTCTGACAGCACTGCGTAGTGCCGGTGAAGCACGATCGCGTACTCGGTCTCGTTGTCTGAGTACCGCTTCGATCCTGGGAGGCTGTGGAACCTCACCCATCTGTCCGGGTAGTGGCCGGGTAGCCAATGGGCGAACGGCGGGCACTCGGGCCAACGCTGCTTCCACAGCTCGGTCAGGGCATGCGCATTCAGTTCTCGGCTCGGCGTCACCGCGTTGTTGTACCTCAGGTCGAGGGAGGAGATAGTCCCCGGGGACCAGGCCGGTCAAGTACGCCATCCGGTAGCGCTCCTTGACCGTTGGTCTGGTCCAGGAGCGCTCAATCGGGGCGCCTGCCGAATTGTTGGCTCTGTGCAACAAGGCCGTAGAGCGGGCAGCGCGGGGCCGGCCGGGTGTCAGGCTGACCTCGACCGGCGCTGGGGCCGATGTTTCCGGCTCCGCCACCACAGGGCGATGGCACCGGGCTCGTCCCGGGTGGCCGGCGGCACAACGAACTTCGGCTGGTTGATGAGGGTCACCGACAGGTCGATCAGCATGAGCGCCACGAAGACCAGGAAGGCGATCCAGGCCGCCTCGGCAGCCACCCGCGAGGTGCTGCCGTGCGTGGCTTCCGAGACGGCCGTCAACGCCATCGACGCGGTGAGCGCGGTGCAGCCGAGAATGCCGACCGGCAGTCCTCGGAGGAAACCCTCACGCAGGGCCTCGCTGAAGGGCCACCACTTCTTCGTCGCGGCAGGCCGCTGGATGTCGGCCTTCATCCGCCAGATCTTCGGCAGCTGCCAGAGCGCGATCAGACAGATCGGTGTCAGGACCAGGGCTGGAATGAGCAGTCGGAGATTCATCGCACTCCCTTTCTGGTCCTGTCCCCGTCCGATCCAGCTTTGTCCACGGCCACCGGAGCGGCCAGTCGAAGAGTCTGCGGATCGCGGGACGACACAGCCTGTCCGCCCGGGGCGGTGGTCCTCTGGATGCACGGGGCGCTGTTCATCGTGGCCGGCGACTCCGCCGGCGGGCACCTGGCGCTGCACCTCGGCCTGCGCGGCATCGACCGCCGATGGCGACCACGGCGAGCTGGAGTTCACCCGCGGCGACATGATCGAGTTCGTCCGTCAGTTCCTCGACCGGGTCGTCTGACCGGCGAGCGGTCGGACGCACCCGCCGGCTGGCCGGTAGTGTGCGGGCGCTTGTCCGCAGCCGAGGACCGGGAGGTGCGACGTGGGCGCGAAGACGGCCCTGCTGGCGTACGCCGATGGCGACATCCGTCCCGCCTTGCTCGGCGCGTCGCGCTCGGAGCGGTCCGAGACCGAGGCGCTGGTACGTCAGGTCCACCCGGGCTACGTCGTGGAGGCCGTCGACGACGGCTCGCTGTTCCAGGACGTCTACCCGCCGGACGACATCACGTACGCCACGAAGCTGGCCGGGGTGGAGCTGTGCTGCGACCGGCGGCTGGTGCTCGACCGGCCGTCCGAGCTGCCGGAACACCTGCGGCGGGCGGGAGCGGGCCGGCGGATCGTCATGCACGGGATGCACTCGGTCGTGGACTGGCTGTGTTTCGCGGTCTGGGAGGACGGCGAGCTCGTCAGGTCGCTGAGCCTGTCGCCGGACGGCGGCATCCAGGAGAACATCGGCGAGCCGTACGACTTCGAGCTGCCGTACTGGGCGGGGGAGCACCCGGTCGCGCCGGTACCGGGCTGGCCCAGCCAGGGGCCGTACCCGTTGCCGTTCCATCCTCTCGATCTGGGTGAGGAGGCCCTGCGTGCCTTGTTCGGCTTCGCCATCGAGGGCTGTCCCGACCCGGCCGATGTCGACACGGAAGCTGTTCACCTGCACGGCTTCCGCGTGACCGACCCGACCGGTGCGGAACAGGCTGCGCGGGAGGCCGAGTACGCGGAGGCACGACGGCTCATGGGCCCACCGCGACTGTTCCGGATGGGACCGGACGGGACGATGCACGAGGTCAGCCTCGACAGCCTGTGATGTGCCGGCCCCTGGTCGGCAGAAGGCCCGCTTCCGTCCGCGGTCGGGTCGTGTGATCCTGGCGGGATGCGAGTCGCGTCGATTCACACGTACCCCGTGAAGGGGTGCCGCCGGACCGACCGCGACACGGCGCGCGTCGAGCCGTGGGGCCTGGACGGCGACCGGCGCTGGCTCATCGTGGACGAGCAGGGCCTCGGCCTGACCCAGCGCGAGCACCGGGAGCTGGTGACGGTGCGGGCGGTGTCCCGGCCGGGCGGGCTGACCCTGGCCGCGCCCGGGTTTGCCCCGCTGGACCTGGCCGAACCGACGGGCGGCGAGGAGCTCCAGGCGCGGGTGTTCCGGAGCCGGCCGCCCGCACCGGTACGCGCCGCCGGCCCCGAGGCCGACGACTGGCTCCACCGGCTGTTGGGGCGCGCCGCCCGGCTGGTCTGGCTCGGTGACCCCACCGGCAACCGCGTTCCCTGGCCGGTTCCGGCCGGCTCCGGCGCCGAACTGAACTTCGCCGACGGCAGCCCGCTGCTGCTGGCCAACACCGCATCGCTGGACGCGTTCAACGGCTGGCTGCTGGAGTCGGGCAGCGCCGAGGGGCCGTTGCCGATGGACCGGTTCCGCCCCAACGTGGTGGTCAGCGGTGCCGCGCCGTGGGCCGAGGGCGAGTGGGTCGGCCGGCGGATCAGGATCGGCGGGGCCGTGTTCCACGCCGTGGGCGAGTGTGGTCGCTGTCTGGTCGCAACGATCGACCAGGAGACCGGGGAGCGGGGGCGGGAGCCGCTGTGGATGCTCGCCGCGCGGCGGAAGGTCGGCCAGAAGCTGCTCTTCGGTCTCCAGCTGACGGTGCGGGCCGAGCCGGGCGAGGGTCCGACCGTCAGCGTGGGCGACACCGTGCAGGTGCTCGACTGACCGCACCAAGATCGCTGTCCGTCCGCCAGCGCACGGTGACAGACAGCCGGGGCATGGAAAAGACGCTGGGGTACGCGGGCCTGTCCACCTGCTGCCGGCCCGCGATCTTGTCTGGAGAAGGAAGCGCGTCGGACACTGGCACGCGTGCGGACGACGACGGCAGGGCCGGACGTGGTGGTGGTCGGCGGTGGGATCGTCGGGATGACGGCGGCCCTCACGCTCCAGCGGCGGGGCGCGCGGGTGACCGTGCTGACCGCCCATGACCCGGCGGACACGGTGTCCACGGTGGCCGCGGCGGTCTGGTACCCGAGCCACACCGACCAGGACCCGCGGGTGCTGCGCTGGGCGCGGGAGACCCACACGGAGCTGGGCCGCCAGGCGGCGGACGGTGTGCCGGGGGTGGTCGACCGGCCGACCCGGATGCTGCTGCGCCGTCCGTACGACGGCCCGCCGTGGTGGGCGGAGGCGTGCGGGAGCCTGGTGGCCGAGCCGCTGGCGCCCCCGTACACGACGGTGCTGAGGTTCACCGCGCCGACGGTGGAGATGACGCCGTACCTGGCCTGGCTGCGGCGGCGGCTGGAGGCCGGCGGCGGGCAGGTGCTGCGCCACCCGGTGCGGCGGCTCGCGGACGCCTTCGACCTCGCCCCGACCGTCGTCAACGCCACGGGCCTGGCCGCCGGCCGGCTCGCCGCCGACCCGGCCGTGCACCCGGCACGCGGGCACGTGGTGCTGGCGGCGAACCCGGGCCTGACCGTGTCGGTGCGCGACGAGGACGACCCGGCCGGGATCACGTACGTGCACCCCCGCCGGCACGACGTGGTGCTCGGCGGCACGTACGAGCCGGGGGTGGGGCACACCCGGCCCGACCCGGACACGGCGGCGGCGATCCGGGCCCGCTGCGTGGCGCTGGTGCCGGAGCTGGCCGGCGCGCCGGTGCTCGGCGAGCGGATCGGGCTGCGGCCCGCGCGGCACGGCGGCCCGCGGGTCGAGGTGGACCCGGACCCGGCGGGCCCGCGCGGCAGCCGGCTCGTGCACGCGTACGGCCACGGCGGGGCGGGGGTCACCCTGTCCTGGGGGTGCGCCGCCGAGGTGGCGGACCTGGCCCTGGGCCGCTGACCGGGCGCGCTAGGTCCGTTGCCAGCGGATCTCGCCGCCGACGACGGTCGTCATGACCCTGGTACGCAGCACGGCGTCCGGCGATTCGCGGTAGGGGTCGGTGTCCACCGCGATGAAGTCGGCGAGCTTGCCGGGCGCGAGGACGCCCTTGCGGCCGTCCTCACCGGCGGCGCGGGCGGCGCCGAGGGTGTGGGCGCTGACGGCCTCGGCCATGCTCAGCCGCTGCTCCGGCTGCCAGCCGCCGACGGGGGTGCCGTCGGGACGGGCACGGGTCACCGCGGCGTACAGCGCGGCGAAGGGGTCGGGACTCTCGACGGGGGCGTCGGAGCCGAACGCCAGCAGCACGCCGGCGTCCAGCATCCCGCGCCAGGCGTAGGAGGCCAGGTCGTGGCCGGCCAGCAGGGAGTCGACGAGATCGATGTCGCTGGTGCAGTGCACGGGCTGCATCGAGGCGGCGATGCCCAGGTCGGCCATCCGGGCCAGGTCGGCGGGCCGCAGGTGCTGCGCGTGCTCGATGCGGTGCCGCAGCCCCGGCGTACGCCCGACCGCCTCGTAGGCGTCGATGACCAGGTGGTTGGCGCGGTCGCCGATGGCGTGGGTCGCCACCGCGATGCCGGCCCCCGCGGCCCGGGCGAACAGCCTGACCAGGTCCTCGTACGGGGTGACCGCGATGCCCACGTTGCCCTGCTCGCCGGCGAAGGAACGGCTCATGTGGCAGGTGTGCGAGCCCAGCGCTCCGTCGCTGAAGATCTTCACGGGCCCGGTGCGGAACCAGTCGTCGCCCTGCCCGGTCCGGCGGCCTTCGGCGATGGCCGCCTCCAGGTGACCCATGGGGATCGCCTTGTGGACGCGCAGCTTGAGCTCGCCGGCGTCGCGCAGGGCCAGGTAGGCGGCCCGGCAGTCCTCGCCGTCGATGTCGTGCACGCTGGTGAGGCCGAGCGCGAGCAGTTCCTCCTGCCCGGCCTTCAGCAGCTCGCGCAGGTCGGGGGAGACCATCAGGTCGCGCAGCGGGTCCGAGGCCGTTTCGCGGAGGATGCCGGTCGGCTCGCCGCCGGCGTCCCGGACGATCTCGCCGCCCACCGGGTCGGGGGTGCTCGCGTCGATCCCGGCCAGCCGCAGCGCCGCCGAGTTGGCCCACACCGTGTGGCCGTCCACGCTGGGCAGCGCCACCGGCAGCTCGGGGCAGACCTTGTCCAGCGCGTACCGGTCCGGCTGCGCCGGTGGATCCCAGGCGTTGCTGTTCCACCGGCCGCCGAACAGCCAGGCGCCCGGCCGCAGCCGTGCCGCGTGCGCGGCCACCGTCGACAGGGCCTCGTCCAGGCCGCGTACGCCGCGCAGGTCCACGGCGCCCAGGCTCTGCGCGTACTGCGCGGTGTGGATGTGGGCGTCGTAGAGCCCGGGAAGCACGGCGGCGCCGTCCAGGTCGATGAGCTCCGCGCCCCAGCCCGCCGCCTCACGTACCTCCGCCTCTCCGCCGACGGCCAGCAGGTGGTCGCCGTCCACGGCCAGGGCCGTGGCCAGCGGGTTGCCACTGTCTCCCGTGTGGATGGCGGCGTTGCGGTAGACGCGTCTGCTCATGCGACACTCGCGATCTTCGAGGGGCGGTGGTTCCTCACAGTAGGAAGGCAGGACGGAGGAGGAAAGCGCCGCGGACGGGAAATGCCCGCTACCTCGACCCGACGAGGCGGACCCACACCCGTTTGCCGCCGTCGGGCAGGTCCTCGACTCCCCACGCCTGGCTGAGGGCCTCGATGATCCTCAGACCGCGGCCGCCGTCGTTATCGGGCTCGCGCTGACGCGGAACGACCGCCGAGCCGTCCACCGCGCAGACGGTGACCTCGTCGCCGTGGGCGTGGAGGTGCAGGCTCAGGCAGCCGCCGCCGTGGCGCACCGCGTTGGCGACCAGTTCGTCGGCGACCAGCACCGCGTCCGCCACGTCCTCGAGGTGCTCGAACCCCCATGCGACCAGGGCCGAGTGCACGACCTGGCGGGCGGCGGCGAGGGCGTCTGCCCCGACTGGAAGATCCAGGCGTGCGGTCATCTCGTCCACCGGATCGTCCCCGTCTGTTCGATGTCAGATGTCCCTGACTGACGGGACCGCTACCCCCGCCCGGAGCAGGCAAAACTTGCCGCACAGCAACCGCCCGACCCGTGGCACGGCATGGTGGACGGTGGTCATCCTCCCACCGCGGACGGTGGGCGCCCCGCCCGCTGTCGGAGGGTCCGACGGGAGGGGCCGTAAGTCTCTGGCCGGAGCACCTGCGGCGAGTGACGCTCTACGGAGAGGTGCCCACCTGGCGGAGGTGACACGATGATGTACGGATACGGCTCCGGCTGGATCTGGATGACACTCATGCCGGTGGTGTGGATCGCCCTCATCGCCGTGATCGTCTGGGCGGTGGCCAGGCTCGTCCAACGTCCCGCCGACCACGGCCGGCAGGTGCGGGAGACGCCGCAGGAGATCCTCGACCGCCGGTTCGCGCTGGGCGAGATCGACGCCGAGGAGCACGGGCGTGCTCGGGCGCACCTGGCCGGACGGCACGCGGAATCCTCCTGAGCTCCCTGAGAGTGAGCGACGTCACCGAGGGCGGCGAGCAGGGGTCGGGCAGGCGGCGACGGGCGTGCAACGGGGAATGTGCCTTCGGCCGGCGGGGTTGACGATACCCATGGGGGTATGCCCCTAAGGGCTGGGTACCCAGGGGGGTATCCTGGTGTCAGGAGGTGTCATGAGGCTTCGACCGGAGATGACGTCGGATGCGCTGACGCGGCTCAAGCGGGCCCGTGGGCAGCTCAACGCGGTCATCGAGATGATGGAGAGCGGTGCGGACTGCCGCGAGGCGCTGACCCAGCTCGCTGCCGTGTCGAAGGCGATCGACCGCGCGGGCTACAAGATCATCGCATCGGGTATGCGGCACTGCGGGGCCGCGCGTGTTCGTGGCGAGGAGCCGGAGATGACCGAGGAGGAGTTGGAGAAGCTCTTCCTCGCCCTCGCCTGAGACAGGTGTGGCGCCACTCGCGCCGCGTCGCTGCGGCGTGAGTGGCGGTCGCTGAAGAGCAGGGCCGCAGTGTCTTTTCCACATACCCCCGGGGGTATATAGGTTTGCAACGCATGGAAGGAGCAGGGCATATGGCAGTCGAGGTCTCGGTGATCGCGACGTCGTCGCTGGGTGACCGCAGCTATCTGGCCTCGGACGGGCAGGTGGCGATCGTGGTCGACCCCCAGCGCGACATCGACCGGATCATGTACCTGGCGGGGGAGAAGGGCGTTCGGGTCACGCATGTGGTGGAGACGCATGTCCACAACGACTACGTCTCGGGCGGTTTGGAGCTGGCCCGGGTGACCGGCGCCCGGTACCTGGTGGCGGCGGCGGACGAGGTGGGCTTCGACCGTGTGCCGGTCTGCGACGGCGACCAGGTGGCCGTGTCGGACGGGGTGCGGCTGCGGGTGATCGGCACGCCCGGTCACACCTTCCACCACCTGTCCTACGTGCTCGACGAGGCCACCGACGGCGGGTGGCGGCCGGCGGGGGTGTTCACCGGTGGGTCGCTGCTGTTCGGCACGACGGGCCGCACCGACCTGCTGGGCGAGCGGCACGCCCACGAGTTGGCCCATCACCAGCACGCCTCGGCGCGGCGTT
>NZ_VSEZ01000036.1:0-7703 GCF_008085935.1 Micromonospora sp. AP08
GAACACGGGTGCCGGCCAGCGGCGTCCCCGTGACCGCAGTCACCGAGACCGCGCGGAAGAACGGGCGACCCAGTACCGTTGTGCAGAGCGTCGGTGTGTCCAGTGTCCCCGGGCCTCACCTAAATTGCCTTCGCGGAATACCGTCCGGCTGGAGCCGCGTCGCGCCACTCGCCGAGAGGCGACCTGCACACCGACGCCCAGCGGCGCCTCGGCCATCCGGCCGGGGCGCCGCTGTTTTCGCGCCCCGGGCCGTGAGCCCCCACCGGCCGGGGCGGGCTGTTTCGCGCCTCGGGTCGCGGGCACCATGCGGCTGGCCTAATGTTCAAAAGGTCAGCTACCGGCCACGCCGGGAGGAGGTGCGCCGCGATGGGTCTGAAGACCTTCATCCAGGGTTGGCCGGTCTACCGGCAGCTCACCGGCACCGACCCGCTGGGCCGGGGCGCCGCCGCGCAGTCGGCCCGCTCGGCGGCGCTGACCGCGCGCACCGAGACCGCCGACAGCATGGCCCGGTCGGTCTGCCCCTACTGCGCGGTGGGCTGCGGGCAGCGGGTGTTCGTGAAGGACGGGCAGGTCACCCAGATCGAGGGCGACCCGGACAGCCCGATCTCCCGCGGCCGGCTCTGCCCGAAGGGCTCGGCCAGCAAGAGCCTGGTGACGAGCCCGCTGCGGCAGACCAAGGTCCGCTACCGCCGGCCGTACGGCACGGAGTGGGAGGACCTGGACCTCGACGTCGCGCTCGACATGATCGCCGACCGGATCCTCGCCGCCCGCGACGAGACCTGGGAGGACGTGGACGACCAGGGCCGCCCGCTCAACCGGACGCTGGGCATCTCCAGCCTGGGCGGGGCGACGCTGGACAACGAGGAGAACTACCTCATCAAGAAGCTGTTCACGGCGATGGGGGCGCTCCAGATCGAGAACCAGGCCCGTATTTGACACTCCGCCACCGTCCCCGGTCTGGGGACCAGCTTCGGTCGCGGCGGCGCGACGGACTTCCAGCAGGCGCTGATCAACTCTGACGTCATCGTCATCCAGGGCTCCAACATGGCCGAGGCCCACCCGGTGGGCTTCCAGTGGGTGATGGAGGCCAAGAAGCGGGGCGCCAAGGTCTTCCACGTGGATCCCCGGTTCACCCGGACCAGCGCGCTCGCCGACACGTACCTGCCCATCCGGGCGGGCACCGACATCGCGCTGCTCGGCGGCGTGGTGCGGTACATCCTGGAGAACGAGCTGGACTTCCGGGAGTACGTGCTGGCCTACACCAACGCGGCCACGATCGTCAGCGACGACTTCCGCGACACCGAGGACCTCGACGGCCTCTTCTCCGGCTTTAATCCCGAGACCCGGGCGTACGACCAGAGGAGCTGGCAGTACGTGGGGCAGGAGCGCCGCGGCGGGGCCGCGGACACCGGCATGGAGCGGGAGACCGCGGCCGCGCTGCGGCACGAGTCGCACGGCATGCCGGTGCCCGGTCAGACCACGCGGGACGAGACCCTGCAGGATCCCCGCTGCGTCTACCAGATCCTCAAGCGGCACTTCGCCCGCTACACGCCGGAAATGGTCGAACGGGTGTGCGGGATCCCGCAGGAGAAGTTCCTGGAGCTGGCCCGGGCCTGGACGGAGAACTCCGGCCGGGAGCGCACCGGCGCGCTGGTCTACTCGGTGGGCTGGACCCAGCACAGCGTCGGCGTGCAGTACATCCGCACCGGGGCCATCATCCAGCTGCTGCTGGGGAACATGGGCCGCCCGGGCGGTGGCATCCTGGCGCTGCGCGGGCACGCCAGCATCCAGGGCTCGACCGACATCCCCACGCTGTTCAACCTGCTGCCGGGCTACCTGCCGATGCCGCACCACGCCCAGCACCCGACCTACCGCGACTGGGTGGACGCCATCCGCCACCCGGGCCAGAAGGGCTTCTGGGGCAACGCCGACGCCTTCGCGGCGAGCCTGCTCAAGGCGTACTGGGGCGACGCGGCGACGCCGGAGAACGACTTCTGCTACGGCTACCTGCCCCGGATGACCGGCGACCACGGGACGTACCAGCAGGTGCTGAACATGATCGACGGCAAGGTGAAGGGCTACTTCCTGCTCGGCCAGAACCCGGCGGTCGGCTCGGCGCACGGCAAGGCCCAGCGCCTCGGCATGGCCAACCTGGACTGGCTGGTCGTCCGCGACCTGTTCATGATCGAGAGCGCCACCTTCTGGCGGAACAGCCCGGAGGTGGAGACCGGCGAGATCGTGCCGGAGGAGTGCCGCACCGAGGTGTTCTTCCTGCCCGCTGCCTCCCACGTGGAGAAGGAGGGCACCTTCACCCAGACCCAGCGCCTGCTCCAGTGGCGGGAGAAGGCCGTCGACGCGCCCGACGACTGCCGCTCGGAGCTGTGGTTCTTCTACCACCTCGGCCGGGTGCTGCGGGAGAAGCTGGCCGGCTCCACCAAGCCCCGCGACCGGGCCCTGCTCGACCTGGCCTGGGACTACCCGACGCACGGCCCGCAGGCCGAGCCGAGCGCCGAGGCGGTGCTCAAGGAGATCAACGGCTACGAGGTGGCCACCGGCCGCCCCCTGAGCGGGTTCCCGGAGGCCAGGGCCGACGGCTCCACCGCGGTCGGCTGCTGGATCTACTCCGGCGTCTACGCCGACGGCGTCAACCAGGCCGCCCGCCGCAAGTCACGGCACGAGCAGGACTGGGTGGCCGCTGAGTGGGGCTGGGCCTGGCCGGCGAACCGGCGCACCCTCTACAACCGCGCCTCCGCCGACCCGGACGGCCGGCCGTGGAGCGAGCGCAAGAAGTACGTCTGGTGGGACCCGGACAAGGGCGAGTGGACCGGCTACGACGTGCCGGACTTCGAGAAGACGAAGGCGCCGACGTACCGGCCGCCCGAGAGCGCGACCGGCACCGAGGGGATCGCCGGCGACGACGCCTTCATCATGCAGGGCGACGGGAAGGGCTGGCTCTTCGCGCCCGCCGGCGTCATCGACGGGCCGCTGCCGACGCACTACGAGCCCGTCGAGTCGCCGCTGCGCAACCCGATGTACGGCCAGCAGGCGAACCCGGTCCGCAAGGTGTACGAGACCCCGGTGAACCGGATGAACCCGAGCCCGCCGGAGCAGCACAGCGAGGTGTTCCCGTACGTCTTCACGGTCAGCCGGCTCACCGAGCACCACACCGCCGGCGGCATGAGCCGCTTCGTCCGGCCGCTGTCGGAGTTGCAGCCGGAGATGTTCGTGGAGGTCTCGCCGGAGCTGGCCGCCGAGGTCGGGCTGGCCCACCTCGGATGGGCGCACCTGGTCACGGGCCGGGCGGCGATCGAGGCCAAGGTGCTGGTCACCGACCGGCTCACCCCGCTGCGGGTGGAGGGCCGGGTGATCCACCAGGTGTGGCTGCCGTATCACTTCGGCCGCGAGGGCCTGGTCACCGGCGACTCGGTCAACGACCTCTTCGGGATCACGCTGGATCCGAACGTGCTCATCCAGGAGAGCAAGGTGGGCACCTGCGACGTCCGTCCCGGCCGTCGGCCCACCGGTGCGGCCCTGCTCGACCTGGTGGCCGACTACCAGCGGCGCGCGGGGCTGACCCCGGAGCACCGCAGCCCGATCATCACCACGGAGGCCGGCGCGGACGGGAGCCACGGATGAGCCTGCTGGAGGGCAACAGCCTCTACGGACCGCTCGACCCCGCGCCGGACGCCGGCTGGACCGATGGCGAGCCCCGGGTGGGCTTCTTCACCGACACGAGCGTCTGCATCGGCTGCAAGGCGTGCGAGGTGGCCTGCAAGGAGTGGAACGACGTTCCCGCCTCCGGCTTCGACCTGCTCGGCATGTCGTACGACAACACCGGCGCGTTGACCGCCAACTCGTGGCGGCACGTCGCCTTCATCGAGCAGCCCCGCCCGGCCGGGCACCGCACCCCGCCGTTCGCGGGCGAGCCGGTCGGGGAGGCGGTCAGCCCGGCCAGCGCGGCGGCCGCCGCCGGCACGGCGCAGGACACCGGCACCGACCCCGGCCTGCCACCCGGTCAGCCGGAGGCCGCCGCGCGGATGGCCGCCGGGCCGGAGTTCCTCGGCATGCCCGGCGCCCAGCCGCCCGGCAGGTCCACCGGCGCCGAGACGCGCACCGACTTCCGCTGGCTGATGATGTCGAACGTCTGCAAGCACTGCACCCACGCCGCCTGCCTGGACGTCTGCCCCACCGGGTCGCTGTTCCGCACCGAGTTCGGCACGGTCGTGGTGCAGGAGGACATCTGCAACGGCTGCGGCTACTGCATCTCCGCCTGCCCGTACGGCGTGATCGACCAGCGCAAGGGCGACGGGCGCGCGTGGAAGTGCACGCTCTGCTACGACCGGCTCGGCGCCGGGAAGACGCCGGCCTGCGCACAGGCCTGCCCGACCGAGTCGATCCAGTTCGGGCCCCTGGACGAGCTGCGGGAACGCGCCGCCCAGCGGGTGGCGCAGCTGCACGACCGCGGTGTGCCGGAGGCCCGCCTCTACGGCCACGACCCGACCGACGGCGTCGGCGGCGACGGCGCGTTCTTCCTGCTCCTCGACGAGCCGGAGGTCTACGGCCTGCCGCCGGATCCGGTGGTCACCACCCGGGACCTGCCGAAGATGTGGAAGCGGGCCGGGCTGGCCGCCCTGGCCATGACGGCGGCGGCCGTCGCCGCGTTCGTCGGAGGTTCATCGTGAGTCCGGACCGCCCGGTGGGCGACCTGTTCCGCCGCTTCCGTGACCGGCTCGCCGTCGAGGGCCCGCACCGGGAGCGCGGCAGCCGGGCTACCGCCTTCGACCCCGGCCCGGCCCGGACCGACGCCGGGGCCCGGGAGGCCGGCCTCGCCCCGTATCCGCCGCGCGATGTCGAGCCGGCCGGGCGACCGCGCCGGCGCGGCGGCCGGGGCGGCGAGCAGCTCAATGTGCCACCGGCGACGTTCACCTCCTACTACGGGCGGCCGATCCTCAAGGCGCCGGTGTGGAAGTGGGACATCGCCGCGTACCTGTTCACCGGCGGTCTCGCGGCCGGGTCGTCGCTGCTGGCCGCCGGCGGGCAGCTCACCCGGCGGCCGGCGCTGCGCCGTGCCGGCCGGGTCACGTCGCTGGCGGCGGTCAGCGCCAGCGCGTACTTCCTCGTCAGCGACCTGGGCAAGCCCAGCCGGTTCCACCACATGCTGCGGGTGGCGAAGCTGACCTCCCCGATGTCCGTGGGCACCTGGATCCTCACCGCCTTCGGGCCGGCCGCCGGTGTGGCGGCGGTCGCCGAGGCCGCGCCCTGGCTGCCGGAGCGCGGGCTGCTCGGGCTCGGCCGGAGGCTGCTGCCGCCGACCGGCAACGCCGCCGGTCTGGTTGCCGCGGTCACCGCGCCCGCCCTGGCCACGTACACCGGGGTGCTGCTCGCCGACACGGCGGTGCCGTCGTGGCACGAGGCGTACCCGGAACTGCCGGTCATCTTCGCGGGCAGCGCGCTGGCCAGCGGGGCCGGCGTCGGGCTGCTGGCCGCGCCCACCGGGCAGGCCGGGCCGGCGCGGCGGCTCGCGGTGGCCGGCGCGGCCCTGGAGCTGTGGGGCGCGCACCGGGTGGAGACCCGCATGGGCCTGCTCAGCGAGCCCTACGCGACCGGCACGGCCGGGAAGCTGCTGCGCGCCGGGCGGGCGCTCACCGCCGCCGGGGTGCTCGGCGCGCTGGTGGGTCGCCGCAGCCGGTTGCTCTCCGGGCTCTCCGGCGGCGCGCTGCTCGCCGCCTCGGTCTGCACCCGGTTCGGCATCTTCCACGGCGGAGTCACCTCGGCGAAGGACCCGAAGTACACCGTCGTGCCGCAGCGGGAACGCGCGCAGCGGCGGGCAGACCAGCAAACACACATCAGCGGGCCGGGCGCCGGCCCGAACGGGGGATAGGCAGGACAGGCGCCGGCCCATGAGCCGATACGGGGGTACCGCTCATGGCCACAACAGCCGCTCGTTCGCGGGGGAATCCACCACCGACACGGGGCCGATGGGGCCTCGTGATCGCGGCCGTGCTCGTCCAGCTCGCGCTGGGCGCCGTCTACGCGTGGAGCGTGTTCAACAAGCCGCTCCAGGCCGAGTTCGGCTGGAGCAAGGCCGAGGTGGTGCTGCCGTTCGAGGTGGCCATCGGGACCATCTTCATCGGCAGCCTGGTGGGCGGGCGCATCCAGGACCGGCGCGGGCCACGGCCGGTGGCGCTGGGCGGCGGCATCCTCTACGCCGTCGGGACCATGCTCGCGTCGCTGGTGTCGTCGAGCGACCAGCTGTGGCTGCTGCTGCTCACCTACGGGGTGCTGGGCGGCATCGGGCTGGGGGCCGCGTACATCACGCCGATCGCCATGCTCAGCAAGTGGTTCCCGGACAAGCGCGGGCTGATCACCGGCATCGCCGTCGCCGGCTTCGGCTTCGGCGCGGTGATCACCGCGCCGGTGGCGAAGGCGCTGCTGGCCGGCACCGACCACAAGACCAGCGTCTTCCTGCCGCTGGGCATCGCCTACCTGGTCGCGGTGCTGCTGGGCGCGTCCTTCTTCCGCGACCCGCCGGCCGGCTACCAGGTGCCGGGCTTCACGCCCGCGGTCGGCGGCCGGGCCGTCGCCGGCACCCGCGTCTACACCTTCGGCGAGGCGCTGCGCACCCGGCAGTGGTACCTGCTCACGCTGATCCTCGCGCTCAACGTGACCTGCGGCATCGCGCTGATCTCCCAGGCCGCCGACGCCGCGCAGGCGGTCGCCGGGGTCGGCGCCGCGACCGCCGCCGGACTGGTCGGCGTCCTCGGCCTGTTCAACGGCGGCGGACGGGTGGCCTGGGCGTGGCTGTCGGACCGGATCGGCCGGATGCCGGCGTTCATCGGCATGCTCGCCCTGCAGGGCGTCTGCTTCCTGATCCTGCCGCACGCCTCCGCGTTCTGGCTCTTCGCGGCCCTCGCCGCCCTGGTCTACCTCGCGTACGGCGGCGGCTTCGGCACCATGCCGGCGACCGCCGCCGACTACTTCGGCACGCCGAACGCCGGCGCCATCTACGGGGCGATGATCGTGGCCTGGAGCATCGGGGGAGTGGTGGGTCCGCTGCTCACGGCGCTGCTCTACGACGCCAGCGGCAAGAGCTACACGCTGCCCTTCACGGTGATCGGCATCCTCGCCTTCGTCGCGCTGGTCCTCCCGCCGATCACCCGCCTGCCCACCGCACCGGGCGAGCCACGACCCCACTTCCAGACGCCCGGTCCCTGATCCGGTGCCGGTCCGGCCCTCGTCGGGCGGCCGGAGATCACATGTGGTTAGGTGCTGGGTGGAGGCGTTCAGGCGGCTGGTGCCCCTCCCGGTCTTCAAAACCGGTGTGGTCCGGGACCCGGGCCAGGCGGGTTCGATTCCCGTCCGTCTCCGCCAAGCCCTGGGAGACCCGATGCGTGACGTCGACCCGCGGCGGCGGGTGCCCCGTACCGACGCGCTGCTCGCCGACCCGGCGCTGGCCGCCGCGGCCGGCACGCTCGGGCGCGAGCGGGTCAAGGCCGCGATCGTCCGGGCCCAGCAACGGGCCCGCGCCGGCGAGTTGACCCCCGAGCAGGTACGCGACGCCGCGCTGGCCGACCTGCCCGCGCCGACCCCGCGGGCGGTGCTCAACGCCACCGGCGTCGTGCTGCACACCAACCTGGGCCGGGCCCCCCTTCCCGCCGCGGCGGTCGACGCGCTGGTGGCCGCCGCCGGGCACACCGACGTGG
>NZ_VSEZ01000037.1:0-6974 GCF_008085935.1 Micromonospora sp. AP08
GGGCACCTGACCGGAGTCGCGTACCTGGTCGAGCACGGCGACCGCGGTGGCCAGGGCGAAGCCGACCTCCTGCACCGGCGTCGCGCCGGCCTCCTGGAGGTGGTACGAGCAGATGTTGACCGGGTTCCACTTCGGCATCTCGCGCAGCGTGTACGCGATGATGTCGGCGGTCAGCCGCAGCGACGCCGCCGGCGGGAAGATGTACGTCCCGCGGGACAGGTACTCCTTGATGATGTCGTTCTGCGTGGTGCCGGCGCAGCGGGCCAGCTCGGCGCCCTGCTCGGCGGCGACCGTGCCGTAGAGGCCGAGCAGCCACATGGCCGGCGCGTTGATGGTCATCGAGGTGTTCATCTCGGCGAGCGGGATGCCGTCGAAGAGGGCCCGCATGTCACCGAGGTGCGCCACCGGCACGCCCACCCGGCCCACCTCGCCGGCGGCCAGCTCGTGGTCCGGGTCGTAGCCGGTCTGGGTGGGCAGGTCGAAGGCGACCGAGAGACCGGTCTGCCCCTTCGCCAGGTTGCGGCGGAAGAGCGCGTTGGTGGCCGTGGCGGAGGAGTGCCCGGCGTAGGTGCGCATCACCCAGGGCCGGTCACGCTCGGGCAGCCGCCCCGAAGGAGCCTTCTCGTCCATGGCCGGAGTTTAAGTTACCGTTCAGTAAAACGGGCTGTGGAAAACCACACAGGTCCATGGAGCGGACCGACGGGCAGGAGCGGCGCGACATGGCCGACACCACCACACCCCGGGCCGCCGGCCGGCCCGCCGGAGTCGCACACTGGACGTCATGGATGACGAGCTCGCGATCTCCGTACGGGGACTGCGCAAGGCGTACGGCGACACCGTCGCGGTGGCGGGGGTGGACCTCGACGTCCACCGCGGCGAGGTGTTCGCCCTGCTCGGCCCGAACGGCGCGGGCAAGACCACCACGGTGGAGATCCTGGAGGGCTACCGGCGGCGCGATGCGGGCGAGGTCCGCGTGCTGGGCGCCGACCCGGCCCACCCGGACGCGGGCTGGCGGTCCCGCGTCGGCATCGTGCTCCAGGGCACCGGCGAGTTCGACGAGCTGACCGTGGCCGAGGTGGTGCGGCACTTCGCCGGCTTCTACCCCGACGCCGACGACCCGGACAAGGTGGTCGAGCGGGTCGGGCTGGGCGCCAAGGCCCGGGCGCGCACGCACACCCTCTCCGGCGGGCAGAAGCGCCGGCTGGACGTGGCGCTGGGCATCGTGGGCCGCCCCGAGCTGCTCTTCCTCGACGAGCCCACCACGGGCTTCGACCCGGAGGCCCGGCGCGAATTCTGGGAGCTGATCCGCGACCTCTCGGCCGCCGGCACCACGATCGTGCTCACCACCCACTACCTCGACGAGGCCGAGGCCCTGGCCGACCGGGTCGGCGTGATCGCCGCGGGCCGGGTGGTCGAGGTGGCCCCGCCGAACCGGCTGGGCAACCGGCAGGAGGCGCTGGCGACGGTCTCCTGGCGTACCCGGGACGGGGCGCCGGAGACGGCGGAGACCGCGACGCCGACGGCGCTGGTGGCGGAGCTGGCCGCGCGCTTCGGCGGCGAGGTCCCCGGCCTCACCGTGACCCGGCCGACCCTGGAAGACGTCTACCTGCGGATGATCGGACACTGATGACGACCACCACGAAGCCGGCCGCCCCGGTCGCCGCCGCCCCCGGTCGCCGGCGGGGCGGGGCCGCGCTCGCCCTGCGGCAGGGCCGGCTGGAGATCACCCAGTTCCTGCGTTCCCGGGAGTCCGTCGTCTTCACGATGGGCTTCCCGGTCATCATGATCCTGATCTTCGCGGCGATCTTCAACGACGAGATCGTCCCCGGCGTCAGCTACACGCAGTACTTCATCACCGGCATGATCGCGACCGGTCTCATGACGGTGAGCTTCCAGAACCTCGGCATCTGGATCCCGATCGAGCGGGACCGGGGCGTGCTCAAGCGCTACCGGGGCACCCCGATGCCGAAGTGGGTCTGGTTCGCCGGCAAGGTGCTCATGGTGGTGGCCATCGGCATCGCCGAGACGGCGCTGCTGCTCGCCGTGTCGGTGGCGCTGTTCGACCTGAAGCTGCCGGCGACCGCCGCCAAGTGGGCCACCTTCGGCTGGGTCGCCGTCCTCGGCGTCACCGCCTGCACCCTCTGCGGCATCGCCATCTCGTCCCTCGCCCGCACGGCCCGCAGCGGCTCGGCGGTGGTCACCCCCGTCGCCCTGGTCCTCCAGTTCATCTCCGGCGTGTTCTTCGTCTTCACCAGCCTGCCGAGCTGGATGCAGCAGGTCGCCGCGCTCTTCCCGCTCAAGTGGATGTGCCAGGGCCTGCGGTCGGTCTTCCTGCCGGACAGCTTCGGGGCGCAGGAACCGGCCGGCTCGTTCGAGCTGGGCCGCGTCGCCCTCGTCCTCGGCCTCTGGTGCGTGATCGGCCTGGTGCTCTGCCTGACGACCTTCCGCTGGACCACGAAGCGCGACGGCTGACGGCACCCACCGCGGGTGGCACACTCGCGGGCATGGCTCACCTCCTGACCCGGCGCACCCTGCTGGGCGCCGCGGCCGGCGTGGCCGGCGCCGCGGTGGTCGGCGGGCTCGCCGCCCGGCAACTGGCTGAGCCCCGGCCCGGGCCGGCGCCCGCCGTGCCCGACGCGCCGGCCGGGGACGAGCGCCTGATCCGCATCCGGTCCGGGGCCCGCGACCGCGAGGTGGACTTCTGGACGGCCGTGCCCGAGGGGTACGGCGACGGCCGTGGCCTGCCCGTCTGCCTGGTCCTGCACGGCGCCTCGGCCACGCCCCGCGACTACGGCCGGTTCGGGCTGGCCCGGTTCCTCACCGACGCGGTACGCCGTGGCGCCCCGCCCTTCGCGCTGGCCGGGGCGACCGGCGGCCGGCTCTCCTGGCGCCGCTCCGGCGACGACGACCCGCAGCGGATGGTCCGGGAGGAGTTGCCCACCTGGTGCGCCCGGCGCGGCTTCGACAGCAGCCGGCTCGCCGCCTGGGGCTGGTCGATGGGCGGGTTCGGGGCGCTGCTCCTCGCCGAGGCGTACCCCGGTTGGCTGCGCGCGGTGGCCGCCTTCTCCCCCGCGGTCCGCCCGGGCGACGCGGTCTTCGCCGGCGTGGACCGGCTGCGCGGCACCCCGGTCGGCCTCTTGTGCGGCCGGCAGGACAACTTCCTGAAGGACGTCCGCGCGCTGTCCCGGGCGCTGCCCGAGCCCCCGGCACGCGCCGCCTGGGCGGACGGCCGGCACAACTTCGCCTACTGGGGCAGCGTCATCCCGGACGCGTTCGCCCTGCTCGGCGCGGCCCTCACCCCGCCGAAAGCGTGACGCCCCCAACCGGGGCGGCCGGGGGCGTCACGCCCACGGATCAGTAGCTGTAGAAGCCCTGGCCGGTCTTGCGGCCCAGGTCGCCGGCCGTGGCCATGCGCTGGAGCAGCTCCGGCGGGAAGAACTTCTCGTCGGCGGTGTCGGTGTAGATGTTCTTGCTGGCGTTGAGCAGCACGTCCACGCCGGTCAGGTCGACCGTGGCCAGCGGGCCCATGGCGTGGCCGAAGCCCAGCTTGCAGGCGGTGTCCAGGTCCTCGGCGGAGATCACGCCGGACTCGACCAGCTTGACCGCCTCCATGGCGAGGGCGCAGATCAGCCGGGTGGTGACGAAACCGGCGATGTCCCGGTTGACCACCACGACGGTCTTGCCGATCTCCTCGGCGAACGCCTTCGCCGTGGCCAGGGCCGCGTCGCTGGTCTTGTAGCCGCGGACCAGCTCGCACAGCTTCATCATGGGCACCGGCGAGAAGAAGTGGGTGCCGACGACCGACTCCGGGCGCTCGGTGGCGGTGGCGATCTGGGTGACCGGGATGGCCGAGGTGTTGGTGGCCAGCACCGCGTCGGACTTGCAGATCTTGTCCAGCGCCCGGAACACCTCGTGCTTGATCTCGATCTTCTCGAAGACCGCCTCGACGACGATGTCCGCGTCGGCCGCCGCCTCCAGTTCGGTGGTCGGGGTGATCCGGGCCAGGGTCGCCTCGACCTCGGACTCCTCGATCTTCCCCTTCTCGGCGAACTTCTGAAGCGACTTCCGGATGCCGTCGACGCCCCGCTTGGTGGCCGCGTCGTCCAGGTCGCGCAGCGTCACCTGCCAGCCCGCCTGCGCCGCCACCTGGGCGATGCCCGAGCCCATCAACCCGGCACCGACGACCGCGAGTCGACCCGCCATCTGCTTCTCCCTCGCTGAAATGAGTGTCTGCGAGCACCCTAATCCGCGAGGCTGAACGACTGCTAAGGCGGCCCTCTCAGATGGCGAGGTCGGGTTCCTCCGGTGCGGTGCCGCGTTCCACCTCGACGCCGAGGGCCCGCAGGTCGGCCACGAAGTCCGGATAGCCGCGGTCGACGTGGTGCACGTGGGAGACCTCGGTGACCCCGTCGGCGCAGAGCCCGGCGATGATCAGGCCGGCGCCGGCCCGGATGTCGGTGGCGCGTACCGGGGCGCCGGAGAGGCGCTCGTGGCCGCAGACCAGGGCGTGGTGACCGTCGGTCCTGATGTCCGCGCCGAGCCGCATCATCTCGTTGGCGAACATGAACCGGCCGTCGAAGATGTTCTCGGTGATCAGCGAGGCCCCGTCGCTGACCGCGGCCAGCCCGATCGCCATCGGCAGCAGGTCGGTGGCGAAGCCCGGAAAGGGCAGCGTGACCACGTCGACGGCCTTCGGCCGGTCGTCCATGCGTACCCGGAAGGCGCCGCCCCGGGTCTCCACCAGGCCGCCGGCCGAGACCAGCTTGTCCAGCGCGACCTCCAGGTAGGCCGGGTCCACGCCGGTCACGGTCACGTCGCCGCGGGTCATGGCGGCGGCGAACGCCCACGTTCCGGCGACGATCCGGTCCCCCACCGTGGCGTGCCGGACCGGGCGCAGCTCGGGCACCCCGGCGATGTGCAGGGTCGACGTGCCGGCCCCCTCGATCCGGGCGCCCATCCGGTTCAGCATGGTGCAGATGTCGACGATCTCCGGCTCCCGGGCCGCGTTGTCGATCGTCGTGGTGCCCCGGGCCAGCACCGCCGCCATCACCAGGTTCTCGGTGGCGCCGACGCTCGGGAAGTCCAGCGGGATGTCCGCGCCGTGCAGCCCGTCCGGTGCCTCGGCGATGACGAAGCCGTGCTCGCCGGAGATCTCCGCGCCCATCCGGGCCAGCCCGGCGATGTGCATGTCCAGCCCGCGGGAGCCGATGGCGTCCCCACCGGGGTGGGCCACCCGCACGTACCGCCGGCGGGCCAGCAGCGGCCCGAGCACGCAGATCGACGCGCGCAGCCGGCGGACCAGGTCGTAGTCGGCCTCCGCGCCCGGCTGCTCCGGCACGTCGATCACCACCGACCGCGACCGTTCCACCCCGCCGCGGGCCACCATGGGGTCGACCGGGTCGTCGGCGGCGAAGCGTACGACGCAGCCGAGCCGGCGCAGCACCTCCCCCATGATGGCGATGTCGGTGATCCGGGGGACGTTGGTGATCACGCTGCGCCCCGGGGCGAGCAGCGCCGCCGCCATGAGCTTCAGCGCCGAGTTCTTCGCCCCGACCACGTGCACGGTGCCGGCCAGCCGGGCCTCACCGAGCACCCGGATGACGTCGACGTCGTTGACCGCCGGGTCGCCGGCGTCACCCGGCCCCACACCGGCCGGCCAGCCGGCGCGCGCCGGCCGCGCCGGGATCGTCAGGTCCGGTATCCGTAGGCTGTGCGTCATGGCCGTCCACCTCACGCGCATCTACACCAAGGCCGGCGACGCCGGCATGACCAGGCTGAGCAACAACGAGCAGGTGCCGAAGACCGATCCGCGGATCGCCGCGTACGCGGACGTGGACGAGTGCAACGCCGCCATCGGCGTCGCGCTCGCCCTGGGGCAGCTCCCTGACGAGCTGCGCGCGGTGCTGGGGTCGATCCAGAACGACATGTTCGACGTCGGCGCGGACCTGGCGACCCCCGTGGAGCCGGACCCGAAGTACCCGCCGCTGCGGGTCACCGAGGAGTACGTGGAGCGCCTCGAGGGCTGGTGCGACGAGTACAACGCGCGCCTGAGCAAGCTCGACTCCTTCATCCTCCCCGGCGGCACCGCTGGCGCGGCACTGCTGCACGTGGCACGGACGACCGCCCGGCGCGCCGAGCGTGCGGCGTGGGCGCTGGTCGCGCACGACCCGGACCGGACCAGCACGCTCCCGGCAAAGTATCTCAACCGGCTCTCCGATCTGCTCTTTATCCTGTCAAGAACGGCAAATCCGGATGGGGATGTGCTATGGGTGCCGGGCGGCAAGCGCTGACCGTCGGCGCGCTGCACCACGTGGAGGTGTGGGTACCCGATCTCGCCGCTGCCAGGCGTAGTTGGGGCTGGCTCCTCGGCGAACTGGGCTGGACGCCGTACCAGGACTGGCCGGCCGGCCGGTCCTGGCGGCTCGGCCCGACGTACCTGGTCCTGGAGGAGTCGCCGGCGCTCACCGGGCGCGCCCACGACCGGTGCGCACCGGGTCTCAACCACCTGGCCTTCCACGCCGGCCCGCCGGCCGCCGTGGACCGGCTGGTCGCCGCCGCGCCGGGGCACGGGTGGGAACTGCTCTTCCCGGACCGGCACCCGCACGCCGGCGGCCCGGAGACCTACGCGGCTTACCTCTCCGACACCCAGGGGTACGAGGTCGAACTGGTCGCCGAGGTCGACTGACCCGGAGACGCCGAAGGCCGGCACCCGTTCGGGGTGCCGGCCAGCGCTTGCTTGTGTCAGCTGTTCCAGTTGTGGGCGACGATGTCGGCGGCCTGCTGCTCCCACTGCGCGTACGCGTCCGGGTAGGCCGAGACCTGCACGGTCTGGGCGGCCTCGGTCAGCGGCATGTCCTGCCAACCGTCGACCTGCTTCAGACCCTTCAGGAACGCGAGCGTCGAGTACTCGGGGTCGGTGATCTGCTCCGGCGTACCCCAACCACTGGACGGGCGCTGCTGGAACAGACCCAGCG
>NZ_VSEZ01000038.1:0-5286 GCF_008085935.1 Micromonospora sp. AP08
GTCCTACTCTCCCACACCCTCCCGAGTGCAGTACCATCGGCGCTGGAGGGCTTAGCTTCCGGGTTCGGAATGTGACCGGGCGTTTCCCCTCCGCCATGACCGCCGTAACTCTATGAACATGTCAAACACACACACGTGGGGTGTTCGAGTGTTCAGAGTTGCACAGTGGACGCGTAGCAGCTTCGTAGTCAAGTCCTCGGCCTATTAGTACCGGTCAACTGAACCCGTTACCGGGCTTACATTTCCGGCCTATCAACCCAGTCGTCTAGCTGGGGGCCTTACCCACTCAAAGAGTGGTGGGATACCTCATCTTGAAGCGAGCTTCCCGCTTAGATGCTTTCAGCGGTTATCCCTTCCGAACGTAGCTAACCAGCCGTGCCCCTGGCGGGACAACTGGCACACCAGAGGTTCGTCCGTCCCGGTCCTCTCGTACTAGGGACAGCCCTTCTCAAGTATCCTACGCGCACGGCGGATAGGGACCGAACTGTCTCACGACGTTCTAAACCCAGCTCGCGTACCGCTTTAATGGGCGAACAGCCCAACCCTTGGGACCTGCTACAGCCCCAGGATGCGACGAGCCGACATCGAGGTGCCAAACCATCCCGTCGATATGGACTCTTGGGGAAGATCAGCCTGTTATCCCCGGGGTACCTTTTATCCGTTGAGCGACACCGCTTCCACATGCCAGTGCCGGATCACTAGTCCCGACTTTCGTCCCTGCTCGACCTGTCAGTCTCACAGTCAAGCTCCCTTGTGCACTTGCACTCAACACCTGATTGCCAACCAGGCTGAGGGAACCTTTGGGCGCCTCCGTTACCCTTTAGGAGGCAACCGCCCCAGTTAAACTACCCACCAGACACTGTCCCTGAACCGGATAACGGTCCGAAGTTAGATACCCAAATCAACCAGAGTGGTATTTCAAGATTGCCTCCCCACCAACTGGCGTTGATGGTTCACCGGCTCCCACCTATCCTACACAAGCTAACTCAAGTACCAATGTCAAGCTATAGTAAAGGTCCCGGGGTCTTTCCGTCCTGCCGCGCGTAACGAGCATCTTTACTCGTAATGCAATTTCGCCGGGCCTGTGGTTGAGACAGTGGGGAAGTCGTTACGCCATTCGTGCAGGTCGGAACTTACCCGACAAGGAATTTCGCTACCTTAGGATGGTTATAGTTACCACCGCCGTTTACTGGCGCTTAAGTTCTCCGCTTCGCCCCGAAGAGCTAACAGGTCCCCTTAACGTTCCAGCACCGGGCAGGCGTCAGTCCATATACATCGAATTACTTCTTCGCATGGACCTGTGTTTTTAGTAAACAGTCGCTTCCCCCTGCTCTCTGCGGCCATACAACGCTCCACCCGCGCGGGGCTTCACGTCTCCGGCCCCCCTTCTCCCTAAGTTACGGGGGCAATTTGCCGAGTTCCTTAACCACAGTTCGCCCGATCGCCTCGGTATTCTCTACCTGACCACCTGTGTCGGTTTGGGGTACGGGCCGCTAAGAACTCGCTAGAGGCTTTTCTCGGCAGCATAGGATCACTGACTTCACCTGAATCGGCTCGGCATCACGTCTCAGCCTTAATGCGCCGCGGATTTGCCTACGGCACGGCCTACACGCTTACCCCGGCACAACCACCGGCCGGGCTCAGCTACCTTCCTGCGTCACCCCATCGCTTGACTACTACCCGCCAGGTTCCCACGCTCGCCTCGTTCGGTCCGAAGACCTCCCGAGGTTCGGGTGGTTAGCACAACGAGGTTCGTCAGGGTCGCTCTTTCGCGGGTACGGGAATATCAACCCGTTGTCCATCGACTACGCCTCTCGGCCTCGCCTTAGGTCCCGACTCACCCAGGGCGGATTAGCCTGGCCCTGGAACCCTTGGTCATCCGGCGGAAGGGTTTCTCACCCTTCTTTCGCTACTCATGCCTGCATTCTCACTCGTGCCGCGTCCACAACTAGGTCACCCCGTTGCTTCACTCGCGGCACGACGCTCCCCTACCCATCCACACACCTGCACAAGGAATCAAGTCCAAGCGAGGTTAAAATGTGAATGCCACAGCTTCGGCGGTGTGCTTGAGCCCCGCTACATTGTCGGCGCGGAACCACTTGACCAGTGAGCTATTACGCACTCTTTAAAGGGTGGCTGCTTCTAAGCCAACCTCCTGGTTGTCTATGCGACCCCACATCCTTTTCCACTTAGCACACGCTTAGGGGCCTTAGCTGGTGATCTGGGCTGTTTCCCTCTCGACTACGAAGCTTATCCCCCGCAGTCTCACTGCCGCGCTCTCACTTACCGGCATTCGGAGTTTGGCTGATTTCGGTAAGCTTGTGGGCCCCCTAGACCATCCAGTGCTCTACCTCCGGCAAGAAACACGCGACGCTGCACCTAAATGCATTTCGGGGAGAACCAGCTATCACGGAGTTTGATTGGCCTTTCACCCCTAACCACAGGTCATCCCCCAACTTTTCAACGTTGGTGGGTTCGGCCCTCCACGCGGTCTTACCCGCGCTTCAGCCTGCCCATGGCTAGATCACTCCGCTTCGGGTCTAGAGCATGCGACTACATTCGCCCTATTCAGACTCGCTTTCGCTACGGCTCCCCCACACGGGTTAACCTCGCCACATGCCACTAACTCGCAGGCTCATTCTTCAAAAGGCACGCCGTCACCCCGCAAGGCTCCGACGGATTGTAGGCGAACGGTTTCAGGTACTATTTCACTCCCCTCCCGGGGTACTTTTCACCATTCCCTCACGGTACTCGTCCGCTATCGGTCACCAGGAAGTATTTAGGCTTACCAGGTGGTCCTGGCAGATTCACGGCAGATTTCAGGGGTCCGCCGCTACTCGGGAACACCCACAGAAGGTCAGCAGCTTTCACCTACCGGACTCTCACCGTCTACGGTCAGCCTTTCCAGACTGTTCGACTAGCCACTGACTTTGTAACTTCTCGAACGAGTGTCAGCTCGTTCAGCAGGGTCCCACAACCCCGACCACGCAACCCCTGACAGGTATCACACGCAGCCGGTTTAGCCTCAATCCGCTTTCGCTCGCCACTACTCACGGAATCACTTGTTGTTTTCTCTTCCTACGGGTACTGAGATGTTTCACTTCCCCGCGTTCCCCCCACACACCCTATGTGTTCAGGTGCGGGTGACACCACATGACTGGTGCCGGGTTTCCCCATTCGGACACCCTGGGATCACAGCTTGGTTGACAGCTCCCCCAGGCCTATCGCGGCCTCCCACGTCCTTCATCGGCTCCTGGTGCCAAGGCATCCACCGTTCGCCCTTGACAACTTGACCACAAAGATGCTCGCGTCCACTGTGCAATTCTCAACAAACGACCAACCCACAACCCGAAACGCCCCACACCAAACCCGGCCAACCGCCGGCGGTATGCGAGGCCAGGCCATGCCTGGCGCCTCCACGAGCATCACGCTCGCCTCAAGGCTCTGAAAGACAACACGAGGTTGTTCCTTCAGGACCCAACAGGGTGCTTTGCACTCGCCGCCAGCCGCACCAGGTCTTCGTTCCACACCCGCTCCGAGGAGCTGGCCGTACTAGAAGGAACCCGGCCGTTGCCGGCACCGAGCTCGCCAGTGTCTCCGCCATTGAGCACCCCGACCCGACATTCGCGGGCCGCGGGCTCCTTGCACCCTTTCGGGTGAAGGTGCTCCTTAGAAAGGAGGTGATCCAGCCGCACCTTCCGGTACGGCTACCTTGTTACGACTTCGTCCCAATCGCCAGCCCCACCTTCGACGGCTCCCTCCCACGAGGGGTTGGGCCACCGGCTTCGGGTGTTGCCGACTTTCGTGACGTGACGGGCGGTGTGTACAAGGCCCGGGAACGTATTCACCGCAGCGTTGCTGATCTGCGATTACTAGCGACTCCGACTTCACGGGGTCGAGTTGCAGACCCCGATCCGAACTGAGACCGGCTTTTTGGGATTCGCTCCACCTCACGGTATCGCAGCCCATTGTACCGGCCATTGTAGCATGCGTGAAGCCCTGGACATAAGGGGCATGATGACTTGACGTCATCCCCACCTTCCTCCGAGTTGACCCCGGCAGTCTTCGATGAGTCCCCGCCATAACGCGCTGGCAACATCGAACGAGGGTTGCGCTCGTTGCGGGACTTAACCCAACATCTCACGACACGAGCTGACGACAGCCATGCACCACCTGTGACCGCCCCCGAAGGACCTCGCATCTCTGCGAGTTTTGCGGCCATGTCAAACCCAGGTAAGGTTCTTCGCGTTGCATCGAATTAATCCGCATGCTCCGCCGCTTGTGCGGGCCCCCGTCAATTCCTTTGAGTTTTAGCCTTGCGGCCGTACTCCCCAGGCGGGGCGCTTAATGCGTTAGCTGCGGCACAGGGAACCGGAGAGGCCCCCCACACCTAGCGCCCAACGTTTACAGCGTGGACTACCAGGGTATCTAATCCTGTTCGCTCCCCACGCTTTCGCTCCTCAGCGTCAGTATCGGCCCAGAGACCCGCCTTCGCCACCGGTGTTCCTCCTGATATCTGCGCATTTCACCGCTACACCAGGAATTCCAGTCTCCCCTACCGAACTCTAGCCTGCCCGTATCGACTGCAGGCCCGCAGTTGAGCTGCGGGTTTTCACAGTCGACGCGACAAGCCGCCTACGAGCTCTTTACGCCCAATAAATCCGGACAACGCTCGCGCCCTACGTCTTACCGCGGCTGCTGGCACGTAGTTGGCCGGCGCTTCTTCTGCAGGTACCGTCACTTACGCTTCGTCCCTGCTGAAAGAGGTTTACAACCCGAAGGCCGTCATCCCTCACGCGGCGTCGCTGCATCAGGCTTCCGCCCATTGTGCAATATTCCCCACTGCTGCCTCCCGTAGGAGTCTGGGCCGTGTCTCAGTCCCAGTGTGGCCGGTCGCCCTCTCAGGCCGGCTACCCGTCGTCGCCTTGGTAGGCCATCACCCCACCAACAAGCTGATAGGCCGCGAGCCCATCCCAGGCCGAAAAACTTTCCACCCCCGACCATGCGGTCGGAGGTCCTATTCGGTATTAGCCCCGGTTTCCCGGGGTTATCCCAAAGCCTAGGGCAGGTTGCTCACGTGTTACTCACCCGTTCGCCGCTCGAGTACCCCGAAGGGCCTTTCCGCTCGACTTGCATGTGTTAAGCACGCCGCCAGCGTTCGTCCTGAGCCAGGATCAAACTCTCCAACAAAAATCTTTGTTGAACAATCATCCTGACAACAAAAGTGTTGCCAAAGGAATCCCAACCAGCAAACCCTCCCAAAGAAGAGCTGCCAGTCCGGGGTAT
>NZ_VSEZ01000039.1:0-3534 GCF_008085935.1 Micromonospora sp. AP08
CGAACCAAGGGGGTGCCGGCCAGTTGCGTTTCAAGGAGCGGTCAGCAGGGCGGGTACAGGCGACGCGTCCCCGAGCCGGCGGCCCAGGCTGCCGGGTCGCTGAACCGGCAGCCGAAGTCCGGCGCCGCCACCGCCTTCCGATCGGTGACCGCGTCGCCGGCCGGGCGCTGGCCGGTGCGTACCCAGGAAACCAGGTCGTCCCAGGCGGCGCCGGCCTCGGCCGGGCTGAACTCGCAGTGCTGCGCGGCCCGGACCGCCCGCTGCACGACCAGCCGGCTGCGGCCGTGCCACGCCGTGTCGCGGGCGTACGCCTGCTCCATGCTGAACGGCACGAAGAGGTCGCCGAGGTCGTGCAGGCTGAGCACCGGCACCGTCGGCCGGCCGCTGATCCGCGGCACCTCGGTCAGGGTCGGGGACAGCCGCTGCCGCAGGTTCTCCGGGGCGACCCGCTGCACCGTGGCGTTGACGTTCACCGGGCTGTTCGGGGAGTAGCGGGTCAGCAGGTTGGTGGCGAGCTGGCCGGGCCGCTGGGCGGGGGAGTCGCCACCGTCGGTGGTGGTGATGCTGAACAGGAAGTCCTTCCACACCGCGAAGGCGGCGTCGGCGCCGGGCCGCGGGCCGCCGGACCGCTCGACGGTGATGGCCCGCAGTTGCTTGCCGATGTCGTTCGTGGTGTCCGGGCCGCCCGGCTTCAGCCCGGCCAGCCCGAGCGCCACCTGGATCCGTGGGACGGCGTTGGTCAGGTAGTCGTCGGGCGTCGGGTACGCGGGCACCCCGGCGAGGGCCTGCGCGACGAGGTTGTAGTCGAGGAAGAAGTCGAACAGCTCGTGGTCGCCGAGCACCCCGCACATCGGCAGCGCACCGTCGTAGTAGCCGGGGTACTGCTCCAGCGAGCGGCCGATGATGTGCCCGCCCATGGAGACGCCCGCGATGTACACCCGATTCGGCCGTTTCACCGTGTCGGCGAAGAAGTCGGCCAGCGCCCGGGTGCCGAGCACGCCGGAGCGGATGTCGTAGCCGTTGCGGTCGTACGAGGACGATGCCCAGGCGTACCCCTGCGCCAGCAGCCGCTGCCGCAGGTTGTAGCCCGGCGGCTCGGGGGAGAGCACGGTGCCCTGGCCGCGGTAGCCGTGCGCCCACATCACGAGCTCGCCGTTCCACCGGGCGGGGGTCTCGATCACGTAGCCGGCGTGCTCGTGCACGCCCTGCCGGACGGTGGTGGCGGCGCCGTCGACGACCAGCGGCGCGAGCGGCGGGTTGCTGATGGTGTAGCCGGGCAGCGGCTGGCTGCCGTCGTCGGCCGCGAGGGCGGGCGCGGCGCCGGCGAGGCCGACCGTGAGGGTGAGGGCCGCGCCGGCGGCGAACAGCCGGCGCAGGAGGCGGGTGGATGAGGTCAGCATCGTTGCTCCCCCGGGGACGGGTGCCGCCCCGGGACGGGGGCGGCCAGGCGGGACGGATGCCTACCGGCCGGTAGCGCCCTGAACCTAAGCTCGGCCTCGACACCTGTCAATCGTTGACTGACCGAACGGTCAGCCAGGTCCGCCCGGTCCGCCCACAGGGGCCGCTCACACCAGACCGTGCGCCAGCATCGCCTCCGCGACCCGCCGGAACCCGTTGATGTTCGCGCCGGCCACGTAGTCGCCCGGCAGGCCGTACTCCTCGGCGGTGGCCCAGCAGCGGGCGTGGATGTCCCGCATCGTCTCGCGCAGCCGCTGCTCCGACTGGGCGAACGTCCACGAGTCACGGCTGGCGTTCTGCTGCATCTCCAGCGCGCTCACCGCCACCCCGCCGGCGTTGGCCGCCTTGCCGGGCGCGAACCGCACTCCGGCCCGGCCCAGGATCCGCACCGCCTCCGGCGTGGTGGGCATGTTCGCCCCCTCGACCACCGCGATGCAGCCGCCGGCCACCAGCGCCGCGGCCTCCGCGCCGCCGATCTCGTTCTGCGTCGCACAGGGCAGCGCGAGATCGCAGGGCACCTCCCAGACGGTACGACCGGAGACCGCCACGGCGTGCGGCACGTGCCGCACGTAGTCGTCGAGGCGGGCCCGGCGTTCCTCCTTCAGCTCACGCAGCAGGGCCAGGTCGATGCCCTTCTCGTCGAGCACGTACCCGTCCGAGTCGGAGCAGGCCACGACCGTGCCGCCGAGCTGGTGCACCTTCTCGATCGCGTAGATGGCCACGTTGCCGGAGCCGGAGACCACCACCCGCTTGCCGTCCAGGCTGTCACCGGTCTGCTTCAGCATCTCCTCGGCGAAGAACACCGCCCCGTAGCCGGTCGCCTCCCGCCGCACCTGCGCGCCCCCGTACGCCAGCCCCTTGCCGGTCAGCACACCCGACTCGTACCGGTTGGTAATCCGCTTGTACTGGCCGAACAGGTAACCGATCTCCCGGCCACCCACCCCGATGTCCCCGGCCGGCACGTCGGTCTGCGCGCCGATGTGCCGGTACAGCTCGGTCATGAAGCTCTGGCAGAACCGCATCACCTCCCGGTCCGAGCGGCCCTTCGGATCGAAGTCCGCGCCACCCTTCCCGCCGCCGATCGGCAGGCCGGTCAGCGCGTTCTTGAAGATCTGCTCGAAGCCGAGGAACTTCACGATCCCCAGGTAGACCGACGGGTGGAAGCGCAGTCCGCCCTTGAACGGGCCCAGCGCGCTGTTGAACTCCACCCGGAAACCGCGGTTCACCCGGACCCGGCCGTGGTCGTCCTCCCACGGCACCCGGAAGATGACCTGCCGCTCCGGCTCGCAGATCCGCTGGATGACGCAGGCGTGCGCGTACTCGGGGTGACGGGCCAGGGCCGGCCCGATGCTCTCCAGCACCTCCCGGACCGCCTGGTGGAACTCGGGCTCACCCGGGTTCCGCTTGACCACGTTCGCGAACACCGTCTCGACGGTCTCCGGCATCACGGACACGCCCCTTCCGGTCCCGGTGCCGGCCTCGTCGCCGCACCGCCCCCGGGTACGGATCGTCACCGCCGTCCGGTTCACTGGTCGGATGGACGAGTTGATCTGGGAGACGGCCCGGGACGCCCGTGCCTGGCTGGACGCGGCCAACGGCACCGGGGACGCCGAGCTGACCGTCCGCCTGCTCAAGCTCACCGAGGAGGCGGGGGAGGCGGCCGCCGCGTGGATCGGGGTGCTCGGCCAGAACCCCCGCAAGGGTGTCACGCACACCCGCGGGGACGTGGCCGCCGAACTGGCGGATGTCGCGTTCACCGCCCTGGTGGCGATCGAGAGCCTCGGCCTGGACGCCCGGGCCGTGGTGTCGGCCTGCGCCGAGAAGGCCCGCACCCGCCTGGCCTGAATCCGGTCGGCTGCGTGGGATGTCCGTTTCGGGGGTGGTCGGCGGCACTCTGGCGGCGGAATGGCGGGCGGGTCGGGGTCGTTGTATCCCCGTGAACGACCGAGGAGGACGCCCGCCGACGCGGGTGTCCCGGGCCCGGAATGATGGTGGGCCGCCGGTCGTTGTACATGGTCCCGGCGCGACGAAGAGGCCCTGCCCCGCACGCCGGATGATCCCCCCAAGACTTTCCCC
>NZ_VSEZ01000004.1:0-382640 GCF_008085935.1 Micromonospora sp. AP08
CAATCAATTTGGCACTGGCTTATCAAGCACCCTGTTGAGTTCTCAAAGAACAACCACACACCATCCGGAACCCCGCATCAGCAGGACCCCGTCCGGGGCATTTCGTTCGTCCCGCACCCACCGCTCTCGCGCCGGGCACTTTTACTACGTTACCCGGTGGTTTCTGCCGTGTCAAACCGGAGTTTCGCGGTTTGTCACGCCTTCCGCCCTTTTGCCGGGCACCACTATTCGACCGGCTCGCGCCGGGCGCTTCGTGGATTTCGGCAGGACGGCCGCTGCGGTTTCCCGCTCGCTCGTCCGTGTCCCTGCCGGTCGACAACCTTACCCGGTCGGTTCCGCCTCGCCAAATCCGCCTCGCGGCGAATCCGGGGCACCGCCCGGTCCAGGATCCGATGGAGTCAACCATCCTCGCCCGGTCGTCATTCCCGCGCTCCGGCCTCCCAGGTCTTTCGCCTGTTTCGTCCGTTCCGCGCTGGCAGAGAAAAAGTTACGCGCCCGGCGGATTGATCGTCAAATCCGCCGGGCGCGTCCCGCGTCACACCGTCGACGTGGAGCTATCTGCCCAGCTCAACGCCGGCGAAGTTGCGCTTCCCGCGCCGCAGCACGAGGTATCGGCCGTGCAGCAGGTCCGCCGGCGACACCGTCGCGTCCACGTCGGCGATGCGCACGTTGTTGACGTACGCGCCGCCCTCGGCGATGACCCGGCGCGCCTCCTTCATGCTCGGCACCAGGCCCGACTCCTTGAGCAGGCCCGCGACGTCGGGCAGCTCGTCGAGGTGCACCAGACCGGCCTCGGTGAGCGCGGCGCGCAGCGTCTCCGGGGACAGCTCGTCGAGCGAGCCCCGGCCGAAGAGCGCCTGGCTGGCCGCGACGGCCTGGGCCATCTCCCGTTCGCCGTGGACGAGGGTGGTCAGCTCCTCGGCGAGCGCCCGCTGGGCGAGCCGCGCCTGCGGCCGTTCCGCCGTGGCCTTCTCCAGCTCCTCAATCTCCTCGCGGGAGCGGAAGCTGAAGTACCGCAGGTAGCGGCCGACGTCCCGGTCGTCGGCGTTGACCCAGAACTGGTAGAAGGCGTACGGGCTGGTCATCTGGGGGTCGAGCCAGACGGCGCCGGTCTCGCTCTTGCCGAACTTGGTGCCGTCGGACTTGGTCACCAGCGGCGTGGTGAACGCCTCCACGGGGCCGGCCCCCCGGCGGCGGATGTAGTCCACGCCCGCGGTGATGTTGCCCCACTGGTCGGAGCCGCCGTACTGGAGCTGGCAGCCGTGCCGGCGGTGCAGCTCGAAGAAGTCGTTGGCCTGGAGGAGCTGGTAGCTGAACTCGGTGTAGCTGATGCCGGTCTCCAGCCGCGCCTTGACCACCTCGCGGGCCAGCATCTTGTTCACCGGGAAGTGCTTGCCGACGTCCCGGAGGAACTCGACCACCGACATCTCGCCGGTCCAGTCCAGGTTGTTGACCAGTTGCGCCGCGTTCTCCCCGGTGTACGAGACGAACGGCGAGAGCTGGTCGCGGATGCGCTGCACCCAACCGGCGATGACCTCGGGCGGGTTGAGGGTGCGCTCGGCGCTCTCCTTCGGGTCGCCGATCTGACCGGTGGCGCCACCCACCAGCAGCAGCGGCCGGTGCCCGGCCAACTGGAGCCTGCGGGCCATCACGACCTGCATGAGGTTGCCGACGTGCAGGCTCGGCGCGGTCGGGTCGAAGCCCACATAGAAGGTGGCACTCCCGCCGTCGAGCAGCGCGCGCAGCTCGTCGAGGCCGGTCGAGTCCTGGATCAGGCCCCGCCACAGCAGGTCGTCGGTCAGGGAGTCCCGCCCCTGCGGGAGGTTTCTGTCGGTCACGGTCACCGATTCTCCCCCATCACCGGCCCCGGACCGTACCGGGTTTGCCTCTCGGGGGTCGCGACTAGGCTGGCGGCGGCGTCGCGCGAGAGGGAGGGGTCGCCGTGGAGGAGCCGGATCTGACCGGGGGTTTCGTCGCCCTGCTGGGCCTGAAGTTCGACGAGGTGAGCGGGGACCGGGTGGTGATCCGCTGGCAGGTCCGCCCGGAGCTGCACCAGCCGTACGGGATCCAGCACGGCGGGGTCTACTGCTCGGTGGTGGAGACGGCGGCCAGCATCGGCGGCGCCCTGTGGCTGGGTGACAAGGGCAAGGTGGTCGGGGTGTCGAACCAGACCGACTTCCTGCGTGCCGTCCGCGACGGCGAGCTGACCGCGGTCGGCACCCCGATCCACCGGGGCCGCAGCCAGCAGCTCTGGCTCGTGGAGATCACCGACGACGGTGGCCGGCTGGTCTCGCGCGGTCAGGTGCGGTTGCAGAACCTGACCGGCGCCTGATCCCGGGCTGTTCGATTCGCCCGAAAAGAGGGATCTGACGCCGATATCGTCGCGTCGATGAGACCGCCCGCTCCCGACCCGACGTGAGGAAGCTCCTCGCCGCCACACTCGGCGTGCTGTCCGCCATCGGCGGCTTCGTCGACATCGGCGACCTCGTGGCGGCGAGCCAGGCCGGCGCCCGCTTCGGGATGGCCCACGCCTGGGTGCTGCTCGTCGGGGTGGTGGGCATCTGCGCGTACGCCGAGATGGCCGGACGGATCGCGGCGGTGAGCGGCCGGGCGGTGTTCGACCTGGTCCGGGAGCGGCTGGGGCCGCGCGTCGCGCTGCTCAACCTGGTCGCCTCCTGGCTGGTCACGGTGATCACGCTGGCCGCGGAGCTGGGTGGCGTGGCCCTGGCCTTGCAGCTCGCGACCGGGCTGAGCTACCTGCTCTGGGTGCCGGTGGCCGCGGTGGTGGTCTGGTTGGTGCTCTGGCGGATGCGCTTCGAGCTGATGGAACGGGTCTTCGGGCTGGCCGGGCTGGCCCTGCTGGTCTTCGCGGTCGCGCTGTTCGCGCTGCCCACCGACTGGGCGGAGCTGGGGCGCGGGGCGCTGCGGGTGAGCTCCGGTGGCGAGACCTGGTCGGTGTACTGGTTCGTGGCGGTGGCGCTGTTCGCCTCGACGGTCAGCCCGTACGAGGTGTTCTTCTTCTCCTCGGGCGGGGTCGAGGAGCGGTGGAGCGCCGCCGACCTGGCGCACGCCCGCTCGAACGTGCTGATCGGCTTCCCGGTCGGCGGGTTCCTGGCGCTGTCGCTGATCGCCGTGGCGACGGTGGCGTACCACCCGTCCGGGGCGTCGCTGGACACCCTCGACCAGGTGGCCCGGCCCGTGCTGACCGCGCTGGGCGGGGCCGGGCTGGCCGCCGCGGTGCTGGCGTTCTTCGCGGTGACCTTCGGGGCGGCGCTGGAGACCGGGCTGTCGGCCGCGTACGCGGCGTCGCAGTACTTCGGCTGGCAGTGGGGCAAGCGGGTCAGCCCGCGGGAGGCGGCCCGGTTCCACAGCGTGCTGCTGGTCGGGCTGCTGCTCGGGGTGCTGCTGCTGATGACCGCCGTGGACCCGGTCCGGCTCACCGAGTACATGCTGGTGCTCAGCGCGGTGGTGCTGCCGCTGACCTACCTGCCGATCCTCGTGGTGGCGAACGACCGCAACTACCTCGGCGACCGGGTCAACGGGTGGTGGACGAACCTGCTCGGGGCGGTGTTCCTGCTGCTCATCGTCGCCGCGTCGGTGTCGGCGCTCCCCCTGGCGATCATCACGAGGATGGGGCGATGAGGATCCAGCTCGACAAGCAGTTGCTCGACCGGCAGATCGTCGACGTCGACGGCCGGCTCGTGGGGCGGGTCGACGACATCGCGTTCGCCGTCGACGAGGAGGGCTACCCGTACGTGGACTGCCTGCTCACCGGCCAGGCGGCATTGGGGCTGCGGATCGGCGGCCGGATCGGGCGGATCCTGACGGCCGTGGCCGACCGGTTCACCGACGCCCCGCCGGTGCCGCCGCGGCGCGTGGCGCTCACCCAGATCGACCGGGTGGACAGCGTGGTGCGGCTGCGCTGCCCGGCGGCCGACCTGCCGCCCTCGCCGGTGGAGTCCTGGCTGCGCCGGCACCTGATCGACCGGATTCCGGGAGCCGACCGTGCGAGCGGGTGAGCTGCTCGGCCGGACCGCGTACGACCTGCGCGGGCGACGGTTGGGCCAGGTGGTCGACGTGGTGGTGCGGGGCGGCTGGCCGCCGGAGCGGCTGCGGATCACCGACGTGATCGTGGCCGGCCACTGGTGGGCCCGGGTGGCCAGCCGGCTGATCGGCCCGGAGCGGCACCCGTCGGGGCCGTGGCTGCTGCGCGCCGTGACCCGGCTGCTGAGCCGGAGCACCCGCCAGTTCCCCGCCGACTCGGTGCAGCTGCTCCCGCCGGTGCCCGGCTTCCCGTTCGGGGCACCGG
Organism: Micromonospora sp. AP08; assembly: GCF_008085935.1. Lineage (NCBI taxonomy): Bacteria > Bacillati > Actinomycetota > Actinomycetes > Micromonosporales > Micromonosporaceae > Micromonospora > Micromonospora sp. AP08. Next base: position 4,310 of record NZ_VSEZ01000004.1, read on the forward strand.
CCGACCGGAGCTGAGGCCGGGGCGGCCGCGGGCCGGCGGCCGAATCAGCCCCGCGCCTCGTCGAGGACCGGCGCCTCGACCTCCGCGGAGTCGTCGGGCCGCTCGTGGCGGCGGTGGCGGCGGACCCGGACCTCGGTGATCGCGTGGTGATCGACGCCGGCCACCGCCAGGTCCCAGCCGTCGACGCGGACGCTCTCCCCCGCCACGGTCGGGATGTGCCCGAGGCAGATGAGCACCAGCCCCGCGATGGTGGTGTAGTCGCCCGCCGGGCGGTTGGGCAGGTCGACGCCCAGGTCGGTGAGGTCGTGCACCGGGAAGGTGCCGGGCAGGACCAGCGTCCCGTCCTCCTCGGTGCGGACCGAGCTGAGGTCCCGGTCGGTCTCGTCGTAGATCTCGCCGACGATCTCCTCGAGGATGTCCTCCAGGGTGACGATGCCGTCGACCGCGCCGCGCTCGTCGACCACCAGCGCGATGTGCTGGCGTTCCGCCTTGAACTGGCGCAGCGCGTCGACCACCGGCAGCGAGTCGGGCAGCAGCATGGGGGGCCGCGCGATCTCGTCGACCGGCCGGTCGTCGGGGACGCCGACCAGGTCGCGCAGGTGGATCACCCCGACCGCGTCGTCCAGGCCGCCGTGCCGGACCACCGGCGCGCGGGAGTGGCCGGTCGCGGCGAGGACCAGCCGGGCCGCCTCCGCGGTCGTCCCGCTGTCGAGGGTGAAGACCTGCAACCGGGGTACGAGCACCGCGCGCAGCTGCCGGTCGGCGATCTCCACGGCGCCGGCGATGATGGTCCGCTGCTCCTTGGTGAAGCCGTGGTTGCCGGCCACGATGTCGCGCAGCTCGTCCGGGCCGATCTCCTCCGGCTCGTGCTTCGGGTTCAGCCCGAAGAGGCGGACCACCAGATCGCTGGTGGCGCCCAGGGCCCAGACCGCCGGTCGGGTGACGCTGGCCAGCAGGTCGAGCGGGCGGGCCACGACGAGGGCCCACCGCTCGGCGGACTGCATGGCGATCCGCTTCGGGGCCAGCTCCCCGAAGACCAGGGTGACGAAGGTGAGCGCCAGGGTGACGCCGACGATGGCGACCGTCTCGGCGGCGTCGCCCAGCGCGCCGAGCAGCGGGACGAGGGGCTTGGCCAGCGACACCGCGGCGGCGGCGGAGGCCAGGAAGCCGGCCAGGGTGATGCCGATCTGGATGGTGGCCAGGAACCGGTTGGGGTCCTTGGCCAGCCGGGCCAGGGTGCGGCCCGCCCGGCTGCCGCGTTCCAGCCGCTGGAGCTGGCTGTCGCGCAGCGAGACCAGGGCCATCTCACTGCCGGCGAAGGCCGCGTTGACGATCACCAGAACTCCGACCAGGGCCAGCTGGCTCCAGTAGCTCTGCACGCGCGGTTCTCCCTCGGCCCGACCCGGGCCGGCCGCCGTGGCCGCCCCGGCGCCGACCGTGTCCCGGGCGGCGTGGCCCCTCTGTTGCCCCGCGGGCGGGCCGCGCAATCCTCCGGCGGCGGGTCAGGCGGGAGTCGGCAGGTCCAGCACGTACGCGTCGCCCTCGGGCCGGAAGCCGAGCCGGTGGTAGTAGGGGGCCACCATGCCGTGCGGGCTGACCACCCGGCGGAAGCCCCGGTCGGTGAACAGGCGGCTGCGCCGGTAGACGAACTCGCCCGGGGTGAAGTCGCGGAACGGTGGGGTCACGTAGTCCAGGTCGATCTGGGCCACCCCGCCCGCCTCGGCGTGCGAGACCACGACGCCGACCACCTCGTCGGCGCGGACCACCAGGAACGCCGAGCGGTCGGCGGCGGCCGGGTCCCAGCGGAAGTCCGGGTTGAACCGGGCGATGTCGGCGGCGTGCACCCGCAGGGTGTGGGCCAGGAAGGCGTCGCCGGTGCCCACCTCGACCACCTCGTAGGTCTGCGCGTCGTGCCGGGTGGCCAGCATCTTCCGCAGGTACCAGACGTTGATCACCGCGAGCACCACGTTCAGCCCGACCATGGGCCACACGTGCACGGCGGCGTTGTAGCCGATGAGGATGAGGCAGCCGAGCAGGTTGAGCGCGCGCAGCCGCAGGATGCGGGTCTGCAGGAGCGACCAGACCAGCAGCGCGGAGCCGGCCCAGCCGACGAGTTCCAGCCAGTTCACCCCGGGGAGACTAGTGGCCGCCCTGGTCGGTCGCCTCGGCGGGCAGCTCCAGCACATACTCCTCGACCTCGGCGCCGCGGCCGGCGGCGTACCCCGAGTCCTCGCCGACCACGACGAAGCCGCACTTGCGCAGCACCGCCAGGGAGGCGGCGTTGTCCTTGGCGGCGCGGGCGTGCACCGGCCGCTGCGGCACCTCGCGCAGCAGCGCGGCGAGCGCGGCGGTGGCGTGGCCGCGCCCCCAGTGGGCGGAGTCGATCCAGTAGCTGACCTCGGTGCGCTCCCCGACCGGGAACGCGGCCACGCGCCCGACCACCGTGCCGTCGACGGTCACGGTGCGGTTGACGATGCGCGGGTCGGCCCGGATGCGGGCCCAGTGGGCGTCGAAGGCGGCCCGGTCGGCCGGGTCCTTCGGGCCGAACGCGGCCATCCAGTTGGCCTGCGGATCCTGCTCGTGGGCGAAGAACGCCGACAGGTCCTCGTCGCGTACCGGGCGGAGCCGCACCTCACTGGTCACCCGGCGGAGGATACGCGGACCCACCGACAGGTTCGGGACCTCCGGCCCGGCCCGGGTCCCGGCCGGCCCTGCCGCGCCGGCCGGTCGCCCCGGTTACCTGGGAGTGGGACACCGGGTCCCGTGCTGAGCCGAGGAGGCCGGACATGGCCAGGTACCGACTCCGGCTAGGAGGGCAGCTGCGATGACCGCCATCTTCAACCCGACGGGTCCGGCCCCGGCCCCGGTGCCGACCCGTCCGCTCCCCACCCCCACGCTCACGCCGGTGGCGGTCGGGCCGGTCGGCCCGGTGCTGGAACTGCCCGGCACGCCGGCCGCCGCGCTGGTGCCGGTCACCCACGCGGGCCGGCCGGTCGGGGCGTTCGTCGTGGCCGGCGGGCGGGTCCGTTACCGCCGGCTGGCCGACCCGGACCGACTCGTCGCGGCCGCCGCCGGGGCCTTCGCCGTGGCCGCGCTCGTCACCGCCGTGGGGGTGGTGGCGACGGCCCGGCGCCGGCCGCCGGCGATCCGCACGGTCACCATGGGCCCGGGCGGCCGGGTCAGCCTGCGCGGCGCCCCGCTGCCGCCGCTGCGGCCGGACCGGCGGCCGTGGTGGGCCCGGGCGCTGCGGGCCCGCCGCCTGGTCGTCGACCGCTGACCCGCACCGGGTACGGCCGCCGCCTCCGTCGAGGCCGGCGGCCGTGCCCGATCCCGGACCGTCGAGGTGCCGGGCCCGTCCCGTCACACGGCGGGTGGACCGGCGCCCCGACCGGCGCCGGACGGACCGGGAGGGGCGGAGGATCGTCGGGGTGAACAGGATGCTGCAGCGCCCGCGGAGCCGGGCACTTCGGATGCACACCCTCCGGGCCCGCGTCGTCGGCCCGACCGCGGCCGGCCCACGTGCGCTGGGCCCGACGGCGGCCGCGCCGCTGGCGCTCGCCGCGGCGGCGCTCGGCGCGGTGGCGATCGGCCGGCTCATGATCGCCCGCCTGGCCGTCAAGCGGGCGGTGATCCGTGAGCTGCGGATCGGCCGGCTGGAGGTGGACGACCTGGTCGTCCACCGGCACACGGTCGGTCACCCGGTCGGCGGCAGCACCGCCGGCAGGTCGTAGAGGTCGAGCAGGCGGACCCGGGCCGCGTGGAGCCGGTCCACCACGACGCTCATGAAGCGGGTGGTGAGCTGCCGGCCCAGCGCGTCGTCGGACTCCATCAGCCGGCGTACGCCCGCGGCGCTCAGCTCGACCGCCGTGCTGCGCTGCACCGCGACCGCGCCGAACTGCCAGCGGTAGGGCGGGAAGAGCCAGGACCAGCCGAGCACCCCGCCCGGGCCGATCGTCTCGATCCCCACGTCACCGCGGCCGGGCACCGGGAAGTCCAGCGCCACCTGGCCGCCTCGGACCAGCCAGAACCGCTCGGCCGGCTGCCCGGCCCGGAACAGCCGGTGCCCGGGGTGCCAGACCACCGGGCGGGCGTATCCGGTCAGCGGGGGCAGCCACTCCTCGGGCAACCCGGCGAGGAAGGGGTGTGCGCGGAGCATCTCCAGCGGGGTCATCGGTCGCTCGCCTCCCAGGGTCGGACGGGAAACCCCGGCCGCCCACCGGGTCCCGGTGCGCACGCGTCACGGGGCGGATCGTCCCGACTCCATCGGACTCCCGTCCGGCCCGGAATGTCAGGGCCGTTGGTCCCGAACCGGCCGGGTGCAAGGCCTCTGCCGGCGGGTCGCCCGCCGGAAGACCGTGGAGGTGGACGAAGGAGGACGTGATGACCGACAGATCCGGTGCCCCCGTCGTGGTGGGCGTGGACGGTTCCGCCACCGCTCTGGACGCGGTCCGGGTGGCCGCGCGGGAGGCGGTGGCCCGCCACCGGCCGCTGCGGGTGGTGCACGCGTTCCTGTGGCCGCTACTCGGCACCCCGCTCGGCCCGATGGCGGCCACCCTGCCGCACGAGGACCTGCGGCGGGAAGCGGACAAGCTGGTCGCCGAGGCGGTCGACGAGGCCCGCAAGGTCGACGCCGAGCTGCCGGTGACCGGCGTGGCGCGCGACGGCGGCGCCGTCGCCGTGCTGCTGGAGGAGAGCCGGGACGCGGCGCTGCTGGTCCTCGGCCACCGCGGACTGGGCGGCTTCGCCGAGCTGCTGGTCGGCTCGGCGGCCGTCGGGCTCTCCGCCCGGGCGGACTGCCCCGTGCTGGTGGTGCGGGGCGAGCCGCGCGCCGACGGCCCGGTGGTGGTCGGGGTGGACGGCTCCGACCTCTCCACGGAGGCGATCGGCTTCGCGTTCGCCGAGGCGGCGCAGCGCGGCGCCGACCTGGTGGCGGTGCACGCCTGGCTCTACCCGGCCCCGGTCGGGCCCGGCGACATCGTGCCGCTGGTCTACGACCCGGAGCAGCTGCGTGCGGAGGAGGAGCGGGTGCTCGCCGAGGCGGTCGCCGGCTGGGCCGAGCGCTACCCCGAGGTCCGCGTACGGCGGAAGCTGGTCGCCGGCGCCCCCGCGCCGGTGCTGCTGGCGGAGTCCGCCGACGCGCAACTGGTCGTGGTCGGCGCGCACGGCCGGGGCAGCCTGGGCGGGCTGCTGCTCGGCTCGGTCAGCCACGCGGTGCTGCACCACGCGCGCAGCCCGCTGGCCATCGTCCGGCACCGCCGGGGTCACGCCGCGGGCTGACCCCGACATCCGTCCGCGCCGGCCACTTCCCCCCTCGGCCGGCGCGGACGGCCGTCGGCGTTCGGACGCCACGGGCCGGGTGGTGGTCGACAATGGGCGGAACCGACCGGAAGGATGCCGATGAACCGACCAGTCGTGGTGGGTGTCGACGGATCGTCGACCAGCCTCACCGCCGCCGAACACGCCGCCCGGGCCGCCGTGGCGCGGTCCCGGCCGCTGCACCTGGTGCACGGCTACCTGCATCCCCTCGGCTACGGCGTGCCGCTCAACCCGTACGACCTGGGGGTGCCGGCGCCCACCGAGGAGTCGCAGAAGATGTTGGAGCAGGTGGCCGCCGAACTGGTCGGCCGGCATCCGACCCTGCGGGTGGAGGTGCGCCAGGTGGCCGGCGGCCCCGGCGCCACGCTGGTCGAGGAGTCCCGCCGGGCGGAGCTCGTCGTGGTGGGCAGCCGGGGCGTGGGCGGCTTCGCGGGGCTGCTGCTCGGCTCGGTCAGCAACCAGGTCGCGCAGCACGCGCACTGCCCGGTGCTGGTGGTCCGCCCGGCGGAGCAGCCGATCCCGGTGCGGGGCCCGGTGCTGGTCGGGGTGGACGGGTCCGAGTCGGCCGGGCACGCCCTCCGGCTCGCCGCCGACGAGGCGGTCCGCCGGGACGCCGCCCTCGTGCTGGTCCACGTCCGCACGCCGGAGCGGGGCGCGGTGGCGCCCGACGCCGCCGCCGAGGCCACCGCCGCCGGGCAGGCCGAGTCCGCCGAGCTGCTGGCCGGGGCGGCCGCCCGGATCCGCGCGGACCATCCGGTGCTGAGCGTCGGCGAGCGGCCGGTGGCGGCCGCCTCCCCGGAGCAGGCGCTCATCGAGGCGAGCGGGGAGGCGGCGCTGGTGGTGGTCGGCTCCCGGGGCCGGGGCGGCTTCGCCGGGCTGCTGCTCGGCTCGGTCAGCCAGGCGCTGGTGCAGCACGCCCACTGCCCGGTGCTGGTGGCGCACCCGTACGAGCCGGCCGACGACTGAGTCGCCGGCCCGCGCCGGGGTCGGGCTGATCGGCCGCCGGGTTGCGGCCCGGCTCAGGCCGGGTCGCGGCCGGCGAGCAGGTCCTCGAAGCTGGTGGTGAGCGCGAACGGGTCGGCCGGTTTGGTCGCCGCCGGGCGGCGGTCCACCTGCTCGGCCAGCTCGATGCCGGCCCGCCGGATCCGGGCCCGCAAGGCGCTGTCGTCGCCGTCGCCGGCCCAGTCCTCGGGCGCGGCGAAGACCGCCGTCGGCATGACGACGGCCCGAAGGTAGGCGAACATCGGCCGGACCGCGTGCTCCAGGGCGAGCGAGTGCCGGGCCGTGCCGCCGGTGGCCCCGATGAGGACCGGCCGGTCGGCCAGCGCGTCCTTCTCCACGACGTCGAAGAACGACTTGAACAGCCCGCTGTACGAGGCGTTGAAGACCGGGGTGACCGCGATCAGCCCGTCCGCGCCGGCGACGGCGTCCAGCGCCGCGCGCAGGGCGGCCGGCGGGAAGCCGGTGAGCATGTGGTTCACCACGTCGTGGGCGTGCTCGCGCAGCTCCACCGTGCGGATCTCCACCTCGGCGCCGCGCCGGACCAGCTCGTCGCGGGCGGCCGCGGCGAGCTGGTCGGCGAGCAGCCGGGTCGACGAGGGCTGGCCGAGGCCGGCCGAGACGACGGCCAGGGTGCGGCGGGTCATAGGGCCTCCTCGGGTGCCTTGCCGGTCACGTCGTCGACGGCGTGGACGGTGCTGTCCTTGGCGCCGCCCGCCGCGGCCAGCAGCGAGGCGTGCGTGGGCGCCTCGGGCACGTGCGCCGGGCGCAGCGAGTCGAACTCCTTGCGCAGCACCGGGACGACCTCCTCCCCCAGGATGTCGAGCTGCTCCAGGACGGTCTTCAGCGGCAGCCCGGCGTGGTCCATGAGGAAGAGCTGGCGCTGGTAGTCGCCGACGTACTCGCGGAAGCCCAGCGTCCGGTCGATGACCTGCTGCGGGCTGCCGACGGTCAGCGGGGTCTCCCGGGTGAACTCCTCCAGCGACGGGCCGTGCCCGTAGACCGGGGCGTTGTCGAAGTACGGCCGGAACTCGCGCACCGCGTCCTGCGAGTTCTTCCGCATGAACACCTGGCCGCCGAGGCCGACGATGGCCTGGTCGGCGGAGCCGTGGCCGTAGTGCGCGAAGCGCTGCCGGTAGAGCCCGACCATCCGCTGGGTGTGCTCCTTCGGCCAGAAGATGTGGTTGGCGAAGAAGCCGTCGCCGTAGTAGGCGGCCTGCTCGGCGATCTCGGGGCTGCGGATCGAGCCGTGCCAGACGAACGGCGGCACGCCGTCGAGCGGGCGTGGGGTCGAGGTGAACGACTGGAGCGGGGTGCGGAACCGGCCCTTCCAGTCGACCACGTCCTCCCGCCACAGCCGGTGCAGCAGGTCGTAGTTCTCGATGGCGAGCGGGATGCCGTTGCGGATGTCCTGCCCGAACCAGGGGTAGACCGGGCCGGTGTTGCCGCGGCCCATCATGAGGTCCACCCGGCCGTCGGCCAGGTGCTGGAGCATCGCGTAGTCCTCGGCGATCTTCACCGGGTCGTTGGTGGTGATCAGCGTGGTCGCGGTCGACAGCAGCAGCCGCTCGGTGCGGGCGGCGATGTGGCCCAGCATGGTCGTGGGCGACGACGGCACGAACGGCGGGTTGTGGTGCTCGCCGGTGGCGAACACGTCCAGCCCGACCTCCTCGGCCTTGAGCGCGATGGCCACCATCGCCTTGATCCGCTCATGCTCGGACGGCAGCCGCCCGTTGGTCGGGTCGACCGTGACGTCGCCGACGGTGAAGACTCCGAACTGCATGACCGGCTCCTCGCGTGGGGCCCGGACCACTCCGGCCCGGCATCGCTCCGCACAACATATTTGACGAGTCAACTATTCCGGAGCGGCCCCGACACGACGTGGCCCACCTCACCCCCACCGCGACCCCCCAGCCCCGCCAGAATGATCAAGAGGTTTGCGTCAGGATCCGGGCCGATTCCGACGCAAACCTCTTGATCAATGGCGCTGGCGGGGGACGGGGGCGGTCGGGGTCAGCCGCCGGCCACCGAGGGCAGCACCTGGATCTCGGCGTTGTCCGGGACCGGGGTGTCGAGGCCGCCGGCGTGGCGGCAGTCCTCGCCGTCGACGTAGACGTTGACGTAGCGGCGCAGCTCACCCCGCTCGTCGCGGATCCGGCGCGCCAGCCGGGGCCAGGTGGCGGCCAGCTCGTCGAGGACCGCCCCCAGGGTGCCGGCGGCGGCCACGGTCAGCCGACTCTCCCCGCCCGCCTCGGGCCGGAGCGGGCCGGGCAGCAGCACGGTGACCACTCAAACCTCCGCGGCCCGGACACAGAGCACGTCGGGCAGGTGCGCGGCGACCCGCGACCAGGAGTCGCCGTCGTCGGCGCTGGCGTAGACCTCGCCCGAGCGGGTGCCGAAGTAGACCCCGGCCGGGTCGTGGTCGTCGGCGCACATCGCGTCGCGCAGCACCGAGGGATAGAACGGCCCCTCGGGCAGGCCGGCGGTCAGGGGGTCCCAGCTCTTTCCGGCGTCGGTGGAGCGGTAGACCCGGCAGCGCCGGTCGGTCGGGAACCGCTCGCCGTCCGCCGTCAGCGGGAAGGCGTAGACGGTGCCGGGGCGGGACGGGTGGGCGACGATCGGGAAGCCGAAGTCGCTGGGCAGGCCCGCGGCGATCGAGGTCCAGCTGAGGCCGTCGTCGTCGGAGCGGTAGACGCCGTGGTGGTTCTGCGCGTAGAGGCGCTCGGGGTCGCCGGCGTCCCGGGCGATCTTGTGGACGCACTGGCCGAACTCGGGCCACTCGTCAGGCAGGAAGTACGCCCGGATGCCGGTGTTGCCCGGCGCCCAACTCGCCCCGGCGTCCTCGGTGCGGTAGACCCCGCCGGTGGACATCGCCACGGCCATCCGGCCCGGGTCGCGCGGGTGCGGGAGCACACTGTGGACGGCCTGCCCGCCGAAGCCGGCGGCCCACTGCTCGCGGTGGGGGTGGTCCCAGAGCGCCCGGACCAGGCTGAAGCTGCGACCGCCGTCGTCGGAGCGGAACAGCGCGGACGGTTCGGTGCCCGCCCAGACCACGTCGGGCTGGTCGGGGCCGGCCGGGGTGAGCTGCCAGACCCGACCCAGGCTGGCCCCGGTGTCGGCCGGGAACGCCACCGGCGCCTGCTCGGGCTCCTGCCACGAGCCGCCGAGGTCGTCGCTGGTGGCCACGCTGGGGCCGAAGTGCGAGCTGGTCATGCCGGCCAGCAGCCGGGGCCGGCCGGGGCGCTTGTCGACGGCGACCGCGTAGACCCCGGTCATGGGGAAGTGCGGGCCGCTCACCGCCCAGTCGCGCCGGTCGGTGCTGGTGGCCAGGAAGAGTCCCTTGCCGGTGCCGATCGCGAGCAGCGTCGTCATGCCGGTCCTCCCTTGTCGACGGGTGCCGTGATTATCGCCACACCCACCGACAGGATTCCCGCCCGGCTCGCCGAGCGCCGGTCAGCGTCGGGTCCGCGGCACGTGCCGGCGGTACGCGCTCACCGTCGGGTCGCCCGCGATCCAGAATCGCCACGGCACGTCGTGGGCGCCGGTGACGCCCACCCGCGGCCCGGCGGTGACCGCCGCCTCCGGCACCGGCGCGAGCGGGGGCCGCAGGCGCACCGGACCGTCGCCGAGCAGGTCTGCGCCGTAGACGGACCGGTCGATGCCGAGCGCCGCGCAGAGCCGGGCGGGCCCGCGCGCGAGATCGACGTCCCTGCGTACGGCCGGCCGGCGCTCCCGCGCGACGTCGAGGCCGTCGACCACCTCGCCGGCACGCAGCAGCACCGCCGCGGCCTCGCCGTCCGGCCCGGTCACCACGTTCACGCACCAGTGCATGCCGTAGGTGAAGTAGACGTAGGCGTGCCCGGCCGGGCCGAACATCACCGCGTTGCGCGGGGTGCGCCCGCGGTGGGCGTGTGAGGCGGGGTCGCCGGCGGTGCCCGCGTACGCCTCGACCTCGGTGATCCGGACCGTGACCCCGTGGCCGCTGAGCCGGCAGCCGAGCAGTCCCCGGGCGGCGGGAACCACGGGGCCGGCGAGTAGGTCGGAAAGGACGGAGAGGTCGGTCGCGGTCACCGGAGAACCCTAACCGGATCCCCGAAGGTGAGCACGAATTGCTTTCAACGGGGCGTTGACAAAATGTCGTTCAAGGGTGTGGGATGGACGACATGGTCACGCTGGATAACGACCCGTTCACCGCTCCGGATGCTGCCCAGGCGCGGGCCCACCGCAACTACGCGGCGCTGCTGCGGATCGCCGAGCGGCACGCCGGCACCGACGCCCGCCGCCGCCGCTACGCGCACCCCGACGTCCCCGACGCCTACGAGGCGGCCACGCTGGTGATGGCCCTCGCGGGCGGGGCGGAGCTGGCGGAGGGCGAGGAGCCGGTCGACCAGGCCGACCTGATGGCCGCGCTGACCCTGATCCCGCACGTGCGCGCCGAGGTCGACGCGCTGGAGGCCGGGCTGCTCCAGGTGGCCCGCGGCCGCGGCCTGACCTGGCAGGCCATCGCCTTCGGGCTGGGGCTGGGCAGCGCCCAGGCGGCCCGGCAGCGCTACGAGCGGCTCACCGTGCGCACCGGCACCGGCGACTGACCACCGCCGACTGTCACAGCGGCGGGCGAGACTGTCCCGGACGAGGGCACGGGAGGACGCGATGACGCGCGAGGAGATGCTGGCCTACTGCCTGGCCAAGCCGGGGGCCTGGCTGGACCGGCCGTGGGAGGGCGACGAGGTGGTGAAGGTGGGCAGCCGGATCTTCGCCTTTTTGGGCGCCCCCGAGGGCGAGGCCCGGGTCGGGGTCAAGTGCGGGCCGTCCCGGGAGGTGGCCGACGAGTGGCTGCACCGGTTCCCCGACGACGCCCGCTCCTCCCCCTACATCGGCCGCTCCGGCTGGAACACGCTGCGGCTCGGGGGCGGCATCCCGGACGACGAGCTGATCGAGGCCGTCGACGGGTCGTACGACGCGGTGGTGGCGAAGCTGCCCAAGCGCGAGCGGCCGACGGTCTGACCCCGCGCGGCGGCCGGGGCCACCGCGCGGGGCGTCGGACTCAGCGGGGCACGACCCGCTCGGCGGTCCAGTCCCGCCAGCCGGCCAGCCGGTCCGCGGCGGCCGCGAGTTGATCGGCCACCGGCCCGGGGCCGGTCGAGCCGGGGGTGGTCCGGGCCGCCAGGGCGGAGCGCACGGAGAGCACGTCCCGCACCGACGGGTCGAGGTGCTCGCTGACCGCGGCCAGGTCGTCGTCGGAGACCTCGTCGAGGGCGCAGTCGCGGGCCACGCAGAGCGCCACCAGCTTGCCGGTGATCTCGTGCGCGTCGCGGAACGGCACGTTCCGGCGGACCAGCCAGTCGGCGACCTCGGTGGCCAGCGAGAAGCCGACCGGCGCGGCGGCAACCAGCCGGTCGACCCGGACCGTCATCGTGGAGATCATTCCCGCGAGGGCGGGCAGCAGCAGCTCCAGGGTGTCGACCGCGTCGAAGGCCGGCTCCTTGTCCTCCTGCATGTCCCGGTCGTAGGTCATCGGCAGGCCCTTGAGCATGGTGAGCACGCTCATGAGACCGCCGACCAGGCGGCCGGACTTGCCCCGGGCCAGCTCGGCGATGTCCGCGTTCTTCTTCTGCGGCATGATCGACGACCCGGTGGCGAACGCGTCGTCCAGCTCGACCCAGCCGAACTCGTGCGACGTCCAGAGCACCACCTCCTCGCCGAGGCGGGACAGGTGCACGCCGATCATCGCGGTGACGAAGAGGAACTCGGCGACGAAGTCCCGGTCGGCCACCGCGTCCATCGAGTTGGCGAAGGACGTGCGGAAGCCCAGCTCCTTGGCGACCGCCACCGGGTCCAGCGGCAGGCCGGACCCGGCGAGCGCGCCCGCGCCGAGCGGGCTCACGGCACACCGGTGGTCCCAGTCGCGCAGCCGCTCCAGGTCCCGCAGCAGCGGCTGCACATGGGCGAGCAGCCAGTGGCCGAAGGTGACCGGCTGGGCGTGCTGGAGGTGGGTCATGCCGGGCGCGGCGGTGTCCACGTGCCGCTCCGCCTGCTCGACCAGGGCCTCGGCCAGCTCGACCAGCCGGGCGGCCACGCCGCGGGCGTGGTCGCGCAGGTAGAGCCGCAGGTCGGTGGCGACCTGGTCGTTGCGGGAGCGGCCGGCGCGCAGCTTGCCGCCGAGGCTGCCGAGCCGCTCCAGCAGGCCGCGCTCCAGGGCCGTGTGCACGTCCTCGTCGTCGACCGTGGGGCGGAACGCCCCGGAGGCGCAGGCGGCCTCCAGGTCGTCCAGCGCGGCCAGGATCCTCCCCAGCTCCTCCGGGTCGAGCAGGCCGGCGCCGGCCAGGACCCGGGCGTGCGCCCGGGAGCCGGCGATGTCGTACGGGGCAAGGCGCCAGTCGAACTGGACGCTCACCGACAGCCGCGCGAGCGCCTCGGCGGGTCCGCCGGCGAACCGGCCTCCCCAGAGGCTCGTCCGGTTGGCGGGGGCGCTGTTCTCGGTCAGGCTCTTGTCGTCCACCCCACCCATTGTGGCAGCGCTCACCTTTCGCTCCCGACTGCGGGGCTCACTCGCTTCGCTCCTTCATTCCTCGCGCTCGCACTCACGATCAGAGTCCGCCCAGCCGGGCGTCCCGCGCGGCGGCCATCTTGCTGGGCAGGCCCCAGAGCTGCACGAAGCCCTTGGCGAGGGACTGGTCGAAGGTGTCGCCGGTGTCGTAGGTGGCCATGCCGAAGTCGTAGAGGCTGGCCTCGGAGCGCCGGCCCGTGACGGTGGCCCGGCCGCCGTGCAGGGTGAGCCGCACCTCGCCGGAGACGTGCTGCTGGGCGTCGTCGATGAACGCGTCGAGGGACTTCTTCAGCGGCGAGAACCAGAGGCCGTCGTAGACCAGCTCGCCCCAGCGCTGGTCGACCCCGCGCTTGAACCGGGCCAGGTCCCGCTCGACGGTGACCGCCTCCAACTCCTGGTGGGCGGCGATGAGGGCGATCGCGCCGGGGGCCTCGTACACCTCGCGGCTCTTGATGCCGACCAGGCGGTCCTCGACCATGTCGAGCCGGCCGACGCCCTGGGCGCCGGCGCGCCGGTTCAGCTCCAGGATCGCCTGGTACGGCGTGACGGTCTCGCCGTCGACGGCGACCGGCACGCCGGCGTCGAAGGTGATGACCACCTCGTCGGCGTCCCGCGGCTCGGCCGGGTCGGCCGTGTACGAGTAGAGGTCCTCGATGGGGCCGTTCCAGATGTCCTCCAGGAAGCCGGTCTCCACCGCGCGTCCCCACAGGTTCTGGTCGATGGAGTACGGCGACTTCGCCGACACGTCGATCGGCAGGCCCTTCTCCTCGGCGAAGGCGATCGCCTTGTCCCGCGTCCAGGCGAAGTCGCGGGCCGGCGCGATGATCTTCAGGTCGGGGGCGAGCGCGTTCAGCCCGACCTCGAAGCGGACCTGGTCGTTGCCCTTGCCGGTGCAGCCGTGCGACACGATGGTGCCGCCGTGCTTCTTGGCCGCGGCCACCAGGTGCTTGACGATGAGCGGCCGGGACAGCGCGGAGACCAGCGGGTAGCGGTCCATGTAGAGGGCGTTGGCCCGGATCGCCGGCAGGCAGTACTCGGCGGCGAACTCGTCGCGCGCGTCCACCACCTCGGACTCGACGGCGCCGCAGTCGAGCGCGCGCTGCCGGATGGCGTTCAGGTCCTCGCCGCCCTGCCCGACGTCGACCGCGACCGCGATCACCTCGGCGCCGGTCTGCTCGGCCAGGTAGGGAATGGCGACGGAGGTGTCGAGACCCCCGGAGTACGCCAGGACGACCCGCTCGGTCATGGTGTGGTGCTCCCTTCAACGTTCTCTTCGCGGCGGGCCCACGCGGCGAGCTTCTCGCCCAACGCGGCGCCGCCGACGGCCTCGCGGGCCACGACGAGGATGGTGTCGTCGCCGGCGATGGTGCCGACGATCTCGGACAGGCCCGCTCGGTCCAACGCGCTGGCCAGATAGTGGGCTGCGCCCGGCGGGGTGCGCAGCACGGCGATGTTGCCGCTGGAGTCGACCCCGTTGAGCAACTCGCGCAGCAGCCGGACGAGGCGCGCCGGCGCCGCCTCGGCCTCGCGCAGCGGCCGGTGGCCGTCCTCGGGGATCAGGTAGACGCCCCGCCCGTCGCCGCCGCGCGCGGTGACCGCCCCGAGCTCCTTGAGGTCCCGGGAGAGGGTGGCCTGGGTGACCTGGATGCCGTCAGCGGCGAGCAGGTCGGCCAGCTCGCTCTGCGAGTGGATGGCCTGGTCGCGGATCAGCTCCACGATGCGGGCGTGCCGGGCGGTACGGGTCAGCGGGGCGGTCATGATGCCTCCAGGAGAAACGTCAGCAGCGCCTTCTGGGCGTGCAGGCGATTCTCCGCCTGGTCGAAGACGGCGCTGCGCGGCCCGTCGAGCACCTCGTCGGTGATCTCCTCGCCCCGGTGGGCGGGCAGGCAGTGCAGCACGATGACGCCGGCCGCGGCGTGACCGAGCAGCGCGTCGTTGACCTGGTACGGCAGGAACGGGGTGATCCGGTCCTGGCCGTCGGACTCCTGGCCCATCGAGGTCCAGGTGTCGGTGGCGACCACGTCGGCGGCGCGGACCGCCTCGACCGGGTCGGTGAGGACCCGCACCGACCCGCCGGCGCCGGCGGCGATCTTCTCGGCCCGGGCGACGATCTCGGGATCCGGCTGGAATCCGGCCGGGCCGCCGATCCGCACGTGCATCCCGGCGGTCGCCCCGGCCAGCAGGTACGAGTGCGCCATGTTGTTCGCCGCGTCCCCGACGTACGCCAGGGTGCGCCCGGCCGTGCCGCCGCAGCGCTCCCGGACGGTGAGCAGGTCGGCGAGGAGCTGGCAGGGGTGGTACGTGTCGGTGAGCGCGTTGACCACCGGCACGGTGGCGTGCGCGGCGACCTCGGCGATCCGGTCGTCGCCGTGGGTGCGCAGCACGATCGCGGCGACGTAGCGGGACAGCACCCGGCCGGCGTCGGCGAGGGTCTCGCCCCGGCCGAAGTGGGTGACCTGGGTGTCCACCACGAGGGGATGCCCGCCCAGCTCGGCGATGCCGGCGTCGAAGGAGATCCGGGTGCGCAGGCTCTGCTTGTCGAAGAGCACCGCCACCGACCTCGGCCCGGCGAGCGGCTTGTGGGCGAACCGGTCGGCCTTCATCCGGGCGGCCAGGTCGAGCACGGCCGCCTGCTCGGCGGGCGTGAGGTCGTCGTCCCGCAGGAAGTGGCGGATCATGCGGGGACCTCCGTGGTGGCGGTGGGGGCGGGCGCCGCGGCGTCCAGGGCGGCGGGCAGCGCGGCGAGGAAGGCGTCGGCCTGCTCGGCGGTGAGGATCAGCGGCGGGGCGAGCCGGACCACGCTCGGCTGCACCGGGTTGACCAGGAACCCGGCCTCGCGCAGCGCGCCGGTCACCGCGCCGGAGACCGGCGCGTCGAGCACGATGCCGAGCAGCAGGCCGGCGCCGCGGACCTCGGTGACGAGCGGGTGGCCGAGCCCCTCGACGCCGCGCCGCAGCCGCTCCCCGATCCGCTTCACGTGGTCGAGCAGCCCCTCGTTGGCAATGGTGGCGACCACGGCGAGCGCGGCGGCGCAACTGACCGGGTTTCCCCCGAACGTGGTGCCATGCGAGCCGGGCGTGAGCAGGTCGGCGGCCCGCCCGAAGGCCATACAGGCGCCGAGCGGCAGCCCGCCGCCGAGTCCCTTGGCCAGGGTGACGACGTCCGGCTCGACGCCCTCGGCCTGGTGGGCGAACCAGTGCCCGGTGCGGCCGACGCCGGTCTGCACCTCGTCGAGCACCAGCAGCGCGCCGTGCGCGGCGGTGATCCGGCGGGCCTCGGCCAGGTAGCCGGGCGGCGGGACGACGACGCCGTTCTCGCCCTGAATGGGCTCGACGATCACCATGGCGGTGGCGTCGGTGACCGCCTCGGCCAGGGCGGCGGCGTCCCCGTACGGCACGTGGGTGACCTCGCCGGGCAGCGGGCGGAACGGGTCGGCCTTGGCGGGCTGGCCGGTCAGCGCCAGGGCGCCCATGGTGCGGCCGTGGAAGCCGCCGTGGGTGGCCACCACGTGGGTGCGCCCGGTGAGCCGGGAGAGCTTGAACGCGGCCTCGTTGGCCTCGGCGCCCGAGTTGGCCAGGAACACCCGGCCGGGGCGGCCGGCCAGGGCCAGCAGCAGCTCGGCCAGGGCCACCGGCGGCTCGGCGACGAACAGGTTCGACACGTGCCCGAGGGTGGCGACCTGCTTGGACACGGCGGCCACCACGGCCGGGTGGGCGTGGCCGAGGGCGTTGACCGCGATGCCGCCGACCAGGTCGACGTACTCCCGGCCGGTCTCGTCCACCACGACGGCGCCGGAGCCGGCGACGAGCGCCAGCGGCGGGGTGCCGTAGTTGTCCATCATGGCGGCGCCCCAGCGTGCGACGAGCGTGCTCATGAGTCGACCACCATCGTGCCGAATCCTTCCGAGGTGAACACTTCGAGGAGCGTGGAGTGGGCGACCCGGCCGTCGACGACGTGCGCGGCGGGCACTCCCCCGCGCACCGCCCGCAGGCAGGCCTCCATCTTCGGGACCATCCCGGACTCCAGGGTGGGCAGCAGCTTCGCCAGGTCGTCGGTGGTGATCTCGCTGACCAGGCTGGCCGTGTGGGGCCAGTCGGCGTAGAGGCCGGGCACGTCGGTGAGGACGACCAGCTTGCGGGCGTCCAGGGCGACGGCGAGCGCGGCGGCGGCCGTGTCGGCGTTGAGGTTGTGCAGCACCCCGTCCGCGTCCGGCGCGACGGTGGAGATGACCGGGATCCGGCCGGCCGCGATGAGGTCGGCCACCGCGGAGACGTCCACCGACTCCACGTCGCCGACCTGCCCCACGTCGACCGGTTCCCCGTCCACGTACGCGGGGCGGCGCACCGCCGTGAACAGCCCGGCGTCCTCGCCGGAGAGGCCCACGGCGAACGGGCCGTGCGCGTTGATCAGCCCGACCAGCTCGCGGCCGACCTGCCCCACGAGGACCATCCGGACCACGTCCATGGCCTCGGGGGTGGTGACCCGCAGGCCGCCCTTGAACTCGCTGGCGATGCCGAGCCGGCCGAGCATGGCGGAGATCTGCGGACCGCCGCCGTGCACGACGACCGGCTTGAGGCCGGCGTACCGGAGGAAGACCATGTCGGCGGCGAACGCCCGCTGGAGTTCGGGGTCGACCATGGCGTTGCCGCCGTACTTGACCACGACGGTGGCGCCGGAGAAGCGGGCCAGCCAGGGCAGGGCCTCGATCAGCGTCTCGGCCTTGGCCTGCGCCCGGGTGAGGTCGGCGGTGAGGCTCATGACCGCGTCGGCTTTCCGTTCGCGACTGCGGTACTCCGCTGCGCTGCGTTCCTCGCGCTCACGATGAGTACGCCGAGTTCTCGTGCACGTACGCGTGCGACAGGTCGTTGGTCCAGATCGTGGCCGCCGCCTCGCCGGCGTGCAGGTCGATCCGGATGGTGACGTCGCGGCCGGCGAGGTCCACCTTGGCCCGGTCCTCGGCGGCCGCGCCGCCCCGGCACACCCAGATCCCGTTGACCGCGACGTCCACGCCGTCCGGCTCGAACGTGGCGGCGGTGGTGCCCACGGCGGCGAGGATCCGCCCCCAGTTGGGGTCGTTGCCGAACAGCGCGGTCTTCACCAGGTTGTTCCGGGCCACCGAGCGCCCCACCTCGACCGCGTCGTCCTCGTCGGCCGCGCCGACCACGTCGATGGCGATCTGCTTGGTGGCGCCCTCGGCGTCGGCGACCAACTGCTGGGCGAGGTCGTGGCAGGCGGCCGTCACCGCGGCGGTCAGCTCCGCGACGCTGGGCTCGATGCCGGAGGCGCCGCTGGCCAGCAGCAGCACGGTGTCGTTGGTGGACATGCAGCCGTCGGAGTCGACCCGGTCGAAGGTGACCCGGGTGGCGGCGCGCAGCGCGGCGTCCAGGGTCTCCGGCCCGGCCACCGCGTCGGTGGTGAGCACGCAGAGCATGGTGGCCATGGCCGGGGCGAGCATCCCGGCGCCCTTGGCCATGCCGCCGACGGTCCAGCCGCTCCCCCGGGCCACGGTGGTCTTGGGCCGGGTGTCGGTGGTCATGATCGCCTCGGCGGCCGGGTGGCCGCCGTCGCGGGACAGGCCGCGCACCGCGCCGCGGACGCCCGGGAGGAGCTTGTCCATGGGCAGGCGCTCGCCGATGAGGCCGGTGGAGCAGACCGCCACCTCGCCGGCGCCGACCATGAGCCGGGGGCTGCTGGCGGTGAGCACGGCGGCGGTGTGCTCGGCGGTGGCGTGGGTGTCCTGGAAGCCGGCCGGGCCCGTGCAGGCGTTGGCGCCGCCGGAGTTGAGGACCACGGCGCGGACCACGCCGCCGCGCACGACCTGCTGGGTCCAGAGCACCGGCGCGGCCTTGACCCGGTTGGCGGTGAAGACGCCGGCGACGCCGGCGTCGGGGCCGTCGTTGACGACGAGGGCGACGTCGCCGGCGCCGCTGACCTTGAGGCCGGCGGCCACGCCGGCGGCGCGGAAGCCCCGGGGGGTGGTGACTGTCATGGGGCTACTCCCATCGCGGAGAGGCCGGTGGTCTCGGGGAGGCCGACCATCAGGTTGGCGTTCTGCACGGCCTGGCCGGCCGCGCCCTTGCCCAGGTTGTCGATGGCGCTGACCACGATCACCCGGCCGGAGTCGACGTCGACCGTGGCCTGGAGGTGGCAGGAGTTGCCGCCCGCGGTGGCAGCGGTGTGCGGCCAGGCCCCCTCGGGCAGGACGTGCACGAAGGGCTCGTCGGCGTACGCGGCGGCGAGGACCTCGCGCGGGTCGGCGTCGCCGGTGGGGACGGCCGTGACGGTGGCCAGGATGCCCCGCGGCATGGGCGCCAGGACGGGGGTGAAGGAGAGGCTGGTCGCGCCCGTGGCCTGCTTGATCTCGGGCACGTGCTGGTGGGCGCCGACCTTGTAGGGCGACAGGTCGCCCATCACCTCGCTGCCCAGCAGGTGCGGCTTGGCGGCCCGGCCGGCGCCGGAGGTGCCGGAGGCGGCGACCACCACCACGTCGGTGGGGAACACCGCGCCGGCGGCGATCAGCGGGGCGAGCGCCAGGGTGGTGGCGACCGCGTAGCAACCGGTGCTCGCGACCCGGTCGGCCGCCGCGATGGCGGCCCGCTGTCCGGGCAGCTCGGGCAGCCCGTAGGTCCAGGCGCCGGCGTGGTCGCCGCCGTAGTAGCGGGCCCAGGCGTCGGCGTCGCGCAGCCGGTGGTCCGCGCCCAGGTCGACCACCTTGACGGGGCCGGGCAGGGCCGCGGCGAGGGCCGCCGACTGGCCGTGCGGCAGGGCCAGGAAGACCAGGTCCGCGTCGGCCAGGGTGGTCGGGTCGGTCGCCCCGAACACCAGGTCCAGCCCAACGAGCTGCGGGTGTACGGCGGCGACGGGCCGGCCGGCCGAGGCGTGGGCGGTGGCGGCGACCAGGTCGAACTCGGGGTGCCCGGCGAGCAACCGGAGCAGCTCGCCGCCGGCGTACCCGCTCGCGCCGGCGACTGCGACTCGGATGCCCATACTCACCTCCGCATGACTATGCAACGAAGGCTAGCAGCGATGATCCGTTCCTGCAAGTTAATACGGCACACTGCATGAAGCTGCACAGCCGGCGGGAAGCATCCGGACAAACGACGACGGCCCTGCGGGTAACCCGCAGGGCCGTCGTCGGCAGGTGTTCTCAGGCGCCGCGCAGGGTGGCGCCGAAGCGGCGGGCGGCCTCGGCGACCGCCGCGTCCCGGGCGGCCACCGCCTCCTCGCCCGCGAGGGTCCGGTCCGGTGCCCGGAACGTCAGCTTGTACGCCAGCGACCGGCGGCCCGCGCCGAGCTGCTCGGAGGCGTACACGTCGAAGAGCCGGACGTCCTCCAGCAGCGGGCCGGCCCCCTCGACGAGGGCGCGCTCCACCTCGGCGGCCGGGACCGACTCGTCCACCACGAGCGCCACGTCGATGAGGGCGGGCGGGAAGGTGGAGACGGCCGGGCCGGCCACCACCGGCGCGGCGGGCAGCGCGTCCAGGTTCAGCTCCATGGCGCTGGTCCGCCGGGGCAGCTCCAACGTCGCCACCACGGTCGGGTGCAGCTCACCGGCGTACCCGACGACCGTGTCGTCCACCAGCAGCTCGGCGCAGCGGCCGGGGTGCCAGGGGGCGCGCTCGGCGGCCCGGACGGTGACCCGGTCGGCCGGGATGCCGGCGGCGGCCAGCACCGTCCGGCCGGCCTCGACGGCGTCCGCCCAGCCGGCCGCGCGTCCCGCGCCCCACCAGCCGGCCGGATCCATCTCGCCGGTGAGCGCCACGGCCACGTGCCGCGGCTGGTCCGGCACCACCGCGTCGGCGCGGGCGAACTCCTCGTCGGTCGGGCGCCGGTCCACGCCCATGGCCGGCGGCGCGCCGGCGCCCGGGCGCGGGTGGAACACCGTGCCGATCTCGTAGATCGCCACGTCCCGCTGGCCCCGGCCGACGTTTCGCTTGAGGATGCCGAGCAGCGGGCCGAGCAGCGTGGTGCGCAGCAGCGGCTCCTCCTCGGACAGCGGGTTGGCCACCCGCACCGCGCGGCGGCGCGGGTCGTCGGCCGGCAGGCCGAGCTGGTCGGCCAGCTCCGCGGACACGAACGGGTGCGCCAGGACCTCGACGTACCCGCGCTCGGCGAGCGACCGGGCGACCGCCCGGCGGCGCTGCTGCGACGGGGTGAGGCCGCGGCCGGGGGGCGCGGTGGGCAGCACCGACGGCACCCGGTCGTAGCCGTCGAGGCGGACCACCTCCTCGACCAGGTCGGCCGGGTCGGTGAGGTCGGGCCGCCAGCTCGGCGGGGTCACGCTCAGCACGTCACCGCCGGCCGCGGCGGCGGCGCCGGTCTCGCCCGGGTCCTCGGCGAGCCGGTCGGCACCCCGGGTGACCGTGCAGCCGACCTGCTCCAGCAGCTCCACCACCCGCTCCGTCGGGTACGCCACGCCGACCCGCCGCGAGGGCAGGTCCGCCGGCAGGGTCACCGGCGTGCGCGGCCGGACGTGGTTGATGTCGAGGACCTCGGCGCCGACCGTGCCACCGGCGTGCTCGGTGAGCAGCCGGACCGCCTTCTCCAGCGCGACCAGCGGCAGCGCCGGGTCGACGCCCCGCTCCCAGCGCTTGGCCGCCTCGCTGAACAGCTTGTGCCGCCGGGCGGTGCGGCCCACCATGGCCGGGTCCCAGTGCGCCGCCTCGAAGAGCACGTCGGTGGTGGAGGCGATGACCTCGCTGGTCTCGCCGCCCATCACCGCGGCCAGCGAGATCGGGCCGGTGTCGTCGCAGATCACCATGTCCTCGGCGACCAGCGTGCGGGTGACACCGTCCAGCGTGGTCAGCTTCTCCCCCGCCTCGGCCCGGCGGACCACCAGCGGTCCGCTGATCCGGTCGGCGTCGAAGGCGTGCATCGGCTGGCCGAGTTCGAGCATCAGGTAGTTGGTGATGTCGACCGGCAGCGAGATGCTGCGGACACCGGCCACGGTGAGCCGCCGGGACATCCAGCCGGGGGTCTGCGCGGTCGGGTCGACGCCGCGGACCATCCGCGCGGCGAACCGGTCGCAGCCCACGGTGTCGCGCACCTCGACGGGGTACGCCGGCTCGGCGGTCGCGCCCGGGGCCGGGATGTCGGCCGGGTCGCGGAACGGCACACCGAGGGCGTGCGACAGCTCGCGGGCGAGGCCCCGGACGCTGAGCGCGTACCCGCGGTCCGGGGTGATCTCCAGCTCGACCACGACGTCGTCGAGGCCGACCACCGGGCGGGCGTCGTCACCGGGCTTGGCCGGGGTGTCCTCGGGCAGCACGATGATGCCCGAGTGGTCGTCGCCCAGGCCCAGCTCCTTGGCGGAGCAGATCATGCCGTTCGAGTTGCGCCCGTACGTCTTGCGCGCGCCGATGTGGAAGTCGCCGGGCAGCACGCCGCCGGGGAGGATCACCACGACCCGGTCGCCCTGGGCGAAGTTGCGCGCCCCGCAGACGATCTCCTGCGGCTCGCCGGTGCCGTTGGCGGCGCCGACGTCCACCCGGCAGAACCGGATCGGCTTCTTGAAGCCGGTCAGCTCCTCGATCTCCAGGACCTCACCGACCACCAGCGGGCCGGTGACGGTCTCCCGCAGGTCCACCACGGAGTCGACCTCGATGCCGAGGTCTACCAGCGCCTGCTCCAGGTCGCCGGTGGGCAGGTCGGCCGGGAGGTCGACGTGCTCCCGCAGCCAACTGACAGAAACTCGCATGACTGTTAAACCACCGTCTCCGTAACTCGTGCCCGCACCGTCAGACCCCGAACGCGCGGGTGAACCGCACGTCGCCCTCGGCCATGTCCCGCATGTCGCTGACCCCGTGCCGGAACATCACGGTCCGGTCGATGCCCATGCCGAAGGCGAATCCGGAGTAGACCTCCGGGTCGATGCCGCAGGCGCGCAGCACCCGCGGGTTCACCATGCCGCAGCCGCCCCACTCGACCCACTGCGGACCGTCCCGGTGCTCCGGGAACCACACGTCGAACTCGGCGGACGGCTCGGTGAACGGGAAGTAGTGCGGCCGGAACCGGGTCTTCGCGCCCTCGCCGAACATGGCCCGGGCGAAGTGGTCGAGCGTGCCGCGCAGGTGCGCCATCGTGATGCCCTTGTCGACCACGAGGCCCTCGACCTGGTGGAAGACCGGGGCGTGGGTGGCGTCCAGCTCGTCGGTGCGGTAGACCCGGCCGGGCACCACCACGTAGATGGGCGGCTTGCGGGTCAGCATGGTGCGGGCCTGCACCGGCGAGGTGTGGGTGCGCAGCACCAGGCCCGAGCTGTCCGCGCCGGGCTGCGGCGCGATGTGGAAGGTGTCCATGAGGCCGCGCGCCGGGTGGTCGGCGGGGATGTTCAGCGCGTCGAAGTTGGTCCACTCCAGCTCGACCTCGGGACCCTCGGCCACCTCGTAGCCCATCCCGATGAACAGGTCGCTGATCTGCTCCATGAGGATGCTCAGCGGGTGGCGGGCGCCGCGCGGCCGCCGATCGTAGGGCAGGGTCACGTCGACCCGCTCCTCGACCAGCACCCGCTCGGCCTGCTCGCGCTCCAGGATCTCCTGCCGGGCCGCGTACGCGGTCTCGATGGCGCGGCGGGCCTCGTTGACCCGCTTGCCGGCGTCGGACTTGGCGGCGGGCGGCAGCGCGCCGATCTCCCGGCGCGCGAGGGACACCGGGGACCGGTCCCCGAGGTGCGCGGGGCGCAGCGCGGTCAGCGCGTCCGGGTCGGCGGCGGCGGCGAACGCCTTCTCGGCGTCGGCCACGGCCGCGGCCAGGGCGTCCGGGTCGAGCAGGGCGACCTGCTTCGGGTCGTACGGATCGTTGCGGTAGCTCATGGCGTACGGGCACTCCCTCACGGCGGCGCCGGCCCTCACGGGCGGCTAGGCGAGTCTACGGACGCGCGGCTTCGCCGCAGCCCGCCGGTGGGAGTTTCGCGCAGGAGGAAGGGTCAGGCCCGCCGCCCGCCGGCACCGGCGGGCTGGCTAAACGAACGCCGTGGCGCGTTCATCATCCGGCTGACTCCCCTGCTGTGTGGCCGCGCGGACCCGCGGGTCGGCGCAGAGCTCTCGCTGAAGCGTACAGGCAGACGGCCGCGGCCGCAGCCAGGTTCAGGCTCTCGGCGCGCCCGTGCAGCGGCACCCGCACCCGGGCGTCGGCCGCGGCGGTCAACTCCTCGGGCAGCCCGTGCGCCTCCGAGCCGAAGAGCCAGGCGGTCGAGGCGGCGAGCCGGCCGGCGTCGGCGAGGTCGTCGAGGTCGCTGTCGCCGTACCCCGTCGTGGCCAGGACGGTGAGCCCGGCGGCCCGCAGCGCGGCGACCACGGCGACCGGCTCGGCGGCACGGACCACGTCGACGTGGAAGAGGCTGCCGGCGGAGGCCCGCACGCACTTGCCGTTGTAGGGGTCGACGGCGTCACCGGCGAAGATCACCGCGCCGGCGCCGGCCGCGTCGGCGGTGCGCAGCACGGTCCCGGCGTTGCCCGGGTCGCGGATCTCGGCGAGCACCGCGACCAGGCGCGGTCCGCGCGCCAGGGCGGCCTCCAGCGGTACGTCGAGGTGCCGGCAGACGGCGACCAGGCCCTGCGGGGCGACGGTCTCGGCGAGCGCGGCGAGGGCCTCGTCGGTGACCTCGGAGACCGGCACGTCGGCGCGGGCCGCCCGCGCGGCGAGGTCGGCGTGCCGGTCCAGGGCGGCCGGGGTGCCGAACAGCTCGACCACGGTGCCGGCGCGGGCCAGCGCCTCGCGGACGGCCTGCGGCCCCTCGGCCAGGAACCGGTCGGTGGCCTCCCGGTCCCGCCGGCGCTGGAGCCGGCGGGCGGCGACCACCCGCGGGGTACGCGGGGTGAACGGGCCGGGAACAGCGTCGAGGCGCCTCCCGTGCGGTGCTGACGGCATGGGAGACGCCTCGATCTGCTGGTGCCGGTGGATCAGGCGGCCTGGGCCGCGGCGCCACCGGTGCCCTCGGCCGCCACGGCGGCGCGGGCCAGCTCGACGATCGCGGCGAACGCCGCGGCGTCGTTGACGGCCAGGTCGGCCAGGATCTTGCGGTCGACCTCGATGCCGGCGAGGCGCAGGCCCTGGATCAGCCGGTTGTAGGTCAGGCCGTTGGCCCGGGCGCCGGCGTTGATCCGCTGGATCCAGAGCTGCCGGAAGTCGCCCTTGCGGTCGCGACGGTCCCGGTAGGAGTACTGCATCGAGTGCAGCACCTGCTCCTTGGCCTTGCGGTAGAGCCGGGAGCGCTGACCGCGGTAGCCGCTCGCGGTCTCCAGCAGGGTACGACGCTTCTTCTGGGCGTTAACAGCCCGCTTGACGCGTGCCATCTCAACTCCTTCTTCGGTTCAGGTGGCGCGCGTCAGCGGCCGAGCAGCTTCTTGATGCGCTTGGTTTCGGCCTTGGCCAGTTCGACCGTGCCGGTCAGCCGCCGGGTCTGGGTGGAGGGCTTCTTCTCCAGGTTGTGGCGGAGGCCGGCCTGCTGGGCGACGATCTTGCCCTTGCCGGTCACCTTGACCCGCTTGCCCATACCCGTGTGGCTCTTCATCTTCGGCATGTGGAACGTCTCTCCCTGTTACTGGCCGCTGGTGTCAGCGGTCGGGCCGGTCTCGCCGGCTGCTGCGGTCTCGCCGGCCGCCGGGGTCTCGCCACCTGCCGGGGCGGCCGACTCCTCCGCGGCCCGGTCGCGGGGCCCGCCGCGGGACGCCGTGGCGGCGACCGCGGAGGCCTTCACGGCCCGGTGCGGAGCGAGAACCATGATCATGTTTCGGCCGTCCTGCTTCGGAGCGGCCTCGACGTATCCCAGGTCCGTGATCTCGGACTCGAGCCGGCGCAGGAGCCGGTAACCCAGCTCCGGGCGGCTCTGCTCGCGACCGCGGAACATGATCGTCACCTTGACCTTGTCGCCGGCCTTGAGGAACCGCACCACGTGACCCTTCTTGGTCTCGTAGTCGTGCGGGTCGATCTTCGGCCGGAGCTTCATCTCCTTGATGACGGTCTGCTGCTGGTTACGCCGCGCTTCGCGCGCCTTGAGTGCGCTCTCGTACTTGAACTTGCCGAAGTCCATGAGCTTGCACACCGGCGGGCGCGCCATCGGCGCAACCTCGACCAGGTCCAGGTCGACGTCCGCGGCCAGCTGCAGGGCGCGCTCCAGCGGGACGATGCCCACCTGCTCACCCTCAGGGCCGACCAGTCGGACCTCACGTGCCCGGATCTGCTCGTTCACGCGTGGTTCGACGCTGATGGGGCCTCCTCGAGTCGAGTCTTCCATGGTGCCGACTCCGCGGGCTCCCGGACGGGAGCCGACCCGGAAAGCAGAAGGCCCCGGCGCATGCCAGGGCCCACTCGACCGGTCGGCACGATCACAGGATCGCGCATCCGGGACCGGGACGTGCCCGGAACCGGGAGACCGGGACCCGGCCACCTACGGTGGGCGACTCGGGTGGGAGCAGGCGCTCCGCTTCAGGACCGCCCGGAGGGCAGTCTGGTCGACTCCGCAACACTACACCCTCGCCCCAGCCCTCCCCAAACCGGGCCGACCGGCACGCGGCGGGGCGGTCAGCGCGGCGTGGCCGGGTCGGCCAGGGCGGCCAGGTGGGCCTGGTGCAGGCGGCGCAGGGCGCGAACCGCCTCGACGGCGCGCTCCTTGTCGGCGGCCTGGAGGGCGACCATCGGCAGCAGGTCGTCGTCGTGCAGCTCGAGGCTGGCCCACGGGGCGCCCCGGTCGAACCGGACCCCGCGGATCACCTCCCACGGCAGCTCGTACGAGCCGATCACGTTGCGAACCCGGACACCCCGGGCGTCGGCCACCACCCGGGGACGGGTGAAGAGCAGGAAGCCGAGGGCCCCGAAGACGCCCAGCCCCACCATGGCGAGCTGGTCGCCCCGCTGGAACGAGCCGTAGCCGTCGCCGGTGGCGCCGGTCAGGGAGGTGGCCACCAGGCTGAACACCACCAGCAGCGTGACGGCCGACGTCCAGCAGACCAGCCGGACCCGCCGCGGCCGCACGGTCACCACAGAGTCACTCACGAGACCAGTCTGCCATCCGGCTCGCGCTCCGGTTCCGCCGCCACACGGCGCGGGGCGCGGCGCCCCCGGCCGGCCACCAGCACCGCCACCCCGGTGAGCACCGCCCCCGCCAGCACGGGCAGGCGCACCCCGGGACCGCCGGGCACCGCCACGTCCAGCAGCAGGGCCCCGCCGAGCTGCCCGGCCACCAGCGCCAGGCCGGTGCGCAGCACCCCGGCGGCGCGGACGCCGACCAGCAGGGCGAGCACGATCCCGACGCCGAAGAGACCGCCGACGTAGAGCCACCACTGGCTGGGCCAGCTCGGGTGCCGGGCCAGCGCGGCGGCCAGCGCCGCCACCGCGGCGATCACCGACGTGCTGACCGCGAAGTTCACCGCCAGGCCGGCGGCCGGGCCGACGGCCGCGGCGACCCGCCCGTTGAGCGCGGACTGCAACGCCACCGCCAGGCCGCCGGCGACCGAGAGCAGCACCAGCCCGACCGCCAGGTCGCCGACCGGACGGCCGAGCTGGGCCAGGGTCACCGCGGCGATCCCCAGCAGCGCCCCGACGACCCGGGGACCGGTGAGCGGCAGCCGGCCGGTCGCCGCCAGCCCGGCACGGTCGACGGCCAGGCCGCCGAGGCTGCCCCCGGCCACCTGGGCGATCGTGAAGATCGCCACCCCGAGCGCCGGCACCACGTACGGGCCGATCACCACGATCGCCGCCCCGCCCAGGCCGCCCAGGAAGGCCCACCAGGGCAGGCCGGAGCGGCGCAGCCCGGCCAGCCCGGCGCGCATCGAGGGGACGGCGACCAGCCCGAGCAGCACGATCAGGCAACCGCCGACGTTGTTGACCACCGCGCCGATGAGCGGGTCCCCGGCCCGCTCCCCCAGCTCGGCGTTGACCACGCCCTGGGCGGCCGAGGCCACCCCGCCCAGGACGACCACGGCCAGGGCGGCCGGGACCGGCAGCGGCCTCACAGCCGGCAGGCGTGGATGTTGGTGACGAGGATGGCGCGGGCGCCCAGCTCGTACAGCTCGTCCATGATCCGGTGCACGTCGTCGCGCAGCACCATGGCCTGCACGGCCACCCAGCCCTCCCGGTGCAGCGGGGAGACCGTCGGCGACTCGATGCCCGGGGTGAGCGAGCTGGCCCGGTCCAGCAGGCCGGCCGGCACGTCGTAGGCGAGCATCACGTACCGGCGGGCGACCAGCACGCCGTGCAGCCGGCGCAGCAACTGCTCCTGCTGGGCGCTGCCGGGGGCGCCGGCCCGGCGGACCAGCACCGCCGAGGAGCGCAGCAGCGGCTCGCCGAAGACCACGAGGCCGGCCTGGCGCAGGGTGGCGCCGGTCTCCACCACGTCGGCGACCACGTCGGCCACGCCGAGCCGGATGGCGTTCTCCACCGCGCCGTCCAGCCGGATCACCTCGGCCTTGACGCCCAGCTCGGCCAGGTGCCGCTCGACCAGCCCCGGGTACGCGGTGGCGATCCGGCGCCCGCCGAGCTGCTGGACCGAGTCCACGTCGTCGGGGCGGGCGGCGAACCGGAAGGTGGCCCGGGCGAAGGTGAGGTCGACGACCTCCTCGGCCGGCGCGCCGGAGTCGACCAGCAGGTCGCGCCCCGTGATGCCGACGTCCAGGTCGCCGGAGCCGACGTAGGTGGCGATGTCCTTGGGGCGCAGATAGAAGAACTCGATGTCGTTGGGCTCGTCCCGGCAGACCAGGTCCTTCGGGTCGGTGCGCTGGCGGTAGCCCGCCTCGCGCAGCATCCCGGCGGCCGACTCGGCCAGGGCGCCCTTGTTGGGTACGGCGACACGCAGCATGTGAGTGCTCCTTCGATCGGGGAGGTGATCAGCGGACGGGGCACTCACAGATGTCGGTAGACGTCCTTCAGCTCGAGACCGGTGGCCAGCATCAGCACCTGGGCCTGGTAGAGCAGCTGGGAGATCTCCTCCGCGGCCCGCTCCGGGCCCTCGTGCTCGGCGGCCATCCACGACTCGGCCGCCTCCTCGACGACCTTCTTGCCGATGAAGTGCACGCCCTTCTCCAGAGCGGCGACCGTGCCCGAGCCCGGGGTGCCGGCGGCGGCCTTGGCCTGCAACTCGGCGAACAACTCCTCGAACGTCTTCACGGAAGGCGATTCTTCCAGCCGCCCCGGGTGACCGTGCGCCCCGGGTCCGGCCGGTTCCGGATGGCGGTCAGGTCGCGGTCGCCGGCCGGCCCGGCAGTTGTCCCAGGCCGGCGGCCCGGGCGCGGGCCACGGCCTCGCCCCGGTCGGCCGCGTGCAGCTTGCCCAGGATCGTCGACACGGTGTTGCGGACGGTCTTCGGGGCGACGGAGAGCCGGCGGGCGATCGCCTGGTTGCCGAGCCCGTGCGCCACCAGGTCGAGGATCTCCATTTCCCGCGGTGTGAGTTCCGGGAACGGCCGGGCCGACGCCGATCGGGGGCCCTCGGCGAAGAAGCGCAGCACCCGCTGGGCGATCTCGGTGCCGAAGACCGCCTCGCCGGCCGCGACGGCGGCCACCGCCCGCGTCACGTCGGCCCGGGCGGCGCCCTTGAGCAGGTATCCGGCGGCGCCGGCGCGGATGGCGGCGTACACCGACTCGTCGTCGGCGTGCATGGTGAGCACGAGCACCGCGGCGTCGCCCCGGGCGGTGATCCGCCGGGTTGCCTCGACGCCGCCGATGCCCGGCATGGCGAGATCCATCAGCACCACGTCGGGGCGCAGCTCCCCGACCGCGAGCAGGGCCGTCTCGCCGTCGGCGGCGGTGCCGACGACGTCGATCCCGGGCAATCCGCCCAGCGCTGTCAACAGCCCGTCCAGGAAGATCGGGTGGTCGTCCACCAGGAGCACCCGCACCGGGTCCGGCATGTCAACTCCTCCCGGCCGCGACGGGCACCGGCAGTTCCGCCCGCACACTCGTGCCGCCGCCGCTTCGCGGCTCGACGACGAACGTGCCGCCCAGCTCGTCGGCCCGCTCCCGCATCGACGACAGGCCGACGCCGTCCCGGTGCGGGACGACCAGCCCGCACCCGTCGTCGGCGACCTCCAGCCGCAGCAGGCCGTCCCGGAGGGCCATCCGGACCCGGCAGGTGGTGGCGCGGGCATGACGGGCCACGTTCGTCATCGCCTCGGTGACGATGCGGTAGGCGGCGACCTCGACGGCCGCGCTGGTGACCCGCAGGTCGTGGTCGCAGTCCACGTCGACGTCCAGCCCCGTGGCGCGCAACGCGGCGGCGTGCTCGCGGACGACACCGGGCAGACCGAGATCGTCCAGGGACGGCGGGCGCAGTCCGTGCACGATCTCCCGCACGTCCGAGACGGACTGGCCGATCACGGACTTGATCTTCGTCGCGAGCGGATGGGCGGTGGGGTCCGCGGCGACCCGCTCGGCGAGCACGTCGACCTGGAGGCTGGCCGCCGCCAGCAGTGGCCCCAGCCCGTCGTGCAGATCCCGCCGCAGCCGGCGCCGCTCCTCCTCCCGGGCCCGGACGATGCGCTCCCGCGACTCGCGCAGGTCCTCCTCCAGCCGGGCCGCCCGCACGGCGACCGCGATCTGCCCGGCGAGGTCGCCCAGCAGGTCCAGCTCGCGCGCCTCGAACGGGGTGTCGCCACCGCGCCGCCCGACCAGCAGGATGCCCTCCTGCCGGCCGTTGCTGACCAGCGGGAACGGATGCGCGTCGGCCGGGGGGTCGACCAGGTCACCGGGGACGACCCGGGCGTACGGCACGCGGAGCATGGTGGTGAGCGTCTCCGTGACGGTCTGCAGCAGCTCCTCCAGCGCCTCGGTGCGCGACAGCCGCTCGGCCAGCCGGGTCACCACCTCGTACGGGCGGTCCCGGTCGCCGAAGAGCAGCCGGTCGATCCCGCTCATCAGACGGTCCTTCACCGGGTTGAGGGAGACCGCGACCACGGCGGTCGCCACCAGCGAGGATCCCCGGCTTCCCGCCGGGTCGAGCAGAGCGGAGGTCACCGCGAGGCAGCCGAGGTAGGTGACGACCACGATCGCGGACAGGGCGGTGTAGGTGAGCGTGCGGTCGAGCACGGTGGCGATGTCGAACAGGTTGGCCCGCAGGACGGCCATCCCGGTCGCCACCGGCAGGGCGGCGATGCCGACGCTCTCCAGCAGGGCGCCCACCCACGGCGCGGTCCACCGGTCGACGAGCAGGCCGGTCAGCGTCGTGCCGATGAAGATCAGGGCGGCCAGCGCCAGCCAGGCGAGCCGGCGCCGGTCCACACCGCCGGCCCGACGCCACCGGACGATGAACGACGCCATCGCCGCCAGGGTCAGGGCGAGCAGCGCGAACAGGGTGACGTTCGTGATCAGCGGGGCGAGGCCCGCCAGCGCCGGCACGCCGAACGGATTGGCCGCCGCGTCATCCTCGATCACCCGACCGGGGGTGACCACGACCGAGGCGACGACGACCACCAGCGCGACCGTGGTGGCGGGGCGGATCCACGCCCAGCGCGGCGACGGCGGACGGCCGTCGGGGAACAGCAGCAGCGGATAGGTGGTGGCGCAGACCCACGCGACCGCGAACAGCGCGTTCTGCGCCAGGACCAGCACGGGGCCCATCGGGCAGCCGGGACACGTCGTCAGGGTGTGCTGGGCGAGGCCGTCGAGGACCGCCGCGCCGAACTGGAGCACCCCGACGGCGAGGAACAGCCAGCCGACGCGGTTGGCCGGCCGGTGCACCGCGATCACCGCGCCCACCAGCGGGAAGGCCAGGAACCCGGTGAACCAGACGAGGTCCGCGGCGGTCGGCGGGGTGACGCCGGAGACGAAACCCGCCCCCACCACGGTCAGGCCGTAGCAGGCGATCGACAGGCCGAGGCTGCCGACGGCGACGGCACGGGCGGTGCCGCGACCTGCCACGGGACCCTCCTCGCATCCGACGGTGCGGACGACCCTAACGTCGCCGGTGTCCCACTGTCGCGGGACGTTCGTCCCGTTCCGTCCGGGCGGTCGGGTGGGCACGGCGGGGACGGGCGTCCATCGCGCCCGGGGCGCGGGTCGGCGAAGAGTCGAGGCAGGCAGAACCCTCTCACCACGTTGGAGATCGCATGTCCACGACCACTACCGGCGCCGATGTCGAACCGGTCACGCCGCAGGCTCCGGCGCGAGCCGGACTGGGCGTCGCGGCCGGCGCCTCCCTGGCCCTGTTCGCGTTGATGTTCGGCACCTGGACCCCCGAGTCGCCGGAGGTGGGCCGGACCGACGCCGCCGGCATCCGGGCCTGGGCCGCCGACGCCGCGTCCACCCTGCAGCTCAACGCGTTCGCCGGGGTCCTCTCGGTCGTCGCGTTGCTGGTGCTCACCGCGGGGCTCGCGAACCTGGTCCGGCAGGCCGCGCCGAACTCGGTGCTCGGCGGGCTCACGCTGCTGGGCGGCGGCCTGCTGGCCGCGATCAACACGTCCGTCACCGGTTTCACCCTGCTCTGGGTGCTGCCCGACCTGGCGGCGGTCGACGACGCCACGGTGCAGACGTGGTACGCCACCGCACACGTCGGCCAGATGCTGGGCGAGATCGCCGTGGTGGCCCAGTCGCTGCTGATGGGGGCGTTCTCGCTGGCCGCCCTACGCGGGCGGATCGTGGCCCGCTGGCTGTGCTGGCTCGGCATCGTCCTCGCCGTCGCCGGTCTCAGCAGCGTGGCCGGGGTGGTCGTGCCGTCGCCGGTCTTCCAGACCACCTGGCTGGTCGGGCTCTACGGCTGGGTGCTGTGGCCGCTGCTCGCGTCGATCACGTTCGCGGTGCGGCTGCGCCGCCGGTGAGGCGCTGACGCCCCGGCGTCGCGGGAACGGAGACGGGCCGCCCCCCCCAGGGGGACGGCCCGTCTGCGTGCGCGGCCGGACGGCGTTCAGACGCCGAAACCGACCCGCTTGCCGCTGGTGGCGTCCAGGCCGCGAACGGCCAGCGCGGCGTCCAGCGCCGCCACGGTGGCCGCCCAGCCCTTGTCCTCCGCCGAGCCGGGCAGCCCGGCCCGGTCCCGGGCCTGCTCGATGGTCTCCACGGTGAGCACCCCGTGGGCCACCGGCTTGCCCTCGTCGAGCGCCACCCGGGTCAGCCCCTCGGTGACCGACTGGCAGACGTAGTCGAAGTGCGCGGTCGCGCCCCGCACCACCACGCCGAGGGCGACCACCACGTCGTACCGGCGGGCCATGGCCTGCGCCACCACGGGCAGCTCCACCGAGCCGGCCACCCGGGCCACCACGGACCGTGCGCCGCACGCCTCGGCCGCGGCCACCGCCCGGTCGACCATGTGGTCGGTGAGGTCACCGTGCCAGCGCGCGGCCACGATGCCGACGGTCAGCCCGGCGGCGTCCACCACGGTGACGCCCGGTTCGCCGAAACCCGCCATGTCTACGCTCCGATCTCGTCGCCGGCGACCGGGCGGCCCATGGGCGCCTCGGTCACCTCGTCCAGCCCCTCCAGGAGGTGGCCCATCCGGTCCCGCTTGGTCCGCAGGTAGCGCACGTTCTCCGGGTTGGACCGCACGGGCAGCCCCTCCCGGCCGCTCACCGTGAGGCCGTACCCCTCCAGGCCGGCCCGCTTGGCCGGGTTGTTGGTCAGCAGCCGCATCGAGCGGACGCCGAGGTCGTAGAGGATCTGCGCGCCGGTGCCGTAGTCCCGCGCGTCGGCCGGCAGGCCCAGGTCGAGGTTGGCGTCCACGGTGTCCCGCCCCTGGTCCTGGAGCTGGTACGCCTGGAGCTTGTGCAGCAGGCCGATGCCCCGCCCCTCGTGCCCGCGCACGTAGAGCACCACGCCCCGGCCCTCCTGGGCCACCCGGGCCAGCGCGGCCTGCAACTGCGGGCCGCAGTCGCAGCGCAGCGAGCCGAAGACGTCACCGGTGAGGCACTCGGAGTGCACCCGCACCAGCACGTCCTTCCCGTCGCCCAGGTCGCCCATGACCAGCGCCACGTGCTCGGCCGGGTCGTGCTCGGCGCGGTAGCCGAGCGCCCGGAACACCCCGTACGGGGTGGGCATCCGCGCCTCGGCGACCTGCTCGACCTGCTTCTCGGTGCGCCGCCGGTAGGCGATCAGGTCGGCGATGGTGACCAGGGTCAGCCCGTGCTCGGCGCAGAACTTCTCCAGGTCGGGCAGGCGCATCATGGTGCCGTCGTCGTTGACCAGCTCGCAGAGCACCCCGGCCGGGCGCAGCCCGGCGAGCCGGGTCAGGTCCACGGCCGCCTCGGTGTGCCCGGGGCGGCGCAGCACCCCGCCCTGGCGGGCGCGCAGCGGCACCACGTGCCCGGGGCGGGCCAGGTCGGTCGGGTCGGTCGACGCGGCGGCGAGCAGCCGGATGGTGTGCGACCGGTCGGCGGCGGAGATGCCGGTGCTGATCCCCTCCCGGGCGTCC
Organism: Micromonospora sp. AP08; assembly: GCF_008085935.1. Taxonomy (NCBI): domain Bacteria; kingdom Bacillati; phylum Actinomycetota; class Actinomycetes; order Micromonosporales; family Micromonosporaceae; genus Micromonospora; species Micromonospora sp. AP08. The sequence continues at coordinate 38,502 of NZ_VSEZ01000004.1, forward strand.
ACGGTCACCGTGTACGCGGTGCCCCGCCGGTCCTGGTTGGTGTGGTGCATGGGCGGCAGGTCCAGCCGGTCGCACTCGCTGTCGGTGAGCGGCACGCAGATGTAGCCGGAGGTGTAGCGGACCATGAACGCGACCAGCTCCGGGGTGGCCAGCTCGGCCGCGAAGATCAGGTCGCCCTCGTTCTCCCGGTCCTCGTCGTCGACCACGACGACGGGCCGGCCGGCGGCGATGTCCGCCACCGCCTGCTCGATGCTGCCAAAGCTGCTCATGCCACTGCCTCCGAGTACGTCGGCGGGATCGGGGTGCGGGCGGGCGGGGTGGCCCGGGACGTGCGCCACCAGGCGTACAGGCCGGCGGCGCAGAACCCGCCGTAGACCAGGTACATGGCGGCCGACGGGTAGAAGCCGCCCTGGAGCAGCAGCGGCACGCCCACCGCGTCGACGGCGATCCAGACCAGCCAGAACTCCACCCAGCCGCGGGCCATGCCGTAGGTGGCGAGCAGGCTGCCGACGAGGATCCAGGCGTCCGGCAACGGCCCCCAGGAGCCCAGCGCGGCCAGCACCGGGTACGCGGCCGCGGTGCCGACCACCGCGGCGGCGAGCAGGCCCAGCCGCTCCGGCCAGGTGGCCCAGCGCGGGGTGACCGCCGGCTGCTCCCCACCGCCGGCACGGCGGTTGCGCGACCAGCGCCACCAGCCGTAGACGCTGACCGCGAAGAAGAAGACCTGCCGGCCGGCCTGGCCGTAGAGGTCGTGCGCCTGCGGGGTGGCGAACACCCCGCCGAGGAAGACGGTGAACAGCAGCGCGTTGCCGATCATGCCGACCGGCCAGGCCCAGACCAGCCGGCGCAGCCCGAGCAGCGCCGAGGCGAGGCCGAAGACGTTGCCGACGATCTCCCGGACCAGCACCGGCGAGCCGGCCACGTGCACCTGGGCGTCGAGCAGCCAGCCGAGCGGGCCCATCAGCGGTCGCCTCCCGCCGCGCGGTCGCCGAGCAGCCGCTCGACGTACTTGGCCAGCACGTCCACCTCGAGGTTGACCGGGTCGCCGACGCCCCTGGCGCCGAGGGTGGTGAGCTTGAGGGTGGTGGGGATCAGCCCGACCGAGAACCAGTCGTCGCCGACCCCCGCGACGGTCAGCGAGATGCCGTCGACGGTGATCGAGCCCTTCTCCACCACGTAGCGGGACAGGCCCGCGGGCAGCCGGAACCGGACCGTCTCCCACTGCGCGGCCGGCTCCCGGCTCAGCACCTCGCCGACCCCGTCGACGTGCCCCTGCACGAGGTGGCCGCCGAGGCGGCTGTTCAGCGCGGCGGCCCGCTCCAGGTTGACCGGGTCGCCGGGGCGCAGCGCGCCGAGCGCGGTGCGGCGCAGCGTCTCCCCCATCACGTCGGCGGTGAAGACGCCGTCGGAGACGTCGACCACGGTGAGACAGACCCCGTTGACCGCGATGGAGTCGCCGTGCCGGGCGTCCGAGGTGACCAGCGGGCCGCGGACCGCGACCAGCGCCGAGTCACCTCCGGTGTCGGTGGTCCGGACGATCTCGCCCAGTTCCTCGACGATGCCGGTGAACATGTCAGGCCTCCCTCTTCCGGGGCAGCGCGGTGATCCGCAGGTCGGGGCCGACCTGCGTGACGTCGGTGAGCTCCAGGTCGATGGCGTCGGCGATGGTGGTCACGCCGGCGTCCAGCAGCGCGGTCGGGCCGGCGCCGAGCAGCTTCGGCGCGACGTACCCGACGATCCTGTCGACCAGGCCGGCGGCGAGGAACGCGCCGGCCAGGGTGGGGCCGCCCTCCAGCAGCGCGGCCCGCACGCCGCGGTGGTGCAGCTCGGCGAGGAGCGCCGCGAGGTCGACCCGGCCGTCCGGGCCGGCCCCGACCTCCGCGGCGGTGGCCACCCAGGTGCGGGCGGCGCCGTCGCGGACCCGGGCCTGCGCCGGGGTACGCCCCGAGCTGTCCACCACCACCCGCAGCGGCTGCCGGATGGCGAGGGTGCCGTCGCGCAGGTTGCGGGCGGTGAGCCGGGGGTCGTCGGCGAGCACGGTGCCGACCCCGGCGATCACCGCGTCGACGGTGCCGCGCAGGGCGTGCACGTCGATCCGGGACGCCTCGGACGTGATCCACATGCTGGTGCCGTCGGCCGCGGCGGAGCGCCCGTCGAGGGTGGCCGCGTACTTCCAGATGAGGTACGGCCAGCCGCGGCGCATCGAGGTGAGCCAGGCGATGTTGCCGGCCTCGGCCTCCTCGGCGCGTACCCCGACCTCGACCTGGATGCCGGCGGCCCGCAGGGTGGCCGCGCCGCCGGAGGCGACCGGGTTGGGGTCCGGGACGGCGACGACGACGCGGGCGACGCCGGCCGCGATGAGCGCGTGGCTGCAGGGGCCGGTGCGGCCCGTGTGGTCGCAGGGTTCCAGGGTGACCACGGCGGTGCCGCCGCGGGCACGCTTGCCGGCCTGGGCCAGCGCGACGATCTCGGCGTGCGGACCGCCCGCGTACGCGTGGAAGCCCTCGCCGGCGACCTCGCCGTCGGCGTCCAGCAGGACGCAGCCGACCACCGGGTTGGGGCTGGTGGCGCCGAGGCCGCGGGCGGCCAGCGCGATCGCGCGACGCATCGCCTCGTCCACGGAGACGCTCGCCATCGCCAGCCCTGTCCTCTCGCTCGCCGGTCACGCGCGGGCGGTTGAGGGAGAAGGCGGCACGGGTGCCGCGGACACGCGGCGGCGGAGATCCGGGGACGGCACAGCCGGCCCCGGGGAGCCCACGCGGCGGCTGAGGGTGCTCAGCGCCCGGCAGGGCCCTCCCCGTCCCGCGCGCTGTCTCCCATCCGGACTTTCTGGGGGCGGACGAGCCGCACCCCAACCGTCGGCCCCGGATTCTCACCAGGTCCACCGTCCGGCCGAAGCCGTCCGGGTCGCGGGCTTACCACGGTCGGACCGTGGATCACCGCCGGTTCGGAATTTCACCGAGCCCCGCCAGCGCGTGGTGGGTACACCGGAAGTCTTACACGCCGGGCGGCGGGTCGCGCCACAGAGGCGAGCTACCTCACAGCGCGGGCCGGATCGTCACGTCACGCCCCGGCGCCGGTCGACCGCGACGTATGAGCCGGGTTGGCTCTTGGCGACCGTCTTCATCTCGGAGGCGACGGCGATCGCCTCGAGCGGGTCGGTGAAGCGCTTGCCGGAGTCGGAGAGGGAGACGCCGATGGAGAGGGTGACGAGGGCGGCCCGGCGGATGTTGCCCCGCCGGTCCTTCAGCTCGACGAAGCCGCGCTCCCGGTCGGTCGGGTCGTAGAGGGCGTCGGCGGCCGTCTCGAAGTCGACCACGGCCCGGCTGGTGAGCGGCCGGACCTGGGACGGGGTGCAGACGATGACGAAGTCGTCGCCGCCGACGTGGCCGAGGAAGGCCGGCGGCAGCCCGATCGAGACCACCGCCCGGTGCAGGCTGCGGGCCAGCGCGGAGATGAACTCGTCGCCGCGGACGAAGCCGTACCGGTCGTTGACGCTCTTGAACCGGTCGATGTCGATGTAGCCGACGGCGTAGTCGACGCCGCTGCGCACCCGGTCGCTGATCTCCCGCCGGATCCGGCTGTTGCCGGGCAGGCCGGTCAGCGGGGAGACCTCCCGGAACTCCTTGTTCCGGCGCAGCGTGGAGCTGACCCGGGCGACCAGTTCGGCGGTGTCGAAGGGCTTGACCAGGTAGTCGTCGGCGCCGGCGCTGAGGCCGTTGACCTTGTCGGAGGTCATCCCCTTGGCGGTCAGCATGATCACCGGCAGGGCCGAGGTCATCGGGTCGGCGCGCAGCCGGCGGGTCAGCTCCAGGCCGTCGATCCGCGGCATCATGAGGTCGACCACGGCGAGGTCCGGCCGGTGCCGCTCGATGACCTCCAGGGCCTCCTGGCCGTCGCCGGCGTGCAGCACCTCGAAGCCGTGCAGCCGGAGGTTGAACTCGACGAAGCGGGCGATGTCCTCGTCGTCGTCGACGACCAGGATGACGTCGGGTCGGTCGCCGGCCGGGTCCACGTCAGGCCCCGGTCGTCGCGCGTTCCGCCAGGCCGCGCAGCCGGCGGACCGCCTCGGCCGGGTCGTCGGCGCCGTAGACCGCGGTGCCGGCCACGAAGGCGTCGGCACCCGCCGCGGCGGCCTGCTCGATGGTGTCCGCGGCGATGCCGCCGTCCACCTCGATGCGCAGTTCCAGGTGGCCGCTCGCGATGTGCCGCCGGGCGGCGCGCACCTTGTCGAGCAGGTGGGGGATGAACCGCTGGCCGCCGAAGCCCGCCTTGATCGTCATGATCAGCAGCGTGTCGAAGCTGGGCAGCAGGTCCAGGTACGGCTCGATCGGGGTGTCCCGGTCGATCGCCAGCCCGGCCTTCGCCCCGGCCGAGCGCAGGTCCTTGGCCAGCGCCACCGGGTCGTCGCACGCCTCGGCGTGGAACGTGACGTTGTACGCGCCGGCGTCGGCGTACCCGGGCGCCCAGCGGCGCGGGTCCTCGATCATGAGGTGCACGTCGAAGGGAAGCTCGGTCGCCGCGCGCAGGCTCTGCACCACCGGGAGCCCGATGGTCAGGTTGGGCACGAAGTGGTTGTCCATGACGTCCACGTGCAACCAGTCGGCGGCGTGCTCGACGGCGCGGACCTCGTCGGCGAGGCGGGCGAAGTCGGCGGCCAGGATGCTGGGCGCGACGATCAGCGGCGGTGCGGTCACGGGGCCAGTGTACGAACGCCGTCACCCGCCGCCCGCAGGGCGGCACCGCCGGGAACCCGCTGTGACCCAGCCGTGACCCCGGGTGCAGAATCGGCCCGTCCGGCGCGGGAAATCGACACGAGAAGCCATCCGCGTCTGGCCGATCGATCGAAACGGGGCGAAACTCCTACAGGGACGGTCACGTATGCTGCTCGCCTGTCGCGGGGAACGCCGCACGGGCCGTGACGACCGGCTGTCATCTCCCGGGAAGGGCGGACGATGCGACGGTGGCTCCTGACGCTGGCGCTGGCCGGCACGGCGACGGTGGTCCTGGCCGGCTGCGTCCCGCCGCACCGGGCCGACGGGGACCTCACCGACGACTGGGCCGCGCTGCCGGCGCCGCGCCTGTTCGTCCCCGCCACGGACGCCTGCCTGCCCCGGCTCACCGCGGTGGTGCAGGCCGCCACCTACGAGACGGTGGACTGCGCGGGCAGCCATCTGGCCGAGGCCGTGCACGTCGGCACCTTCACCGGGCCGACGGCGCAGGGCGCCCGGCCGGAGCCGGGTTCGCCCGCGCTGCGCACCGCCCGCGCCGAGTGTGACCAGCGGGCCCGCGAAGTGATCGGCGGGGACTGGCACTCCGCCCGGCTCACCCTCAACATCGCGCTGCCCCCGGTGACCGCCTGGGTGGCCGGGGCCCGCTGGTTCCGCTGCGACCTGGCCGAGACCGACAGCATCGACAACACCCGGCCGGTCAACCGGCTGGGCAGCCTGCGCGGCGCCATGGTGGGCGACAACTCGCTGGTGCACCGCTGCTTCGACCCCAAGCTGATCGGCGAGAACCTGAACTACATGGCCCCGGTGCTCTGCACCGAGCCGCACCGGGCCGAGTTCGTCGGCGTCTACGAGGAGCGGGACCGGACCTGGCCGGACTTCACCCGGGCGGCCCCGGAGGTGCACCGCCGCTGCATGGCGCTCATCGCCGCGTTCGCCGCCGTGCCGAACAACGCCGACCTGCCGTACCGGGCCGGTTCGATCTTCTATCCGCCCTCGCAGCGGGAGTGGGAGGAGGGCGACCGGGGGGTGCGCTGTTTCCTGTGGAGCGACGACCGCAAGCTGACCCGGTCGATGCGCGGGGCCGGCCCCGAGGGACTACCCGTCATCTGAGCCCCGGTGCCGTATGCTGCACCGCCGAGGCGTACCCGGCGCGCGGCGCCGGTGGCCCGACCACGGACGGCGGGGAGGTCGGTCGCGATGCGGCGATGGTGGGCGGCGGTCGCCGTGGGCGTGACGGCGGCGGTGGCACTGGGCGGCTGCGGCGCGCCGGCCGGGGTCGACCGCGACCTGGCCGACGACTGGCCCGCCTTCGGCGCCCCGACGGCCTTCGTGCCCGACTCCGGCGCCTGCCACCGCACCATCCAGGACGTCGGCTACCTCAGCGGCTACAACCCGGTCGACTGCGCGACCACGCACCGCGCCGAGACGCTGCACGTGGGCACGCTCACCGGCCCGGACGCGGAACGCAGCGCTCCCCCGCGGGCCGGCTCGGCCGGCACCCGGACCGCGCACGCCGAGTGCACCAGACAGGTCAACAAGGCGGTCGGCGCGGACTGGCACGCGGGGCGGCTGCGCCTGTCGGTGGTCTTCCCGTCGGCCCTGGCCTGGACCGGCGGGGCCCGCTGGTTCCGCTGCGACGTCTCCGAGGTGGCCGGTCTGGACGACGGCAGCGTCACCGCGCGCAGCGGCAGCCTGCGCAACGCCCTGAAGGCCGGCTCGCCGCTGGCGCTGGGCTGCTTCAACCCGAAGCTGAAGAAGGACCACGTGGAGGAGATGCAGCCCGTCGCCTGCACCGCCAAGCACCACGCCGAGTTCGTCGGGGTCTACCGCTTCCCCGACATCAGCTACGCCGAGTTCCAGCGCACCTCGCTGCGGGCGCACAAGGGCTGCCGCGGGCTGATCGCCAAGTACGTGAAGGTGCCGAACAACGGCGACATGGTCTACCGGGCCGGCACGATCATCTACCACCCCTTCGAGGAGGAGTGGAACGACGGCGACCGCGGCGTGCAGTGCTTCCTCTGGGTCTCCGACCGGACGCTGACCCGCTCGCTCAAGGGCGGCGGCAGCAAGGCCCTGCCGGTCACCTGAGCGGGAACGGGGTGGGCCCGCGAGCCCACCCCGCCCGGGTCGCTCAGCCGACCTGGAGTGTGACGTCGTCGATGACGAAGCTGGTCTGGAGCGAGGCGTCCTCCACCCCGGTCCATTTCAGCGTCACCGTCTGCCCGGCGTACGCCGCCAGGTTGAAACTGCGCTGCGCGTAGCCGCTCGCCTTGTTGAGGTTCGAGTACGTCGCCAGGGTCGTCGAGCCGACCTGCACGGTCAGCTTGTCGTACGCGACGCTCGTGGTCGTCTCGGCCGAGTCGATGTGCAGCCAGAACGACAGGGTGTAACTCGAACACCCGGCCGGGATGCTCACCGACTGCGACAGCGTGTCGGTGTGGGTGCTGCCGTACCCGTCCAGCCACGCCTTGTACGAGCCCGTCCGCGCCGCCTGACTCGACGAGCTCGTGATGACACCCGACGACGCCGTCCACGGCGCGCTGCCCGACTCGAAGCTGCTGTTGCCGATGAGCTGGCCGCCCGTGCAGCCGCCGGCGCCGGTCACCGTGAGGGTGTAGGCGGCGCTGCGGGTGACCGACCCGGCGCCGGTGACCGTGATGGTGAAGGTGCCGGTGGTGGCCGTCGCGGAGGCGCTGACCGTCATGGTGGCCGAGCCGCCCGAGGTGACCGACGACGGGCTGAAGCTCACCGTCACCCCGCTCGGGGCGCCGGTGGCCGACAGGCTCACGGTCTGGGCGCTGCCGCTCGTGGTGGCGGTGCTGACGGTGGCGGTGGTCGAGCCGCCCCGGGCGACGCTGCCGGAGGCCGGGCTCACCGCGACGGAGAAGTCGTTGGTCGGGGTGCCGCCGCCGACCGCGAGCTGCCAGATCGCGTACGCCACGCCGTCGGCGCTGCGGTTGAGCACCGTCGCGCTGATGTTGCTCGTGGTGTCGCAGGAGCGGTGGTAGCAGGAGTCGTACGCCACGTTCGCGGTGCCGCCCCACTTGGTGGCCTGCGCGCCGGTCTTGCGGGCGCTGGCGCCCGCCGCGTAGCCGGAGGTGGGGATGCCGGCCTGCTGGAAGGAGTAGTCGTCGGAGCGGCCCTGGCCCTCGACGTTCTCCTCCGGCTGGAGGTTGAGCGAGTCCCAGTACGCCTTCAGCGGCGCCGCCGTGGTGGAGGTGAGCCGGTTGATGAAGTAGCCGCCGTTGGTCGAGCCGACCATGTCGAAGTTGTAGTAGCCCTTGATGTAGCCGCGCTGGGTGGCGCTGAGCGAGTTGACGTAGAACTCCGAGCCGTTGAGGCCCTGCTCCTCGTCGGTCCACCAGGCGAACCGGACCCGCTTGGTCATGCTGGGGTTCTGCTGGGCGAGGACCAGCGCGTTCTCCAGCAGGGTGGCCGAGCCGGAGCCGTTGTCGTTGATGCCCGGGCCGGCGGAGACGCTGTCCAGGTGCGCGCCGAACATGACCACCTGGTCGGCCGGGCCCTGCGGCCACTCGGCGATCAGGTTGTTCGACGGGTAGGTGCACGCGGAGCAGTACTGCTCGGTGACCGTGTAGCCGGCGGCCTGGAGCTTGGCCTTCACGTAGCTGACCGAGGCGGTGTAGCCGGCCGAGCCGGCCCGCCGGGTGCCGCCGTTGTTGGTGGCGATCGTGTTGAGCTGGGTGAGGTGGGCCTGGACGTTGGTCACCGAGATGTCCGGCGCGGCGGCGACGAGCGCGGGGGCGGCGCTCACCGGTGCGGGGGCGGCGGAGGCGGCCGTGGTGGTGAGGGTCGTCGTCACGGCGGCGAAGAGGGCGAGCGCGAGGCCCGCGGTCGGCGTTCTGCGTCTCATGGAGACTCCTCGTGGGGGTCGGCGGGGACGTGCTGGCGGGGTGGCGCGACCCGTGGACCCCGGTGGGAGCCTCGGTGTCGGCGGACCGGTGATCGGAACAGTTACATGTATCGATGAAGGAGTCAACGGTGCCGTCACATGACACAAAGCGGGACCGGCGTCGCCGGTCCCGCTTTGGGGTTCACCTGTGGACATTCGACCCGGTGGCCGGGTCCGCGCTCAGCCCTTGCGCAGCACCGCCAGGAACATCGCGTCCGTGCCGTGCCGCTGCGGCCACAGCTGGACCGTGGGGCCGTCCCCCAGCCCGGGCATGCCGGCGGGCAGCAGCGGGCGGGCGTCGACGAAGTCGACCGGGAAGCCGCACCGGCGGGACGCCTCGGTCACCGTCACGTGCGTCTCCACCGTGTGCGGCGAGCAGGTCACGTACGCGACCAGGCCGCCCGGCCGGACCGCGCGCAGCGCCGCGGTGAGCAGCTCACGCTGCAACCGGGTCAGCGGCGGCAGGTCCGACGGCTGGCGGCGCCAGCGGGACTCCGGCCGGCGGCGCAGCGAGCCCAGCCCGGTGCACGGGGCGTCGACCAGCACCCGGTCGAAGTGCCCCTCCGGCAGCTTCGGATCGGCCCCGACCGTGCGCCCGTCGGTGTGCAGCACGGTGACCGGCAGGCCCCTCGTGGCCTGGGCGACCAGCCGGGCCCGGTGCTCGGCCACCTCGACCGCCGTCAGCCGGGCGCCGCGCTCCGCGGCCAGGGCGCCCAGCAGGCCGGCCTTGCCGCCCGGGCCGGCGCACAGGTCGAGCCAGCGGCCGTCCGGCCCGTCCAGCGGCGCCACGGCGAGGGCGTTCGCCACCAGCTGGGAGCCCTCGTCCTGGACGTGCGCGCGCCCCTCGGTCACCGCCGCCAGCTCGCCCGGGGCGCCGCCGGAAAGGTAGACCGCGTACGGCGAGAAGGCGCCCGGCGCCCCGCCGACCTCGTCGGCCAGCGCCACCGGGTCGGCCAGGCCCGGCCGGGAGCACAGGTGCACCGGCGGGCGCTCGTTGTCCTCGATGAGCAGGCGGGCGGTCTCGCGCAGGTCGCCGCCGAGCGCCTCGGCGAAGGCCCGCACGATCCACTGCGGATGGCTGTACGCCAGCGCCAGGTGGCCGATCGGGTCGGTCTCCTCGGACGGGGCGAGCCTCGCCACCCAGCCGTCCGCGTCACGGCCGGCCACCTCGCGGAGCACCGCGTTGGCGAAGCCGGTGGCCCCGGGACCGACCGTGCGGACCAGGTCCACGGTGGACGACACGGCCGCGTGCGCCGGAACCCGGGTGTGCAGGAGCTGGTAGGTCCCGAGCCGCAGCGCGTCCCGCACCGGCGGGTCGATCCGCTGCACGTCCCGACCGGCCGCGTCGGTGATGATCGCGTCCAGGGTGCCGGTGTGGCGCAGCGTGCCGTAGGTCAGCTCGGTGGCGAACGCGGCGTCCCGGCCGGTCAGCCCCTCGTCGCGCAGCATCGCCGGCAGCACCAGGTTGGCGTACGCGTCGTCCCGGTGCACCGCCGCGATCGCCTGGTACGCGACGTGCCGGGGCAGGTCCACGGCCGGACGGGCCGGACGCCGTGCGCCGCCGCGCCGGTCGGCGCCGAAACGCCCCTCGCGCGGCGGCCCGTCACCCCGGCGCCCCGGGCGCTCACCGCGCTCCGGGCGGCCCCGGTCCCGCTCGCCGCCGCGGCCGGCCTCGCCGGAGCGGCCGCCACGCGGGCCGTCGGAGAAACGCCCGGGCTCGGACGGCCCGGTCACGCCAGCACCTCACCGGCGGCGACCCGGGCGCCGCGCGCCCAGTCGCCGGCCGACATGGCCTTCTTGCCGGCCGCGCGCACCTCGCCGAGCTGCACCGGCACGGTGCCCGTGCCGGCCAGCACGCGGGCCTTCTCCACCAGCAGCTCGCCGGGCTTCAGCTCCGGGCCGTTGGCCACCGGGGTGACCGGGCCGAGCTTGACCCGGTCGCCGCGGAAGGTGGTCCACGGGCCGGGGGCCGGGGTGCAGGCACGGATCCGGCGGTCCACGGCGAAGGCCGGGTCGGCCCAGCGGACCCGGGCGTCCTCGACGGTGAGCTTCGGCGCGAGGGAGACCCCGTCGGCCGGCTGCGGCTCGGCCCGGGCGGTGCCGGCCTCCAGCGCGTCGAGCACGGCCACGAGCAGCCCGGCGCCGGAGTGGGCGAGCCGCTCCAGCAGGTCGCCGGAGGTGTCGGCGGGCCGCACCTCGTCGGTGACGGTGCCGTAGACCGGGCCGGTGTCCAGGCCCTCCTCCAGCTGGAAGACGCTGGCACCGGTCAGCTCGTCGCCGTGCAGCACGGCGTGCTGCACGGGCGCCGCGCCGCGCCAGGCGGGCAGCAGCGAGAAGTGCAGGTTGATCCAGCCGAGCCGGGGGATCTCCAGCGCCGCCGGCGGCACCAGCGCGCCGTAGGCGACCACCGGCACGCAGTCCGGGGCCAGCTCGCGGAGCCGGTCGAGGAACTCGGGCTCGCGCGGCCGCGCCGGGGTGAGCACCTCGACGCCGTGCGCGTCGGCCCAGGCGCCGACCGGGGAGCGGACCAGGCCCCGCCCCCGGCCGGCGGGGGCGTCGGGGCGGGTGACGACGGCGAGCAGCTCGTGGCCGGAGGCCGCGATGGCGTCCAGCGCGGGCACGGCGACGGCGGGCGTGCCGGCGAAGACCAGGCGCATCCGGGTCACCGCCCCAGGCCGAACGGGTTGCCGACGGCGTGCGGGCTGAGCTTGACGGTCGGCGGGGCGGCGGCGTCGTACCACTCGGCCTGGCGGATCGCCTTCATGGCCTCCTTGCGGCCGGCCGGGTCGAGCCGGTCGACGAAGAGCACCCCGTCGAGGTGGTCGGTCTCGTGCTGCACGCAGCGGGCCATCAGGCCGGTGCCGACGATCTGCAGCGGGTCGCCGTAGCCGTTGAAGCCCTTGGCGATGACGTTCTGCCGGCGCTTGGTGTCGAAGTAGAGCCCCGGGATGGACAGGCAGCCCTCGGGGCCGTCCTGCTCCTCGGAGTCGGGGAACTCCAGCACCGGGTTCACCAGGTGGCCGAGGACGTCGTCCACGTCGAAGGTGAACACCCGCAGGCCCACCCCGAGCTGCGGCGCGGCCAGGCCGGCGCCGCTCTGCTCGCGCATCGTGTCGGTCAGGTCGGCGATGAGCTTGCGCAGCTCGGCGTCGAAGTCGACGACCGGGTCGGCCGGCGTGCGCAGCACCGGATCGCCGAACAGACGGATGGGCTGAACGGTCACGCGGAGTGGCTCCTTGTCTGGGACGAGTGGTGCCGTACCAGTCTACGGAGTCGATCCGGTCGCCCCGGCCGGCGTACCGCGATCGGTGACCGGGGACGCTTCGTCACCCACGGTGACCGGCAGGGTGGCGTATCCGCGCAGCGTGAGCCGGACCCGCCGCTCGCCCGGCCCGGCCAGGGCGAGGCCGGGCAGCCGGCGCAGCAGGAGCGGGAACGCCACCTGCGCCTCCAACCGGGCCAGGCCAGCCCCCAGGCAGTAGTGCGGGCCGGCGCCGAAGGAGAGCGCGTGCACCGCGGGGCGCCACGGGTCGAACCGGTCGGCCTCCGGGTAGCGGCCGGGGTCCCGGTTGGCCGCACCGAGCAGCACGATGAGCCAGCTCCCGGCGGGCAGGTCCACCCCGCCGTAGCGGGTCGGCGCGGTGCTCATCCGCGAGGTGAGCTGCACCGGAGAGTCGTAGCGCAGCAGCTCCTCGACGTAGCCGGGGGCGAACTCGGGGCGCTCGCGCAGGGTCGCCGCCTCGGCCGGGTGGTCGAGCAGCACCACGAGGCCGTTGCCGAGCAGGTTGGTGGTGGTCTCGAAGCCGGCCACCAGCAGCACGACCAGGTTCGACAGCAGCTCGTCGCCGGAGAGTCGATCGCCGTCGCCGTCGTGGGCCTGGACCAGAGCCGTGGTGAGGTCGTCGGCCGGGGCGCGCCGGCGGGCCGCGACCAGGTCGGTGAAGTAGTCGCGCAGCTCGGTGGCGCCCCGGTCGGCCAGGGCCAGCTCGTCGGGGCTGATCTCCGGCTCCAGCACACCAGTGAGGTCGGTGGCCCAGCGCCGGAACAGCGGCCGGTCCGCCGCCGGCACGCCGAGGAGCGCGCAGATCACCGCCACCGGCAGGGGGTACGCGAATTCGGCCATGAAGTCGACCGGCTCCCCCGCCCGGGCGCGGGCCACCATCCCGTCGACCAGCTCGTCGGCCTGCGCCTCGACCACGTCCCGCATGGCGGCGATCCGGCGCGGGCTGAAGGCGCCCGCCGCCAGCCGGCGCATCCGGCTGTGGTCCGGCGGGTTGGTGCGCAGCATCGACCGGGAGATCGAGGCGACGGCGGGGCTGTCCCGCCAGCCGGGGAGGAACTGGTCGCGCAGGTCGTCGTCCATCACCCCGAACCGGGCGTCGCGCAGGATCGCGTCGGCCTCCGCGTAGCCGGTGACCAGATGGAACGCCGGCCCGGCCTGGACCACCGGGCCGTAGCCACGCAGCCGCTCGTAGGTTGGGTAGGGGTTCACCCGACCCTGGGGGGACAGCAGCAGCGCGAGGGCGTCGGCAGGGTCCACGGTCGGCCTCCCCGGGCTTCGGAAGCCTCCATCATGCTCCCGCCCGCCCGATCCGGCGATCCCCCGCGGCCCGGGCGGTACGCCTCAGGCGCCGGCGCCCGGCTCCCCCGCCAGCACGGCGCCCCCGCCCAGCAGGGCGTGCTCGGGCAGCGGCAGCTGGAGGCCGTGCGCGGCCTCCCAGTCGTGGATCAGGCCGGGCCGGGCCTGCGCGGCGAAGTAGTCGACCGCGCTCATCCCGCCGACCACCGGCTCCTCCACCTCGGCGACCAGCCGGGCGGGGACCAGCGGGAAGCCGCTCTGCAGGGCCGCGCTGAGCCGGCGGTGGCCGTCGACCACGAAGAAGTACTCGCCGGTGTAGCCGATGTTCACCGGCTCCAGGGCCTCGTCGCCGGACCCGGCCACCTCACCCACGAACTCCGAGTCCCACAGCCCGCGCAGGGTGGTGATGTCCTCGGTCGGGTAGACCCGCGCCGGGTCGAGCAGCAGCAGCGGCTGGCCTTCGCGCAGCACGTCCGCGCCGAGCCGGCCCTCGTAGACGTCGATGACGTGCTGGATCACCTGCTCCGGCGTGGCCCGGGTGGTGTCGCAGACCAGGTCGTAGTTGCGCAGCCGGGCCTTGTCGACGCCGTAGCGCACGATGAACCGGCCGCGCTCGCTCTCGCTGCGCTCGCGGAGCTTGGCCTTCGCCTCCTCCAGCGAGGTGTAGCTCTCGGCCGGGCCGGACGGGCGGGCCAGCACCCGCCGGGCCGCCTCGGTCGGCTCGGTGATCATGTGCACCTTGAGCGCGTCGGTGAAGAAGTGCCAGGCCAGCCGGGAGTCCATCACCAGGCTCTCGCCGGAGGCGGCGATGTCCCGCTGGAGCTGGTCGACGTAGCCGTCGACGGCCTGGTCCAGCTCGGCGTGCAGGTTGAGCTGGAGGGCGGTCATCTGCCGCTTCTGGGCCATCTCGCGGTAGAGATCGCCGACGCTGACCCGGCGCAGCCCCAGCCGCTTGGCGATCTCGACGGAAACGGTGCTCTTGCCGCTGCCGAGGTCACCGTTGAAGACGATCGACTGACGAACGGTCACGACTGGTCCACCCCTGATCACCGGCTGATTGACATCATCGAATCCGCGTCGGCTCGACGCACCCCCTGCGCCGCGCCGCGCCCGGGAGCCGTCGTGCGCCTGGGCATGACGGGCGATGCTATCACGCGTCGTCCACCCATTTGCCGGACGAGGTGTCCGACAAACCCCAGGTCACGACCGTACGCGACGGCCCGGGTGCGCCACGTCACGGGTGGCGGGCCAGCTCAGAACAGGCTGAGCGGGTCGATCTGGAGCCGCACCGGGTCGGCCGCCTTGCGGGCGCTGCGCTGCCCGGCGGCCGCGTGCAGCGCCCCGGCCAGGGCGGCGGCCCGCGCCCGGGGCACCCGGACCAGCATCCGTTCCCGCCCCTCGTCGGCCGGCACCGGGCCGAGCACCTCGGCGCCGTCGGGCAGGGCGGCGCCGGCCAGCAGGTCCGCCACCGCGTCGGCCACGCCGGTGACGCTGGCCATCCGCACCGCCGGCGGGAAGCCCAGCTCGCGACGCTCGGCCAGCTCGCGGGTGGCGAACCAGGCGGAGTCCCAGCGCAGCAGCGCCTGCACCGGCGCCAGGGCGCCGTCGGCGACCACCACCACCCGGCCGCCCGCCGGGCCGGGCCGGGCCAGCGCCGCGGCGGCCAGCCAGCGGCGCAGCGCCTCCTCGCCGGCCCGCAGGTCTGCCCGGGTGAGCAGGGCCCACGAGTCGAGCAGCAGCACCGCCCCGTAGCCACCCTCCGCGACCGGCTCCGCGCCGGGCGTGGCGATCACCAGGCCGGCGCCCGCCGGCACGGTGGCGAGCACCTCCTCCCGCCCCGAGGTGCGCACCGGCACCCCCGGGAACGCCCGGCCCAGCTCCTCGGCGGTCCGCCGGGCCCCGGTGACCGAGGCGCGCAGCCGCCGCCCGCCGCACTCCGGGCAGGCGTACGCGGCGGCGACCCGGCCGCACCAGCGGCAGGCGGGCGCCCCCTCGGCCGACGGCAGGCCCAGCGGCCCGGCGCAGTGCGGGCAGCGGGCCGGGGCCCGGCAGTCTGCGCAGGCCACCGAGGGCAGGTAGCCGCGGCGGGGCACCTGCACGAGCACCGGCAGGTCGGCGCGGAGCGCGTCCCGGGCGGTGGTCCAGGCCAGGCTGGGCAGCCGGGCGGAGGCGGCGCCCGGGTCCCGGGCCAGGTGCGGGTCGTCCCCCGTGGGTGCGATGGCCGGCATCCGGGCCCGTACGGTCGCCCGGTCGGCGACCACCTCGCGGGCCCAGCCGGTCTCCACCAGGAGCTGGGCCTCGGCGGTGCGGGCGTACCCGCCGACCAGGGCCGCGATCCCGACGAGCTGGGCCCGGGTGAGCAGCACGTCCCGGGCGTGCGGGTAGGGCGCCCGGGGCTCGGCGTGCAGGTCGTCCCCGTCGTCCCACACGGCGACCAGGCCGAGCCGCTCGACCGGAGCGAACATGGCCGCCCGGGTGCCGATCACCACGGGCACGTCGCCGCGGCGGGCGGCCAGGAAGGCACGGTAGCGGCGGGCCGGTCCGGCGGCCGCGGAGAGGCAGGCGTGCCGCCCCGGCCCGAGGACGGCGGTGAGGGCGGCGTCCAGCCGGTCCAGGTCCCGGGCGTCGGCCACCACGATCACGGCGCCCCGGCCGCCGGCCACGGTGGCGGCCACGGCGTCGGCGTACCGGTCGGCCCAGTCCTCGCCGGGCAGCGCCGACCAGACGGCCCGGGGGGCCCGGCCGGCGGTGAGGGCGCGCAGGAACGCCGGACCGGCCGGGTAGTCCCGCCACCCGCGCGGGTCGACGGGGTCGGCAGCGCCCGGGCCGGTGTCCGCGGAGCCGGTGGCCGGGGTGGCGGGATCGGCGGGGGCCGGCGGGGTGGCGCCGGCGGGGGCCTTCGCGGTGACGTCCTTCTCTACCCGGGCGTGCCGGGGCGGGACGGCGAGCCGGAGCACGTCGGCGAGGCTGCCGGCGTAGCGGTCGGCCACCGCGCGGGCCAGCTCGGCCACCTCCGGCGCCAGCACCGGCACCGGGGAGACCACCTTCTCCAGGTATGCCAGCTTCGGGTGCGCCGACTCCGCGACACGCTCCAGCAGCCAGCCGTCGACGAGCTGCCCGGCGAAGCGGACCTTCACCCGCACCCCGGGACGGGCGTCGGCGTCCAGGGTGTCCGGAACGAGGTAGTCGAAGGGGCGGTCGAGGTGCGGCAGGGGCACGTCCACGCAGACGCGAGCGACCGGCGACCCGTCGGCGGGTCGCCGGTCGCCGCGCCTGGTGCCGGTCAGGCTCCCGCGGCCGACTTGAGGTCGGCGGCCCGGTCGGTGCTCTCCCAGGTCAGGTCCGGCAGCTCCCGGCCGAAGTGGCCGTAGGCGGCGGTCTGCTGGTAGATCGGGCGGAGCAGGTTGAGGTCCCGGATGATCGCGGCCGGGCGCAGGTCGAAGACCTCGGCGACGGCCTTCTCGATCGAGGCGACCGGCACGGTCTCGGTGCCGAAGGTCTCGATGAAGAGGCTCACCGGGTGGGCCTTGCCGATCGCGTACGCGACCTGCGCCTCGCAGCGCTCGGCCAGGCCGGCGGCGACCACGTTCTTGGCCACCCAGCGCATGGCGTACGCGGCGGAGCGGTCCACCTTGGACGGGTCCTTGCCGGAGAACGCACCGCCGCCGTGGCGGGCGTAGCCGCCGTACGTGTCGACGATGATCTTCCGGCCGGTGAGGCCGGCGTCGCCCATCGGGCCGCCGATCTCGAAGCGCCCCGTCGGGTTGACCAGCAGCCGGTAGCCCTCGGTGTCCAGGCCGAGGCCCTCCAGCTCGGGGGTGATGACGTGGTCGCGGACGTCCGGGGTGAGCAGCGACTCGAGCGAGATGTCGGCCGCGTGCTGGCTGGAGACCACGACGGTGTCGAGCCGGACCGGGCGCAGCCCGTCGTACTCGATGGTCACCTGGGTCTTGCCGTCGGGCCGCAGGTAGGGGATCGTGCCGTCCTTGCGCACCTGGGCGAGCCGGCGGGCCAGCCGGTGGGCGAGCGCGATCGGCAGCGGCATGAGCTCGGGCGTCTCGGAGCAGGCGAAGCCGAACATCATGCCCTGGTCGCCGGCGCCCTGCGCGTCCAGCGCGCTCTCCGACGAGCCGGTACGCAGCTCGAACGCGTTGTCCACGCCCTGGGCGATGTCCGGCGACTGGGCGCCGATGGAGACGCTCACGCCGCAGGAGGCGCCGTCGAATCCCTTCTTCGACGAGTCGTAGCCGATCGACAGGATGGTGTCCCGCACGATGGTCGGGATGTCGGCGTACGCCTTCGTGGTCACCTCGCCGGCGACGTGCACCTGGCCCGTGGTGATCAGCGTCTCGACCGCGACGCGGCTGTGCGGGTCCTGGGCGAGCAGTGCGTCGAGAATGCCGTCACTGATCTGGTCGGCGATCTTGTCCGGGTGGCCTTCCGTGACCGATTCGGACGTGAAGAGACGTGTCACGGCACTCCTAAGCATGTGAAGACTTTTAAGGTCGCTCGGCGGCAGTTTAGTCACCGTGCTCCCAGGGTGACCCGGGGAACCGGAGAGTGACCAACCATCAGGACCGCTCCCGCAACCGGGCGGCCACGAGGTCCCAGACGGCGTCGGCCAGGTCCTCCTTGGGCTGCTCGGGCATCCGGTGCACCGACCCGTCCGCCCCGATGACCGTGGCGGCGTTGGTCTCGGCCCCGAACACCTTGTCCACCCCGACCTCGTTGATCACGATGAGGTCGGCGCGCTTGCGGGCCAGCTTGGCCCGGCCGTTGGCCTCGGCGTCGCCGGTCTCCGCCGCGAAGACCACCAGCACCTGCTCCGGCCGCCGGCGTCGGCCCAGCTCGGCCGCGATGTCCGGGTTGGTCACCAGCTCGATGGTGGGCGCACTGCCGTCGTCCGATTTCTTGATCTTACCGGGCGCGTACGTCGCCGGGCGGAAATCGGCGGGCGCGGCGGCCATCACGACGGCGTCCGCGTCGGCGGCCGCCTCCAGGGTCGCCTTGCGCAACTCCTCCGTGCTGCCCACCCGGACCAGGTCCGCGCCGGCCGGGTCGGCGAGCGCGACGTTGGCCGAGACCAGGGTGACCCGGGCGCCGCGGGCCACGGCGGCGCGGGCGAAGGCGTAGCCCTGCTTGCCGGAGGAGCGGTTGCCGAGGAAGCGGACCGGGTCGAGCGGCTCCCGGGTGCCGCCGGCCGTGACCACCACGTGCCGGCCGGCCAGGTCGGCGGGGGCGGCGCCGCCGCGGGCGAGGGCCCGGCGGGCGACCGCGAAGATCTCGCCCGGGTCGGGAAGTCGCCCCTTGCCGGTGTCCTTGCCGGTGAGGCGGCCCACCGCGGGCTCGACGACCACGACGCCCCGGGACCGCAGGGTGGCCACGTTGGCGACGGTGGCCGGGTGCTCCCACATCTCGGTGTGCATGGCCGGCGCCAGCACCACCGGGCAGCGCGCGGTCAGCAGGGTGTTGGTGAGCAGGTCGTCGGCGAGGCCGTGGGCGGCCTTGGCGAGCAGGTCGGCGGTGGTGGGCGCCACCACGACGAGGTCGGCGTGCTGCCCGAGGCGGACGTGCGGCACCTCGTGCACGTCGGACCAGACGTCGTCGGCGACCGGCTGGCCGGAGAGCGCGGCCCAGGTCGGCGCCCCGACGAACCGGAGCGCCGACGCGGTCGGCACGACCCGGACCCGGTGGCCGGATTCGGTGAAGAGCCGGAGCAGCTCACACGCCTTGTAGGCGGCGATGCCGCCGCCGACCCCGAGGACGATCTCGGCGGCCATCGGCGCGGGCGGGGCTTACGGCTGGTCGGTCGGCTCGGCGGTGAGCAGACCCGCGTTGATCTCGCGCATGGCGATGGAGAGCGGCTTCTCCTGGGGGGTGGTCTCCACCAGCGGGCCGACGTACTCCAGCAGGCCCTCACCGAGCTGGCTGTAGTAGGCGTTGACCTGGCGCGCGCGCTTGGCGGCGAAGATGACCAGCGCGTACTTCGAGGTGGTCTTCTCGAGGAGCTCGTCGATCGGCGGGTTGGTGATGCCCTCGGGGTTGGCGATGGATCCCACGAAATAACCTCTGCGTCTTTGTGCACCGCCCGGAGGCGGTGGCCTCTCAACCGCTCGGGCGCGGTCGGGCCGGAGCCAGGAAGGAAGAACCGAGCAAGCCTACCAGCTCCTCGGCCGCGCGCTCGGTCCGGTCGTGCAGCACGGCGTGTGCGAAGGCGGCCGCGACGGCCGGGTCCGGCCGGTACGCCGGCGGGGTGAGCAGCACCAGCCGGGCGTCCGGGACGACGGCCCGGACGGCGAGCGCGCCCGGCAGGTCCAGCGGGAGCAGCACCGGCTGACCCTGCGCGAGGCGGGACCGCACGCCCGCGCGCGGCACCCCGCGCCGGTACGGCCCGATCCGGCTCCACTCCAGCAGCTCGTCGGCCGCGACCATGCGGTCGAAGCCGGTCGCGTCGAGGAAGATCCGGTCGACGCCGTCCACCTCGCCGGGGCAGGCCGGCCGGGTGGTCGCGGCCACCGGCACCCACACGGACGGGAGGCGCGCCCGGACCAGCTCGACGACACTCCCCCCGCCGGCCCCAGAAGGTCCGGCCAGGACAGTGAGCCGAGCCGCCGGGCGCGCCTCGTCATCCATGCTCACCGCTTGTTTCTACACGGTGAGCCGTTCAGTTGGCGGCGAACTCTCCAAGCAGCGCCTTGCGCTGCTGCTCGCCCAGGCCACGCAGCCGGCGGCTGTCAGCGATCTTGAGCTTCTCCATGATCTGGGTGGCTCGGATCTTGCCGATGCCCGGCATCGCCTGGAGCACGGCCGAAACCTTCAGCTTGCCCACGACGTCGTCGGACTCGGCCCGCTCGAGGACGGTGGCGAGGGTGGTCTTGCCCTGCTTGAGCTGCTCCTTCAGCTCAGCACGGGCCTTGCGGATCTCCGCGGCCTTCTCCAGCGCGGCAGCGCGCTGTTCGGGGGTCAGTGACGGGAGCGGCACCAGTTCTCCTCAGGTCCCTAGTACGACGGGCGGGGCGCACCGCCGCATCTGTGAAACGTGGTGTCGCTGGCAACCAAAGGGGTCCGTGGTTCCCAGCGCGGGGAAAACTAGCGGTCAACGGAGTTTTCGGCAACGTGGACGCGCGAAGATCAACGGAAAGTGACCGAGCCGTCAGTCAGTCAGGAGGTGGCCAGGGCGGCCCGGCACTCGGCCAGCACGCGGTCGGTGGCGGCCCGCAGAGCCTCCTGGTCCGGCCCCGCGCCCAGCACCTCCCGGGAGTAGGACGGCAGCACCGAGGGCAGGCTGGAGCCGAACACGGTACGCAGGTCGGCGGCCGTCGCGCCCTGCGCGCCGAGCCCGGGGGCGAGCAGCGGACCGTTCACCGCGGCGAGGTCGTGGCCGGTGTCGCCGATCGTCGCGCCGACCACCAGACCGAAGCTGCCGAGGGGCTCGGCACCCCGGTTGAGCTGGGAAATCTCGTCGATGACGGTCTGCGCGACGGTGCGCCCGTCGGCCCCGACGGCCCGCTGCACGGCGGCGCCCTCGGGGTTCGAGGTGAGGGCCAGGACGAACACCCCGCCGCCGTGCGCGGCGGCCAGCTCGAACATCGGCGCGAGCGAACCTACTCCCAGATAGGGACTCGCGGTGACCGCGTCGACATACAGCGGGCTGGATGGATCGAGGTACGCCGAGGCGTACGCGCTGACCGTCGAGCCGATGTCGCCGCGCTTGACGTCGAGCAGAACGAGCGAGCCCGAATTTCGCAACTGTCGGATAGTTGACTCAAGAATTCCGACACCACGGGACCCGAAGCGCTCGAAGAACGCCGACTGGGGCTTGACGACCGCCACCCGGTCCCCGATCGCCTCCACCACGATCCGGCAGAACCGGTCGAGGCCATCGACGTCGTCGGACAGTCCCCAGCGGGCGAGCAGCCCCGGGTGCGGGTCGATCCCCACGCAGAGCGGTCCCCGCTCGGCCACGGCCCGGTGCAGGCGGGCGCCGAAGGTCTCCATGCGACTCTCCCTCTCCCTCGCGCGGTCTCGCGCCGCGCTGTCCGGCGACGGGTGCGCCGCCGCTCGTGCTCCTGTCCCGGCCGCCACACGGTGGCCGGACCGTCCTGCCGCCACCGGACGCCGGTCGCCGGTGGCCTCCCGCCCGGCTCAGCCCGCCTTGACCGCCGCCTCGATCCCGGCCGCGATCCGGGCCACGTCCGCCTCGTCGGTGACGTACGGGGGCATGGTGTAGATCAGGTCCCGGAACGGGCGCAGCCAGACGCCCTGCCCGACGGCGGCGGCGGTCGCCCGCGGGATGTCCACCTCGTGGTCGAGCTGCACGACGCCGATCGCGCCCAGCACCCGCACGTCGGCCACGCCGGGGGCGCCGCGCAACGGCTCCAGGCCGGCCCGCAGCCCGTCGGCGATCCTCGCCACCCGCCCCGCCCAGTCCCCGGCGCGCAGCAGGCCCAGGGAGGCGTTGGCGACCGCGCAGGCGAGCGGGTTGCCCATGAAGGTCGGGCCGTGCGCCAGCACCCCGTCGGCGGAGATGGCCCGCGCCACCTCCGGGGTGCAGAGCGCCGCGGCCAGGGTGAGGTAGCCGCCCGTGAGCGCCTTGCCGACGCAGAGCACGTCGGGAGCGACCCCGGCGTGCTCGGCGGCGAACATGGTGCCCGTCCGGCCGAAGCCGGTGGCGATCTCGTCGAAGACCAGCAGGATGCCGTGCGCCCGCGTCACCTCGCGCAGCACCCGCAGGTAGTGCGGGTGGTGGAACCGCATCCCGCCGGCGCCCTGCACCACCGGCTCCACGATCACCGCGGCCAGCTCAGCCGCGTGCCGCTCCACCGCGTCCACCAGCGCCGCCTCGTACGCCGGGTCGGGCGCGGTGTCGAAACCGGCCGGCGGCACCGGGGCGAACACCTGCCGGGGCAGCACGTCGCCCCAGAGGTGGTGCATGCCGCCCTCGGGGTCGCAGACGCTCATGGGGTGGAACGTGTCGCCGTGGTAGCCGCCCCGCCAGGTGCCCAGCCGGCGGCGTTCCGGCCGCCCCACGGCCCGCTGGTACTGGAGGCACATCTTCACGGCCACCTCGACGCTGACCGACCCGGAGTCCGCCAGGAAGACGTGCTCCAGGCCGTCCGGGGCCAGCTCCACCAGGGTCCGGGCCAGGCGTACGGCGGGCTCGTGGGTGAGGCCGCCGAACATCACGTGGCTCATCCGGCCGAGCTGGTCGGTGACGGCGGCGTCCAGCACCGGGTGCCGGTAGCCGTGGATCGCCGCCCACCAGGACGACATCCCGTCGACCAGCTCCCGCCCGTCGGCCAACCGCAGCCGCACTCCCTGGGCGCTCTCCACGACGTACGGCGAACTGGCCGCCGGCAGCGCCGCGTACGGATGCCAGACATGCCGCCGATCAACGGCAAGGATCTCGTCAGGCGTCACGGTCTCCCCTCTCCCCTCCCTCCCCTCTCCCCCGCGATCTTGCAGTTCCGGCCCCCGCTGTGACCGGAATGACCGGTGTGCCGGGGCGATAACTGCAAGATCGCGTGGAGGTGGGGGTCAGCGTCCGGCGGTCGTTTCGGCGGCTGCCCGGACCAGGGCCGGGCCGCGGTAGATGAAGCCGGTGTAGAGCTGGATCAGGCTTGCGCCGGCGTCGAACATCCGGGCGGCGTCGTCCGGGTCGAGGATGCCGCCGACGCCGATCACCGGCAGCCGGCCGCCGGTCTCCCGGTGCACGAAGGCGACCACCTCCCGGGCGCGGGCGGCCAGCGGGCGGCCGGAGAGGCCCCCGGTCTCCGCGCCCCGCGCCCGGTCGGCCGGGGCGAGCCCGTCGCGGGCCAGCGTGGTGTTCGTGGCGATCACCCCGGCCGCGCCGCGGTCGAGGCAGACCTCCAGCAGCTCGGCGATCGCCGGCTCGGTGAGGTCGGGGGCGATCTTCACGAGCACCGGCTTCTCCCCCACCAGGGCCGAGAGCAGCGCGTCCAGGTGGGACCGGTCCTGAAGGGACCGCAGCCCCGGGGTGTTCGGCGAGGACACGTTGACCGCGAAGTAGTCCCCGTGCCCCTTCAGCGCGCGGTAGGAGGCCAGGTAGTCCTCGACGGCCTCGTCCAGCGGGGTCACCTTGGACTTGCCGAGCGAGATGCCCAGCGGCACGCCGATCGGGCGCGGCAGCGCCGCGAGCCGGGCCGCGAGGGCCTCCGCCCCGGCGTTGTTGAAGCCCATCCGGTTGACGACGGCCTCGCTGTCGCGCAGGCGGAACAGCCGGGGCCGGGGGTTGCCCGGCTGGGCGTGCGCGGTGACGGTGCCGACCTCGACGAAGCCGAAGCCCAGCGCCGGCCACGCCGGCAGCGCCACCCCGTTCTTGTCCATCCCGGCCGCCAGCCCCACCGGGTTCGGGAAGTCCACCCCGAACACCGTCCGCGGCGCAGCCCGGAAGTATCGCGCCCGCAGCGCCCTGAGCACGGCCGCCCGCCGGGACACGGAGGCCAGCCGCTCCAACGTCCACTCGTGCGCCGCCTCGGCGTCCCCACCGCCGATCCCGAACAACCGAGGCCGCACGACCTTCTCGAAGATCACGCCGCACCCACCCCCGCCGCGGTGATCATGAGGTTGCCGGCGATGTCGATCTCCTCGACTGCCACCAACCTCATGATCGACGGGGTCACGGCGGCCAGGGGCGTCACTCGCCGGCCCGGAGGGCGGCGTGGAGCTCCTGGAGGGGGCGGACGCGCATGTCGCCGCGGATCCTCGCCTCGATGCCCATCACCGCGGCGGCCGCGCCGGGCACCGTGGTGATGCAGGGGATGTCGGCCGTCACGGCGGCGCTGCGGATCTCGTAGCCGTCGGAGCGGGCGCTGGCGCCGGAGCCCTGCGGGGTGTTCACCACCAGGGCCACGTCGCCGCCGAGGATCAGCGAGACCGCGTCCTCGCCCTCACCCGACTCGTAGTGCTTGCGGATCTGCTCGCAGGCGATGCCGTGCCGGCGCAGCACCTCCGCCGTGCCGGTGGTGGCCACGATCTCGAAGCCCAGGTCGGCCAGGCGCTTGATCGGGAAGACCATGCCGCGCTTGTCCCGGTTGGCCACCGAGACGAAGATCTTCCCGGCGGTCGGCAGCGACCCGTACGCGGCGGACTGCGACTTGGCGAAGGCGTGCCCGAAGTTGGTGTCGATGCCCATCACCTCGCCGGTGGACTTCATCTCCGGGCCGAGCAGCACGTCGATGCCCTTGCCGGACGGGGTGCGGAACCGCTTGAACGGCAGCACCGCCTCCTTGACCGCGATCGGGGCGTCGGCGGGCATGGTGCCGCCGTCCCCGGTGGGCGGCAGCATCCCCTCGGCGCGCAGCTCGGCGATGGTGGCGCCGAGCGCGATCCGGGCCGCCGCCTTGGCCAGCGGCACGGCGGTGGCCTTGGAGACGAACGGCACCGTCCGGGAGGCGCGCGGGTTGGCCTCCAGCACGTACAGCATGTCGCCCTGGAGCGCGTACTGGACGTTGAGCAGGCCCTTCACCCCGACGCCGCGGGCGATCTCCTCGGTGTAGCGGCGGACCTGGGCCAGGTGCGAGCCGGCCAGGGTGATCGGCGGCAGGGCGCAGGACGAGTCGCCGGAGTGGATGCCGGCCTCCTCGATGTGCTCCATGACGCCGCCCAGGTAGACCGCGCCGTCGGCGTCGACCAGGGCGTCCACGTCGATCTCGATGGCGTCGTCGAGGAAGCGGTCCACCAGCACCGGGTGGTCCGGCGAGATGTCGGTGGCCCGGCCGATGTAGTCGCGCAGGGTGGCGTCGTCGTAGACGATCTCCATGCCCCGCCCGCCGAGCACGTACGAGGGGCGGACCAGCACCGGGTAGCCGATCTCGTCGGCGATCGCCTTGGCCTCGTCGTAGGAGGTGGCCATGCCGTGCGCCGGGGCGCGCAGCCCGGCCCGGGACAGCACCGCGCCGAACGCGCCCCGCTCCTCGGCCAGGTGGATCGACTCCGGGGAGGTGCCGACGATCGGCACGCCGGCGTCCTTGAGCCGCTTGGCCAGGCCGAGCGGGGTCTGCCCGCCGAGTTGCACGATCACCCCGACCACGCCGGGGCCGCCGGCCGCCTTGCCGGAGGAGTCCTCGGCGTGCCAGACCTCCAGCACGTCCTCGAAGGTGAGCGGCTCGAAGTAGAGCCGGTCGGCCGTGTCGTAGTCGGTGGAGACGGTCTCCGGGTTGCAGTTGACCATGACGGTCTCGTAGCCGACCTCCCGGAGCGCCATGACGGCGTGCACGCAGGAGTAGTCGAACTCGATGCCCTGCCCGATCCGGTTCGGCCCGGAGCCCAGGATGAGCACCTTGGGCCGGTCCGAGGGGCTGACCTCGGTCTCCTGGTCGTACGTCGAGTAGTGGTACGGCGTGGTCGCCTCGAACTCGGCCGCGCAGGTGTCCACCGTCTTGTAGACGGGCCGGATCCCGAGCCGCTGCCGCAGGGTGCGGACGCCGTCCTCGGCGGCCAGCTCGGGGCGGAGCGCGGCGAGCTGGCGGTCGGACAGGCCGGCCCGCTTGGCCCGGCGCAGCAGGTCGGCGTCGAGCACCGGGGCGTCGACGATCTCGGCCCGCAGCTCCACGAGGGCGGCGATCTGGTCCAGGAACCAGGGGTCCATCCCGCCGGACGCCTCGGCCACCTCGGCGATCGAGGCGCCCAGCCGCAGCGCCCGCTCCACCGTGTAGATCCGGCCGTCGTGCGGCATCCGCAGCGCGGCGAGGGTGTTCTCCTTGGTTGCCCCCCGCGGATCCGGCACACTCCAGAAGCCGGCAGATTTCGTTTCCATCGAGCGCATGGCCTTGTTCAGCGCCTCGGTGAAGTTGCGCCCCAGGCTCATGGCCTCGCCCACCGACTTCATGGTGGTGGTCAGCTCCGGGTCCGCGCCGGGGAACTTCTCGAACGCGAACCGGGGGATCTTCACCACCACGTAGTCCAGGGTCGGCTCGAACGCCGCCGGGGTCTTCAGGGTGATGTCGTTGGGGATCTCGTCGAGGGTGTAGCCGATGGCGAGCTTCGCGGCGATCTTGGCGATCGGGAAGCCGGTGGCCTTCGACGCGAGGGCCGAGGAGCGGGACACCCGCGGGTTCATCTCGATCACGACGATCCGGCCGTCGGCCGGGTTGACCGCGAACTGGATGTTGCAGCCGCCGGTGTCGACCCCGACCTCGCGGAGCACCGCGATGCCCAGGTCGCGCAGGCGCTGGTACTCCCGGTCGGTCAGCGTCATGGCCGGCGCCACGGTGACGCTGTCGCCGGTGTGCACGCCCATGGGGTCGACGTTCTCGATCGAGCACACCACCACCACGTTGTCGTGACGGTCGCGCATGAGTTCGAGCTCGTACTCCTTCCAGCCGAGCACGCTCTCCTCGATGAGCACCTCGTGCACGGGGCTGGCGGCCAGGCCGGCGCCGGCGATCCGCTCCAGGTCCTCGTCTGTGTGCGCCATGCCGGAGCCGAGGCCGCCCATGGTGAACGACGGCCGGATCACCACGGGCAGGCCCAGTTCGCCGACGGTGTCGCGGACCTCGTCCATCGAGTGGCAGACCCGGGAGCGGGGCACCAGCGACGACGGGTCGTCCAGCCCGAGGCGTACGCCGGCCTTGGCCACGATGTCCTTGAACAGCTGCCGGTCCTCGCCCCGGTTGATGGCGTCGATGTTGGCGCCGATCAGCTCGACGCCGTACTTCTCCAGGACGCCGGCCTCGTGCAGGGCGACCGCGGTGTTCAGCGCGGTCTGCCCGCCGAGGGTGGGCAGCAGCGCGTCGGGGCGTTCCTTGGCGATGACCAGCTCGACGAACTCCGGGGTGATCGGCTCGACGTAGGTGGCGTCGGCGAACTCCGGGTCGGTCATGATCGTCGCCGGGTTGGAGTTGACCAGGCTGACCCGGATCCCCTCGCTGCGCAGCACCCGACAGGCCTGGGTGCCGGAGTAGTCGAACTCGCAGGCCTGGCCGATGACGATCGGCCCGGAGCCGATCACCAGGACGTGCTTGAGGTCGGTCCGCTTAGGCATCCTTGCGCCCCTCACTCTGCTTCCGGTCGAGGCCGCGGCCCTCGATCAGCTCGGCGAAACGGTCGAAGAGGTAGTCCGCGTCGTGCGGGCCGGCCGCCGCCTCCGGGTGGTACTGGACGGTGAAGGCGGGCACGTCCTTGGCCCGCAGCCCCTCGACCACGTTGTCATTGAGGCAGACATGGGACACCTGGACGCCGCCGAACTCGGTGTCGATCACCTGGTCGGGGACGACCGCGCCGTGCGCCGCGCCCGGCACCTCGACCGCGAAGCCGTGGTTGTGGCTGGTCACCTCGACCTTGCCGGTGGCCCGGTCGAGCACCGGCTGGTTGATGCCGCGGTGGCCGTACCC
Organism: Micromonospora sp. AP08; assembly: GCF_008085935.1. Taxonomy (NCBI): domain Bacteria; kingdom Bacillati; phylum Actinomycetota; class Actinomycetes; order Micromonosporales; family Micromonosporaceae; genus Micromonospora; species Micromonospora sp. AP08. The sequence goes on from NZ_VSEZ01000004.1 coordinate 66,078, forward strand.
CAGCTTGTAGGTGCCGAAGCCCAGCGCCCGGCCGAGGATCTGGCTGCCGAAGCAGATGCCGAACAATGGGATCCGCCGGCTGAGCACCTCCCGCGCCAGCGCGACCGGCCCGTCGGCGGTGGCCGGGTCGCCCGGCCCCGGCGAGAAGAAGACCGCGTCCGCGCCGGTGGCCAGCAGATCCTCGATCGAGGAGCCGGCGGGCAGCACGTGGGTGGTGACGCCGCGGGCGGCGAGCCGGCGCGGCACGTTGCGCTTGATGCCCAGGTCCAGGGCCGCGACGGTGAAGCGGTGCTCGCCGACCGCCTCGACGACGTACGGCTTCTCGGTGGTCACCTCCGCGGACAGGTCCGCGCCGACCATCTGCGGCGCGTGGCGGACCCGGTCGAGCAGGGCGGCCGGGTCGTCGTCGACGCTGGAGATGCCGACCCGCATGGCGCCCCGCTCGCGCAGGTGCCGGGTGAGCGCCCGGGTGTCGACACCGCTGATGCCGACCACGCCCTCGGCGGCGAGCCGGTCCTCCAGGCCGCCGGTGGCCCGCCAGTTGGAGCCGATCCGGGCCGGGTCGCGCACCACGTAGCCGGCCACCCAGATCCGGCCGGACTCGTCGTCCTCGCCGTTGACGCCGGTGTTGCCGATGTGCGGCGCGGTCTGCACCACCACCTGCCGGTGGTAGGAGGGGTCGGTGAGGGTCTCCTGGTAGCCGGTCATGCCGGTGTTGAAGACCGCCTCACCGAAGGTCTCCCCGACGCTGCCGTACGCCTCGCCGTGGAACGTGCGCCCGTCCTCCAGGACGAGGATCGCGCTTCTGCGCTTCGCCATTTACTTGACAGCCTTTCCGTCCAGGACCGTCGGCTCGCCGCGCAGGAAGGTCGCCACGATGCGACCCGGCAGCGTCATGCGGGCGTACGGGGTGTTGCGACTGCGACTGGCCAGTTCCGCCGGCTCGATCACGCGGCGGGCGGCCGGGTCGACCAGGGTCAGGTTGGCCGGCACGCCGGGGGCCGGGTCGAGGCCGTGGGAGTCCAGCCCGGCGATCCGGGCCGGTGCGCGGGACATCCGCTCGGCGATCAGGTCCCACTGGGGCCCGAGCACGTCGAGCGCGATGGAGAGCGCCGTCTCCAGGCCGAGCATGCCCGGCCGGGCGTACGCCCACTCGCACTCCTTGTCCTCCACGGCGTGCGGCGCGTGGTCGGTGGCCACGATGTCGATCACGCCCTCGGCCAGGGCGGCCCGCAGCGCGGCCACGTCGGCCGCGGTGCGCAGCGGCGGGTTGACCTTGTAGACCGGGTCGTACGTGGTCGCCTTCTCGTCGGTCAGCAGCAGGTGGTGCGGGGTCACCTCGGCGGTGACCTTCACCCCCCGCGCCTTGGCGTGGCGCAGCACCTCGACGCTGCCGGCCGTGGAGACGTGGCAGATGTGCAGCCGGCTGCCGACGTGCTCGGCCAGCAGCACGTCGCGGGCGATGATCGCCTCCTCGGCGACCGCCGGCCAGCCGGTCAGCCCGAGCCGGGTGGAGACCTCGCCCTCGTGCATCTGCGCGCCCTCGGTGAGCCGGGGCTCCTCGGCGTGCTGGGCGATGACCCCGTCGAACGCCTTGACGTACTCCAGCGCCCGCCGCATCAGCTTCGGGTCGGCGACGCAGTGCCCGTCGTCGGAGAAGATCCGCACCCGGGCCGCGGAGTCGGCCATGGCGCCCAGCTCGGCCAGGCGCTCGCCGGCCAGGCCGACCGTCACCGCGCCGATGGGCTGCACGTCGACCAGGCCGGCCTCCCGACCGAGCCGCCAGACCTGCTCGACCACGCCGGCCGTGTCGGCCACCGGCGAGGTGTTCGCCATGGCGCAGACCGCTGTGTAGCCGCCGAGCGCCGCCGCCCGGGAACCGGACTCGACGGTCTCGGCGTCCTCCCGGCCCGGCTCGCGCAGGTGGGTGTGCAGGTCGACGAGGCCGGGCAGGGCCACCAGGCCGGTGGCGTCGAGCACCGTGGCGTCCGGCGCGGTCAGCCCGGCGCCGGTCTCGGCCACGACGCCGTCGCGGATCAGCAGGTCGGTCGGCGCGCCGCCGACCACACTCACGTTCCGGATGAGGTACGCGGTCACCGGTTGTTCCCTCCGAGCAGCAGGTAGAGGACGGCCATCCGCACGGAGACCCCGTTGGCGACCTGTTCGACGATGGTGGAGCGGGGCGAGTCGGCCACCTCGGGCGTGATCTCCATCCCCCGGTTCATGGGGCCGGGGTGCATGACGATCGCGTGCTCGGGCAGCCGGCGCATCCGCGGGCCGTCCAGCCCGTAGCGGCGGGCGTACTCGCGGGCCGAGGGGAAGTAGGAGTCGTTCATCCGCTCCCGCTGCACCCGCAGCATCATCACCACGTCCACACCGGGAAGAACGGTGTCGAGGTCGTAGGAGACATCGGTGCCGGGGGCGAGCGCGGGTGAGATGTCGACCGGGATGAGGGTCGGCGGGCCGACCAGGGTGACCTTCGCGCCGAGGGTGGACAGCAGCAGCACGTTGGAGCGGGCCACCCGGGAGTGCAGCACGTCGCCGACGATCGCCACGTGCAGGCCGTCCAGGCGGCCCAGCCGGGAGCGCATCGTGTACGCGTCGAGCAGCGCCTGGGTGGGGTGCTCGTGGGTGCCGTCGCCGGCGTTGACCACCGAGCCGTCGACCCAGTTGGCCAGCCGGTGCGGGGCCCCGGAGGCGGGGTGCCGGACGACCACCGCGTCGGCTCCCATGGCCTGGAGGGTGAGCGCGGTGTCCTTCAGGCTCTCCCCCTTGGCCACGCTGGAGCCCTTGGCGGAGAAGTTGATCACGTCGGCGCTCAGCCGCTTGGCGGCCGCCTCGAACGAGATCCGGGTGCGGGTGGAGTCCTCGTAGAAGAGGTTCACCACGGTGCGGCCGCGCAGCGCGGGCAGCTTCTTGACCTCACGCCCGGCCACGGTGGCCATCTCGGCCGCGGTGTCCAGGATCTGGATGGCGGTGGCCGCGTCCAGGTCGGCCCCGGAGAGCAGGTGACGGATCATGAGGTGCCTCCGTGCAGCCGGACCTCGTCGGCACCGTCGGTCTCGGCCAGGGTGACCTTGACGTTCTCGGCGAGCGCCGTGGGGATGTTCTTGCCGACGTAGTCGGCGCGGATCGGCAGCTGGCGGTGCCCCCGGTCGACCAGGACGGCGAGCTGCACCGAGGCCGGGCGGCCGACGTCGGACAGCGCGTCGAGGGCGGCCCGCACGGTGCGGCCGGAGAAGAGCACGTCGTCGACCAGGATGACCCGCCGGCCGTCGATCCCGCCCGGGGGCAGGTCGGTGGGGCCGACCGCGCGGGTGGCGTTCCGGCGCAGGTCGTCGCGGTAGAGGGTGATGTCGAGCACGCCGACCGGGACGGTGACGTCCTCGAAGGTGCTGATCCGGGCGGCGAGGCGCCGAGCGAGCGGGACGCCGCGGGTGGGGATGCCGAGCAGCACGGTGTCGGCGGCGCCCTGGGTCTTCTCCAGGATCTGGTGGGCGATGCGGTCGACCACTCGCGACACGTCGGCGGCGGCGAGGATCACCTTCACCGAGGGTTGTCGCGGCGGCGACGGGTGGGCAGCCGGTGGGTAGGCCACGGCGGACCTCCTTCCCCGCCTCACGGGACGGGTCGTTAAAGGACGTCTGGTAGACCGGGCGGGCCGCGGAGGGCCCGGACCGGGGCTTCACGCCACGTTACCAGCGGTCACCGGGTGGACCGCCGCCGGTCCTGACCAGCGGGTCAGCGTGGAGAAATGCGGACAAGCCGTACGCCCTCCCCAACTGGGGTCGTCACCAACACTTGACCCGGTGTCCCAATCCCCGTACCGTCACGCTCCGTAGCGATAGCTGGGAGAACCCCGAGCAGCACTGGGAGTGTCCGAATGCCCTCTGAATACGCCAAGTCGCTGGGCGCCCGCCTGCGCTCCATCCGCCAGCAGCAGGGCCTGTCCCTGCAGGGGGTGGAGGAGAAGTCGAACGGGCGGTGGAAGGCCGTGGTGGTCGGCTCGTACGAGCGCGGCGACCGGGCCGTCACCGTGTCCCGCCTGGCGGAGCTGGCCGACTTCTACCGCGTTCCCGTCTCGGAGCTGCTGCCCGACGGCAGCGGGGTGCGCCACGAGCCCACCAGCAAGATCGTTCTGGACCTGGAGCGGCTCTACGACGAGGCCTCCGAGGACCTCGCCTACGTCGCCCGGTACGCCCGCGCCATCCAGCAGCAGCGCGGCGACTACAACGGCCGGGTGCTCTCCATCCGCGCCGACGACCTGCGCGCCCTCGCGATCGTCTACGACGCCTCGCCGTCGGGCCTGATCGAGCGGCTCACCGAGCACGGTGTGCTGGTCGCCGACCCGCGGGCGTTCTTCGCGTCCTGACCCGCCCGACACGAAGGGCCCGCGCCGTTCGGCGCGGGCCCTTCGTCGTGTGCGGGGTGGTTCAGCGGGTGGCGTACTCGGCGATGCGGCCGAGGATGCCGTTGAGGAAGCGCGGCGAGTCGTCGGTCGACATCTGCCGGGCCAGCTCGACGGCCTCGCTGATCGCCACCGCGTCGTCGATCTCGTCGACGTAGAGCAGCTCGTAGACCGCGATGCGGGCCAGGTTGCGGTCGACCACCGGCATCCGGTCCAGCGTCCACCCCTCGGCGTAGCTGGCGATCACCTCGTCGATCCGGTCCAGGTGCGCCGCGACGCCCTCGACCAGGCCCACCGCGTAGCCCACGTGCTCCGGGCGGGGCTTCTCGATCCGCTCCAGGTAGCCGGCGAGCACCTCCACGGGCGGCCGGTCCCGCAGGTCGGCCTCGAAGAGCACGTCCAGCGCCCGCTTGCGCGCCTTGCGGCGCGCCGGCATCTGCTGCTTGGGACCCTCGGCCATCAGGCTCGGCCGAGGTAACGGCCGTCGCGGGTGTCGACCTTGATCTTCTCGCCGGTGGTGATGAAGAGCGGCACCTGGACGGTCGCGCCGGTCTCGACGGTGGCCGGCTTGTTGCCGCCGGTCGACCGGTCGCCCTGCAGGCCCGGCTCGGTGTAGGTGATCTCCAGCACGACCGAGGTCGGCAGCTCGATGTAGAGCGGCACGCCCTCGTGGGTGGCGACGGTGGCCTCGGCCTCCGGGAGGAGGTAGTTGGCCGCCTCGCCGACGGTGCCGCCGGGGACGGTGATCTGGTCGAACGTCTCCAGGTCCATGAAGACGTAGTCCTCGCCGTCGGCGTAGAGGTACTGCATGGTGCGCTTGTCGACGGTCGCGGTCTCGACCTTGGTGCCCGCGTTGAAGGTCTTGTCGACCACCTTGCCGGACAGCACGTTCTTCAGCGTGGTACGCACGAACGCACCGCCCTTACCGGGCTTGACGTGCTGGAACTCGACGACGGCCCACAGCTCGCCGTCGAGGTTGAGTACCAGGCCGTTCTTGAGGTCGTTGGTGGTGGCCATTTCCTGCCTTGATCATCAATTGGCGGACAGACCTGTGAAGTCTACTAGCTGTGTCGAACCGGGTCCGCCGCGCTGAGCGCCGGCCACCGCCCACCGGCCCGATCCACCCGCCCCGGACGTGCCGAAGGTCACCGAACGCGGCCGGCCAGGTGGTGCAGGGCCAGCCGGTAGCCGTCCACGCCCAGCCCGCAGATCACCCCGGTGGCCACCGCCGAGACCACCGAGTGGTGTCGGAACTCCTCGCGGGCGTGGATGTTGGAGATGTGCACCTCGACCAGCGGGCCGCGGAGCATGGCGCAGGCGTCCCGGACCGCGATCGAGTAGTGCGACCAGGCGGCCGGGTTGAGCACCACGGCCGCGCCCTCGTCGGCCGCCGCGTGCAGCCAGCCCAGCAGCTCGTGCTCGGCGTCGGTCTGCCGGACCACCACGTCCAGCCCCAGCTCGCCCCCGGTCTTCTCGCACATCGTGACCAGGTCGGCGTAGCTGGTCACCCCGTAGACGTCGACCTGGCGGGTGCCGAGCCGGCCCAGGTTCGGCCCGTTGAGCACGTACACCCTCATGAGCTGATCTCCTCGTACGCCCGCGCCAGCAGCTCGTCCGGCGGCGCCTCCAGGATCGCCGGCCGGGCCAGGCCGTCCAGCACCACGAAGCGCAGCCGGCTGCCCCGGGCCTTCTTGTCCACCCGCATGGCGGCCAGCAGCTCGGGCCAGGCGTCGGCCCGGTAGCCGGTGGGCAGGCCGAGCGCCGCCACCACGGCCCGGTGCCGCTGCGCGGTGGCCGCGTCCAGCCGCCCGGCGAGCCGGGCCAGGGTGGCCGCGTAGACCAGGCCCACCGCGACGGCGTGCCCGTGCCGCCAGCGGTAGCCCTCCACCTTCTCGATGGCGTGTGCCAACGTGTGCCCGTAGTTGAGCACCTCGCGCACCCCGGATTCCCGGAGGTCGCCCGAGACGACGTCGGCCTTGACCCGGACCGCCCGCTCGATCAGCTCGCGGGTCACCGGCCCGGTCGGGTCCAGCGCAGCGGCCGGGTCCCGCTCCACCAGGTCGAGGATCACCGGGTCGGCGATGAACCCGCACTTGACCACCTCGGCCATCCCGGCGGCCAGGTCGGCCCGCGGCAGGCTGTCCAGCGTCGCCAGGTCGCAGATCACCCCGGCCGGCGGGTGGAAGGCGCCCACCAGGTTCTTGCCGGCCGCCGTGTTGATCCCGGTCTTGCCGCCCACGGCGGCGTCGACCATGCCCAGCAGGGACGTCGCCACCGGCACCCAGCGCACCCCGCGCAGCCAGCTGGCCGCGACGAACCCGGCCAGGTCGGTGACGGCGCCGCCGCCCACCCCGACCACCGCGTCGGTGCGGGTGAACCCGGCCTCGCCGAGCCGGTCCCAGCAGGCCGCCGCCACGTCGACGTGCTTGCCCGCCTCGGCGTCCGGCACCTCGATGAGCAGGGGTGCCACCCCGGCCGCGCGCACCCGCCCGGCCAGCTCCTCGGCCAGCCCCTTGAGCGGGGGCGCGTGCAGGAAGGCCACCCGGTCGGCGCCGGGCAGCAGCCGGGGCGGCGGGTCGAGCAGGTCGCGTCCCACCAGCACGTCGTACGGCCGGTCGCCGCCGACCGGGATCCGGGTCACCTCGTCCATCGCCGGCAGCCTAGTCGAGCGGACGGTACCGGGGCGGCGAGTGTCCACTCCGTGGCCGGCACGGCGTCACCGACGGTTGACGGGACGGGTGCGGGCGGTAACGGTGGGACGAAACCCCCAACGGCGGAGGTGCGGGCATGAACCGACCAACCATCGACGGCGCGGACATCCGGGTGCCGGCCACGATCCTCGGAGTGGGGCTCGGCGGCTTCGCCGACGGCATCCTGCTCCACCAGCTGCTCCAGTGGCACCACATGCTGAGCAGCACCGACAGCGACCGGGTCGGGATCAAGCCGTACCCGGTCGACACCGTGCCCGGGTTGCAGATGAACACCGTCTGGGACGGGCTGTTCCACACGGTCACCTGGGTCGCGGTGCTGACCGGCCTCGCGCTGCTCTACGCCCGCGTCACCCGGTCCCGGGGCCGGCTGTGGCGCTCTCCCGCGCTGTGGGGCGGGGCGCTCGTCGGCTGGGGCCTGTTCAACCTGGTCGAGGGGATCGTCGACCACCAGATCCTCGGCATCCATCACGTGCACGGCGGCCCGCACCAGCTCTGGTGGGACCTGGGCTTCCTCGCCCTCGGCGCGGTCCTCGTCGCGCTCGGCTGGGCGGTGCGGCGGCGAGCCGTCGTCGTCGACCTCTGCGCCCCGCAGCGGTGAGCCTCACCCACGCCGGGCACCCGGCCGGCGGTTTCCCGGCCGCCGCGCTCGTACCCCTGGCGCTGTTCTGGGCCTATCTGGCGGCGGCGCTGCGGCAGCGGGACCCGGGCCGGCCCGGGTGGGACCACCGGCGGACGGCGAGCTTCGGGCTCGGCGCGGCGCTGCTCGCCGCCGGGCTGCTGCTGCCCGTGGCCGACCTGCCCCGGCACATGGCGCAGCACCTGCTGCTGGGCATGCTGGCGCCGCTCGCCCTGGTGCTCGGCGCCCCCGGCACGCTGGCGCTGCGCACGGTGGACCGGCGGGTCGGGCGGGCGGCGCTGCGGCTGCTGCGGCACCCGGTCCCACGGGTGCTCGCCCACCCGGTGACCGGGCTGGTGCTCACGGCGGGCGGGCTCTGGCTGCTGTACCTGACCCCGCTGTACCGGGCCACCCTGGCGAGTCCGGCGCTGCACGGGCTGGTGCTGCTGCACTTCGTGCTCAGCGGCTACCTCTTCACCTGGTCGGTTGCCGGCCCGGATCCCGGACCGCACCGCCCCCGGGTACCGGTCCGCCTCGTGGTGCTCGGTGCGGGGGTGGTGGCGCACGCCGTGCTCGCCCAGCTGCTCTACGCCGGCGTGCTGGTGGACGTGCCGGCGACCGGCGACGAGCTGCGGGCCGGCGCCACGGTGATGTACTACGGCGGCGACCTGGCGGAGATCCTGCTCGCCCTCGCCCTGCTCGTCACCTGGCGGCCGGAGCGGGCGGCGCCCCGGCCCGCGGCGGTCAGGGCTTGAGCAGGGCGGCGACCTCGGTGGCGATCTCCTCGGGGTCACGCCCGTCGGTGCGCACGGTCGCGGTGGCCACCTCGGCGTAGAGCGGGCGGCGCTGCTCCATGAGGTGCTTGAGCGTGGCGCGCGGGTTCAGCGCCAGCAGCGGGCGGCCGGAGCCCAGCCCGACCCGCTTCACCGCGTCGGGCAGCTCCACCGACAGGTGCACCACGGTGTGCCCGATCAGCGCGGCGCGGTTCTCCTCGGCGAGGACCGCGCCGCCGCCGAGGGCCAGCACCCCCGGGTGCGAGGCCAGCCCCGCCGCCACCGCGGCGCGTTCGAGGGTACGGAAGTGCTCCTCCCCCTCGTCCACGAAGATCTCCGGGATCGGCTTGCCGGCGAGCTGCTCGATGTCGGTGTCGGTGTCCCGGAACTCGACGCCGAGCGCCGCGGCGAGCGCCCGTCCCACCGTGGTCTTGCCGGAGCCGGGCGCCCCCACCAGCACGCAGACCGGCCGGGTGCTCATTTGATCACCAGCGCGTCAAGGTAGCCGGAGAGGTTGCGGCGCATCTCGGCGACCGAGTCGCCGCCGAACTTCTCCACGGCCGCCTCGGCCAGCACGAGCGCCACCATGGCCTCGGCCACCACGGCGGCGGCCGGCACCGCGCACACGTCGGAGCGCTGGTTGATCGCGGTGGCCGGCTCGCCGGTGACCACGTCGACCGTGGACAGGGCCCGGTTCAGCGAGGAGATCGGCTTCATGGCCGCCTTCACCCGCAGCGGCTCGCCGGTGGTGATGCCGCCCTCCAGGCCGCCGGCCCGGTCGGTCACCCGCCGCACCCCGGTGGCCGTGGGCAGGATCTCGTCGTGCGCCTCCGAGCCGCGGGAGCGTGCCTGCGACCAGCCGTCGCCGATCTCCACGCCCTTGATGGCCTGGATCGACATCAGCGCGGTGGCCAACCGGGCGTCGAGCTTGCGGTCCCACTGCACGTGGCTGCCCAGGCCCGGCGGCACCCCGTACGCCAGCACCTCGACCACGCCGCCGAGCGTGTCGGCGGCCTTCTTGGCGGCGTCGACCTCGGCGACCATCCGGGCGCTGGCCTCCGGGTCGAGGCAGCGCAGCGGGTCGGCGTCGATCCGGGCGGCGTCCTCCGGCGTGGGGCGTAGGCCGGGCTTGGCGGCGACCGGGCCCAGCTCCACCACGTGGGAGACGATCTCGATGCCGAGGGCCTGCCTGACCAGGGCCTTGGCGACCGCGCCCACGGCGACGCGGGCGGCGGTCTCCCGGGCGCTGGCCCGCTCCAGGATCGGCCGGGCGTCGGTGTGGCCGTACTTCTGCATGCCGGCTAGGTCCGCGTGGCCGGGGCGGGGGCGGGTGAGCGGGGCGTTGCGGGCCTGCCCGGCCAGCTCGTCGGCGTCGACCGGGTCGGCGGCCATCACGGTGCGCCACTTCGGCCACTCCGAGTTGCCCACCCGGACGGCCACCGGGCTGCCGATCGTCACGCCGTGCCGGAGCCCGCCGATGACCTCGACCTCGTCCTGCTCGAAGGACATCCGGGCGCCCCGGCCGTAGCCGAGCCGGCGCCGGGCCAGCTCGCCGGAGATCTCCGTGGTGGTCACCTCGACGCCGGCGGGCACACCCTCCAGCAGCGCGACGAGGGCGGGTCCGTGCGATTCACCTGCAGTCAGCCAGCGCAACACAGCGGTCAGTCTGTCACGGCCGGTGTCCGCCGCGTCGCCCTGCCCGCCGCGTCCCGCCCTACGGACGCGCCCGTCCGGTCGGCGGCCGCGGCGCGGCCCGCTGATCTCGTGGTCAGGCCGCGGCGCGGGCCTCCGCCAGCGCGGCGCGCATCGCCTCGCGGGGCGCGGCGACGCCCGTGAAGTGCTCGAACTGGCCGACCGCCTGGGCCAGCAGCAGGTCCAGCCCGGAGACCACCCGGCAGCCCGCGGCGAGCGCCGCCGCGGCGAGCGGGGTGGGCCACGGGTCGTAGACCACGTCGAAGAAGACCGTCGCCGGCCGCCAGTCGAAGTTCTCGGCGAGCGGGTCGGCCACGCCCTTCGGCACCGTCGAGACCACGAGGTCGGCCCGGGCGTGCGCCGGGTCGCCGTCCCAGGGCGCACCGACGAGCGGAACACCGACCGCCTCGGCCATCGGGCACAGCTCCTGCACGGCCTCCGGCCGGCGGGCCACCACGGTCACCTCGGCCGCGCCGATCCGGGCCGCCGCCGCGACGGCCGCCCGGGCGGTGCCGCCCGCGCCGAGCACGGTCACCGTGGCGCCCGACGCGCAGCCGGCGGCCGTGAGCACGTCGACCATGCCGGCGACGTCGGTGTTGTCGGCGTACCAGGTGCCGTCGGGCCGGCGTACCAGCGTGTTGGCGGCGCCCACCGCGGCGGCGACCGGCGAGACCTCGTCGGCCAGCGCGAGCGCCGCCTCCTTGCCCGGCATGGTGACCGACAGGCCGGCCCACTCCGGGCCGAGGCCCGCGACCAGGCCGGCCAGCTCGTCGGCCGCGCACTCGATCCGGGTGTACGACCACCCGGTCAGCCCGGCCGCCGCGTACCCGGCGTTGTGGATCACCGGGGAGAGCGAGTGGGCGATCGGCCGGCCGACGACGGCGGCCTTCATCAGGTGCAGTTCTCCCCGGTGAGCACCTTGTTGTCGCACATCTGCCTCTGCAGCTTCCGGAAGTCGGCGTCGTTCGAGCCGTAGCCCATGGTGCCCTTCTGGTCGACCGTCATGAAGAAGATCCAGTCGCCGGGCGGGGGCTCCAGGGCGCCCTTGAGCGCCGCCTGGCCCGGGTTGCTGATCGGGGTGATCGGCAGGCCGGCCACGTTGTGCGTGTTGTACGGGTTCTTCAGGTCGTTGATCTCGCTCTGCAGCAGGTCGTCGGAGTCCTTCGGGTCCTTACCCTGGAGCCGGAAGTAGTAGTTGATCCCGCTGTCGATGCCGAGGCACTTGCAGCCGATCTTGCCGGCGTAGACCCGGTTGTAGATCACCCGGGAGACCTTGGGCAGGTCGACCGCGTTGACTGACTCGGCCTCGGCGATCGAGGCGGTGATCAGCGCCTCGTACGGGGAGATCTTGCGCTCCTTCTGCGCCCGGTCGACGAAGTTGAGGTCCTGGGTGACGCGCATGAACTCGTCCACCATCATCGACAGGATCTGCTCGGCGGTGGCCTTCGGCGGGATCTCGTAGGTCGACGGGTAGAGGAAGCCCTCGATGCTCTTCGGGCCCTTCTTGCCGTCCTCCCGGTTGAACCAGAAGGCCGGCACGCCCAGCTTGACCGGATCCTTCGCGGCGTCCTGGAACTCCTTGACCGGGATCTTCGTCTGCTTCGAGAGGATCTGGTAGATGTTCAGGCTGATCGTGCCCTCGGGGATGGTCACCCCGTTGACCACCCGGCTCTTCGGGTCGAGCATCAGCGTGATCACGTCCGCGGCCTTCATCTGCTTGCGGACCTTGTACCGGCCGACCTGGATGTTCTTGCTGCGCGAGTTCGCGTCGGCGGCCTCGATGAACGCCTTGGTGCTCTTCACCACACCGGCGTCGTAGAGGGTGTTGCCGATGTCGGTGAGGGTGTCGCCGGCCTTCACCTCGACCAGCGCCTCGCCCGTGCCCGGGCCGTCGTAGTCCGGGGTGACGAAGTGGTTGCGGATCCGGTCGAAGCCGACGTACGCGCCGCCGCCGATGCCGCCCAGCAGCACGAGCGCCATCAGCAGGGCGAAGATGGTCTTGCCCCGGCCGCCACCCGACTTGCCGTTGCGCTTGCGCACGGCACCGCGCCGGTGCCGGCCCTTCTCCCCCCTCTCCGCGTCGTCGAAGCCCAGGTCAAGATCGTCGATCATTGCGTCCGCCTCCGCTGCGCGTCCAGCCAGCTCTGCAGAATCTCCACCGCGGCGGCCTGGTCGACCACCGCTCGTTGGCGCTTTCCCCGGACGCCCCGTTCGGCCAGCCTACGACTCGCGACCACGGTCGACATCCTCTCGTCCGTCAGCGTCACCGGAATCGGCCCCATTACATCGGCCAATCGGTCAGCGTAGGCCAAGACGTTCGCCGCGGCCGGGCCGTGCTTGCCGGCGAGGTTGACCGGCAGGCCGACCACGATCTCGACCGCCTCGTGCTCGGCGGCGAGCCGCACCAGCTCGGCGATGTCGGTGGGCACCGCGTCCGGCGCGGCCGTCAGGTCGCGGGCGAGGGTGACCAGCGGGGTGGCCAGGATGCCGTGCGGGTCCGAGCGGGCCACCCCGACACGGACCTGGCCGACGTCGACCCCGAGCCGGACACCACGGGACAGTTCAGCCATCTACCGGACACCTCTCCCCCGGTACGGGCCAGGGCGGACCGAACGGTCCGCCCTGGCGTCGATCGGTGCCACACATCAGGCGTCGGCGATCGCCTTCTCCACGGTGGCCAGCAGGTTCGGCGCCTCCGCGGCGGGCAGGCCACCGCCCTGGGCGAGGTCGTCGCTGCCACCGCCCCGGCCGGAGAAGGCCGCCTTCACCAGGTCCTTCGCGGTCAGGCCCCGACCCCGGGCGGCCTGGTTCACGGCCACCACCAGGGACGCCTTGCCGTTGGCCCGGGCGGCCACCGCCACCACGGCCGGACGGGCCGGGTCGATCCGGCCCCGGATCTCCTGGGCCAGGGTCCGCACGTCGTTGCCGGCCGCGCCCTCGGGCGCCTCGGTGCCGACGTACGCGACCCCGCGGACGTCCTTCGCCTGCGCGGCGAGGGCCGCGGCCCCGCCGAGCACGAGCTGCGCGCGCAGCTTCTCCAGCTCCTTCTCCGCGTCGCGGAGCTGCGTGACGGTCTGCTCCACCCGGTCGGCGACCTGGTCGCCCGGCACCCGGAACAGCTCGGCGAGCCGGGAGACCAGCAGGTGCTCGCGGGCCAGGAAACCGAAGGCGTCCATGCCCACCAGTGCCTCGATCCGGCGCACGCCGGAGCCGACCGACGCCTCGGAGAGGATCTTGACGAGGCCGAGCTGGGCCGAGCGGGCCACGTGCGTGCCGCCGCACAGCTCCCGGGCGTAGTCGCCGACCTCGACGACCCGGACCCGCTCGCCGTACTTCTCGCCGAACAGCGCCATGGCGCCGATCCGGCGCGCCTCCTCCTGCGTGGTGATGAAGGCGTGCACCTCCAGGTCGGCCAGGAGCACCTCGTTGACCTGCTGCTCCACGTCGTGCAGCACGCTCGGCGCCACACCGGTCGGGGTGTTGAAGTCGAACCGCAGCCGGCCCGGCGCGTTCAGCGAACCCGCCTGGGTGGCCGACTCGCCGAGGAAGTTGCGCATGGTCTGGTGCACCAGGTGGGTCGCGGTGTGCGAGCGGGAGATCGCCCGCCGGCGCGACACGTCGATCTCGGCGTAGCCGGTCTCGCCCGCGCGCACCTCACCGCGGAGCACCTTGGCCCGGTGCACGATCAACCCCGGCACCGGCTGCTGCACGTCGAAGACCTCGAGCTGGCCGCCGCCGACGGTGATGAGGCCCTGGTCGGGCTGCTGGCCGCCGCCCTCGGCGTAGAACGGGGTGGTGTCGAGCACCAGCTCGATCGTGTCGCCCTCGACCGCCGCGGCCACCTCGGCGCCGCCGGCCAGCAGCGCCCGCACCCGGGACTCCCGGTTCAGCTCGGTGTAGCCGGTGAACTCCACCGCCCCGCCGCCGTCCAGCACCGACCGGTACGCCGACACGTCGGTGTGCCCGGTCTTGCGCGCCTGCGCGTCGGCCTTCGCCCGGCTGCGCTGGTCGGCCATCAGCCGGCGGAAGCCCTCCGCGTCGACCTGGAGGCCCTGCTCGGCGGCGATCTCCAGCGTCAGGTCGATGGGGAAGCCGTACGTGTCGTGCAGCTGGAACGCCTTGTCGCCGGAGATCGACGCCTTGCCGGCCGACTTGGTCTCCGCGATGGCGGTGTCCAGGATCGTGGTGCCGGCCCGCAGCGTGGCGAGGAAGGCCTCCTCCTCGGCGTACGCGTACTGGGAGATCCGGCCGAAGTCCTCGGCCAGCTCCGGGTACGACGGGGCCATGCAGTCCCGGGCCACCGGCAGCAACTCGGGCAGCGCCCGGTCCTGGTAGCCGAGGAGGCGGACCGCGCGGATGGCCCGGCGCATGATCCGGCGCAGCACGTAGCCGCGGCCCTCGTTGGACGGGGTCACCCCGTCACCGATGAGCATGAGCGCGGTGCGCACGTGGTCGGCGATCACCCGCAGCCGCACGTCGTCCGGGTGCGACTCGCTGGCCACGTGGCCGGAGTGCGCGCCGTAGCGCTTGCCGGTCAGCTCGGCGGCCTTGGCGAGGATCGGCCGGACCTCGTCGATCTCGTAGAGGTTGTCGACGCCCTGGAGGATGGAGGCCATCCGCTCCAGGCCCATGCCGGTGTCGATGTTCTTCGCCGGCAGCTCGCCGAGGATCGGGTAGTCCTCCTTGCCGGTGCCGGGCCCCCGCTCGAACTGCATGAAGACGAGGTTCCAGAACTCCATGTAGCGGTCCTCGTCGACCGCCGGGCCGCCCTCACGGCCGTACTCGGGGCCGCGGTCGTAGAACAGCTCGGAGCACGGGCCGCACGGGCCGGGAATGCCCATCGACCAGAAGTTGTCGGCCTTGCCCCGGCGGACGATCCGCTCGGCGGGCACGCCGACCGAACGCCAGATCTGGAACGCCTCGTCGTCGTCCAGGAAGACCGTCGGCCAGATCCGCTCCGGGTCCAGCCCGAAGCCGCCCGCCTCGACCGGCTTGGTCACCAGGTCCCAGGCCAGCGGGATGGCGCCGTCCTTGAAGTAGTCGCCGAAGGAGAAGTTGCCGTTCATCTGGAAGAACGTGCCGTGCCGGCTGGTCTTGCCGACCTCGTCGATGTCCGGCGTCCGGATGCACTTCTGCACGCTGACCGCGCGCCGGTACGGCGGGGTCTGCTGGCCCAGGAAGTAGGGGACGAACTGCACCATGCCGGCGTTGACGAACAGCAGGTTCGGGTCGTTGATGGCGGGCAGCGGAGCGGACGGCACCACGGCGTGGCCGTTGGCCTCGAAGTGGGCGAGGTACCGCCGCTTGATCTCCGCCGTCTTCATCGCTGGTGCTCCTCCGGGAAAATCTCTCGGTCGCCGATACGCGGGTCCTCCCGCAGCTCGGCGAACTGGTCGTCGTACGCCTCGCCGCGGGCGAAGGCCTCGTGGATCTCCTGCTCGCGCTCGGCCATCCCGGCCCGGACGTCGTCCACGAAGCTCCGGACCGACTCGACGAGACCGCCGGCGGACTCGGACAGCCCGCTGGCGATGCCCGCCGGCGTGTACGCCTGCGCCGTCCTGGTGGCCTTACGGACCACCAGGACGCCCACGGCCAGCCCGATGCCCAGCCAGAACAACCGCCTCATGCTCTCATCCTCCCGCTGTTCGCCGGCCGGGTCAGCCGTTGCCGCGCCTGGCGGCCCGGCGCTGCTGCTTGATGGTGTCGCGCACCTCGCGCTCGGTCTCCGCGTGCCGGCGGGCGGCGGCGGCCTTGCGCACGCCGTAGCCGAAGGCGGCGACCTTGACCAGCGGGTTCGCGGCGGCGGCGGAGACCACGGCGGCCAGGTTCGCCACGTTGGCGGTGACGTTCTGCGCGTGGGTGGTCATGGTGTCCACCTTGGCGAGTTGCAGGTTGACCCCGTCCAGGGAGGTCTGCACCTGCTCCAGGGCGGTGTTGACGTTCTTCACCGTGGTGTTCACGTCACCGAGCAGCGGCGCCGTGCGGTCGTTCAGGTCGGCGATCATGCGGGTCGTCGCGTCCACGGTGTGCCGCAGCCGCAGGATCGGCACCGCCAGCACGAGCACCAGCATCAGGAACGCGCCGGCCGCGATCAGCGCAGCGATCTCTCCACCACTCACGCCCATGTCCTCCTCAAGCAGTGTCCCGGGGCCCGACGCCCCGGGACGCGCGACCGTACCTACCCGGTCCGCCGCACGCCGACCCGTGACCGGTCAACGGGGCGGACGGGCCCCGCCAGCCCCAGACCCTACCGTCCGTGATGGAAACCGGCTCACGACGGTGAGGGTGTCGCCTCGCCGAGCGGATCGTCGGTGAGGGTCGGGTACGGGTCCTCACCGGTGAGTGACGGATCGGTGCTCGGCTGTGGTCCGGTGCGCTCGTCGTCGATCGCGTTGCGCACCTTCACCGACACCAACGAGCCGGCACACTCCCCCGCTGCGGGCGCGGGCGCCGGAGACGGCGGGGCCTCGCCGGCCGCCGGAGCCGGCACGCAGGTGGGCTCGCGGACCCAGAGGTCGAGGGTGAGTTCGTCCCGGCGCCAGCAGGTGTAGCTCCCCTTCACCTGCTGCTCCGGGCAGCGGTTCACCTTCCAGCGCTCCCAGCCGTCGCGGGCCAGCGCCGCCTCGTAGACCTGGGCGGTCTCCTTCCACGCCTTCTGCGACTCGACGGTGCGTTCGCGCAGCCGGCACTCCTCGAAACACCACCGGCTGCCGCTCACGTTGTCCACCGTCTTCGCCGCCGCCCAGGACGGCACGCCCAGCGCGTCGAGGGTGTCGAAGACCGGGTCGTGGCTCAGCGTGCGCAGCCCGAAGAAGAGCGGCACGGCACCGAGCAGCACCACGCTGACCAGGGCGAGGATGCCCATCCGCAGCCGCCGCCGCTCGCGCATCTGCCGGCGCAGCTCCGAGCGGGCGCCCCGCAGGCCGCCCGCCGCGTCGTCGGCCTCCCCCGGCCCGGCCGCGCCCGGCCGCAGCGCCGGCCCGGCGCCGTCGCCCGGTCCCGGCCGCGCCCCCACCGGCTCGCCCGCGGGTACGACAGCTGCGGCCCGCGCCACCGCCGGCTCCCCGGGCGGTACGACCGCCGCGGCCCGCGCCACCGCCGGCGCGCCGGGTCCCGGCGGTACGCCCGGACCCCCCGGCCCGGGTCGGGTGGGTTCCGGCGCGAGCGGGGCGGCCCGGCCGGCCGGCCGGTCCTCCGGCGCCGGGGGGCGGCCCACCGAGGCGGCCGCGCGGGCCACCGGGGGCGCACCGGCCGCGGCGCGCGGCCCCGACTCGCCGGCCGGGTGCGGGTCGCCCGCCGGCGGCATGCCGCCGTCCGGACGCGCCGAGCCACGGGCGGGACCACGCGGGTCACCGCCCGCGGGGAAGCCACCGGTCCGCGACGGGTCGCCGCCGGGGCCACGCCCGCCGGTCGGCAGACCTCCGGTACGCGCCGGGTCACCGGCCGCGAACCCACCGGCGCCGTCCCGGCCCCGTCCGCCGTGCCGGTCACCGGCGGGCACACCGCCGGTGCGGGCCGGGTCACCGCCCACCCCGAAACCGCCGGTACGGGCGGGGTCACCACCCGCCGCGAAACCGCCGGTACGGGCCGGGTCACCACCGGCCGCGAAACCGCCGGTGCGGTCGTTGTCCGGTCGGGCGGCGCCACGGGCACCGTCGTCCGGGGTGGTCGGCCGGGCGGCCGGGCCGCCGGGCCGGGCCGCGCCGCGCGCGGGGCCGGGCTGGTCGGGCTTCACCGGCGGCACGGCCGCGCCGGCGCGGCCGGCCGGGCCGTGGTCGGAGCCCGCCGGCCCGCCGCGTCGGGCGGCGGTCGGCTCCTCGGCCGGGGGACCGCCGGGGCGGCGGACCGCCGGCATGGCGGGGTCGCTGTGCGCGGTGCGGCCGGCCTGCCGCAGCCAGTCGGCGGGCCGCTCGGGC
This sequence comes from Micromonospora sp. AP08, assembly GCF_008085935.1. Classification (NCBI taxonomy): domain Bacteria; kingdom Bacillati; phylum Actinomycetota; class Actinomycetes; order Micromonosporales; family Micromonosporaceae; genus Micromonospora; species Micromonospora sp. AP08. The sequence continues at coordinate 84,194 of NZ_VSEZ01000004.1, forward strand.
CGCTGCGGACGCGGCTCGTCGGCCTCCCCGCGCGCCCCGCGGCGCGGGGCCGGCGGAACGTCACCGCTCACGCCAGGTCCACCGGCCGCTTCGGAGGCGGCACGGCGGCCGGTCGGGACGTCGGGCGCGGCACGGCGGCCGGCCGGAGCGTCGGGCGCGGCGCGGCGGCCGGGCGCGGCCGGGCCGTCACCGGCGGCCCGTCGGCCGGACGGCATCGCCACGTCGTCGGGCGCACCCCGGCGACCCGGCGCCGAGCCGGCGTCGGCGTCGGCGGCCCGTCGGCCGGACGGCATCGCCGCGTCGTCGGGCGCACCCCGGCGACCCGGCACCATGCCGGCGTCACCGGTGGCGGCACGGCGGCCCGACGGCATCGCCGGGTCGTCCGGCACGGCGCGGCGGCCGCGCGGCACCGCGGGGTTCTCGGGCGCCGCGTGCCCGCCGGCCGGCGTGGCGGCGCCGTCGGGAGCGCCGCGGCGACCGGGCGGGACCGCCGGTGCGTCCGGGGCTGTGCGGCCGCCGGGCGTCGACGGGGCGGCGGCGGCTCGCCGGCCGGTGGGGGGCACGTCGGCGCCGGGACCGGACCGGGAGCCGGGCGGGGCGTCGGCCGGGGCGCGGCGCGGGGTCGGCGCGGGTCCGTCCGGCCGACGGTCGGCGTCGGGTCCGGCGCCGGGCACCGGCGGGGCGTTCCCGGTGCGCGGCACCACGGGCTGGTTCGGTTCGCCGGCACGGCGACGCCCACCGGGCCGACCGCCGGCGGTCTCCACGGGGGGCATCCCGGCCGTGGACGGTTCGGGGCGCTGCGGGGCGCGGCCACGGCCCGACCCGGCGTCGCCCGCGTGCGACGCGCCGGTCACCGGGTCGGCGGGCGCGGCAGCCCGCGCCGAGGGCACGCCGGTGCGGCCGTTCTCGGGCTCGGCGGCGGCCCGCCGGCCGGAACCGGAGACGGGTCGGAGCGCGGGGTCGACGGCGCCGGGGGCCGGCCGGCGGCCGGCACCGGGCGGAGCAGCGTCGGGCGCCGCGCGGCGGGCACCGCCGGAGACCGGGCGGAGGCCGGGGTCGGCGTCGGGGGCGCCGCGACGGCCCGGTGTGGGCGCGCCGCCCTCGGGGGCCGGCCGGCGGCCGGCGCCGGAAACCGGGCGGACGCCCGGGTCGGCGTCGTCGGGAAGGGCGCGCCGGCCGCCACCGGTGACGGGGCGGCCCGCCGGGTCCACGCCACCGGGCCGCGCGCCGCCGGCCGGACCGGCGGGCGCCTCGGCGCCGTGCCGTCCGCGCGGGGTGGGTGGGGTGGGCGGAACCGCGGCCCGGGCGCCGTCCGGGCCCGGGGACTGCGGCCAGCCGGGTCCGGGGTTCGGTCCGCCGTAACCGCGTTCGGGGGCGGGGCCGCCGCCCGGACCGGTGCGGCCGGGAACCGGGCCGGCGGGAGGCGCGACGCGCGGGCCGGGCGGCCCGCTCACCCGGCCGGGAGCCGGCGGGACCGGGGGTTGCTGGCCGGTCGCCGCGTCCGGGTTCCGGCGGGGCGGGCGGGACGGCTCGCCGGGGCCGCGCGCGGACTCGGCGGGGCGCCGGGACGGTTCGGGTGTGCCGGGCCAGGGGCCGTCCACGGGGCGGCGGGAGGCTGACGGATCGGGGCCGCCGGGGCGGACCGGCGGCGTGGCCGGGCCGGCCTGGGGGACGCGGCGGGCGGGCGGGGTCTCCGGGCCGGGCCGGGTGGCTCCGGGCGGTGGCGCCGCGCCCGGGCGGGCGGCCCGGGACGATTCGGGCACGGGCGGGCCGGGCCGGGGCCCGGGAGCGGCCGGCGGCATCCCGCCCCGCGCGGGCGGCACGGGGCCGGGCGCCTCCCCGCCGGGGCCCAGGTCGCTGCGCTGCTGCTTGGCCGTCCGCAGGTCGTCGATCCAGCCGAACTCCTCGCCGGCGGTCGCCTCGTCCGGCTCGGCGTCGGCCTTGCCCCGCCCCCACCGGCGGCCCTTGGCACGCGGGTCGCGCCGCTCGTCGGGGCCGTCCGCCGGCCGCTCGGGACCACGCGCCATCACTGCTGACCCTCCCCGACGGCGTCGCTGCCGCCCTCGCTCGCCCCGTCGGCCCGCTCGGCGCCCGCCGGTCGGGCGCCGTTCACCGCGGCCTCCGCCCGCGCCGGCGGCGCGGGCAACCCGCGCACGATCCGGCGCAGCAGCGGCAGCCGGGTGGCCACCGCCCGCTCCGCGCCGTGCGCGCTCGGCTGGTAGTAGTCGGTCCCGACGAGGTCGTCCGGAGCGTACTGCTGGGTGACGACGCCGCGGTGGTCGTCGTGCGGGTAGCGGTAGCCGGCCCCGTGCCCGAGGCCCCGGGCGCCGGCGTAGTGGGAGTCGCGCAGCCCGCGCGGCACCGCGCCGCCGCGACCGGCGCGCACGTCGGCGATGGCCGCGCCGATGGCCGTGGTGGCCGAGTTGGACTTCGGTGCGGTCGCCAGGTGGATGACCGCCTGAGCCAGGTTGAGCTGGGCCTCGGGCAGGCCGACGTATTCGACGGCGTGCGCGGCGGCGGTGGCGACGGTCAGCGCGCTGGGGTCGGCCATGCCGACGTCCTCACTCGCGAAGATCACCATGCGTCGGGCGATGAACCGGGCGTCCTCGCCGGCGACCAGCATCCGGGCCAGCCAGTGCAGCGCGGCGTCCACGTCCGAGCCGCGCATGCTCTTGATGAACGCGCTGGTCACGTCGTAGTGGGCGTCACCGTCGCGGTCGTAGCGCACGGCCGCCACGTCGACCGCCTGCTCGGCGACGGCGAGGTCGATCCGGCCCACGCCGCGCGCGGTCGCGGTGGCCGCCGCCGCCTCCAGCGCGGTGAGCGCCTTGCGGACGTCGCCACCGGCGAGGCGGACGAGGTGGTCCTCGGCGTCCGTCTCCAGGCTGAGCGCGCCGCCCAGCCCGCGCTCGTCGGCGACCGCGCGGCGCAGCAGGCCGCGTACGGCGTCGTCGTCGAGGGGCTGGAGGGTGAGCAGCACGCAGCGGGACAGCAGCGGTGAGATGACCGAGAAGTACGGGTTCTCGGTGGTCGCCGCGAGCAGGGTGACCGTGCGGTCCTCGACGGCGGCGAGCAGCGAGTCCTGCTGGGTCTTGCTGAACCGGTGCACCTCGTCGATGAAGAGCACGGTCGGCGGGCCACCGGCCCGGCGCTGCCGACGGGCGGTCTCGATCACCGCGCGGACGTCCTTCACCCCGGCGGTCAGCGCGGACATGGCGACGAAGCGGCGGTCGGTGGCCCGGGCCACCAGGTGGGCGATGGTGGTCTTGCCGCTGCCGGGCGGCCCCCAGAGGATCACCGACATCGGGGCCGCGGCCTCGACGAGTTGGCGCAGCGGGGCGCCCGGGGCGAGCAGGTGGTCCTGCCCGACCAGCTCGTCGATGCTGGCCGGGCGCATCCGGACGGGCAGCGGCGAATCCGCCGCGGCGGCGGTGAACCCGTCGACGCCGCCGGAACCCGCGTGGGCGCTGGGCGCTCCGGCGGGTTCGCCGAGGGTGAAGAGGGCGTCGGATTCCATCACGAGAACAGTACCGGGCCGGGCCGACGGCGCTGGAATCGCGCCGCCGGCCCGGCCCGGATGGTCGTTTCCGGTCAGCCGCGACCCGGGCGGCGACCCCGGTACCACCGGCCGCCGCCGCCGCCCCGCGGGCCCGAGCCGACCCCGGCCAGGTAGAGGGAGAGCAGCAGGAAGCCGATGAGCATGAGGGTGTGGGTGTTGAACAGGTCGGGCGCGCCGAAGTTCGTGTTCAGGAAATCGATCAACAGGGCGAAGCCGAACACGATGGCCGCGATGATGGCGAGCATGGTCGTTCCTCCGGTGGGGGGTCCCAGTAGGTCGGCCACGGATGTACCCAATCGGTCTGTTCGTCAATCTCCACCGTGGAACGCCCCCACCTCCGACGGCGGGCGGCGTCAGCGGTCGGTGGCGAGGATCGCGTACCGCACCGAGTCCCACCAGGAGCCTCGGACGAGCAGGTGGTCGCGGCTGATCCCCTCGCACCGCAGGCCGGACTTCTCCAGCACCCGCGGGGAGGCGGCGTGGTCCGGCCGGGTGGTCGCCTCCACGCGGTGCAGTCCCACCGACCCGAACGCCAGGTCCAGCAGCAGGCCGGCGATCTCGGTGCCGAGGCCCCGGCCCCAGTGGTCGGGGTGCACCACGTAGCCGATCTCGCCGCGCCGGTGCGGCACGCTCTCCACGGTCAGGGTGCCCAGACCGAGCAGCCGGTCCCGGTCGGCCGCGGCCAGCCGGTATTCCGGCCGCGGCTCGCCGCCCGCCTCCTCCCGCCAGCCGGACAGGGCGGCGCGGACCTCGTCCCGGGTGGGCGCCCGCTCGTCGAGCACCCGGTCGAGCACCCGCGGCTCGGTCAGCAGCGCGTGCAGCGCGGGCCCGTCGTCGTCCGCCCATTCGCGCAGCACGCAGCGCGGGCCGGGCAGGCGCACGGGTCGTACGGAGTTGATGGGAGTCACGGTTTCCCCTCTCGTAGGCTGGCCGCATGATCACTGCCGAGGAGGTCCTGTCGGGGCGGGACACCCTGCTCGCCGCCGCCGGCCACCACCCGTACGCCCGGCACGCCCTCTGGCGGGACCACGAGGCGCGGGGCTGGCGGCGGGACGGCGCGGTCGGCTGGCTCCTCCCGCCGGGGCAGGGGCCGGCCGGCGGGGCGGTCGGGGCGGCCGGGCCGGCGCTGGACGTCTTCGCGGGCCTGGTGGCGGACGGGACGCTGCACGCCGGCCAGTGGCTGCACCTGCCCCGGACCGCGGCCGAGGAGGTCGCCGACCGGCTCACCGTGGCCCGGCTCGACGAGTGGGACTTCCTGTGGACCACGACCGCCCCGCCGGAGCAGCCGGCGGAGGAGCGCGTCGTCCGCCTCGGCGAGGCCGACCACCCCGCGCTGGCCGCGCTCATCGAAGTGGCCTTTCCCCGCACCACCTCCCGCCCGGGCGACCCGCGGATCGTCGACTGGTACGGCATCCGCGACGGCGACCGCCTCGTGGCCTGCGGCGCCGACCGGAGCCGGGGCGACATCGGCTTCCTGGCCGGGCTGACCGTGGCGCCGGACCGCCGGGGCCGGGGGCTCGGCGCGGCGCTCACCGCCGGGATGACCCGGGCCCTGTTCGCCCGGTACGACCACGTGGCGCTCGGCGTCTACACCGCCAACGTCGGCGCGATCCGGCTGTACCGCCGGCTGGGCTACACCGGCACCGAGCCGCGTACCTCGGTCCACCTGGGCTGATCCCCCACCCGGGCCCGGCACGGGCTCAGTCCGACCGCGCGGGTGCGGAGACGGCGACCGTGACCGGGTCCACCGGGCCGGCAGGGTCCAGCGCCGGGCCGGGGTGGCCCGGACCGGCGGCCGACTCACCCGGCCGGTGCTCGCCCGGGTCCGGCTCCGCCGCCGCCGTCCGGCGCCCGGCGCGCCAGGCCGGCAGGTAGAGCGGGGCGGCCACGGCGAGCACCACGGCGCCGACCAGCATGGCGACGCTGATGCTGGTGGCGTCGGCCAGGGCGGTCAGCACCACGGCGCCGAGCGCGCCGGCCGGCTGGCCCATCATCGAGTTCAGCGAGAGCACGCTGGTCCGGTACGGCCCGTCGACCTGCCGGTGCAGCAGCCCCATGTGCAGCGGGTTCGACGCGCCGTGCACGGTGTAGCAGGCCAGGTAGGCGATGAGCACGCCGACCGGGCCGGCGAGCAGGCCCATCCCGACCACGGTGACGCCCTGGAGGACGCGCATGAGCGCGGCGGCGGGGGCGGCGCCGAGCCGGCGCAGCAGCAGCGGGGTGAGGGCGGCGCCGGCCGCGTTGGCCAGCCAGGCCGCTGAGCTGGCCGGGCCGAGCAGCGCGGCGGCCCGGTCGGCGTCGCCGACCACCTCGGCCAGGCGCACGGGCAGCAGCGACTCGAAGGTGATCATGCCGAAGCCCCAGAACAGCTCGACGGCGACCAGGGCGAGCAGCACCCGGTTGCGGCGCAGCAGGCCGACGGCCTGGCCGACCATCCGGGGCGCCTCGACCACCGAGGCCCGCACGGCGGCGGCGCCCCGGGCCGGCCGGTGCTCGACCAGCAGCACGGTGAGCGCGACCAGCGCGGCCACCTGGAGGGCGATGGCGACCAGCACGGGCAGGGTCAGCGCGCTGAGCGGCCCGACCGGCCCGAGCGCGACCAGGCCGCCGCCGAGCAACGCGCCGGCGCCGATGGCGATGCCGATGACGGTGCCCGCCCAGCCCAGGCCGCGCTCGTACTCGGCCTCCGGGTCGGCGGCCAGGGTCGCGTCGACGTACCAGGACTCCAGCGGGCCGCTGTCGAGCGCCCGGTAGATCCCCTGCAACGCCGAGACCAGGAAGAACATCCAGAACGAGTCGGCGACCACGAAGAGCACCAGCGAGACCAGGCAGACCGTCCAGGCGACGACCAGCACGGGCTTGCGACCGAGCGCGTCGGCGAGCCCCCCGGTGGGCAGCTCCAGCGCCAGCACGACCAGGCCCTGCGCGGTGGCCACGAGGCCGATCTGGGACAGCGACAGGCCGCGTTCCTGCATGAGCAGGATCATCACCGGGATGAGCAGGCCGCTGGGCAGCCAACGCAGGCCGTAGAGGGTGAGGTAACGGAACCGGACCTGGCGTACGGACAAAGTGGTCACCGGAACTCCTTGGGCAGGGGGTAGGCGGCGAGCCACAGCTGCACCTGCTCGGCGCCGGGCTCGGCCGGGTCAGCCTCGTTGCGGTAGCGCTCCAGGACCTGCCACAGCTCGGCCTTGAGGGCCTCCAGTCGGGCGGCCGGGATGGCCATGAAGATGTCGCCCATACCGAAGGCGTCCCGCCAGGCCGGCGACCACTCGTTCTGCGCGGCGAACCACCGCTCCGCGTGCTCGGCCAGGTGGCGCACCTGGTCGCCCTGGATCCAGTCGATCGCGGCGCGGGCGTCCGGGTCGTCGTCGAAGTCGCTCGGTTCCCAGTTGGTGACGTCGTGCGCGGCCTGCCACCAGCGCTGCCGGCCGGTGCCCCGGTCCGGGTCCTCCACGACGAGCCCCACCTCGGCGAGCTGGCGCAGGTGGTAACTGGTGGCGCCGGTGTTGGTACTGAGCAGCTCCGCGAGCGCGGTGGCCGTCGCCGGGCCCTTCACCCGCAGCGCGCCGAGTAGGCGCATCCGCAGCGGGTGGGCCAGCACCCGCACCTGTCGGTGGTCCAGCCGCACGGCCCGTGGCTCGGGACGCGACCCTTCGTTCTCCATGACTTGCACAATATCTGTGCATAGTTCTCATGCACAAGAGTTGTGCACAGAATCTGTGCATGGGGCGATCAGGCCAGCACCTCGGTGATCCCGCGCAGCCGGGTCCGCAGCAGGCCGGCCGCCCGCGACGAGTCGAGGCGCACCTCCGCGGGGCGGTGCAGGCCGGCTCCGGCGATGGTCGACGTCTTCAGACCGGCCGGGTCGAGGCCCTCGTGCCGGGCCACGAGCAGCCCCATCTCGGCGCGGCTGACCGCCTCCGGGCCGGCCACGTTGAGCGGGCCGGCCACGTCGGAGGGCACCAGTTCCAGCACCGCCGCGGCCAGGTCTGCCACGTGCACCGGGCAGCGGGCCTCGTCGGTGAACAGGACGGCCCGGCCGGCCAGCGCGTCCCGGCAGAGCTGGATCTGCTTGCTCCCCTCCCCCACGATCAGCGACGTCCGCACCAGCAGCGCCCCCGGGTCGACGGCCCGCACCGCCGTCTCGGCGGCCGCCTTCGCCGCCCCGTAGGGGTTGACCGGCGTGGGCGCGTCGTCGTCCAGATAGGGTGCCGGCCGGCCGCCGTGCAGCGCGTCGCTGGACAGGTGCACCAGCCGCGCACCCACCTCGGCGGCGGCGCACGCGACGTGGGCCGCCCCGTCGGCGGTGACCGCCCAGTCGTCGTACCGGTAGGGGGTGGCCACGACGGCGTCGGGGCGTACCCCGGTCAACAGCGCGCGCACGGCGGCCCGGTCGGTGACGTCGAGCCGGCGCGGCGCGACGCCCGGCACCGCGACGGCGGCGGAGTGGTACGTGCCGACCACCCGGTGCCCGGCGGCGACCGCCTGCCGGCAGACCTCGGCGCCGAGGAAGCCGCTGGCCCCCACCACGAGCAGGTTCATCCCGTCCTCCAGACGTCGAAAGGCCCGCGCCATCATGACGCGGGCCTTTCGTCGAATCGGGATCAGGTCGGGTCGGCCACCGGGGCGGCCGGGCCGGCGGTGCCGGCGTGCGGACCGGTCGGCGCCTTCGGCTTGGCGTCGATGCCGGCCTCGGCGCGCTGCTGCGCGGTGATCGGCGTCGGCGCCCCGGTCAGCGGGTCGAAGCCGCCGCGGGTCTTCGGGAAGGCGATGACCTCGCGGATCGAGTCCGCGCCGGCCAGCAGCATGCAGACCCGGTCCCAGCCGAAGGCGATGCCGCCGTGCGGCGGGGCGCCGTACTTGAACGCCTCCAGCAGGAAGCCGAACTTGTCCTGCGCCTCCTCGGCGGTGATGCCGAGCAGGTCGAACACCCGCTGCTGCACGTCGCCGCGGTGGATACGGATCGAGCCGCCGCCGATCTCGTTGCCGTTGCAGACGATGTCGTACGCGTAGGCCAGCGCCCGGTCCGGCGCCTCCTCGAACCGGTCCACCCACTCCGCGTTCGGCGAGGTGAACGGGTGGTGCACGGCGGTCCAGCCGCCCTCGTCGGTCTTCTCGAACATCGGCGCGTCGACCACCCAGCAGAACGCCCAGGCGCTCTCGTCGACCAGCTTGGCCCGCTTGGCGATCTCGATGCGGGCCGCGCCGAGCAGTTCCTGCGCCTCCCGCGCGTTCGTGCCGGCGGCGAAGAAGACGGCGTCGCCCGGCTTCGCGCCGACCGCGTCGGCCAGCCCGGCCAGGTGCGCCTCGGAGAGGTTCTTGGCCACCGGGCCGCGCGCCTCGCCGGTCTCCGCGTCGAGCACCACGTACGCGAGACCCCGCGCGCCGCGCGCCTTGGCCCAGTCCTGCCAGCCGTCGAGCTCCTTGCGGGTCTGGCTCGCGCCGCCCGGCATGACCACCGCGCCGACGTAGCCGCCGGCGTCGATCGCGCCGGCGAAGACCCGGAACTCGGTGCCGCGCAGGTAGTCGGTCAGCTCGGTCAGCTCGACGCCGTAGCGCAGGTCCGGCTTGTCGGAGCCGTACCGGGACATGGCGTCGTGCCAGGTGATCCGCGGGATGGGCCGGGGGATCTCGTAGCCGGCCAGGTCGGACCAGAGCTTCGCCACGATCGCCTCGCCGAGGTCGATCACGTCGTCCTCGGTGACGAAGGACATCTCGATGTCCAGCTGGGTGAACTCCGGCTGCCGGTCGGCGCGGAAGTCCTCGTCGCGGTAGCAGCGGGCGATCTGGTAGTAGCGCTCCATGCCGCCGACCATGAGCAGCTGCTTGAACAGCTGCGGCGACTGCGGCAGCGCGTACCAGCTGCCGGGCTGGAGGCGCACCGGGACCAGGAAGTCGCGGGCGCCCTCCGGGGTGGAGCGGGTCAGCGTCGGCGTCTCGATCTCCAGGAAGTCCCGCTCGTGCAGCACCGCGCGGGCCAGCTGGTTGGCCCGCGAGCGCAGCCGCATGGCCTTCGCCGGGCCGCCGCGGCGCAGGTCGAGGTAGCGGTACTTGAGCCGGATGTCGTCGCCGGCCTCGATCTGGTCGTCGACCGGCAGCGGCAGCGGCGCGGCCTCGGAGAGCACCTCCAGCGCGGTCGCGGTCACCTCGACCTCGCCGGTCGGCAGGTCCGGGTTCTCGTTGCCCTCGGGGCGGCGGGTCACCTCGCCGGTCACCTTGACGCAGAACTCGTTGCGCAGCGCGTGCGCGTCCTCCTCGCGGAAGACCACCTGCACGACGCCGGAGGCGTCGCGCAGGTCGACGAAGATGACACCGCCGTGGTCGCGCCGGCGGGCCACCCACCCGGCGAGCGTCACCGTCGAGCCGGCGTCCGCGGCGCGCAGGCTTCCGGCATTGTGGGTACGGATCACGGCTTGCGTCTCCTCATCGTGGAACAGTCGTCACTCCGCATTCTGTCAGCCCCGCCCGCCGCGTCCGGCGGGCACCCGACAGCCCGACCCGATCCGGGGCGACCTCCGGCCGCCGACCCGCCGGCACCCGACGCGCCGGGGCACCGCCCGCAGCGGACCGTCCCGGGGACGATCGACGGTCGCGACGGTTACCGTGGCTAGGTGCGCGCCGTACCGGGCTGGGCCGTGGCCATCGCCGCCGCCGCACCCGTCCTGCTGCTCGGCGGTACGACCGTCGCGGGCGCCCGACAGCCGGCAAGCTACGACCCCGTCCGCGACACGATCAGCGAACTCGCCGGCCCGGGCGCGACGGACTCCTGGGTCGTGGTCGGCTGCTTCGTGCTGCTGGGCGCGTGTCACCTGGCCACCGCGGCCGTCCTGCACGCCGCCGGTCTACCCAGCCGGTTCCTGCTCGCGGTCGGCGGGGCGGCCACCGTCGCGTTGATCGCCTTTCCGCGGCCGAAGGTCGGCGGATCGCTCGGCCACGGCACGGTGGCGACGGTCGCCGTGTTGGCGCTGGCGCTCTGGCCGGCCGGGTCGGCGCTGCTGCTGCCTCGGGGCCCGGACGCCGGCCACCCGGCCCGGCCGGTGCTGCCGTGGGCGTTCCGGCGGCCGGTGGCGCTCACCGCGACGGCGGTGCTGCTGGCCCTCTTCGGCTGGTTCGTCTTCGAGGTGACCAGCGGGCACCGCGCCGGGCTCGCGGAGCGGGCGACGGCGCTGGGTGTCGGACTCTGGCCCCCGCTGGCGGTGGTATCGGCCCGGCGGACGCACCGACGCTGGCACAGCCCTGCGCGGATCAGTCCTCCGGGTCTGCAGGAAGCAGGTGGTTCACCTCCACCGGCCCCTCGGCGAGGGCCCGGGCCTGCTCCTCGGCCGCCTGGTCGGCCCCGGTGAGCCGGCCGCCGTGCTGGCGCAGGTGCTCCTCCCAGGACGGGACCTGGTAGACCTCCATGAAGCCGTGTGCCCGCTCGCCGACCCGGAACAGCCCCCAGCGCATCGCCCCGGTACGCCTGCGGGACCGTCCGACCGCCCGCATCGCCGCCACGAACGCGGCCTGCCGGTCGGGCGGGACGGTGTAGCGGAGGGTCACCAGCACCGGCCCGGTCCGCGGGTGCGCCTCCAGCGCCAGGTGGGGCTCGGGCCAGTAGACCGCCGGGTCCTGGTCGAAGCCCCGGGTGTCCCGCAGCGGCCAGCGCAGCACACTCACCGCGCCCACCGCCATCAGCACGCCGGCCACGGCCAGCGCCGTCACCAGGCTGGTCAGCTCGCCGAGGGCGCCCCACGCCAGGGCGCCGAGCGCCTGACCACCGGCGAAGACCATCTGGTACACCGACAGGCCACGGGCGCGTACCCAGCCGGGGACGAAGAGCTGCATCGCGGCGTTGATGCCGGACAGCACGGTCATCCAGGCCAGCCCGCCGGGCACCAGCGCGGCGACCACCACGGCCCGCATCGGCACCAGCGCGAGCACGAGCAGCACCCCGGCGTAGAGGAGTCCGGCCAGCAGCAGCCGCTGGGTGCTGGAGAAGAGCTGGCGGATCCGGGGCAGGACGACGGCGCCGGCCACCGCGCCGACGCCGAGCGCGGCGAGCAGCAGCCCGTAGCCGCTGGCGCTCATGTGCAGCCGGCGGCTGGCGACCAGTGGCAGCAGGGCCCAGAGTGCGCTGCCCGGCACCACGAAGAGCGCGGTGCGCAGCAGGATCCGGCGGACCACCGGGGAGTGCCGCACGTACCGGCCGCCGGCCCGCAGCGCGGCGGCGAAACGTTCCGGCATGGGCTCGGCCTCCGGACGGCCGTGCCGCCAGCGCAGCAGGGCGAGTGCGAAGATCACAAACGAGGCGGCGTTGACCGCGAAGACGACCGACACCCCGGCCTGGGCCACCAGCACGCCGGCCACGGCCGGCCCGACCGCACGAGCCAGGTTGACGCTGATCGAGCCGAGGGCCGAGGCGGAGACGAGCTGGGCCCGGGGCACCAGTTCCGGAATCACCGCCTGCCAGGCGGGCAGGGTGAGCGCCTGCCCGACGCCGAGCGCGAAGGTGAGGGCGAGCAGCAGGGCCGGCGGCATCCAGCCGGCCGCCGTCAGCGTGGTGAGCAGCACCCCCACACCCGCCAGGAAGCACTGGACGACGATGAGCAGCCGACGCCGATCGAAGGTGTCGGCGAGCGCGCCGGCCGGCAGTGCGAGCAGCAGTACGGGCAGCATGCTCGCGGTCTGCACCAGGGCGACCAGGGTCGCGGCGTTGGGCTGGTTCACCAACAGCCACTGCGCGCCCACGGTCTGCATCCAGGTGCCGACGTTGCTGGCCAGCACCGCCAGCCAGAGGCTCCGGAACGCGGCGATGCGCAACGGTGTCCACGCCGACGCGGGCACGTCGGGTGCGGGTGTCAGGGGGGCGCTCACCGGGCGGAACGTACCCCGGCGGCGGTCGGTCAGTCCGATGATCGCGGAATCCGCCCCCCGGCCGCCGGGGCCGGACGCGGGAACGGGCCGCCGGTCGCCCGGCGGCCCGTGCGCGTGCGGTCGGTCAGTAGACGCTGACGCCGTAGACGCTGAGCGCCTCGGTCACCGGCTGGAAGTAGGTGGTGCCGCCGGAGGAGCAGTTGCCGCTGCCGCCGGAGGTGAGGCCCAACGCGGTGCTGCCGGCGAAGAGCGAGCCGCCGCTGTCGCCGGGCTCGGCGCAGACGGTGGTCCGGATCAGGCCGGAGACGCTGCCCTCGGCGTAGTTCACGGTGGCGTTCAGGGCGGTCACCGAGCCGCTGTGCACGCCGGTGGTGCTGCCGGAGCGCCGGACGGTCTGGCCCACGTACGCGTTGCCGGCGGCGGTGATGTCCTGGTAGCTGCCGTTGTAGAGGTAGACGTTGCCCGGCTGCGTGGTGGTCTGGTTGCTGTACCGCACGATGCCGTAGTCGTTGCCCGGGAAGCTGGTGCCGGCCCGGCTGCCGAGGAGGGTGGTCTGCGAGGAGTTGCTGTACCAGCTCGACGAGATGTTGGTGCAGTGCCCGGCGGTGAGGAAGTACTTCACGCCGGAGCTGCTGCGCACGTTGAAGCCGAGGGAGCAGCGTCCGCCGCCGCCGGCGTAGATGGCATTGCCGCCGGAGATGCGGGTGCTGAGCACGCCGGACTCCGCCTCGATCCGGACCGCGCCACCGGTGCGGGCGGCGGCGGCCTTGACCCGCTCCAGCTTGGCGCCGGTGACGGTGCTGTCGACGGAGACGACGACCTGGTTGGTGGCCGGGTCGGTCCACCAGGCGGTGCCGGGGATCTTCGCGGACCGCTCCAGTTCGTTGGTGGCGGCCGCGAGCTTGTCGGCGCCCCGGGTGACGAGCTTCGGGGTGGCGCCGGCGGCGCGGACCTGGCGGGCGGCCGCGGCGTCGGTCACCGCGACGACCATGGTGCCGCTGCTGTCGGCGTACGCGCCGGCGGCGCGGTCTCCGAGCTTCGTGGCGAGGGCGGCGGCGGCGTCGGGCGACGCGGGCGAGGCGGGGGCCGCCTGGGCGGGTGCGCCGAGCAGCGAGCCGGTGACCAGGGTGCCGGCCATGGCGACGACGGCGGCGCGGCGGAGCATTGACCTCGTGGGTCGCATGTAACAACCTCCGGGTGGGGGTGACGGGCACTGTCACGCGGACGCGCCCGGGGACAGCCCGGCCGACCTGGGGAAACCGGCCGGACCACCAAAGTATTCACATATTTAAGATCCTAGGCAAGACGTGGCTTTGCCCGAATTCGCAGGGCCGCACGATGTAACCGCGAAGCAACATCGGGGACATCGGCTGTCAGAGCCCGCCGGGGCGCTCAGGAACGGCGGCGGGCGCCCGGGCCCGGGCGCGGCACCACGTCGCGCGGGTCGGTCACCTCATGCCCCTCGGCGCAGCGCAGCGCCGCCCGGACGTCGGCGCCGCAGTCGCGGTGGGCGACGGTCAACGGCGAGCCGTCCGGGTCGGCCAGGTAGCGGTCGCCCCAGCCGAGCACCGCGACCAGCACCGGCCAGAGGTCGAGCCCCTTGTCGGTGAGCCGGTACTGGTGCCGCAGCCGGCTGCCCGGCTCCCGGTACGGCTCCCGGCGCAGCACCCCCTGCTCCACCAGCATGGCCAGCCGGTTGGTGAGCACCTGCCGGGGGATGCCGGTGCGCACCCGCATGTCGTCGAAGCGGCGCACGCCGTTGAAGACCTCGCGGAGCACGACCAGGGTCCAGCGCTCGCCGAGGATCTCCATGGCGCGGGCGATGGTGCAGTTCTCCACCGACCAGTCCAGTGCCGCGGGTCTCATGCCGACCAGGCTAGGTCTGATTGACAGACTCAGCAACGCGCTGCGAGGCTGAGTCCATGACACAGACGCAGGAGCGCAGCCGCACCTTCACCTGGTCCGACCCGGTCGCCGGGGCCGCACACATCGGCCGGAGCAGCGGCCTGGAGCTGCTCCGCGCGATGATCGCCGGGGAACTGGCCGCGCCGCCCGTCATGCACCTCCTCGACATGACCCGGATGGAGGCCGACGAGGGCCGCGTCGCCGTCGAACTGGTGCCGCAGGAGTTCCACTACAACCCGCTGGGCACCGTGCACGGCGGCGTCCTCTCCACGCTGCTGGACACCGCGGCCGCCTGCGCCGTGCACACCACCCTGCCGGCCGGCGTCGGCTACACCTCGCTGGACCTGAACGTGAAGTTCCTCCGCCCGGTCACGGTCGCCAGCGGCACCCTGCGCTGCGAGGGCACGGTGCTCCAGCGGGGCCGCCGCACCGCCCTGGCCGAGGCCCGCCTGACCGACGCGAAGGGCCGCCTGATCGCCCACGCCACGTCGAGCTGCCTCCTGATCCCCCTCGACCAACCCGCCTGACCCACCCCACCCGCCCCCGCGATCTTGCACTTCGAGCCCCTGGAACGCCTGAATCACGGCTTTTGCCGGGGCAGCAAGTGCAAGATCGCGGGGGCGAGGGGGCGGGGGCGAGGGGCGGGGGCGGGGTGGGTTAGCGCGTTGCCGTTAGGCGGGCGGCGCGGGCGGCGCGCTTCTCCTCGAAGCGGGACGCCTGGGTCTCCAGCATGTCGAGGTGGGCGGCGATCTGGTCGCGGGCGGCCTCGCCGTCGGCGTCCAGGCCGGTCGCCTCGAACAGGTTCCACTGGCGCAGCACCGGGACCACCACCTCGTCCCGGTGCTGGCGCAGGTCGTAGATGCCGGCCAGGGCGATCGCCACCGACTTGCGGGCGAAGCCGTCGATGCCGACGCCGGGCATCTGGAAGTCGGCCAGCACGTCGGCGACGGCCCGCATGGCCTGGCTCGGGGCCAGCTCGACGGCGGCGCCGAGCAGGTTGCGGTAGAAGACCATGTGCAGGTTCTCGTCGGCGGCCACCCGGGCCAGCAGGGCCTCGCAGGTCGGGTCGCCGGTCGCCCGGCCGGTGTTGCGGTGCGAGATGCGGGTGGCCAGTTCCTGGAACGAGACGTACGCCAGCGAGTGCAGCACCTCGTCGTCGTGGGTGTTGACGTAGCCCGCCGACATGTGGGTCATCCGGGCCCGTTCGAGGGCCACCGGGTCGACCGCCCGGGTCACCGTCAGGTAGTCGCGGATCGCCGTGCCGTGCCGCCCCTCCTCGGCGGTCCACCGGTGCACCCAGGTCCCCCACGCGCCGTCCCGCCCGAACAGCGTGGCGATCTCGTGGTGGTACGAGGGCAGGTTGTCCTCGGTGAGCAGGTTGACGATCAGCGCGGTGCGGGCCACCTCGGGCAGGGTCGAGTCGCCCTCGGTCCAGGGCTCGCCGCCGAGCGGGCCGTCGAAGGTCCGCCCCTCGCTCCACGGCACGTACTCGTGCGGGAACCACTCCTTGGCCAGCGACAGGTGCCGGTCGAGGTTCTTCTCGACCACGGGTTCGAGCTCGCGGAGCAGAGCGGTCTGGCTGAGCACGGTCACGTCGATCTCCCTACGGTGGCGTAACTTACGCCACCGTAGGTCCAATCGTCGTCAGGCGCCAGCGGTCGCGGGCCCGACCAGCGGTTTCAGGTCGGCCCGGGGCGGCGTCCACTCCCCCGCCGCGGCGGCCACCTGCTCGCCCGAGCGGATGTCCTTCACCTCGTCGCCCTCGGCCCCGGGGAACCAGACGTACGGAATGCCGCGCCGCTCGGCGTACCGGATCTGCTTGCCGAACTTGGCCGCGCTCGGCGACACCTCGGTCGGGATGCCCCGGGAGCGCAGCGCCTCGGCGACCTTGTTGCTGGCCGGCCGGTCCTCCTCGTTGCTGACCGCGACCAGCACGCAGGTCGGCACGTCCCGGGAGACCGACAGCTCGCCCGCGCCGAAGAGCAGGCCGAGCAGCCGGGTCACCCCGATGGAGATGCCGACACCGGGGAAGCGGGCGTTGCCGGAGCTGGCCAGGTTGTCGTACCGGCCGCCGGAGCAGACCGAGCCGAACCGCTCGTAGCCGATCATCTGCGTCTCGTAGACGGTGCCCGTGTAGTAGTCCAGGCCGCGGGCGATCCGCAGGTCGGCGACGCAGAGGCCGGGCGAGTGCGCCGCGGCGGTCTCCACCACGGCGGTCAGCTCCGCGATGCCCTCGTCCAGCAGCGGGTCGGTCACCCCCAGGGCGCGGACCGCGTCGGCGAAGGAGGCGTCCGGCGCGGAGATCTCGGCGAGGGCCAGGCAGGCCTTGGCCTGCGCCTCGCTCGCCCCGGCGGTCTCCGCCAGCAGCTCGGCCACCCTCGCGGGGCCGATCTTGTCGAGCTTGTCGACGGCGCGCAGCGCCGCCTCCGGGTCGGTCAGCCCGACGCCCCGGTAGAAGCCCTCGCAGATCTTGCGGTTGTTCACCTGGATCCGCACCGGCGGGATCGGCAGCGAACGCAGCGCGTCGCCGATCACCAGCGGCATCTCGGCCTCGTAGTGGGCCGGCAGGGTGTCCCGGTCGACGATGTCGATGTCGGCCTGGAGGAACTCCCGGTAGCGCCCCTCCTGCGGGCGCTCACCCCGCCACACCTTCTGGATCTGGTAGCGGCGGAACGGGAACTGGAGCTTGCCGGCGTTCTCCAGCACGTAGCGGGCGAACGGCACGGTGAGGTCGAAGTGCAGGCCGAGGGCGTCGTCGCCGGCCGGACCGTCGGTGTCGGCCTGGAGCCGGCGCAGCACGTAGACCTCCTTCGAGGTCTCCCCCTTGCGCAGCAGCTGGTCGAGGGGCTCGACCGAGCGGGTCTCCAGCGGCGCGAAGCCGTACAGCTCGAAGGTGGCGCGGATCCGGTCGAGCACGAACTGCTCGATCATCCGCTGGGCGGGCGTCCACTCCGGAAAGCCGGAGATGGGCGTGGGCTTGCTCATGGCGTACTCCCTTGGCAGCCGCGCCCTGCGCGGCAGAGTCTCCGTGGGGCCGCGCGGACCGCGCGGTGAGGTCGTGGGCCGCGGCCGGGCTACAGGCCGCGGGTGGGCGCGGCCGGGCGCGCGCCGCCGGTCCCCGACACCTCGACGAGGTACGGGTTGGTCGCGCGCTCGCGGCCGATGGTGGTCTGCGGGCCGTGGCCGGGCAGGACGACCGTGTCGTCGGCCAGCGGGAGGACCTTCTCCCGGAGGCTGTCCAGCATGCGGGGCATGCTGCCGCCCGGCAGGTCGGTGCGGCCGATCGAGCCGGCGAAGAGCACGTCACCGGAGAGGCAGATCTGCTCGGCCTCCCAGGGCGAGCCGGCGCCGGGCATCCGGAACAGCACCGACCCGCCGGTATGGCCGGGAGCGTGGTCGACGGTGATCTCCAGCCCGGCCAGCGACAGGGTCGCGCCGTCGATCAGCTCCGCCACGTCGTCCGGCTCGGCGTAGGGCAGCCGGCCGCCGAAGAGCTGGGTGAGGTCCATGGAGAGCGCCTTCGACGGGTCGGCCAGCAGCTCCCGGTCCTCCGGGTGGACGTACGCGGGGATGCCCCGCGCGCCGCAGACCGGGGCCACCGAGAAGGTGTGGTCGAGGTGGCCGTGGGTGAGCAGCACGGCGGCCGGGTGCAGGCGGTGCTCGGCGAGCACGGCGTCGAGCCGGTCGAGCACCCCGATGCCGGGGTCGACCACCACGCACTGCTCCCCCGGCGCCGTCGCCACCACGTAGCAGTTGGTGCCGAAGGCGTCCGCGGGAAAGCCGGCCACGAGCACGTCCGCTCCCCTTCCGTCCAGGTCGTCGTCCCTGTCAGCAGCCTAGTCGCACGGGCGACCGGGTTTCGCCGACCACCGGCCCCACCCGCCCCGCCGGGCACAGTGACAACGCCCGATAATCCCAGGCTGGACCTCGTACACCACTTTCCCAGCCGGTACCCGTACACTCTGGCGGGCGTGTGGCGTGGCGCACCCTCCCGGCGTACGGGCGGGCACCGCCCGGCGCCGGCCAGAACCAGGGTAGAGGAAGGGGAGCACGGGTGGCTTCCAGCAGGGACCGGCAGCGCAAACTGGCGCGGGCCAAGCTCGACCGGCAGCTCGCCCGGCGGGCCGCGGCCGCGAAGCGCCGCCGGCAGATCCAGGCCGGTGTCGGCGCCGCCGTGGTGCTCGCGCTGATCGTGGTCGGTTCGGCCTGGGCGCTCGGCGCCTTCGACTCAGAGCCGAAGAAGCAGGCCGCCGAGGACACCTGCCTCTGGACCCCGCAGGACGCCACGGCCAACACCAACCTGAAGGAGGTGGGCACCCCGCCCACCACCGGCCTGCCCACCGCCGGCACCCGCACCATGACGGTCACCACCAACCAGGGCGGCCCGATCACCGCCGACCTGGACCTGGCCGCCGCCCCGTGCGGCGCGGCCAGCATCTCGTTCCTGGCCGGCAAGTCGTTCTACGACAACACCAAGTGCCACGAGATCACCACCGAGGGGGCGCTGCGCTGCGGCGACCCGAGCGGCAGCGGCATGGGCGGCCCGGCCTACTCGTTCTACAACGAGAACGTCCCCACCGCGCCCGAGGCCAGCCCCTCCGCCTCGCCGGCGCCGGCGCAGACCCCGGCGTACCCCAAGGGCACGGTCGCCATGATCGGCAATCCGCCGGGCAGCAACGGCAGCCAGTTCCTGATCTTCTTCAAGGACTTCAACCCGCCCACCCCGGGCTACACGGTCGTCGGCAAGGTCACCGGCGGCCTCGACGTGGTCGAGAAGATCGGCGCCCTGCCGACCGTGGACAATGGGAGTGGGGCCAAGGTCAAGCCGAAGACGGACGTGGTGATCCAGAGCCTCACCGTCGGCGAGCCGAACGCCGCGCCGGCCGCCACGAGCGCGCCGGCGGCGAGCCCCAGCGCCGGCTGACCCGGCCCGCCCCACCCTGAGCAGCGGCGAGCACCGCCGTACCCGAGAAGCATGTGAGGAGTGACCGTGACGTCCACGAGAGAGCGGCAGCGCGCGGCGGCGCGGGCCCGCCTCGAGCGGGAGATGGCCGAGCGCGCCGCCAAGGCCCGCAAGCGCCGGCAGACCCAGGCCATCGTCGGCGCCGCGGCCGTGCTGGTGCTCGTCGTGGCCGGCACCGTCTGGCTCGCCACCTCGCTCGGCGGTGACGACAAGAAGCAGAACACCGCGGGCGGCGACGGGTTCTCCCAGTGTGTGTTCAACGAGGTCCCCAAGGAGGGGCGCTCGAAGCAGATCAAGGACGTCGGGCTGCCCGCGACCCAGCAGGCCAGCAAGGGCACCCAGACCATGACGATCGACACCAACCTGGGCCCGATCACCGCCAAGATCGACCGCGGGAAGGTGCCCTGCACCGCGGGCAGCTTCACCCACCTGGCCAGTAAGGGCTTCTTCGACAACACCAAGTGCCACCGGCTCGTCACCGAGGGCATCAAGGTGCTGCAGTGCGGCGACCCGAGCGCGACCGGCAACGGCTGGCGGGAGACCGACGGCACCGGCGGCCCGAGCTACAACCTGGCCGAGGAGAACCTGCCCACCGACAAGCGACCCCCCTACCCGGAGGGCGTCATCGCCATGGCCAACTCCGGCCAGCAGGGCAGCACCGGCAGCCAGTTCTTCATCGTGTACGGCGACTCGCAGCTCGACCCGAACTACACCGTGCTGGGCACCATCACGGGCGGCATGGACCTGGTGAAGCAGGTCGCCGCGGCCGGTGACGACGGCGCCTTCGCCCAGCAGGCCGGTGGCGGTCACCCGAAGAAGGAGATCGTCATCAACAAGCTCAGCATGAGCGACATCCAGGGCGGCTGACCCGCCCGTACGACGCGAAAGCGCCCGCCGGCTGACCGCCGGCGGGCGCTTTTCCGTGTTCCGGGGGCCGGCTCAGGCGCCCGAGGTGACCCGGTAGGCGTCGAAGACCCCGTCGACCTTGCGGACCGCGGCCAGCAGGTGCCCCAGGTGCTTCGGGTCGGCCATCTCGAAGCTGAACCGGCTCACGGCCACCCGGTCGCGGGTGGTGGTGACGGTCGCGGAGAGGATGTTGACCCGCTCGTCGGAGAGCACCCGGGTGACGTCCGCGAGGAGCTTGTGCCGGTCGAGGGCCTCCACCTGGATGGCGACCAGGAAGGTCGAGGCGGAGGTGAGCTTCCAGCTCACCTCGACCACCCGCTCGCTCTGCGCGCGCAGGTCCTCGGCGTTGGCGCAGTCGTCCCGGTGGACGCTCACCCCGCCGGAGCGGGTGACGAAGCCGAACACCGCGTCCGGCGGCACCGGGGTGCAGCAGCGGGCCAGCTTGATCCAGACGTCGCTGACCCCCCGGACCACCACGCCCGGGTCGGCGCTGCTCTGCCGGCTGCGCGGCGGCCGGGTGGCGACGGCGGTCTCGGCGATGTCCTCCGCCGCGCCCTCCTCGCCGCCGTACGCGGCCATCAGCTTCTGCACCACCGACTGGGCGGAGACCTGGCTGTCGCCGACCGCCGCGTAGAGCGAGGCCACGTCGGCCAGGTGCAGGTCCCGGGCGATCGCCATGAGCGCGTCGGAGGTGAGCATCCGCTGCAGCGGCATGCCCTGCTTGCGCATCGCCTTGACGATCGAGTCCTTGCCGGCCTCGATCGCCTCCTCGCGCCGCTCCTTGTTGAAGTACTGGCGGATCTTGGTGCGGGCGCGCGGGCTCTTGACGAAGCCGAGCCAGTCCTGCGTCGGGCCGGCCGTGTCGGACTTCGAGGTGAAGATCTCGATCACGTCGCCGTTGGAGAGCGTCGACTCCAGCGGCACCAGCTTGCCGTTGACCCGGGCGCCGATGCACTTGTGCCCGACCTCGGTGTGCACCGCGTACGCGAAGTCCACCGGCGTCGACCCGGTCGGCAGCGGGATGACGTCACCCTTCGGGGTGAAGACGTACACCTCCTGGCTGGACAGGTCGAACCGCAGCGCGTCGAGGAACTCGCTCGGGTCGGCCGCCTCGCGCTGCCAGTCCAGCAGCTGGCGCAGCCAGGTCATCTCGTCGATGTGCGCCGGCGGGCCGACCACCGGGACGCCCTTGTGCTCCTTGTACTTCCAGTGCGCGGCGATGCCGAACTCGGCGGTGCGGTGCATCGCGTAGGTGCGGATCTGCATCTCCACCGGCTTGCCGGTGGGCCCGATGACCGTCGTGTGCAGCGACTGGTACATGTTGAACTTGGGCATGGCGATGTAGTCCTTGAACCGACCCGGCACCGGCTGCCAGTTGGCGTGGATGACGCCCAGCGCCGCGTAGCAGTCCCGCACCGTGTCGACCAGGATCCGCACCCCGACCAGGTCGTAGATGTCGTTGAAGTCGCGCCCCCGCACGATCATCTTCTGGTAGATCGAGTAGAGGTGCTTCGGCCGGCCGGTCGTCTCCGCCTTGATCTTGGCGGCCTTCAGGTCGGTGGACACCTTCTGGGTCACCTGGCGCAGCAGCGCCTCGCGCTGCGGCTGGTGCTCGCCGATCAGCCGGTTGATCTCCTCGAACCGCTTCGGGAACAGGGTGCCGAAGGCGAGGTCCTCCAGCTCCCACTTGATGGTGTTCATACCGAGGCGGTGGGCCAGCGGGGCGAGGATCTCCAGCGTCTCCTTGGCCTTCTGCTCCTGCTTGGGGCGGGGCAGGAAGGTCAGGGTGCGCATGTTGTGCAGCCGGTCGGCCAGCTTGATCACCAGGACCCGCGGGTCCTTGGCCATGGCCACGACCATCTTGCGGATCGTCTCCGCCTTGGCCGCGTCGCCCAGCTTGACCTTGTCGAGCTTGGTGACGCCGTCGACCAGCAGGGCCACCTCGCCGCCGAAGTCGGCGCGCATCTGGTCGAGGGTGTATTCCGTGTCCTCGATCGTGTCGTGCAGCAGCGCCGCGACCAGCGTGGTGGTGTCCATGCCCAGGTTGGCCAGGATGGTCGCCACCGCGAGCGGGTGGGTGATGTAGGGGTCACCGGACTTGCGGTACTGACCCGAGTGCCACCGCGCGGCCGTGTCGAAGGCGCGCTGGAGCAGCCGGGCGTCGGCCTTGGGGTGGTTCTCGCGGTGGGTGGCGATCAGCGGCTCCAGCACCTCGCTGACCTGCGAGGTCTGCCAGGGCGCGTTGAACCGGGCCAACCGGGCGCGCACCCTCCGGCCGGTCGGCGCGTTGGAGAGGGCGAAGCCGCCGGCGGGCGAGGGGTCCCCCCCGGCGTCGGTCGGGAACGGCACCACGACCGCGCCGCCGTCCGCCTGCCCGTCGGGCCCGCTGCCGGGGCCGGTCACCCGGGCCGGCGGGTTGCCGCCGCTCCGCTCGGTCACCGAGCCGTCCGCGTCGCCTGTCGGGTGCACCGTGCCCTCCACCGGAGGGACGACATCGTGGGACACCGGCCTCCTCACCGCTCGCCGGGATGCGCCGGCCGTGCGGCCGACATCCTGTCCAACCGGCCGAGGGGCCGGAGTTGTTCCGCGCCGGTCACCGGGGGCCTCGCGGCCCCGGCGGCCCCGCACCGCCGGACGGTCACCCGCCCGGTCAAGCAAAGGGCAATGCTACCCGTACGCAGGGTACGCCGCCGCTCCGCCGGACGGACCGCGCCGGGTCCGCCCGACGGGCCGGTGGGTCAAACGGTCAGCAGGGCATGGACCGGACGCGGGGCGAGCCGTTCCCGCCCCTTGAGGAAGCCCAACTCCATGAGCACCGTGAAGCCGGCCACCGTGCCGCCGGCCCGCTCGACGAGGTCGAGGGTGGCCTCGGCGGTGCCGCCGGTGGCGAGCACGTCGTCCAGGACCAGGACCCGGTGGCCGGCCGTGAAGGCGTCCTGGTGCACCTCCAGCGTCGCCTCGCCGTATTCGAGGGCGTAGGAGGCCGAGTGGGTGGCCCGGGGCAGCTTGCCGGCCTTGCGCACCGGCACCACGCCCACCCCGGTGGCGTACGCGACCGCCGCGGCCAGCACGAACCCGCGTGCCTCGATGCCGACCACCGCGTCGAACGAGTCCCGCCCGTGGTACGCGATGATCCCGTCGATCACCTCACGGAAGGCCGTGCCGTCGGCGAAGAGCGGCATCAGGTCCTTGAACATGACACCGGGCTTCGGGAAGTCGGGCACGTCCAGCACCCGGCTGGCGACCAGTCGGGCGACCTCCGGGCCGCTGTCTCCCCGTACCCCGGTGGTGTGGGTCTCCGTCACGGTGCGTCCCATGTCCTCTCGAACGACGGCGGCGTCCGTCATGCCGCTTTCACAGCATGGCGGACGCCGTCCGGTCGATCCCTACCGGGTGTGGGTCAGCGGCGCTTCCCGCCACCGGGCCGGTTGCCCCCGCCGCTGGCGGGACGCCCGCCGCGGGCGCCGCTGGGGCGCTTGGCGGCCGGCCGGGCGCCGACCTTCGGGGCGGCGCCGGCCAGGGCGGCCGCCTCGGGGTCGATGGCCTCCTCGGCGGTGGTCGCCGCGGCCCGCGGCGCGCCCTTCGGGGTGACCTCGCCACGGGCGATGGCGCCCCGGCGGGCCAGCACCCGCTTGTTGTGGGCGCTGATCCGCGGGTCCTGGTTCTTCAGCAGCACCAGCAGCGGGGTGGCCAGCAGGATCGAGGTCAGGAAGGCCACCGCCATACCGACGAAGAGCACCAGACCCAGGTCCTTCAGGGTGCCCGCGCCCAGCAGGCCGGCACCGATGAAGAGCAGGCCGCCGACCGGGAGCAGGGCGACCACCGAGGTGTTCAGCGACCGCATGAGGCTCTGGTTGAGCGCCAGGTTGGCCGCCTCGCCGTAGGTCTGGTTGTTGTTCGCGGTGATGCCGCGGGTGTTCTCCTGGACCTTGTCGAAGACCACCACCACGTCGTAGAGCGCGAAGCCCAGGATCGTGAGGAAGCCGATGATCGTCGACGGCGTGACCTCGAAGCCGACCAGCGAGTAGATGCCGGCCGTGAGCACCAGGTTCGTGAACAGCGACGCGATCGCGGCGGCCGCCATCCGCCACTCGAAGCGGAGGATCAGGTAGATCGCCACCACCGCCACGAAGATCAGCAGACCGAGCAGGGCGCGGGAGGTGACCTGACTGCCCCACGCCTCGGAGACCTGGCTGCCGCTGATCTGGTCGGCCTGGATGCCGAACGACTGCGCCATCTCGGTCTTGACCTCGCTGGCCTGCTCCGCGGTGAGCTGCCCGGTGCGCAGCTCGTAGTACTCCCCGCTGGTGCTGCCGACCTTCTGCGCGGTGACCACCTCGGCGCCGCCGCCCTTGGTCGCCAGCGCCGCGTCGACCTTCGCCTCGGCCTGCTCCAGGGTGCCGACGCTGGCCGGCACCTGGAACGAGTTGCCGCCGGCGAACTCGATGCCCAGCTTGAAGCCGCTCAGCACGAAGCTGAGCACGGCGATCAGCACCAGCACGCCCGCTACGCCGAACCAGAGCTTGCGCTTCCCGACGATGTTGAGATCGGCCTCGCCCCGGTAGAGCCGGGCGGCCAGACCACTCTTAGCCATCTCAGGCCTCCTTGACGCGCGGGTTGCGGGCGGCGCCCGGCTCGGCCGACCGGGCCGGCAGGGCCCGGCCGAGACCGCTGACCCGCGGGGACAGGAACGCCCGGGTCCGGGCGAACATCGTCATGATCGGGTGGCGGAAGAGGAACACGACGACCAGGTCGAGGACGGTCGCCAGGCCGAGCGCGAAGGCGAAGCCCTTCACCGCGCCGACCGAGACGATGTAGAGCACCACGGCCGACATCAGGGTGATGGCGTTCGCCGAGATGATCGTCCGGCGGGCCCGGATCCACGCCCGCGGCACCGCGCTGCGCGGGCTGCGCCCCTCCCGGATCTCGTCCTTGAGCCGCTCGAAGTAGATGACGAACGAGTCCGCCGCCACACCGAGCGAGACGATCATGCCGGCGATGCCGGCGAGGGTGAGGGTGAACCCGATCGACCGGCCGAGCACCACCAGCGCGCCGAAGACCAGCAGCGCGGAGAGCACCAGGCTCAGGAAGATGACCGAGCCGAGCAGCCGGTAGTAGAAGAACGAGTAGATGATGACCAGCAGCATGCCGATGCCGGCCGCCAGCAGACCCGCCTTGAGGTGGCTGTCGCCCAGCGTCGCCGTGACGTTCTGCCGCTCCTGCGGCTCGAACGTCACCGGCAGCGCGCCGTAGCGGAGCTGGCTCGCCAGCGCGTTGGCGCTCTTGTTGTCGAAGCTGCCGGTGATCTGCGAGTCACCGGTCAGCACGCCCTGGATCTCCGGGGACGAGACGATCTCGTTGTCCAGCACGACGGCGACCCGGCACTTGCCGTCCTGGCCGAGCGCGGTCTGGTCGCAGGCCTGACCCTCGTTGTTGAACGCCTCGCGGGTCAGCGCGGTCCACTTCTCCTGGCCCTTGCCCGTGAAGTTCAGGCTGACCACCCACGAGCTGGTCTGGTCGAGCACGGCGTTGGCGTCGTCGACGTCGGTGCCGAGCACCTTGGCCTTGTCGAGCAGGTACTTGGCGCCGGACTCACAGGCCACCGCCTGCTGGTTCTCGTCCTTGATCGACGCCGCCGGCCGCTTGTCGAGCTGGGCGCAGGTGATGGTCGGGACGTTGAACTGCATCCCGACCGGCAGCACCGCGATCTCCTGCGGGGAGAGCGTTCCGAACGGCTTGAGCTTGTCCGCCAGCGTCGGGTCGGCGGTGAGGTCGGCCGGCGCCTGGAGACCGGAGGCGGCGGCCCAGGCGGCCGGGCCCACCTTCTGCTCGATCGCCTTGCGCTGCTGCTCGATGTTCTGCGGCACCGGCGCGGCGCTGGCGCTCGGGCTCGGCGCGGCGGCGCTCGGCGTGGCCGACGGGGTCGGCGCGGCGGCGCTGGCGCTCGGCGTCGGCGCCATGCCGCCCTGGCCGCCGGCGCTCGGCGAGGCGGTGGCCTTGGGCGCGGCGCTGCCGGACGGCTGCGGCGTCGCGCTGCCGGACGGGGCCGGGGTGGCGCTGCCGGAGGGAGCCGGGGTGGCGCTGGCGGTCGGGGCCGGCGCGGCGGCGGCGCCGCTGCCGTCAGTGGCCTTGAGCACCTTGCGGAAGCGCAGCTCGGCGGCCTCACCGACGTCGTTCAGTTCGCGGTTCTGGCCAGGCAGAGAGATGACGATGTTCCGGTTGCCCTCGGTGACCACCTCCGCCTCGGCCACGCCGTAGGCGTTGACCCGGCTCTCGATGATCTGGCGGGCCTCCTCGAGGTTGGCAGCGGTCGGGGGCTTGCCGTCCACGCTGTTGGTGGCCTCGAGCGTCAGCCGGGTGCCGCCGATGAGGTCCAGGCCGAGCCGGGGCTCCAGCCGGTCCTTCCAGCCACCGCTGGCGCCGCCCGAGAAGAACACCAAAAGATAGAGGACGACGAAGATGAACCCGAGCACGGCGAGTTGCCGTCCGGGGCGCATCTGTCCCTGAGGTGGTGCCACGGCTGTCCTGTCTCCCTGTACGGTCGCGCCGCTTCGGCAGCGGC
This sequence comes from Micromonospora sp. AP08, assembly GCF_008085935.1. Taxonomy (NCBI): domain Bacteria; kingdom Bacillati; phylum Actinomycetota; class Actinomycetes; order Micromonosporales; family Micromonosporaceae; genus Micromonospora; species Micromonospora sp. AP08. Next base: position 110,945 of record NZ_VSEZ01000004.1, read on the forward strand.
GAGATTGTCGGGCCGGGGGTGTCCGCCCGACTGCTCCGGCGGGTCGGCGCCGCCGGACGGCACGCCTCCCCGGCGCACGACGCGGCGGCGTCGCGCGGGGTACCTCGCGTGCCGGCGTCGAACGCCGACCCAACTATCCACTTGTGTGAGTGAATCCGCTGCCCCGTCCGGGGCCGTGGTCACTCCTTGACCGGCTCGGCTTCCTCGGTGATCGTCTCGGCCTCCGGGGCCTCGACCCGCTTCACCACGCGGGCGATCGCCGGACGCGCGTACCGGGTCTGCACGCCCGGGGCGACCTCGAGCAGGACCGTCTCGTCCTCGACCCCGGTCACCGTGCCGTAGAGACCGCCGATGGTGACCACCTCGTCGCCCACGCCGAGCGCGGACTGCATCTGCTCGGCCTCACGGCGACGCTTCTGCTGGGGGCGGATCATCATGAAGTACATGACGCCGAAGAGCAGAGCGATCATGAGGATCGGCGTCAGACCGCCGGCTCCCCCGCCACTCGCTGCTGCGTAAAGCACGGTTGTCGACCTTCCCATTGGCCTCCGCGCCGCCCCGGAGGGCACCACAGCGGAGGCGGAATCTCACGTCCTGTCAAACCGCGGCGAAGTCTAATCCCTGCACCTGAGAACACCGAATGCGGCACAGATCACGTTCGGATCACGCCTGATCGGTCTGCGCCGAGAACAGATCGGGCACCGGAGGGGCATCCGCGCCAAATGTACCATTCGGCGGCGTACGCCCCAGATGGTGCCAGGCGGCCGCCGTGGCGACCCGGCCGCGCGGCGTACGCGCCAGCAGCCCGGCCCGGACCAGGAAGGGCTCGCACACCTCCTCGACGGTGTCCGGCTGCTCGCCCACCGCCACGGCGAGGGTGGACAGCCCGACCGGGCCGCCCCGGAAGGAGTCGACCAGCGCGGTGAGCACCGCCCGGTCCAGCCGGTCCAGGCCCAGCGCGTCGACGTCGTAGACGGTGAGAGCGGCCCGGGCGGTCTCCAGGTTGACCACCCCGTCGGCGCGGACCTCGGCGAAGTCGCGCACCCGGCGCAGCAGCCGGTTGGCGATCCGGGGGGTGCCCCGGGACCGCCCGGCGATCTCCGCCGCGCCGTCGGTGGTGATCGGCACGCCGAGGATCCGGGCGGACCGGTGCAGCAGCGTCTCCAGGTCGGCCGGGGAGTAGAAGTCGAGGTGGGCCACGAAGCCGAACCGGTCCCGCATGGGTCCGGTGAGCAGGCCGGACCGGGTGGTCGCGCCGACCAGGGTGAACGGCTCGACGTCGAGCGGGATGGCGGTCGCCCCCGGACCCTTGCCGACCACCACGTCGACCCGGAAGTCCTCCATGGCGCTGTAGAGCAGTTCCTCGGCCGGCTTGGCGATCCGGTGAATCTCGTCGATGAAGAGCACGTCGCCCTCGGCGAGACTGGTCAGGATGGCGGCCAGGTCGCCGGAGCGCTCGATGGCCGGCCCGCTGGTCACCCGGATCCCCGAGCCCAGCTCGGCGGCCACGATGTTGGCGAGGCTGGTCTTCCCCAAGCCGGGCGGCCCGGACAGGAGGATGTGGTCGGGCGGGGAGCCGCGCCGCATGGCTCCCTGAAGCAACAGGTCGAGCTGGTCGCGAACCCGATCCTGGGCGATGAACTCGGAGAGGCGCTTGGGCCGGACGCTGGCCTCCGCGTCCCGTTCCGCGTCGCTGACGTACGCCGAGACCAGGTTCTCCCCCGTCATCGGGTGCGGCCCAGGAGGCGGATGGCCTGCTTGAGCAGGACCGGCACGGGCGGGGTCTCCCCGTCGATCGTCTCCGCGACGGCGGCCACCGCCTGCTCGGCCTGGGCGGCGGTCCAGCCGAGCCCGACGAGGGCCTGGCGGACCTGCTCCGGCCAGGCGCCGGCGGTGACCCCGGCCGCGCCCTCGGGGCCGATCGGCACCGGGCCGATCCGGTCGCGCAGTTCGAGGACGAGCCGCTCGGCGCCCTTCTTGCCGATGCCGGGCACCCGGGTCAGCGCGGCGGTGTCGGCGTTGGCGATGGCCTTGCGCACCGCGTCGGGGGTGTGCACGGCCAGCACCGCCTGGGCCAGCCGCGGGCCGACCCCGCTGGCGGTCTGGAGCAGTTCGAAGAGCTGCTTGGCGTCGTCGTCGGCGAAGCCGTAGAGGGTGAGCGAGTCCTCCCGGACCACCAGGCTGGTGGCCAGCCGGGCGGGCTGGCCGACGCGCAGCTCGGCGAGGGTGCCGGGGGCGCACTGCACGGCCAGGCCGATGCCGCCCACCTCCACCACGGCGTGGTCCGGACCGGTCGCGGTCACCGTGCCGCGCACGCTGGCGATCATCGCGCTCCTCCTCGTCGTGCCCGCTGCGCCGCGGCGGCCAGCTTGGACCGGGTGCCGCCGCGCCAGACGTGGCAGATGGCCAGCGCCAGGGCGTCGGCGGCGTCGGCCGGGCGGGGCGGCTCCGGCAGCCGCAGCAGCCGGGTGACCATGGCGGTCATCTGCGCCTTGTCGGCCTGACCGGAACCGGTCACCGCCGCCTTCACCTCGCTCGGGGTGTAGGTCTGCACGGGCAGCCCGGCCCGGGCCCCGGCGAGCACGGCGATCCCGCTGGCCTGGGCGGTGCCCATCACGGTGCGGACGTTGTGCTGGCTGAACACCCGCTCGACGGCCACGGCGTCGGGCCGGTGCTCGGCGACCAGGTCGGTGAGCGAGCGGTCCAGGTGCAGCAGGCGCAGCGGCAGCTCGTCGGCGGGGTCGGTGTAGACGACGTAGTAGGCGACGAGGGTGCAGGGGCGGCCCGGCACGCCCTCGACCACGCCGACCCCGCACCGGGTCAGCCCCGGGTCGACGCCCAGCACGCGCACGCCGCCTCCTCCCCCAGCCGCCAGCAGTACGTGTGTTCGACACCCTACTGGTGCGGTCGGACGGCCGCCGGGCGGGACACGCCCGGCTGTCCGGTCAGCGCCGCGTCGGGTCGACCTCGACCGCGACGGTGACCGGGTCGCCGTGGTCCTTGCCGGCGCGGATCCGGGCCGGGACGGGCAGCAGCCAGCCGGCCCGCCGGTCCCGCCAGACGCTTGTCGACCAGGTGCGGCCGTCGACGGTGGCGGTCACCGGCACCCGGCCGAACGGGCCGGCCGCGTCCGGCGCGTGATCCGGCGGGACCGGGGCGAACACCCAGCCGCCGCCACCGGACCAGCGCACCAGCGTCACCTCGAAGGACGTCGTCCCGCCCGCCATGTACGCCTCCACTCTCCGCCGGATCGACCCGGGCCACCGTCGCACGGCCCCCTGACACGTGGCGGCGGCCCGGCCCGGCGCGAGGCGGCGGGCGCCACACACTGAAGCGGTCGAGTATGTGTCGCCGCCCCATGTGCCGCCGGCCACACAGCTCGTAACTTCTTGCGCCATGACGGCAGAACCCGTGGCGGTCCCCCACGTCGTGCACGTCGACCTCTCCGGTCGCGTCGCGCTGGTGACCGGTGGTGGCAGCGGCATCGGACGGGCCTGCGCCCTGCGCCTGGCGGCGGCCGGCGCGGCGGTGCTGGTGGTCGACCGCAACGTGGAGGCGGCCAAGGCGGTGGCCGCGGAGGCGGGCGGCCGGGCGGAGGGTGTCGACCTGGCCGACCCGGAGGCGGTGGACCGGCTCGACGTCGACGTGGACATCGTCGTCAACAACGCCGGTCTGCAGCATGTCGCACCGCTGCAGGACTTCCCCGTCGAGCGCTTCGAGTACATCCAGCGGGTGATGGTGGAGGCACCGTTCCTGCTGATCCGCCGGGCGCTGCCGCGGATGTACGCGAACGGGTGGGGCCGGATCGTCAACATCTCCTCGGTGCACGGGCTGCGCGCCTCGCCGTACAAGGCGGCGTACGTCTCGGCCAAGCACGCCCTGGAGGGGCTGTCGAAGGTGGTGGCGCTGGAGGGCGCCGCGCACGGGGTGACCGCCAACTGCATCAACCCGGCGTACGTGCGGACCCCGCTGGTGGAGAGCCAGATCGCCGACCAGGCGGCAAGCCACGGCATCGGCGAGGACGAGGTGGTCGAGAAGATCATGCTGGCCCGGGCGGCGATCAAGCGGCTGATCGAGCCGGAGGAGGTGGCCGAGCTGGTCGCGTACCTGTGCTCGCCGCCCGCCGCGTTCATCACCGGCGCGTCGATCGCCCTCGACGGGGGCTGGACGGCCAACTAGTGGCCTCGCGCACAATGTCGGTCATGTCGTCGCCGGTCGAGTTCCTGGAGCTGCTGGCGCGGGAGGCCGCCCCGGTCGAGTTCGAGGGCCCGCTGGTCGCCGCCCGCGCCGCCGGCCTGCCCGCCGAACGCCTCGCCGAGCTGGAGCAGGCGAAGCTGGTGGCGCTGCGGGTCCGCGCGCTGCTGGAGCGGCGGCGCCGCCGGGAGACCGAGCTCTCCGGCCTGTACGACACGGCCAGCGACCTGGCGGGCCTCCGCGACCTGGACGACGTGCTGCGCGCGATCGTGCACCGGGCGCGGATCCTGCTCGGCACCGACGTGGCCTACATGACGCTCAACGACGACGAGCGCGGCGACACCTACATGCGGGTCACCGACGGCTCGATCTCGGCCCGGTTCCAGCGGTTGCGGCTGGAGATGGGCGACGGCCTGGGCGGCCTGGTGGCGCAGACCGGCACCCCGTACGTCACCTCGAACTACCAGGAGGACGACCGGTTCAAGCACACCGGGGAGATCGACGGCGGGGTGGGCGAGGAGGGCCTGGTGGCCATCCTGGGCGTCCCGCTGCGGCTCGGGTCGAGCGTCATCGGCGTGCTGTACGCGGCCAACCGCTCCGCCCGGCCGTTCGCCCGCGAGGAGGTGTCGCTGCTGGTCTCGCTGGCCGCGCACGCCGCCGTGGCGATCGACACCGCGCGGCTGCTGGCCGAGACCCGGTCGGCGCTGGAGGAGCTGTCGGCGGCGAACAGCACGATCCGGGCGCACAGCAGCTCGGTGGAGCGGGCGGCCGCCGCCCACGACCGGATGACCGCCCTGGTGGTGCGCGGCGGCGGGATGGAGGACGTGGCGGCGGCGGTCACCGAGGTGCTCGGCGGGGCGCTGCTGGCGCTGGACGCCGAGGGGCGGCGGCTGGCCCGGGTGGGCGAGATCGAGGAGCCGGACCGGGCGGACATCGTGGAGGCGGTGGCCGCGTCCCGCACCGAGGGGCGCAGCGTGCGCCGGGGTCCGCTCTGGTACGCCGCCGTGGTGGCCGGCGCGGAGAACCTGGGCGCGCTGGTGCTGCGCCCGGACGGCGAGCTGGTCGACGCCGACCAGCGGATCCTGGAGCGGGCGGCGCTGGTGACCGCGCTGCTGCTGCTGTTCCGCCGCACGGTGGCCGAGGCGGAGGGGCGGGTCCGCGGCGAGCTGCTGGACGACCTGATCGCCCGGCCGTTGCGGGACACCGACGCGCTGCGCAGCCGGGCGCGCCGGCTCGGCGTGGACCTGGACTCCCCGCACGTGCTCGTGGCGGTCGGCGACGACGCGATCGCCGCCACCGGCTCGGCCCGGCAGCGGGTGCTCTCCTGGGCCACCACGTACGCCTCGACGCGGGGCGGGCTGGCGGCGGCGCGCGACGGGCGGGTGGTGCTCATGCTGCCCGGCCAGGACGCGGGCGGCGCGGCCCGGGCGGTGGCCCGGGACCTGTCGCGGGTGACGGGCCGGCCGGTGACCGCCGGGTCGAGCGGGCCGTCCACGGGTCCGGCCTCGCTGGCCGTCACCTTCACCGAGGCGGAGCGGTGCCTGACGGCGCTGGGCGCGCTGGGCCGGGCCGGGCAGGGGGCGAGCACGGCCGAGCTGGGCTTCGTGGGGCTGCTGCTGGGCGCGGTCGGGGACTCGGGCGACCGGGACGTGGCCCGCTTCCTCACCACCACGGTCGGGCCGGTGGTGGACTACGACGCCCGGCGGGGCACCGCGTTGGTGAAGACCCTGGAGGCGTACTTCGGGGTGGGTGGCAGCCTGGCCCGGGCGGCGGAGCTGCTGCACGTGCACGTCAACACGGTGACCCAGCGGTTGGAGCGGGTCGGTCAGCTGCTCGGCGCGGACTGGCAGAAGCCGGAGCGTGCCCTGGAGGTGCAGCTCGCCCTGCGCCTGCACCGGCTGCGTACGCCCGCCGGCTGAACCGCACCCGACTCACCGCCGGGGAGGCCGTCCAGGACACCGTCGGCGATCTGCTCCGGCAGGACGCGGTCGTCCAGCTCGGGCGCCAGCAGCAGCGCTTTCAGTGATCTGGAGCCCCGACCCTGTAGGTGGGTCTGGACAACTTCTCCCCGCACAACCACCCCAGGTCCGCGCCGGGTACGACCAACCGGGCGAGGTGGTATTCTTGCCGGCCTATGCGTCCTGACTAGGCTGAATCAAGGCCGAGTTCGCTGCCGTGCGGTACTTACCCTCAACGACCGCGACTATCGGCGGCCACAATCGTCGGCTGAGCCGACGCGCCAAATCGAGATTCGCATACATCGCCCGCTCCAAGATACGCCATGTGGATTACCGGTTCAAGGTCGCACAGCGGACACCAGTCCAATACTGCCGATTCCACTGCACCCATTGATCACCGAGAAAGTGGTGGTTATGATTCCGTGGCTGCGTCACACCGACGCGAGTCCACTGTCCACCGTCCAAAGGAGACACAGTATGAGCAGGTTCACTGGCCGCCGGGTCGCCTCGGTGCTTGCAGGCGCGGGAGCGCTCGTGCTAATCGTCGCCGTGCCGGCCCAAGCGGCTTCTTACTTCCGCGGATACGAGGGGAGCGACTACGCGGGGGTAGGCGCTGACCGCCGGTGGGTCGAGGTGTGCGACATGGAGAAGGACGGCAACGGCGTATATGCCACCTTCATTGTCAGGGGCAGCACGGGCGGCAACACGGTCGGCGACGGCAATGGCTCGGCCGCCGGCTGCGGGAACAGAACGTTCAGCGGCGACGTCCTCGGGTTCTCCATTTGCGAGGACCAGCCCGTCGGCAACTCTTCCTGCAGGACTTACACTCTGTAGGGTGGCAATATGGTCGCATTGGACAGCCCTGCGGTCACGTCGTAATGCGTCAAACGTTGCGGACATTTCTTGAGGAAAATCGCTAGTTAACTGAGCGTGAGTGCGCCGAGGAGAGGCTATCCCCTATATCGGGGGTGGCCTCTCCTTCAAATCTTCCAGTGCGCACGGTGAGCGAGGCCATTGATGGTCCGGTGTCGGCCGGGATCGGCGGGGCGGCGAGCCCCGCGGGTGGCGCCGGCTGACCCGTCGGGCCTGCGGGTCAGCGGGCGCGCAGGCCGTCCAGGACGGCGTCCACGATCCGCTCGGGCAGGATCGGCTCGTCCAGCTCGGGGTGCCAGTGCAGCATCCGCTGGGTCAGCATCGGCGCGGTGAGCAGCGCCATGGCCAGCTCGACGTCGAGGTCGGCGCGCAGCTCCCCGCTGTCCACCGCGCGGCGCAGCACCTCGCGCATCGCCTGGCGCCGGGGCTCGATGATCGCCTCGTAGGCCTGTCGGTGGGCCGAGCTGCGGCTCACCTCGGGCACCAGGCACGGCATGATCTTGCGGACCCGCGGGTCGACGTGCTGGCCCACGGCACCGACCAGCAGCACCAGATCGTCGCGCACCGAACGCCCGCCGGTCCGGGGCGGGACGCCCTTGAGCCGGCGCAGCGCGTCCAGCAGCAGCGCGTCCTTGCCGGACCAGCGGCGGTAGATGGTGGCCTTGCCAACTCCGGCGCGGGCGGCGATCGCCTCGATGGAGAGCGCCTCGATGGTGCTGCCCTCGGCAAGCAGGTCGAGGGTGGCCTCGATGATCGCTTCGTCCGCGCGGACGCTCCGCGGTCGCCCGGGCGACCGCGGAGCATCAGCCGTAGAGGTCATGTCAGACATTGTCCCCGAACCTACGCGGTCCCGGCCAACTCCCGCTCGGTGGCCGGCCGGGCGTCGGTCTCGATCACCGGGCGGCCGGGCATCCAGCGCAGCACGATGACGAAGCCGAGAAGCGCCACCAGCGCGGACACCCCGGCCGCCCAGTGCATCGCCGAGACGAACGAGGTGTTCGCCGCGTCGATGAGCCGGGGGGCGCCGGCGCCGAGCCGACCGGCCACGGCGTACGCCCCGGAGATCGACTCCTGGGCCGCGTCGCGGACCGGGCCGGGCAGGCCGGACACGGCCGTGGCCACGTCGTTGCGGTAGACGGCGGAGAGCACCGAACCGAGGACCGCCACGCCGAGGGCGCCGGCCACCTGGCGGACCGTGTTGCTGACCGCCGAGCCCACGCCGGCCTTCTCCCGGGGCAGCGCCGACATGATCGACTCGGTGGCCGGGGGCATGATGTTGGCCATCCCGGCGCCCTGCACGAAGCCCAGCGCCGAGAAGATCCAGATCGGGGTGTCCGTGTCGATGAGCACGAACGCGCCGAGCGCGGCGGCGGTGAGCAGCAGCCCGACCCCGGCGACCGCCCGGCCGCCGTAGCGGCGCACCATGGCGGCGCTGCGCGGCGCGAAGATCAGCTGGGCGGCCGCGAAGGGCAGGAAGAGCAGGCCGCTCTCCAGCGGGCTGTAGCCGCGGACCAGCTGGAGGTAGAACGCGCCGAAGAACATGACGCCCATGGCGGCGAAGAAGACCAGGCCGACCAGCGCCACCGGGGCGGCGAACCGGGGCACCCGGAACAGCCGGACGTCCAGCGACGGGTGGTCGCTGCGCAGCTCATGGGCGACGAACCAGCCGAGCACCGCGAGCCCACCGACGATCGCCAGCCACACTCGCGGCCGGTCGAAGCCGTGCTCGCCGCCGTCGATGATGCCGTAGGTGAGGGCGACCAGGCCGACCACGGAGAGCAGCACGCCGAGCACGTCCACCCGGCCGGGCCGGGGGTCGCGGGACTCCGGGACGAGGGCGGCCACGAGCACCACGCCGAGCACCACGACCGGCACGTTGATCAGGAAGACCGAGCCCCACCAGTAGTGCTCCAGCAGGGCGCCGCCGAGCACCGGGCCGATGGCCACGGCCAGACCGACCGCGCCGGCCCAGATGCCAATCGCCTTGGCCCGTTCCCGGGGGTCGAACACGTTCGAGATGATCGACAGGGTCACCGGCATGATGGCCGCGCCGCCGACGCCCATCAGGGCACGGGTGGCGATCAGCTGGCCCGGGTCCTGGGCGTACGCGGAGAGCAGCGAGGCCAGCCCGAACAGCGCCAGGCCGACCATCAGGAAGCGCTTGCGACCGAGGCGGTCGCCGAGGACGCCGAAGGTGAACAGCAGCCCGGCGAAGACCAGGGTGTAGGAGTTGATCGCCCACTCCAGCTCGCCCTGGCTGGCCCCGAGGCCGTGCACCGGGTCGGCGAGGGTACGCAGGGCGACGTTGAGGATCGTGTTGTCGAGGACGACCACGAGGAGGCTGATCACCAGCACCCCCAGGATCGCCCACCTCCTCGGGTGTCCGGTGTTCTCGTGCGGTTCCACTCGGGTTCTCCCCCCGACTCACCCGCGTCAAATACGATACGGGACAGACTCGTAACACTGCCGAGCCTAGGTGAGAGTGTTTCGATACGGAACCGGTTCGTATCGTTTGTGCTCCAGGTCACCCCGCCGGGGGGACCAGGCAGGCGGCGGTCGGCTCGGCCAGCGAGGTGAGGCGGGCCGAGAGCGGCGCCACGGGCTCGATCCAGCCCGGGCCGGCGGCGTGCAGGCGTACCCCGGGAAAGTCCTTCCGGAGGCGGACCAGGCGGTGTGCGCGGCCGGTGGCCGTGGTCGTCCAGGTCCTCGGCGGCGGCGCGGAGCTGCTTGCGGGCCGGCTCGACGGCGTCGGCCGGCACCGGTTGGGTCAGCACCAGACGTACCCCCGGGTAGCACTCCACTACCCCGGGGCTCGTCGGGACGGCGCGATCCGGATGCGCCCGCCGGAGGAATGTGCCGGCGGCGCGGGGCGGTCGTGCCCCGCGGCCTCGTCAGCTGGCTTCGCGCACCTGGCGCATGGACGCGCTGAGCTGCCGCTTCATCCAGCGGGCGACGGGCCGCTCGATGAGCCGGTGGATCAGCCACGCGGCGAAGAGCAGGGCCGCGACCAGGGCGGTGATCAGCACCCACGGCGGCATGAGGTCCTGGGCCCGCTCGATGACGGCGAGCCCGACCGTCTGGTGGATGAGGTAGAGCGGGTAGGTCAGTGCTCCGGCGGTCGCGACCCAGCCGGCCTTGACCCAGGCGAAGCGGTTCAGGGCGACCGCCGCCATCACGAGGAAGAAGAGCGTCACGATGACGGCCGTCGGCGCGTAGGCGACGTCGCGGGCCTGGGCCAGGTTCGGCAGCCGGGTGAGCGCGATCAGCCAGGAGAGGCCGACGATCGACCACAGCAGCAGGCTCGGCCCGAAGCGGTGGATGAGGTAGAGGGCGATGCCCGCGATGAAGTAGCTGGAGTGGCTGGCCGCCACCACGTTGGTGAGCCACGGGCTGCCGAGCTTCGGCACGATCAGCGAGGCGACCGTCCAGATGGCGCAGAAGGCCACCACACCGCGGTAGGACAGGCCGCGCGCCACGAGGACGGCGAAGAAGATGTAGAAGCACATCTCGACGGTGAGCGTCCAGTACGACAGGTCGAGGTGCCGGATGCCGAGGAAGTCCTGCATCATCGTCAGGTTGCCCACCACCTCGCGGGCCTGGACCCGGGGGCCCCGGGGCACGGCGACGAGCACGGCGGCCGTGAGCAGGACCGCGAACCAGTAGGCGGGGTAGAGCCGCACGACCCGGGAGACGAAGAAGTCTCCGACGGAACGGCCCCAGGCGCTCATGCAGATGACGAAGCCACTGATGATGAAGAAGAGCTGCACGCCGAGGAAGCCGTACTTGGCGACGGAGTGCACCGGGCCGAAGTTGGTCGCGGCGGAGGCGTCCCAGACGCCGATCTTGTCGCCCACCAGGTGGTAGGCGACCACCATGAGGGCCGCGCCGAGGCGCAGCCCGTCGAGGACCAGCAGGCGCGGTCGTCGGGCGGGAGCGGTCCCGGCGGCCGGCGCCGGCGCACCGACCTGCCGTGGCACTTTCGGGCGTTGGCCGGGCTGAATCGGGTCGATCGTCGGCGCGGCGACCGCGCGCTCGTCCATCGCCTGCGTCATCGACGCCTCCTGGTGGTCACGGCGGTCGCGCCGGTCGGGAAAGGTGGTCATGAGCCGGCGACGCCGACGGCCGGCGCGTTCGGCACCGCCGGCACATCCGTCCGCGCGCGGCGGGAGCGCCAGTAGAGCCACAGCGCGGCGAGGGCGAAGAGTACCAGCACCGTCGGCACGTAGGCGTCGACGGCGAGCCGCCGGGCGAGGCCGTCCATGGTGCCGGACCTCCAGATCAGGCCCCGCGGGATGACGTGGCCGCGGTAGGGACCCGGCCACATGAGGAAGGGCAGGATCGCGGCGACCGCCACGGCGCCGGCCAGCACCCGCGCCCGTCCGTGGCAGCGGCGTACGACGTCGACGAGGACGACCGCCAGCGGGCCGATCCAGATCCAGTAGTGCGACCAGCTCACCGGCGAGATGAGGAGCGTGGTGAGGCCCACCACGACCATCGCCATGGCCTCCTCCCCGTGCCGTTGGAGCGCGGTCGCGAGGGCGAGGCCGGCGACCAGGACGACGGCCACGGACAGCATCCACCAGATGGTGTTCTGCTGGTCCGTCTCGAGCAGGCGCGCCGTGAAGCCCTGGAGGGACTGATTGCCGCCGTAGCGGGGGCTGAGGATCATCAGCACCCGGTGGGAGTCGAACGCCCGCCCGGTCAGCCAGTAGTCGTACGAGCCGCCCGGCTGGATGATCGCGCCCAGCAGCGTGAGCACGGCGAAGGTGGCCGTCGCGACGATGGCGGCCCGGATCCGCCGCGTGAGCAGCAGGTAGAGCACGAAGAGGCCGGGCAGCAGCTTGGTGGCGGTCGCGGCGCCGATGCCGACGCCCTTGAACCGGCTCCGATCGGACAGCGCGAGGTCGGCCACGACCAGCAGCATGACGAGGATGTTGATCTGGCCGAGGCCGAGGTTGCGCTGGAGCGGCTCGGTCCAGACCAGGATCGCGCCGGTGGCGGCGACGAGACCGAGGCGGCCGCGGGTGCCCTCGTAGCCGAGCATCCGGGTGGTGAACCACAGGGCCGCGAGCATCGCCAGGACACCCAGCGTGTTCATGATGTGCAGGGCGACCCGGTCGTCGAACCAGGTCAGCGGGACCAGGAACGGCAGGGTGATCGGCGGGTAGGTGTAGGGAAGACCCATCGAGGTGTACCCGAGCTGGTAGACGGGCTGCCCGTCCAGGAACGCGTGGGTGGCCCCGAGGTACATCATGAAGTCGGTCCCGACGAACGGGTGGTCGCGCAGGAAGGCGACGTATGCCGCGAGCGAAGCGGCCAGCATGGCCACGCCAGGGGCGAGGAGCCAGTTCGGTAGGGCGGTGCGCGGGCGGGCGGCATGATCGGCCGCCACGCCGGCGGCGAACCGGCGGATGCGCTGGATGACCATAGTGGGCCGAATCTTAGCCCGGAACGCCCACACGGGGGGTAACGACCCCTCTCGCTTTCGTGACTTACCGTAGCCAATCAATCGCTCATCGTCATGAGCCGGCGGGGCGGCCGTGACCGGCGCGGGAGCCACGCCTGACCGGCCGGACGGGCACGGCCGCCCCCGAAGCTGTCCCCGAGGGGACCTATCCGCGGCGGGCCGCTCCCCGGCGCCGGAGCAGGTGGGCGACGGTGCCCCAGATGCCCCGCCGGAACAGCAGGACGACGAGGACGAAGATGCCGCCGGTGACCAGGCCGATGGCCTCGAAGCCGGAGAACGACAGCCAGTCCTCCAGGCGGACCACCAGGGCCGCCCCGAGCACGCCGCCCCACAGGGTGCCGATGCCGCCGAGCACCACCACGATGACCGCCTTGCCGGAGGTGGTCCAGTGCAGGACGTCCAGCGAGACGAACCGGTGGCCGACCGCGAAGAGCCCGCCGCCCAGCCCGGCCAGGAAGCCGGAGAGGACGAACGCGGTCAGCTTGTAGCGGTGCACCGGGTAGCCCAGCGCGCGGGCCCGGGCCGGGTTGTCCCGGATGCCGACCAGCACCCGGCCGAACGGCGAGTGCACGATCCGCCAGGCGGCGAGCAGGCCGAGCAGCACGATCGGCAGGATCGCGTAGTAGAAGTAGTAGTCGTCGGTCAGGTCGACCCCGAAGAAGGAGCGCGGCACGCCCTGGAGGCCGTTCTCGCCCTGGGTGACCGACCGCCACTCGTTGGCCACGTAGTAGACCATCTGGGCGAAGGCCAGGGTGACCATGGCGAAGTAGATGCCGGTGCGCTTGACCGCCAGGTAGCCGATCGGCAGCGCGAGCAGCGCCGCGGCCAGCGCGCCGGCCAGCACGGCCGCCGGGAAGGGCAGGCCGGCGTGGATCGCGACCAGCCCGGTCACGTACGCCGAGGTGCCCCAGAAGGCGGCGTGCCCGAAGGACATCAGCCCGGTGAAGCCGAGCAGCAGGTCCACCGAGACGGCGAAGAGCGCCCAGCACAGGATGTCCACGGCCACCGCCGGGTAGAGCCCGTTCGGCAGCCAGAGCGCCACGACCAGGCCGGCGGCGAGCAGCGCGTACCGGACCCAGCCGGGCGCCCGGGCGACGGTGAGCAGCCCGGACGGCGAGGCGGGCCGGGCCGACTCCTCGGCGGGGGTGTCGACGGCGCTGGTCATGCCGGTGCCTCCTCACGGCCGAACAGGCCGGCCGGCCGCCAGAGCAGCACCGCGGCCATCACCACGAACACGACGGTCTGCGACACGATCGGGAAGTCCGACAGGTACGCCTCGCCCCAGGCCTGGATGAGGCCGATGCCGAAGCCTGCGGCCACCGAGCCGAAGATCGAGCCGAGCCCGCCGATCACCACGACCGCGAAGACCACGATGATCAGGTCGGCGCCCATGAGCGGGTTCACCGCCCGCATCGGGGCGGCGAGCACCCCGGCCAGCCCGGCCAGGGCGATGCCGAAGCCGAACACCGGGGTGACCCACTTCCCCACGTCGATGCCGAACGCCCGGGTCAGCTCGGGACGCTCGGTGGCGGCCCGGACCACCATGCCGACCCGGGTCCGCCCGAGCACCCACCAGACCGCGACGCAGAGCAGCACGGTGAAGCCGAGGATGAAGACCCGGTAGGTGGGGAAGTCGAAGAGTCCGAAGTCGACCGTCCCGCTCAGCTCGGCCGGGGTGGCGTACGGGCTGGACTGCACGCCGTACCGGGACTTCACCAGGTCCTGCAGGATCAGCGTGAGGCCGAAGGTGAGCAGGAAGTTGTAGAGCGGGTCGAGCCGGGTCAGCCGGTGGATCACCGCCCGCTCCAGCACCATGCCGAGCAGGCCCAGCGCCAGCGGCATGATCACCAACGCGGCCCAGAACGGCACGCCCGCCTCGGCGAGCAGCACGTACGCCCCGAAGGCGCCGAGCATGTAGAAGGCGCCGTGGGCGAAGTTCACCACCCGGAGCATGCCGAAGATGACCGCGAGCCCGAGGGCGAGCAGGGCGTAGAACGCCCCGCCCACCAGCCCGTTGAACGTGTTCTGCAGGAAACCCGACATCAGCCCGTCACATCTTGCAGTCGGCCGACGGGGCCCGGAACGCCTCGGCCGCCGGAATGGTCTTGAGGATCTTCACGTAGTCCCAGGGCTCGCCCACCTCGGCCTGCGGCTTCACCTGGGCCAGGTACGCGTCGTGGATGACCCGGTGGTCCTCGGCGCGGATCTTGCCGTTGCGCAGGAAGAGGTCGTTGACCTCCTTGCCCTCCAGGCCCTTCACCACGGTGTCCGCGTCGTCGGTGCCGGCGGCCTGCACGGCCTCCAGGTACTGCATGGCGGCGGAGTAGTTGGCCGCGTGGGCGAAGGACGGCCGGGTGCCGGTCTCCTTCTGGAACTTGTCGGCCCACTCCCGGTTCTGCTGGTCGAAGTTCCAGTACCAGGCGTCGGTGTAGGTGGTGCCGGCGAGCGCGGCCGGGGTGAGCGAGTGGATGTCGGTGATGAACATGAGGCCGACGGCCAGCCCGACGCCCTTGTCCCGCAGCTTGAACTCGTTGTACTGCTTGACCACGTTGACCAGCTCGGCGCCGGCCTGCATGGTGCCGAGCACCTGCGGCTTGGGGTTCAGCGTGGGGGCCTTGAGCAGGAACGAGGAGTAGTCGCCGCTGGTGTTCGGGAACGGCGCGCCGTCCTTGCCGACCACCTGCCCGCCGGCCGCGGTGATGGCGGCGGAGAAGTTCTTCTCCATGTCCTGCCCGAACGCGTAGTTCGGGTAGAGGATGTACCAGTTCTTGCCGACCTGCTCGGTGGTCACGGTGCCGGTGCCGTGGGCCAGCATGTAGGTGTCGTACGCGTAGTGGAACGTGTACTTGTTGCAGCTCTTGCCGGTCAGGTCGGTGGTCGCCGCGCCGATGTTGAAGTAGAGCTTCTTCTTCTCCTTGGCCACGTCGGCGACCTTCAGGGCGGCCGACGAGGTCGGCACGTCGAGGATGGCGTCGACGCCCTTGCGGTCGTACATCTCCTGGGCCTTGCTGTTGGCCACGTCCGGCTTGTTCTGGTGGTCGGCGGTCTCCACGCTGATGTTCTTGGTGACGGCCTTGTCGCCGTACTTGGCCTTGAAGTCGGCGATGGCCATCTCCACGGCCTTGACCGAGTTCCGCCCGGACAGCTCCGAGTAGGCCCCCGACTGGTCGTTGAGGACGCCCAACACGATCTTGTCGCCGGTCAGCTTCGAGTCGCCGCCGGACTGCGGGCCACCGCCGCCGCAGCCGGCGACCACCAGCACCGCCGCCGAGGCGGCGGCCACACCCACGCTTCTCCGCATGTCGAAATCCCTTCATACCGCGCGGTCCGCGCGGGTCAGCCGTCGGTTGTCAGATTCCGAGGTACGCCAGCAGCTCGCGCTCCCGCGAGCGCACCTCGGAGTTGTCCATCGCCTCCGCGATGCGTCCCTCGGCCAGCAGGTAGTGCCGGTCGGCGACGCCGGTGGCGAAGTGCAGGTTCTGCTCGACCAGCAGCACGGTCACGCCGTGCTTCTTGGCCTCCCGCAGCAGGTCGCCGACCTGCTGCACGAGCAGCGGCGACAGGCCCTCGGTGGGCTCGTCGCAGAGCAGCAGCCGGGCGCCCATCCGCAGCACCCGGGCCAGGGCGAGCATCTGCTGCTCGCCGCCGGAGAGCATGGTGGCCGCCGAGTCCCGCCGGCTGTAGAGGGCGGGGAACGCCTCGTACACCCGCGCAAGCGGCCACGGGTCGGGGCCGACGCGCGGCGGCAGGGTCAGGTTCTCGGTGACGGTCAGGGTGGCGTACGCGCCCCGGTCGTCGGGGACCCAGCCGAGCCCGAGCCGCGCCCGCTTGTACGCGGGCAGCTTCGTGACGTCCCGGTCGGCGAAGTGGACCGTGCCGCGCTGGCCGGGGTGCAACCCCATCACCGACCGCAGCAGGGTGGACTTGCCGGCGCCGTTGCGCCCGACCAGGGTGACCACCTCGCCGGCGGCCACCTCCAGGCTCACCTCCCGCAGCACCTGGGCCTCGCCGTACCAGGCGGAGAGGTTCTCAATGCGCAGCATCCGCGGCTCCCAGGTAGGCGGTGATGACCCGCTCGTCGGCGCGGACCTGCTCGTACGGCCCCTCGACCAGGACCTTGCCGGCCTGGAGGACGGTGACCGTGTCGGCGAGCCGGCCCACCACGCTCATGTTGTGTTCGACCATGACCACGGTCCGGCCCTCGCGAACCCGGGCGATCAGGTCGACGGTGCGGTCCACGTCCTCCAGCCCCATCCCGGCGGTGGGCTCGTCGAGCAGCAGCACCTTCGGGTCGAGGGCGAGCGCGATGGCCAGTTCCAGGGCGCGCTTGCGCCCGTAGGCGAGGGCCTCGGCCGGGGCCTCGGCCAGCTCGGCGAGGCCGACCATGGCGAGCAGTTCGTCG
Source organism: Micromonospora sp. AP08 (assembly GCF_008085935.1). Taxonomy (NCBI): domain Bacteria; kingdom Bacillati; phylum Actinomycetota; class Actinomycetes; order Micromonosporales; family Micromonosporaceae; genus Micromonospora; species Micromonospora sp. AP08. The sequence continues at coordinate 127,839 of NZ_VSEZ01000004.1, forward strand.
GCCCGGTCCCGGTAGCGGCGCATCAGCTTCGCCGAGCGCCAGAACCGCCAGCCCAGGCCGCTCGGCGACTGGAGGGCCAGCTCGACGTGCTCCCGCGCGCCCAGCTGCGGGAAGAGGCTGGTGATCTGGAAGGAGCGGGCCACGCCCAGCCGGGCGACCCGCTCCGGGGGCAGACCGGTGATGTCCCGGCCGGCCAGCTCGATCCGGCCGCCGCTGGGCGGCAGGAATCCGGTGAGCAGGTTGAACAGGGTGGTCTTGCCGGCGCCGTTCGGCCCCACCAGGGCGTGCACGGTCTCCGGCGCCACGTCGAGGTCGACCCCGTCGACCGCCCGGAAGCCCCGGAAGTCCCGGGTCAGCCCACGGGCCGACAGGATCGCTTGGCCGGCCATCGCCTCACCCTCCGCACGTCCGTCCCGCGGCGGCCAGGTCGGTGACCGGGGTCACAGGGCCGTCGCGTGGAGGAAACCTACGGCGCACCGGCAGAGCCGAGCCATGTCGATCCTCCACACATTCGGCCGGGAGCGCACGGGCTCGCCCGCCATAGGGGGCGAGCCCGTCGGTGGGCAACCGGACGGATCGGCCGCCGTCGACATGTGGTGCGGCACCGTCACCGGGCCGTCGCGTACTCCGGCAGGTCCAACCCGTCCGCCTTGCTGAAGAAGAGCCGGGTGGCGAGCCCGCGCAGCGGGCGGGAGGTCATGGCCCGCATCGACGCGTCGCGCATCCGGATCGCGGCCCGGCTGGCCGGCAGGAACCCGGATATGCCTCCGCCGGGGAGCTCCTGGCCGCGGGTCACGTGCGGCCGCAGCAGCTCCTCGTAGCGGCGGAAGGCCACCGCGTGGTCGCCGCGGGCCGCGGCCAGCTCGCCGGCCAGCAGGTACGCCCCGACCAGCGCCAGGCTGGTGCCCTGCCCGGTGAGCGGGGACGGGCACCAGGCGGCGTCGCCGAGCAGCGCCACCCGCCCGGCGCTCCACCGGTCCATCCGCACCTGGCCGTACCGGTCGAAGTAGAAGTCGCCGGCGTCCGGTGCGGCGGCCAGCAGTTCGGGGGCGCGCCAGCCGACGCCGGCGAAGCGCTCGGTGAGCAGCCGCTGCTGGGCGGCCGGGTCCCGCCGGTCCACGTCGAGTTCGCCGGAGCGGAAGCTGAAGAAGGCGGCGGTCCGGCCGTCGCGGGTCGGGCGGGTGCCGACCACCCGGCCGCCGGGGGCGTTGTGCAGCAGGAACCAGCCGGTCTCGTCCCGGTACGGGGTGGAGAAGTACGCCAGGTACGCGCCGAGCGGCCGGACGTACGCCGACTCGGGGCCGAACGCGAGGGCCCGGGTGCGGGAGTGCGAGCCGTCCGCCCCGATCACCAGATCGACGGTGCGCGGGGCGGAGCGGTCGAAGGTGAGCCGGACCCCGTCCCCGGTCTGCTCCAGCGTCTCGATCGAGTCGTCGAAGACGTACTCGACGTCGTCCCGGGTCGCCTCGTACAGCAGCCGGGCCAGGTCGCCGCGCTCGATCTCGATGTCGGCCACCATGCCCTCCCCACCGAAGGCGTGCACCGGCAGCCGGGCGCGCACCGCGCCCCGCTCGCCCACGTACGCCATGCCCTTCTCCCGGAGGGTCTCGGCCCGGACCCGGGCGGTCAGCCCCATCCGGTCGACCACCTCCCGGGCGGTCCCCCGCACGTCGACCGCCTGACCGCCGGGCCGCAGACCGTCGGCGCGTTCCACCACGGTCACGGCGAAGCCGTGCCGGCGCAGCCAGAAGGCGAGGGCGGGGCCGGCCACGCCGGCGCCGGAGATGAGCACGGTCCTGTCGTTCATGGTGTTCTCCCGAGTTCGCGCGTACACCGTCCACCGGTTACCGGGAGGACGCTAGGGTCCGGCGCGCCCCGGCGCTGCCGGCGACCTAGTACGCTGCCCGTTCCGGGGCACCCTGCCGAGCGGGTGTACTAGTACGCTTTCGGGATGTCGCAGCGCGATCGGGGTCAGGAGCCGCCGTACCGGCGGATCGCCGCGGAGATCCGCCGTCGGATCGACCTGGGCGAGCTGCGGCCGGGCGACCGCGTGCCCTCGGCCCGTCAGCTCACCCGCGAGCACGGGGTGGCCATCGCCACCGCGACCCGGGTGCTCGCCCTGCTCCGCGCCGAGGGGCTGGTGCTGACCCGGCCCGGTGCCGGCACCGTGGTCGCCCCGCCACGGCGGGAGCCGGCGCGGGCGGAGCCGGAGCTGAGCCGGGAACGGGTGCTGCGCACCGCGCTGGCACTGGCCGACGAGGGCGGCCTGGCCGCGGTGTCCATGCGGCAGATCGCCGCCGAGCTGGGTGTGGCCACCATGTCGCTCTACCGGCACGTGCGCGGTCGCGACGAGCTGATCCTGGCGATGGCCGACGCGGTGCTGGCCGGCGCCCCGCTGCCGGACGCCGAGCCGGCCGGCTGGCGCGCCCGCCTGGACGTGCTGGCCCGGGCGCAGTGGGCCGTCTACCGGCGGCACCCCTGGGTGCCGCACGTCATCTCGATCGCCCGGCCGCAGCCGCTGCCGCACGGCATGGCGCACACCGACCGGGCCCTGCGGGCCACCGCCGGGCTGGGCCTGGACCGGCAGGTGCGCTGGCACGTGGCGATCACCCTGATGGCGTACGTGAAGGGCATCGCGACGAACCTGGAGATGGGCGCGCGGGCGGAGCAGGACACCGGCCTCACCCACGACCAGTGGGTGGAGCGCCAGCAGGCCACGTTCCAGCAGCTGATGGCCGGCGGCGGGCTGGCCACCATGGACGCCCTGACCAGCGGCGGCGTCGACGTGGATCTGGAGACGGTCTTCGACTTCGGCCTGCGCCGGCTGCTCGACGGGATCGCCGCGCTGATCGAGGGCGGGCCCGAGGTCAGTCCGGGAAGGTGACCACCCAGCGTGCGCCCTCGCCCCGGGCCAGCCGGTCCAGCGCCACGGGCGCCTCGTCGAGGGGGATGGCGCCGCTCACCAGGGGCGCCAGGTCCAGGCTGCCGTCGGCGAGCGCGCCGGCCAGCTCCGGCACCTCCCGGTCCGGGTCGGAGGAGCCGTAGACCGAGGAGCGCAGGGTGCGCGCCGAGTGGAAGATGTCCAGCGCCGACAGGCTGAGCAGGTCGTCCTTGGCGCCCATGCCGACCACCGTGACCGCTCCCCCGCGTCGCGTGCAGCGCCAGGCGGCGCGGATGGTGACGGACCGGCCGACGCACTCGAAGGCGTGGTCGACGCCGCGACCCTCGGTGCGCGCCCGCACCTCCTTGGCCAGGGTGTCGTCGGAGCGGAGGAAGTCGGTGGCCCCGGCGGCGAGGGCCAGATCCCGCTTCGCCTCGGCCACGTCGACGGCGAGGATCGGGCCCGCGCCGGCCCGCCGGGCGGCGGTGAGCACGGCGAGGCCGACCCCGCCGAGGCCGATCACCGCGACCGACTCGCCGGGCGCGACCCGGGCGGTGTTGCGGACCGCGCCGGTGCCGGTGAGCACCGCGCAGCCGAGCAGCGCGGCCTGCTCCGGCGGCAGGCCGGGCGGGACCGCGATGGCGGCCCGCTCGGGCACCACCACCTCCTCGGCGAGCGCGCCGAGACCCAGGGTGACCTGGAGCGGGCCGCCGTCGGCGGTCTGCCCCCGGGCCACCGAGGCACCGGTGTTGGCGGCGCAGAGCCAGGGCTCGCCGTGCCGGCAGTGCCAGCAGGCGCGGCAGGCGGGCGCCCAGTTGAGCACCACGGGCGTGCCGACGGGCAGCCGGGTGCCGGGCCCGGCCTCGGCCACCACGCCGGTCGCCTCGTGCCCGAGCACCAGCGGGTACGCGGGCGCCACGGTGCCGTCCACCATGGCCAGATCGGAGTGGCAGATGCCGGCGGCGCGGATCCGGACCCGCAGCTCGCCGGGGCCGGGGTCGGGCAGGCGTACCTCCTCGACGGCCGGCGTGGCGCCCCGGCCGCGGACGACGAGTGCCCTCACCGCTGGATCGCCTTCAGCTCGGTGAACTCCTCGACGCCGTACCCGCCCAGCTCACGGCCGAGGCCGGACTGCTTGTAGCCGCCGAACGGGGCGAGCGGGTTGAAGGCGCCGCCGTTGACGTCCACCTGGCCGGTACGCAGCCGCCGGGCCACGGCCAGCGCCGCCTCCTCGTCGGCGGACCAGACCGCGCCGGCCAGCCCGTACCGGGAGTTGTTGGCGATGGCGACCGCCTCGTCGGTGTCGGCGAACGGGATGACGGCGAGCACCGGGCCGAAGACCTCCTCCTGCGCGAGGGCGCTGTCCGGGTGCACGTCGGCGAAGACGGTGGGCGCGACGAAGTGCCCGCGCGGCGGCAGCGGCGCGTCCGGACCGCCGGCGACGAGCCGGGCGCCGTCGGCGAGGGCGCGGTCGACGTGCCCGCGGACCCGCTCGGCCTGGGCGGCGGAGACCAGCGGGCCGAGCCGGGTGGCCGGGTCGAACGGGTCGCCCGGCCGGTAGCCGGCCACGGCCGCCGCGACCAGGTCCAGCGCCTCGGCGTAACGGTCGCGGTGGACCAGCATCCGGGTCCAGGCCGTGCAGGTCTGGCCGGAGTTGAGCAGCGCGTTGCCGACCCCGACCTTGACGGCGGTCGGCAGGTCGGCGTCGGCGAGGATCACGTTGGCCGACTTGCCGCCGAGTTCCAGGGCGACCCGGGCGATCCGGTCGGCGGCCAGGTGGGCGATCCGCCGGCCGGTGGCCGTGGAGCCGGTGAACGAGACGAGGTCGACGTCGGGGTGGGCGGCCAGGGCCTCGCCGACCACCGGCCCGGTGCCGGGCACCAGGTTGACCACCCCGGGTGGCAGCCCGGCCTCGGTGACCGCGTCGAAGAGCAGGTACGCCGTGAGCGGGGTCAGCTCGCTGGGCTTGAGCACCACCGTGCAGCCGGCGGCGAGGGCCGGGGCCACCTTGGCGACCACCTGGTGCAGCGGGTAGTTCCACGGGGTGATCGCGCCGACCACGCCGACCGGCTGGCGGACGACGAGCGAGTTGCCGATGGTCTCCTCGGCCGGCGGGCGGGCGGCGAGGTCCACCATGCTGCGGAGCACCGTCAGCGGCAGTCCGGCCTGCACCCGGGTGGCGAGCTTGAGCGGGGTGCCCAGTTCGAGGGCCACGGTGCGGGCGATCTCGTCGGCCCGGGCGGCGAGCGCGGCGTGCAGCCGGTCGAGGTGGGCGGCCCGTTCGTCGGGGGCCGTGGCGGCCCAGCCGGGGAAGGCGGCCCGGGCGGCGGCGACGGCCCGGTCCACGTCGGCCGGGGTGCCGGCGGGGACCTGCCCGATGATCTCCCCGGTGGCCGGGTTCTCGACCGGGATCGTCCCGCCGTCCGCCGGGTCGACCCAGTCCCCGGCGACGTGCAGATGACGGCGGACCAGCAGGGCGGGGGGCGCGTCGGCGAGATCCATGGCGTCCCTTCGGGGGCGGGAAACTAGCAGTGGGAGTTTTGACGCTACCCCGGACCGCCGCCGCGTTCCAGAGGGGCCACCGTCCGGGCGTACTCGGCGGCGAGCCCGTGCAGCAACGCGTCCAGGCCGAGGGTGAACGCGCCCTCGTCGACGCTGCGCTGGTGGCCGCGCAGCCGGTGGGCCTGCGTGAGGTGCGGGTGGGCCGCGTACAACTCCGGGTCCTCGACGAAGCCGCGGGCGAACGAGCCGAGCGCCGACCCGGCCACGAAGTAGCGCAGCGCGGCGCCGATGTGGGTGGCCCGGGCCGGTGGCCAGCCCGCCCGGACCAGCGCGCCGTAGACGGCGTCGGCCATCGCCAGCGCGGCCGGCCGGCGGCCCGGGCCCTGCGCCAGGTAGGGGACGATGTTCGGGTGCGCGGCCAGCGCCTCCCGGTAGGAGCGGGCCCAGCGGCGCAGCGCCTCGACCCAGTCGTACCGGTCGAAGACGCTCACGTCGACCGTGCCGGTGACGCTGTCCGCCACGGCGTCGAGGATCTCGTCCTTGGTGGCGAAGTGGTTGTAGAGCGAGGGGCCCTGCACGCCGAGCGCGGCGGCCAGGCGGCGGGTGGAGAGCGCGCCGAGACCGTCGGCGTCGATCAGCGCGAGCGCGGTCTCGACGATCCGGTCCCGGTTCAGCAGGGCCTGGCGGGGACGGGGCACGTCAGACCTCCCCGGTCCGCGAGGTCGCGGCGGCGCCCAGGATCCCCGCCTCGGCGAGAATCCGCTCGATGTGGTCGGCGGACAGGTTGGGGTTGCGGGCCGCGGCGCCGGTCGTGGCGGGATCGTCCAGCAGCTCGGCCAGCCGGTCGGGCTGCAGGCGGGGGTCGGCGGCCACGCTCCACCGGACGTGCTCGTCCGGATCGCGGCTGAGCCGGTCGATGAGGTCCGCCGGGGCCTCCGGATCGTGACGGACGAGCATCCGCGCCCGCGGGTCGGCGGAGTCGGCCAGGCGGGCCAGCCCGACGCGCGGGAAGTTCGGTCGCCCGACCAGCATGCCCGCGGTGATCACCTGGGCCTCCAGATAGGTGGCGAGCAGAACGTCCCCCGGGACCCCGTCGTGGTTCTCGCAGAGGAGCAGCCGGACCGCGAAGTCCTCGTCGGCGGCGAGCCGCGCCACCTGGTCCGGCCGCAGGTGCGGGCTGTACGCGGCGCTGCGCCGCAGTCCGATGTGGGCGGAACGGACGGCCACGTCGAGCGCGTCGGGGTCGTCCCGACAATCGAGCACCCAGCGGGCCGGGGTGAGCCGGTCCGTGGGGCGCACCCGGTAGTCGACGGCGGCACGCTCGGCCTCGGTCAGGCCGGGACGGAGCGAGAGCCGCAGCCGGACCTTCGGATCGGGATCGACCGACAGTTCATCGACGAGGTCCCGGGGCAGGTGCGGATTCTCGGCCACGGCCGCGCGCACGCCCGTGTCCCCGTGGCGGGCCAGCCGCTCGGCCGACGCCCGGTCCAGCCGCGCGTCGATGGCGACGGCGGACAGCTCCCAGCCGTCGGACCACGTCGCGTCGAGCACCTCGGCCAGCAGCTCGGGCCGGTGCCGGCAGGCGCGCCGGGCCACCGCCCGGCGGACGTCGGGGTCGGCGAGCAGCCGGTCGGTGACCTCCTCGGGCGGGTCGGCCCAGCGGGCGTACGCGGAGATCCGCACCACCGGGTCCGGGTCGCCGACCAGCCGGGCGCGGACGCTCGGCGGGCACTGCCACGAGTCGGCCACCGCCTCGCGGACCCGCGTGACGGGATCCGCGGCGAGGCGGGCGTACGTCGGCTCGGGCAGCGGGTCGGGCGTGGCCCGGAAGAGATCCGGCCCGGCGGCGAGCGCCGTGCGGACCGCCGGACGGGCGTCGTCGACGAGCAGGGCGCGCTGCTCGGGGGTGGCGTGCCAGCTGTCGGCCAGCGACAGCCGGATCCGTACGTCCGGATGCGCCGCCGCCGCGCGGCAGACCTCGTCGGGCAGGTGGGCGCGGAAGATCAGCACCGCCTGACCGGCCGGCCCGTGGTCGAGCATCCGCACCAGCAGCTCCGGCGGCGTCGCCGGGTTGCCGGCCACTCCCCGCACCCGTTCCCGGACCAGCTCCGACAAACCACCCTCCCCCGTCGGAATCACCTGCTGACGCACCCTATCGGTGCGCACCCGGGCCGGGAGTCACCGCGTCGGCGGAAGGAGGGGTCTGGACGGATGAAAACTTACACCGCTAGTTTAAGAGCGACCGCCGCCGCCCGCGACGGTCGCCACGCCGACCGAGGGAGCATCGTGGACTTCGCACTGTCCGACGAGGAACGGGACGTCCGGGACACCGTGCGCGCCTTCGTCACCCGCGAGGTGCTGCCGCTGGAGCAGGAGGTGCTGCGCCGCGAGCGCGCCCACCAGCCCGGCCTGGACCGCTCCGAGCTGCGCGAGTTGCAGCTCAAGGCGAAGAAGTTCGGCTTCTGGGGCCTGGCCACCCCCGAGGAGTACGGCGGGATGGACCTGCCCGCGGTGCTCCAGTCGCTGATCTGGACCGAGCTGGGCCGCACCTTCGTGCCGTTCCGCTTCGGCGGCGAGGCCGACAACATCCTGTTCCACGCCACCGAGGAGCAGAAGCGCGAGTTCCTCCTCCCCACCATCGAGGGTGAGCGGATCTCCTGCTTCGCGATCACCGAACCCGGCGCCGGCTCGGACGCCGCGAACATCAAGCTGCGCGCCCGCCGCGACGGCGACGACTGGGTTCTCGACGGCGAGAAGACGTTCATCACCAACGGCAACGACGCCGACTTCGCCATCGTGGTGGCGGTGACCGACCCGGAGAAGGGCGCCCGCAACGGCGGCGCGACCGCGTTCCTGGTGGACCGGGCGATGGGCTGGCGGTCGGAGTTCATCCAGACCATGGGCGAGGGCGGGCCGGCGTCGCTGATCTTCGACGGCGTACGCGTGCCGCACCGCAACATCCTCGGGGAGATCGGCCAGGGCTTCACGCTGGGCATGGAGTGGATCGGCAAGGGCCGCTACACCATCCCCTCGCACGCCATCGGCATCGCCGAGCGGGCCCTCCAGATGGCCATCGACCACGCCAACACCCGGGAGACCTTCGGCGCGAAGATCGGCACCAACCAGGCGATCCAGTGGATGATCGCCGACTCGGAGACCGAGCTGGAGGCGGCCCGCTGGCTGGTGCTGCGGTCGGCGTGGACGGTCGACCAGGGTCTGGACCCGCGGCACGCCTCCTCGATGGGCAAGCTCTACGGCGCCGGCATGGTGAACCGGGTGGTCGACCGGGTGCTCCAGATCCACGGCGGCATGGGCTACACCCGGGAACTGCCGATCGAGCGCTGGTACCGGCAGGTCCGGCTGTACCGGATCTTCGAGGGCACCGACGAGATGCAGCGGCTGATCATCTCTCGCGACCTGCTGCGCGGCTACACGAAGATCGGCGGCCACCTGGCCTGACGCGATCGGATGCCGCGCCGTTCCTGGCATCATCCGGGCAAAGAGCCATGCCGGCGCGGGCGCTCGGGCCCCGACGGACAGGCCATCGTGGACGGATGTATGTCCCTTTCGGCCCTTCGCCTGGAACCCGCCGCCCGGCCCCGGGGTGCCCTGGGCAGAGTCGACCCTAATCGTTGAGCGCCGATGTGGCCATTTCTGTCACCAGCGCGGACCCGGACGCGCGGCGGCGTGCTGCTGATTGCTCCCGGCCTTCCGCGGGTCCTAGCGTCGACCCGACCGAGAGAAGAGGCTCCAGGAGAGCCACCGGGCCGGGGGACACCAGATGAAGCGCAGTCCGCGCCGCCTCGGGGCGGCCCTTCTGACTACCGTCACGGTGTGCGGACTGCTCGTCGCGCCATCGGCCGCCCAGGCACACCCGGCGGAGTCGGGCTCCCTCGACCTGGTGCTCAACCCGGGCGCCGAGGAACGGTCGTACGCCGTCGGCGTCGACGCCACCATGCTCGCCGACTCGTCCGACGACCGGAACCAGATCTACGTCCAGATCAACGGAAGCAACGGCGACAACTGGTCCATCGAGCTCGGCGCGCCCTACGGGCAGGAACTGACGGTCGGCACGTACACCGGCGCCACCCGGAACTCCTTTCGGGAACCCGGCACACCCGGGCTCGCCTTCGGCGGGAACGGCTGGGGCTGCAACACCCTCACCGGATCGTTCGTGATCAACGAAATCACCATGGCGAGCCCCAATTACCTGCAGGATCTCGACGCGACCTTCGAGCAGTACTGCGAAGGCACCGGCGAACCCGACACGGGGCACATCGTCGTGCACAACCCGCCGCCCCCACCGATCCTGACGCTGGCCGTCACCGTCGACGCGACCGGCACCGTCGGCTCCGACGGGTCGGTCACGTTGAGCGGCATGGTGGCCTGCAACCGGGCGACGGACATCGAGCTGTACGGCTTCACGGCGCAGCAGATCAAGGGGATCACCTACGAGGGAAACCTCTACACCTCCTTCCGCTGCGAGCCGGGTGTCACGGCACCGTGGCAGGGGACGGCGGTCTCCAACGGCCCGTACCGCACCGGGCCGATGGAGGTGACGGCCAACGCCTGGGGCTACGACTCCTTCTACTTCCGAGAGCGGTACGGCACGACGACAACGAAGGTTCGCATCACGAGGGACTGACCCGGTCAGCCCGCCAGGGCGTTCAGCGCCAAGTCGACGTCCTCCTCGGTGGTGTAGAGGTGGAATGAGGCCCGGACCCGGCCGGCGCGGACCGCCGCGCGCACCCCGGCCCGGGCCAGCCTCTCCTGCGCGTCCGGCACCTCGACGCTGACGATCGCGCTGTCGCCGGGCGGCCGGCCGAGTCCGGCCAGAAACCGGTTGGCCAGCGCCACGTCGTGGGCGTGCACGGCGGGCAGCCCGATCTCGGCGAGCAGTTCCAGGGCGGGCGCCGCCCCGACGTAGCTGAACCAGGCCGGCGAGATGTCGAACCGTCGGGCGTCCTCGGCCAGCCGCAGCGGCGGGCCGTAGTAGGACGACTGCGGGTCCTGGCCCGCGTACCAGCCGGCCGCGTCGGGACGCAGCCGCTCGCGCAGCGCCGGGGCCAGGTAGGCGAACGCCGCGCCGCGGGGGGCCATCAACCACTTGTACGCGGCCACCGCGACCACGTCGGCCAGCGCGGCGTCGAAGGGCAGCCAGCCCGCGGCCTGCGTGGCGTCCACCGCGACAAGGGCGCCGTGCGCCCGGGCCGCCGCCACGATCGTCTCGTACGGGGCGACGGTGCCGTCCGCGGACTGCACGAGGCTGAACGCGACCAGGTCGGTGTCGGCGTCGATCGCGTCGACCAGACCGGCCAGCGGCACCGTGCGGACCCGGACGCCCCGCTCCTCCTGCGCCAGCCAGGGAAAGAGGTTGGAGGTGAACTCCACCTCCGGGACGACCACCGTGGCGCCCGCCGGCAGCGCGGCGGCCACCGGGGCGAGCAACTGCGAAGCCGTGCTGCCGATCGCCACGTCCGCCGGGGCCACCCCGACCAGCCGGGCGAACGCGGCGCGGGCCCGGCCGACCGACTCGCCCCAGCCCTCGAAGGAGACCCGCCCGGCCCGCCAGTCGGCGAGCACGCGCTGCACCGCCGTCCAGGCCGGGTCGGGCGGCAGCCCGTAGGTGGCGGTGTTCAGCCAGCCGGCCTCCGGCTGCCACAGCTTCTGCGCCTGCTCCAGATCCATGCCACCGACGCTAACGATCACCGCCGGCCACCGGGACGGCCAATCCCCGCCTCGTGGTCCCCGCCCGCGCCGCCGGGCCCGCCGGACGATGGGTCCGACGGGCCCGGCCGGGCGGTCGACTCAGGACGGTGTGTCGGCCAGGGCGGCCCGGCGCGGCGCCGGGACCGGCTCGGGGACCTCGTCGGCCCGGTCGTTGTCGTCGAGCATGGTGGCCTCGTCGAACGGGCGCTGGCCGCTGAGCACGGCCGCGGCCTGCGCCCGGTCGAACTCGCCGGTCCAGGTGCCGACCAGCACGGTGGCCACCGCGTTGCCGGCGAAGTTGGTCAGCGCCCGGGCCTCGGACATGAACCGGTCGATGCCGACGATCAACCCGACGCCGTCGACCAGGTCCGGGCGGTGCGACTGGAGGCCGCCGGCCAGGGTGGCCAGGCCGGCGCCGGTCACGCCGGCCGCGCCCTTCGAGGCGATGACCATGAAGGCCAGCAGGCCGATCTGCTCGCCGACCGCCATGGGCTTGCCCAGCGCGTCGGCGATGAACAGCGCGGCCATCGTCAGGTAGATGGCGGTGCCGTCGAGGTTGAAGGAGTAGCCGGTGGGCACGGTGATGCCGACGACCGGCCTGCTGACGCCGAAGTGCTCCATCTTGGCGATCAGCCGGGGCAGCGCCGACTCCGACGACGAGGTGGACAGGATCAGCAGGAACTCCCGGCCCAGGTAACGCAGCAGGGAGAAGATCGAGACGCCCGACACCAGCCGCAGCAGCGTGCCGAGCACCACGATCACGAAGATCAGGCAGGTGGCGTAGAAGCCGAGCATGATCTGGGCCAGGCTGGTCAGCGCGTCCACGCCGGTCGCGCCGACCACGGCGGCGATCGCGCCGAAGGCGCCGATCGGGGCAACCCACATGATCATCGCCAGCACCTTGAAGACGAGGCGCTGGATCACCTCCACGGCGCGCAGCACCGGCTCACCGCGCCGGCCCATGGCCTGGACGGCGAAGCCGACCAGCAGGGCCACGAGCAGGGTCTGGAGCACCGAGCCCTCGGTCAGCGCAGAGAACAGCGAGGTCGGGATGATGCCGAGCAGGAACTCGACGGTGTCGCCGCTCTCCCCGCCGGCGGCGGACTTGCCCGCGTCGGCCACCTCCGGGCCGAGGTTCAGGCCCGAGCCGGGGTGGATGATGTTGCCGACCACCAGGCCGATGGCCAGCGCCACCGTCGACATGAGCAGGAAGTAGCCCAACGCGAGGCCGCCGACCTTGCCGACCCGGGCCGCCTGCCGGACGGACCCGACGCCGAGGACGATGGTGCAGAAGATGACCGGGCTGATCATCATCTTGATCAGGTTCACGAAGCCGGTGCCCAGCGGCTTCAACTCCTTGCCGACTTCGGGTGCGGCGAGGCCGACCACGATGCCGGCGAGGACGGCCACGATGACCGCCAGGTAGAGGTACCGGGTCCGGTCCCGGCGCGCGGGCCGGGCGGCCTCGGGGGTGGTTGTGGTGGTGGTGTCCATCCTGACAATGTGACCCCGGTCTCAGCGCAGGGCACGCTTGCGTTCATTCTGTTCACCTCCGCGGCTCGCGGCCGAAACCGGACCGGGCGGGTGCGCCAGACTTGCGGGACGACCGGGCGGGAGGAGGGGATCGGTGGCCCGACGGCAGTGGAGCATCGCGGGGCAGCTCTTCGCCCTCCAGGCGGTGGTGGTGACGCTGCTCGTCCTGGCGGGCGCGGCCGGCGCCGTCTGGCTCGCCCGCAGCGACTCCCGGCAGGCCGCGAAGGACGAGGTGCTGGCCGTGGCGCAGGCGGTCGCCGGCTCCCCCAACGTCCGCGCGGCCCTCACGGCCGCCGACCCGCAGGCCACCCTCCAGCCGTACGCGGAGGCCACCCGGGTGGCCACCGGAACGGACTTCGTGGTGGTGATGGCCCCGGACCGGACCCGCTACTCGCACCCGAACCCGGACCGGATCGGGCAGCCGTTCATCGGCGACATCGGCCCGGCGCTGTCCGGCGAGCCGTTCACGATCACCAACGTCGGCACGCTCGGCGAGTCGGTGCGCGCGGTCGTCCCCGTGTACGACGACGAGCACCGGATCATCGGGCTGGTCTCGGTGGGCATCACCACGCGGGCGATCAACCGCAAGCTGCTCGCCCAGGTGCCGGTGCTGCTCGGCGCCGCCGCACCCGCCCTGGCCCTGGCGGCCACCGGCTCCTGGCTGCTCAGCCGCCGGCTGCGCCGGCAGACGCACGGCCTCGGGCCGGGCGAGATGACCCGGATGTACGAGTACTACGACGCCGTCCTGCACTCCGTCCGCGAGGGGCTGGTGGTGCTGACCCGGGACCGCCGGGTGGCGCTGGTCAACGACGAGGGCCGGCGCCTGCTCGGGCTGGCCGACGACGCGGCCGTGACCGACCGGCCGGTCAGCGGGATCCACCTGCCGCCGGCGGTGGCCGAACTGCTCGGCTCCGGCCGGGACGCGCACGACGAGCCGGTCCTGGCCGGCGACCGGGTGCTGGTGGCCAACCAGCGGACCACCCGCTTCGAGGGAGCGGCGCTCGGCACCGTGCTGACCCTGCGCGACCAGACCGAGCTGCGCAACCTGGCCAGCGAGCTGGACTCGGTCCGCGCCCTCACCGAGGCGCTCCAGGCGCAGACCCACGAGTCGGCGAACCGCCTGCACACCGTGCTCACCCTCGTGGAGTTGGGCCGCACCGACGAGGCGGTCCGCCTGGCCACCCGCGACCTGGCGCTCGCCCAGCAGCTCACCGACCGGGTGGTCGGTGCGGTGACCGAACCGGCGCTGGCCGCCCTGCTGCTCGGCAAGTCGGCGCAGGCCGGCGAGCGCGGCGTGGACCTCGTGATCGAGCCGGACTGCCGGCTCGACGACAGCCCGCTGCCCACCACCGACCTGCTCACCGTGGTCGGCAACCTGGTCGACAACGCCCTCGAGGCGGTCGCCGGCGCCCCGCCGCCGCGCCGGGTCCGGGTCTTCGTCGGCGCGGTCGACGACGAACTGGTGGTCCGCGTCGGCGACAGCGGCCCCGGGCTGGACCCGGACCGGGTGGCGGACGCGTTCCGCCGCGGCTGGTCCACCAAGAGCGCCGGCCGGGGGCTCGGCCTGGCGCTGGTCGGGCAGGTGGCCCGCCGGCACGGCGGCGCCGCGGAGGTGACCCGCACCGACGACGGGGAGACGCTGTTCACCGTCCGGCTGCCGGTGCCGAGGGCAGCCCGATGAGCGACATCAGGGTGCTGGTGGTCGAGGACGAGCCGCTGCTCGCCGAGGCGCACAAGGCGTACACCGAACGGGTGCCCGGCTTCGTGGTGGTCGGGGTGGCGCACACCGCGCGGGATGCGATGGCCGCGCTGCGCCAGCGCGGCGGCACGGACGTCGACCTGGTCCTGCTCGACTTCCGCCTGCCCGACCTGCACGGCCTGGACGTGTGCCGGGCCCTGCGGGCGGCGGGCAGCAGCGTCGACGTGCTGGCGGTGACCTCGGCGCGGGACCTCGCCGTGGTCCGCACGGCGGTGTCCCTCGGGGTGACCCACTACCTGCTCAAGCCGTTCACCTTCGCCGCGTTCCGCGACAAGCTGGAGCGGTACGCCGAGTACCGGCGGCAGGCCCTCGCCGACGGCGAGGTGGGCGCCCAGCACGAGGTGGACCGGATGTTCGCCACCCTGCGCGGGGCGACCCGGCACACGCTGCCCAAGGGGCTGGACGAGCAGACCCTGCACACCGTGCTGGCCGCCCTCGGCGACGGTGGGCTCTCCGCCACCGAGGTCGGCCACCGCACCGGGATCTCCCGGGTGACCGCCCGGCGCTACCTGGAGTACCTGGTCTCCGCCGACCGCGCGGTCCGCGCCCCCCGCTACGGCACCCCGGGGCGGCCGGAGGTCGAATACCGGCCGGTGTGAGCCGGGTGCCGCGGCCGTCCCGGCCGGGGCGGGGGTAGCCCTACCGGATGTTCCCGGTGTGCCCGAGCGAGTAGCGGCCGGGCTGCGGCCAGATGGTCAGGCCGTGCGGTCCCCGGCCGACCGGTATTCGTGCCAGCAGCTTGCCGGTCTCCGTGCTCAGCACGTACACCTCGTCGTGGTACCGCCCGGAGAGCCAGAGCTGCTTGCCGTCCGCCGAGAGGCCGCCCATGTCCGGACTGCCGCCGCCGGGGACCCGCCAGGTCGTCCTGGGTTTCAGGCCGGCCAGATCGAGTACGGTCACGCTGCCCTCGTCCCGGTTGGTGACGTAAGCGAGCGTGGACTCGCGGTTGAAGTAGATGCCGTGGGCACCCCGGCCGGTGCGGATGAACCCGGTCTGCCGGGTGGCCCGGCCGTCGAAGACGTACACCCCGTTGGCGTGCATGTCCGCGACCAGGAAGTGCTGCCCGTCGGGGGTGAGCCGGGTGTCCTGGGGCATGCCGTCGGCCGCCTCGGTGAGCCGGAACTCGCGCAGCTTGCGGAGGCTCGCGGTGTCCAGCACCAGCATCCGGTTGGCGAACTCGCAGCTGAACAGCATCGTCTTGCCGTCGGCGGCGTAGTCCATGTGGTTGATGCCGCCGCACTCGGGGAACCGGACCGACCGCACCCGCTGCCAGGTCTTCACGTCGTAGAAGTCCAGCCGCTGGTACGCCTCGGCGACCACGATCGCCTGCTTGCCGTCGGGTGTGAAGTAGAGGTTGTAGACGTCGTCGAGCTTCCGGAACGGGCCCGGCTTGCCGGTCCGCGCGTCGATCGGGACCAGGCCGCCCCGGGGAACCTGGCTGGATGCCACGTAGAGGGTGCGCAGGTCGTAGGAGGGCACCACGTGCTGCGGCTCGGGACCGCCAGGGAACTTGTCCACCACCTGGTAGGTGCTGGGGTCGATCACCCAGACGTCGTTGCTCTTGGTGTTCGGCACGTAGACCAACGGCCGGTCGCCGCGGACCTGGGCGGCGAGCTGGTCGGCGCCGGCCGCGGCGTACACGTTTCCGGCCGCCGGGTACGTCGGCATGCCCGCCACCAGCGGCCCGAACCTCGCACTCGGCGAGGCGGCGGCGGACGGGCTGGTCAGCGCCTCCGTAGCGGGTGCCCGGACGGTGCAGGCGACGAGCCCGGCCGACAGGAACAGGACCGACATGGCGGCCAGCAACGGACTACGGGACATTTCCCCACGATAACGACAAATGCCCGCCGGATCGGCGAGAGTTGCCGACCATCGGCACCCGGCGCGGTCAGCTCACGTTGGCCGGGCCGAGGACGCTCTTCAGGTCGCCCATCAGCGCGGTCGTGGCGGCCACCCGGAACGGGCCGAGGCGCAGCGTGGTGACCTTGCCGCCGTTGAGCAGCTTGACGTGCACCTCGGTGTCGCCCGGGTGCAGCACCAGGGTCTCCTTGAGCTTCTCCACCAGCGGCGGCGTGCAGCGGTGCACCGGGATGGTGAGGGTGACCGGCTTGTTCGCCGGGTTGCTGCTGATGTCCGGCATGGACATGTCCATGGCCATGATCCGCGGCGTGTCGTCGCGGCGGTCGACCCGCCCCTTCACCACCACGATGGCGTCCTCGGCGATGTACTGCCCGATCACCTCGTAGGTGTTGGGGAAGAAGAGCGTCTCCACCCCGCCGGCCAGGTCCTCCAGCGTGGCCGAGGCCCAGGCCCGGCCCTGCTTGGTGACCCGGCGCTGCACGCCGGAGAGGATGCCGGCCAGGGTGACCACCGCGCCGTCCGGCACGGTGCCCTCCTCGGACAGCGCGGCGATGGTGGTGTCCGCCGCCGCGCCGAGCACGTGCTCCAGGCCGAAGAGCGGGTGGTCGGAGACGTAGAGGCCGAGCATCTCGCGCTCGAAGGCGAGCTTGTCCCGCTTGTCCCACTCGCTCTCGCCGATGACCGGCATGACCGTGGTGCTGCCCGCGCCGCTGTCCACGTCGCCGAAGCCGGCGCCGAACAGGTCGTACTGGCCGACGGCCTCCTTGCGCTTGACGTCGGCGTACGCGTCGATGGCGTCGGCGTGCACGGCGAGCAGGCCCTTGCGGGTGTGCTTCAGCGAGTCGAAGGCGCCCGCCTTGATCAGCGATTCGATGGTCTTCTTGTTGCAGGCCACCGCGTCCACCTTGGACAGGAAGTCGTAGAAGTCGGCGTAGTCGCCCTTCTCCTCCCGGCACCGCATGATCGCCGCCACCACGTTCGCGCCGACGTTGCGCACGGCGGCCAGGCCGAACCGGATGTCCTCGCCGACCGGGGTGAACGGCCCGGCCGAGGTGTTGACGTCCGGCGGGAGGACCTGGATGCGCATCCGGCGGCACTCCGAGAGGTAGAGCGCCATCTTGTCCTTGTCGTCGCCGACGGAGGTGAGCAGCGCGGCCATGTACTCGGCGGGGTAGTGCGCCTTGAGGTACGCGGTCCAGTACGACACCAGCCCGTACGCGGCGGAGTGCGCCTTGTTGAACGCGTAGCCGGCGAACGGGACGAGGACGTCCCACACGGCCTGGATGGCCTCGTCGGAGTAGCCGCGCTCGCGGCAGCCGTCCCGGAACGGGATGAACTCCTTGTCGAGGATCTCCTTCTTCTTCTTGCCCATGGCGCGGCGCAGCAGGTCGGCCTGGCCGAGCGTGTAGCCGGCGAGGATCTGCGCGGCGCGCTGCACCTGCTCCTGGTAGACGATCAGGCCGTAGGTGGGGGCGAGGATCTCGCGCAGCGGCTCCTCCAGCTCCGGGTGGATCGGCGTGATCTCCTGGAGGCCGTTCTTGCGCAGCGCGTAGTTGGTGTGCGAGTCCACGCCCATGGGGCCGGGCCGGTAGAGCGCCAGCACGGCCGAGATGTCCTCGAAGTTGTCCGGCTTCATCAACCGCAGCAACGAGCGCATCGGCCCGCCGTCGAGCTGGAACACGCCCAGGGTGTCGCCGCGGGCCAGCAGCTCGTAGGCCGCCTTGTCGTCCAGCGGCAGGCCCAGCAGGTCCAGCTCCTGGCCGTGGTTGAGCTGGATGTTCTTGACCGCGTCGTCGATGATCGTGAGGTTGCGCAGGCCGAGGAAGTCCATCTTCAGCAGCCCGAGCGACTCGCAGGTCGGGTAGTCGAACTGCGTGATGATGACGCCGTCGGAGTCCCGCCGCATCAGCGGGATGTGCTCGATGATCGGCTCGGCGGACATGATGACGCCGGCGGCGTGCACGCCGGTCTGCCGGATCAGACCCTCGATGCCCTTCGCCGTCTCGATGACCTTCTTGACGTCCGGGTCGGACTCGTAGAGGCCGCGGATCTCGCCGGCCTCGGCGTAGCGCGGGTGCTTCGGGTCGAAGATGCCGGAGAGCGGGATGTCCTTGCCCATCACCGCGGGCGGCATGGCCTTGGTGATCCGGTCGCCCACCGCGTACGGGTAGCCGAGCACCCGCGCCGAGTCCTTGATCGCGGCCTTCGCCTTGATGGTGCCGAAGGTGGCGATCTGCGCGACCTTGTCCTCGCCCCACTTGTCGGTGACGTAGCGGATCACCTCACCGCGCCGGCGCTCGTCGAAGTCGATGTCGACATCGGGCATCGAGATGCGCTCGGGGTTGAGGAACCGCTCGAAGATCAGGCCGTGCGGGATCGGGTCCAGGTCGGTGATGCCCAGGGCGTACGCGACGAGCGAGCCGGCGGCCGAGCCGCGGCCCGGACCGACCGCGATGCCCTGGCTCTTCGCCCACTGGATGAAGTCGGCGACCACGAGGAAGTAGGACGGGAAGCCCATCTGGATGATGACGCCCAGCTCGTACTCCGCCTGGACGACGTGGCCCTCCGGG
Source organism: Micromonospora sp. AP08 (assembly GCF_008085935.1). Classification (NCBI taxonomy): domain Bacteria; kingdom Bacillati; phylum Actinomycetota; class Actinomycetes; order Micromonosporales; family Micromonosporaceae; genus Micromonospora; species Micromonospora sp. AP08. The sequence continues at coordinate 146,653 of NZ_VSEZ01000004.1, forward strand.
ATGCCGTTCGGGAAGCGCCGCTTCAACCCCGCGAACGTCTCCTTGCGGAACCAGGACTCCTCGGTCTCGCCCTCGGGGATCGGGAACCGCGGCATCAGGTTGTGGAACTCGAACATCCCGGCCGGGTCGACCTTCTCGGCGACCAGCAGGGTGTTGCGGCAGCCCTGCTGCCACAGCTCGGACGAGTCGACCGCGCGCATCTGGTCGGCGGACTTGACGAAGTAGCCGCCGCCCTCGAAGCGGAAACGATTGGGGTCGGCCACGTTGCTGCCGGTCTGCACGCAGAGCAGCACGTCGTGCGCCTCGGCCTGCGCCTCGTGGGTGTAGTGCGAGTCGTTGGTGACCACCGGTGGGATGTCCAGCTTGCGGGCGATCTCGGTGAGCCCGTCCCGGACCCGGCGCTCGATGTCGAGGCCGTGGTCCATGATCTCCAGGAAGTAGTTGTCCTTGCCGAAGATGTCCTGGTAGGCGGCGGCGACCTTGAGCGCCTCATCGAACTGGCCGAGCCGCAGCCGGGTCTGCACGGCGCCGGAGGGGCAGCCCGTGGTGGCCATGATGCCCTCGGCGTGCTCGGCGATCAGCTCCATGTCCATCCGCGGCCACTTGACGTAGTGGCCCTCCATGGAGGCGCGCGAGTTGAGCTTGAACAGGTTGTGCAGGCCGTCCCGGTTCGCCGCCCACATGGTCATGTGGGTGATCGCGCCGTTACCGGAGACGTCATCGCTCTTCTGCTCCGGGCGGCCCCACTTGACCCGCTGCTTGTGGAAGCGCGACTCCGGCGCCACGTACGCCTCGACGCCCAGGATGGGCTTGACCCCGGCGGCCATGGCCTGCTTGTAGAAGTCGTTCGCGCCGTGCATGTTGCCGTGGTCGGTGATCGCCACCGCCGGCATGCCGAGCCGCGCGGCCTCGGCGAAGAGGTCCTTGAGCCGGGCCGCCCCGTCGAGCATCGAGTACTCGGTGTGTACGTGCAGATGCGCGAACGAATCGCCCATGCGTGGCGCCCCCCGGGGTGTGGATCAAGGCTGCGTCGGAGTCGACCGACCCACCCTACCGAGGCGATCTGACCGGCTCCACCGTCCGCGCCGAGGGTGGCCCGGGTCTCTCCGCCCCGATGGTGCGGCCGCACACGATGCTGTGCGGGTTGCCCATAGTGTGTGGCACACACTATCGTGTGCTGCATGGTGAGCGACGAGGTCCTCCGGACCCACCTCCAGGAGCTACGACGCGGCACCGTCGTGGTGGCCAGCCTGGTCGCCCTGCGCCGACCCGACTACGGCTACGCGCTGCTGCAACGGCTGGCCGCGCACGGCTTTCCGGTCGACGCCAACACCCTCTATCCCCTGCTCCGGCGGCTGGAGGAGCAGGGGCTGCTGACCAGCGAGTGGAACACCGAGGAGAGCCGGCCGCGCAAGTTCTACCGCACCAGTGACGACGGCGAAGCGGTGCTGGGCCGTCTCCTCGAGGACCTGACCGCGGTGCAGACGTCCGTCACCCGGCTGATCGAAGGAGTGGGACGATGAGCTCCCTGACCGACCGTTACCTCGCGGCCACCCTGCGGGCCGTGCCGCAGCAGCGCCGGGCGGAGCTCGCCGACGAGCTGCGGGCCTCCATCGAGGACATGATCGAGGACCGGACCGCCGGCGGGCAGGACCGCGGCGCCGCCGAACGGGAGGTGCTCACCGAGCTGGGCAACCCCGAGCAGCTCGCCGCCCGCTACACCGACCGCCCGCTCCAGCTCATCGGCCCGCGCTACTTCCTGGTCTGGTGGCGGGTGCTGCGGACCCTGCTCACCTTCATCCCGGCGATCGTCGGCGTGGTGACCGGCGTGGTCAAGGCGACGGTCGGCGGCGAGCCGGGCGCGGCCGTCGGCGCGGGCGTCGCGAGCGGGTTGCAGACGGCGGTGCAGATCGCCTTCTGGGTCACCCTGTGCTTCGCCGTGCTGGAGCGCACCGACACCTCGCTGAACCTGCCCGAGTGGACGGTCGACCAGCTGCCCGAGGAGACCCGGGAACGGCGGGTCACCCTGGTCGACAGCTGCGCGTCGATCGTGTTCCTGCTCGTCGCCGTCGCGTTCCTGCCCTGGCAGCACTTCCAGCCCTGGCTGTCCGGCGACGGCTCCCGGCTGCCGATGATCGACCCGGCGCTCTGGAGTTTCTGGCTGCCGACGCTGATCGTGGTGCTGGTCGCCACGATGGGGCTGGAGATCGCGAAGTACCGGGCCGGCCGGTGGACCTGGCCGCTGGTCGCGGTCAACGCCGCGCTCAACCTGGCGTTCGCGGCGCCGCTGGTCTGGCTGCTGCTCACCGACCGGCTGCTCAACCCGGCGCTGATCGAGCGGTTCGCCTGGCTGCGGGAGGGCGGCGCGGAGGACGTGGCCCAGATCGCCACCGTGGTCACCGCCGTGATCGTGGTCTGGGACGTGATCGACAGCGCGGTCAAGGCCCGCAAGGCCGCCGGCTGACACACCGCCGGCCCGGTCGCGCTCCTCACCGGGGCGCGACCGGGCCGGCGTACGCCGGGCTCAGACGCGCGCCGCGACGGCCCGCCACTCGCGGGCGAGCAGGGCGTACACGGCCTCGTCGGTCCACTCGCCCTTGACGTACTCGTTCTCCCGCAGGTGCGCCTCCCGCCGCATGCCGAGGCGCTCCAGCACCCGCGCCGAGGCGGTGTTGCGGGCGTCCAGCCGGCCGACGATCCGGTGCAGCCCGAGGCCGTCGAAGCCGAGCCGCAGCATCTCCCGGGCCGCCTCCGTCACGTACCCCCGGCCGGTGTGGTCCGGGTGGGCGACATAACCGATCTCGCCCTGCCGGTGCTCGCCGCTGGTCCAGCTGAGCAGCACGTCGCCGACGAACTCGCCGGTGTCCGCCAGGACGACGGCCAGGTTGAGCACGTCGCCCGGCGCGCGCAGCGCCGTGCGCCGCACCACCCGGTCCACCGCCGCCCGGGCGGCCGCGTCGTCGTAGGGCTCGTGGTAGAGGTACCGGCAGACCTCCGGCCGGCCGCGGTAGTCGCGGAGCACGGCCAGGTCGTCGGGGGTGAAGGCGCGCAGCAGCAGGCGGTCGGTGCGCAGCGGCAGGTCGGGGACGAGCATGCCGGCAGGGTACGGGCGCGGCGGCCGGCCGGTCAGCCGAGTTTCCCCCGGCGACCCGGTCGAGACAGCCGAAAGTTGCGTCGGCTGCCGGACTCGTCCGGGTCGTCCGGGCGCCGGCGGGCATAGCCTGGAGGCCCGGCCCACCGGCGAGCACTGGACGCGCTGATGCCTCTCCCGGACGGCACCGACGAGCTGGCCCGGTCGGCCGCGCGCGGCGACCGGAAAGCCCTCGACGCGCTGCTGGTCGCCGTGCGGCCCGAGGTGCTGCGCCAGTGCGCCCGCCTGCTGCCCCACCGCCAGGACGCCGAGGAGGCCTGCCAGGACGCGCTGCTGGCGCTGGCCCGCGGGATCACGCGGTTCGAGGAGCGGTCGTCGTTCCACACCTGGCTGTACCGGCTCACCGCCAACCGGGCGCGCTCCACCTACCGGGTGCTGCGCCGGCGCTGGCAGCTGGAGGCCGGCGGCGTGCCGCTGCCCGACCCACCCGACCCCCGGCGGACCAGCGTGGTGGCCGGCACCCGGCTCGACCTGCTCGACGCGCTCGACGCGGTCCCGCCCGACCTCGCCGAGGCGGTGACCCTGCGGGACGTGCTCGGGCTGAGCTACCGCGAGATCGCCGGCCTGCTCGACCTGCCCGAGGGGACCGTGAAGTCCCGGATCCATGAGGCCCGCCGGCAGGTGCGACGGCGGATGTCCGATGGCTGAGCCGCTCCGCCGGGGCCGCCGACGCGCCGCCCCCGCCGCCGGTGCCCTCACCGCACTCGTCGTCCTCGCCGCCGGGACGCCGGCCTGCGCCGACCGCCCGGTCTCGCCGCTGCCGGTCCGACCACCGGCCCCGGCGGCCAGCACCGTCGGCGCCGCCCCACCGACCACCACCGCCGTCTCAGAACCATCCACGGGTACGCGGCCGAGCCGCAGCCCCGCGCCGTCCCCGCCGACGCGGAGCCGGACGGTCCGGCCGCCCGCGTCGGCGTCGACCGCGCTGTCGAGCGCCTGTCTCGGCGCGGTGCGCTACGACCTGGTCCTCGCCGAGACCGAGCTGGCACTGCTGAAGTCGCTCTGTTTCGCCACCGGCGGGGTGCTGCGAATCCGGGGCATCGGGCCGGGCCTGGTCACGGTGGACCGCGAGGACCTGGTCTCCCGCAGCTACGAGGCCGGCGTGGTGGACATCCGGTTCGTGCGGGCCGGCACCGTCGTGGTCACCATCCCGCAGGACGGCCGGACCTACCCGATCACGGTCGTGGTGGTCTGACCGGGCGGCCTACCGGACCCGCACGCCGGCGAGCAGGGCGTCGACGAAGTCCTCTCCGCTGCCCGGCGGCGGGGTGAGCTGCACGTAGAGCAGACCGGCCGGGGCGGCCCGCCCGGCGGCCTCGACGATCACCGGCCGCCCGTCGGGGCAGGCGAACGCTGCCACCACCCAGTCGACGCCGCCCTGCCGGGTGCGCCGCACCGGTGCCGCGGCGCAGTCCGCGTGCGGGCGTTCGGCGAGGAAGCCCTCGGGCGTGGTGCGGCGGGCCGTGCTGGCGGAGAGGCCCACGAAGGCGCCGGGCACGGCCGGGTCCGCCGCCCAGCGGCCCGGGTCCGGTGACACCACCAGCGCCGGTTCCAGCTCGCCGTCGTCGCCGTACTGCCCGGCCCAGCCGGTGCCGTCGGCCCGCCAGCCGACCGGCAGGGCGACGGTGAGCGGGCCGCTGCGCCCCACGGCGCCGGTCGGGGTGCGGCCGGCCGCGTCGCCCGCGGTGGCGCCCAGGGCGACGACCACCACCGCGACCGCCCCCGAAGCGGCGAGCCGCCGCCGGCGGGGCGGCCGCGGGCCAGCGCCACCGAGGGGCCCGGCGTGGGCCGGCTCGCCCGGGCCGGCGCTGGCCGCGGTACGCGCTTCTGCCCGTCGCAGCCGCGCCCCGGCGGCTGCCCGGAGTGCTGCCCGGAACGCCTCCGCGTCCGGGTAGCGGTCGGCCGGCCGGACGGCGGTGGCCCGGCCGAGCACCGCGGCCACCCCGGGCGGCACGCCGGCCCGCAGCCGCGGCTGCTGCCGGCCGGTCCGGCGCCCATTCGGCGCCGGAGCCTCGCCGAGCAGCCGGAGCCCGAGGCGGCCCAGCCCGAACACGTCCGCGCGGGTGTCGACGACCGCGAACGGGTCGTCCTGCTCCGGCGCCATGTAGCCGGGGGTCCCCGCCCGGGCGGTCAGCCCGGAGGCGGCGGCAAGGGCCTTGGCCAGCCCCAGGTCGGCGACGAGCACCCGCTCGCCGCCCGGCCCCGACCGGAAGAGGATGTTGCCGGGCGTCAGGTCCCGGTGCACCACCCCGTGCCGGTGCAGCACCGCGACCCCCGCCGCGATCTCGTCGAGCAGCGCGACGGCCGCGGCCGCCGGCAGCGGACCCCGCGCCAGCCGGTCCCGGAGGCTGCCGCCGTCCGCCCAGGCCAGCACGGCGTAGGGGCGGCCGTCGGGCAGTTCGCCCACGGCGTGCACCCGGACCAGGCGGTCGTGGTCCAGCCGGCGCAGCAGCCGCGCCTCGTCCAGGAAGCGTTCCCGCACCCGCAGGTCGTGGCTCCAGTTCTCGGCCAGCACCTTGATCGCCACCCGGCCGTCGAGCGCCGGGTCGTACGCGAGCCAGACCGTCGCGAAGGAGCCCGCTCCGAGCAGCCGCTCCACCCGGTAGACCCCGATCCGCGTCGGCGCGGTCACCGCATCACCTCCGCCGATCGCCACCCGGCCGCCGTTCCCTCGACGGTAGACGCCGCACCCGGCCGGCGGCTGTCCCGACGGCGTCGCCTCGCGGTCGTGCGGCGGGACGGTCGGCAACCCGACGAACCGAACCGGCCCGGCCGGAGACCAACAGGGCAGGAGGAGGCCCAGGGAAGGAGACCCGCCATGAACCGTCTCTCGTCCACCGTCCTCACCGGGCTGTGGCCGACGGGTGAGCCGCCCCGACGGGGCCGCAGGCGGGCCGCCGCCCGGACCGCCCTCGCCGTCCTGGCCGCCCTGGTCGGGGCGTCGGCCTGCGCCGACCGTCCGGTCTCGCCCCTGCCGGTCCGGCCACCGACCCCGGTGGCCAGCACCGTCGGCGCCGCCGCGTCGGCCACCTCCGCCTCCCCCGCCCCGGAACGGCCGACGGCCACGCCGCCGAGCCGCAGCCCCGCGCCGCCCCGGAGCCGGACAGCCCGACCGACCGCGTCGACGTCGACCGCGCTGCCGAGCGCCTGTCTCGGCGCGGTGCGCTACGACCTCGTCCTCGCCGAGACCGAGCTGGCACTGCTGAAGTCGCTCTGTTTCGCCACCGGCGGGGTGCTGCGAATCCGGGGCATCGGGCCGGGGCAGGTCACCGTGGACCGGCAGGACCTGGTCTCCCGCAGCTACGAGGCCGGCGTGGTGGACATCCGGTTCGTGCGGGCCGGCACCGTCGTGGTCACCATCCCGCAGAACGGCCGGACGTACCCGATCACCGTGGTGGTGGTCTGACGCCCCACGGTCGCGCGACGGGACGGTCGGCAACCCGACGAACCGAACCGGCCCGGCCGGAGACCAACAGGGCAGGAGAAGCCAACGGAAGGAGAACCGCCATGAACCGTCTCACGTCCACCGTCCTCACCGGGTTGCTGGCCCTCGCCGCCGCCGTCCCGGTGACCGTCGGCGCGCCGGCCTCCGCCGCTGCGCCGGCGGCCGGGACGACCGCTGACCGGGCGCCGATGGGCGGCCGGGCGGCCGTCGCGGCGGTCGAGGTGCTCGGCGTCCACGGCGCCGGCCCGTACCGGATCGGCGCCCGGCTGGACCGGCTCACGGCGGCCGGCCTGATCGACTGGACGGCGCCGGGGTGCGCCGGGGTCGTGGACGCCGGCGCCACCGGGGCCTGGGCCGGGAAGATCATCCTGGCCTTCCGGGACGGCCGGCTGGTGTCGGTGGGCACCGCCACCGTCCCGCCCCGCTCTCCGGCCGGTGCGTCGGTCGGCATGTCCTTCGCCGAGCTGGAGCGCATCTACGGGCGGCGCGGAGCGCTGATTCGCAACGACGCCGGGGACGCCGAGGCGTACCTGGTCCGGTTCGGGTCCCGGGTCGAGCTGTTCACCGGCCACCCGATCCGCCCCGGCGTCGGCTGGTACGAGGCCGGGCTGGCCTCCCACGTCGAGCGGGCCTTCCGGCAGGGGCCGTCCTGCTGACCGGGCCGGAGACGACGTCGCGCCGGGCGACTCGGTCGCCCGGCGCGGCACGCGCTTGTGGTCGAGGTCAGCCGACCGCGGCCATGACCTCGTCGGAGACGTCGAAGTTGGCGTAGACGTTCTGCACGTCGTCGCAGTCCTCGAGCACGTCGATCAGCTTGAAGATCTTGCGCGCGCCCTCCTCGTCCAGCGGCACGTTGACGCTGGGGATGAGGGAGGACTCGGCCGACTCGTACTCGATGCCGGCGTCCTGGAGGGCGGTGCGGACCGGGATCAGGTCGGTCGGCTCGGAGACCACCTCGAACGCCTCGCCGAGGTCGTTGACCTCCTCGGCGCCCGCGTCGAGCACGGCCATCATGACGTCGTCCTCGCTGGTGCCGGCCTTGGGGACGATCACCACGCCCTTGCGGGAGAACATGTACGACACCGAGCCGGCGTCGGCGAACGAGCCGCCGTTGCGGGTGAGCGCGGTGCGGACCTCGGTGGCGGCGCGGTTGCGGTTGTCGGTGAGGCACTCGATGAGCAGCGCGACGCCGTTCGGGCCGTAGCCCTCGTACATGATCGTCTGGTAGTCGGCGCCGCCGGCCTCCAGCCCGGAGCCGCGCTTGACCGCACGGTCGATGTTGTCGTTCGGGACGGAGTTCTTCTTCGCCTTCTGGATGGCGTCGTAGAGGGTCGGGTTACCGGCCGGGTCCCCGCCGCCGGTCCGGGCCGCCACCTCGACGTTCTTGATCAGCTTGGCGAACATCTTGCCGCGCTTGGCGTCGATGACGGCCTTCTTGTGCTTGGTGGTCGCCCACTTTGAGTGGCCGGACATCTCATACCTCCGTCTGTTGACTCACGCCTGCGTCGACTGTCCGCGCCCGCGCCGAACCGGGACCGCCGGGCGGTCGGCTGGGGGGCGGCGGCGGGCGGTGAGCCCTGCCGAACCGCCCGCAATCCTACCGAGGTCGCGTCCCCGCATGTCACACCCGCACCCGGCGCGGGGCCGATGGAGCGCGCGAGGTCCCCGCCGGAGGAGAACCCGTCGGTGCCGCAACCAGGAGAAAAGGTGTCAGGCGGCGGCGCGGACCAGGTCCACGAAGTAGCGGTGCAGCCGCAGGTCGCCGGTGAGTTCCGGGTGGAACGAGGTGGCCATCAGGTGGCCCTGCCGGACCGCGACGATCCGGCCGCCGGCCGGCCCGAGCGACGACTCCAGCTCGGCACGTCGGACGCCGCGCAGCGAGCTGGAGCCGTCGTCAGTAACCCGGCCGAGCACCTCGACGCCCGCGCCGACCCGCTCGACCCACGGGGCCCGGATGAAGATCGCGTGGAACGGCTCGCCCTCGACACCGGCGATCTCCACGGGCGCCTCGAACGAGTCGACCTGGCGGCCGAACGCGTTGCGCCGGACGGTCATCTCGATGCCGGCGAAGCCGCGCTGGTCGGGGCGGCCGTCGAGCACCTCGGCGGCCAGCATGATCATGCCGGCGCAGGACCCGTAGACCGGCATGCCGCCGGCGATCCGCTTGTCGATCGGCTCGCGCATCTCGAAGATGTCGGCGAGCTTGCTGATGGTGGTCGACTCGCCGCCCGGGATCACCAGGCCGTCGACCGCGTCCAGCTCGGCCGGCCGGCGCACCGGACGGGCGTCCGCGCCGGCCCCGGCCAGGGCGGCGACGTGCTCGCGCACGTCGCCCTGGAGGGCGAGCACACCGATGACGGGTGCGGTCACTCCTCGCTCCTCTCGCTCGTCGGACGGGGCCCGGTCCGGGCCCCGTCCGGTCGCCGTCACCAGCCGCGCTCGGCCAGCCGGTGCGGCTGCGGGATCTCGTCGACGTTGATGCCGACCATCGCCTCGCCCAGGCCGCGGGAGACCTTGGCCAGCACGTCCGGGTCGTCGTGGAAGGTGGTGGCCTTCACGATCGCGGCGGCGCGCTGGGCCGGGTTGCCCGACTTGAAGATGCCCGAGCCGACGAAGACGCCCTCGGCGCCGAGCTGCATCATCATGGCCGCGTCCGCCGGGGTGGCGATGCCGCCCGCGGTGAACAGCACGACCGGCAGCTTGCCGGTCTCGGCGACCTCCTTGACCAGCTCGTACGGCGCCTGGAGCTCCTTGGCGGCGACGAACAGCTCGTCCGTCGGCAGCGACTGGAGCCGGCGGATCTCCTTGCGGATCTTCCGCATGTGGGTGGTGGCGTTGGAGACGTCACCGGTGCCGGCCTCGCCCTTCGAGCGGATCATGGCGGCGCCCTCGGTGATCCGGCGCAGCGCCTCGCCCAGGTTGGTCGCGCCGCAGACGAAGGGGACGGTGAACGCCCACTTGTCGATGTGGTTCTCGTAGTCGGCCGGGGTCAGCACCTCGGACTCGTCGACGTAGTCCACGCCGAGGGCCTGGAGGACCTGCGCCTCGACGAAGTGGCCGATCCGGGCCTTGGCCATGACCGGGATGGAGACGGCGTTGATGATGCCGTCGATCATGTCCGGGTCGCTCATGCGGGAGACGCCGCCCTGGGCGCGGATGTCGGCGGGCACCCGCTCCAGCGCCATGACGGCGACGGCGCCGGCGTCCTCGGCGATCTTGGCCTGCTCGGGGGTGACCACGTCCATGATCACGCCGCCCTTGAGCATCTCGGCCATGCCCCGCTTGACGCGGGCGGTGCCGACGACCGGGTTGGCGTTGGTGTTCGGGGAGGTGGATTCGGGCACGGGTCATCGCTCCTTGGACGTGCTCGGGGGGTGGCTGCCAGAAGGCTACGACGGGGTCAACGCCGGGCCGACAGCCAATCAGACCCCCGGTGGCCTGGTCTGTGGTCAGCGTCACGCGGATCGGGCCGCCGCCCGCTCAGCCGGTGGTGACGTCCGCCCGCCGGGTGAGCGTGGGGTCGTCGACGTCGAAGTAGCGGGGCCACTCCCGCCCGCGTCCCATCCGGAACAGGCGTACCAGCGGGCGGCTGCGGGCCGACCGGGCGTCCCGGACCAGGTCGGTGTGCACCTGCCGGGCCAGGGCCAGCCGCCGGCTGGCCGCGATCACCGCCTCGCAGGCCGGGTCGTCGGGGTCCAGCTCCACCGTGCGCAGCTGCCGGGTGAGGTCGTTCTCCGCGGCCTCCCGCTCCTCGGGGACGGCGTCCAGGGCGATCCGGGCCGCCGCGTAGAGCTCCACGCCGTACCGCTGCTCGGCCAGCACCGCGGCGGCGGCCGCGCGGCGCAGCAGGTGCGCGTCGAGCGCCCGGGCCGCGGACTCCGCGCGCGCCTGCAGCCGCTCGACCCGGCCGGCGGTCCAGATGAGGTACGCCGAGACCAGCCCGAGCACCAGGACGGCGCCCACCACCCACCACATGCCCGGCATCGTAGTGCTGCTCCTCATCCCGCCCGGCCCGCGCGGGCACCGGTCGACGCGCTCGTCACAGCGGCCACACCGGCCACCGGGTTCAGCCCAGCCCCGCCCACTCCTGGTCCATGACCCGGCCGTCGGTGGCCTCGATCGCCGCTGCGTATACCTCCAGAACCCGGCGGGCAACCACGGGCCAGTCGAAATTCGCCACCACCTGGTCGCCGCAGGCGGTCAGCGCGGCCCGCTGCCCGCCGTCGTCGAGCAGCTCGGCCAGGGCGGTACGCAGCGCCGCCGCGTCACCGGTCGGGAAGAGCCGGCCGGCCCGCCCGCCGTCCAGCACCCGGCGGAAGGCGTCCAGGTCGCTGGCCACCACGGTGGTGCCGGCGGCCAGCGCCTCGGTGAGGATCATCCCGAAGGACTCCCCGCCGGTGTTCGGCGCGACGTACAGGTGCAGGCTGCGCAGCATGCGAGCTTTGTCCGCCTCGGAGACCAGGCCCAGGAAGGTGACCCGGTCCCGCAGGCCGGCCGGGAACTGCCCGTAGAGGTCGTCGGCGTCGCCCGGCCCGGCCACCAGCAGGCGCAGCCCGGGGCGGTGCGGCGCGAGCGCCACGAAGGCGTCCCGCAGGATCGGGAAGCCCTTGCGGGGCTCGGTGAACCGGCCCAGGAAGCCGAGTGTCCCGCCGGTGCCCGGCGCGCACTCCCCCGGCCAGCCGGGCAGGGGCTCGACGCCGGCGAACTTCGCCACCGCCACCCCGTTGGGGATCTCCACGGCGCCGCCGTCCATGTGCTCGACCTGCACCTTGCGGGCCAGCGCGCTCACCGCGATCCGGGCGGTGATCCGTTCGAGGAGGATCTGGAGCACGCCCTGCGCGGCGGAGAGCACCCGGGACCGGGTCATCGCGGTGTGGAAGGTGGCCACCACCGGCCCCCGGGCGCACAGCACGGCGAGCATCGACAGGCTCGGGGTGAGCGGCTCGTGCACGTGCAGCACGTCGAAGTCGCCCCGGTTGATCCAGCGCCGCACCCGCGCCGTGGAGACCGGGCCGAACGCGATCCGGGCCACCGACCCGTTGTACGGCAGCGGCACGGCCCGCCCGGCCGACACCACGTACGGCGGCAGCGGCGAGTCCTCGTCGGCCGGGGCCAGCACGCTCACCTCGTGACCGAGCCCCAGCAGCGCCTCGGCCAGGTCCATGACGTGGTTCTGCACGCCGCCCGGGACGTCGAAGGAGTACGGGCACACGATGCCGATCCGCATTGCGCCCGCTCCCTCAGATCGTCCCGGTGGTGGCCGCCGGCGGTGCCGCCGGGGCGGTGGAGCCGTCCGCGCGCTGGTCGAGCCACATCCGCTGCAACATGTGCCAGTCTTCCGGATGCCGGGCGATGCCCGCCGCAAGACCGTCGGCAATCCGCTGGGTCACCGCGCGTACCCGGGCGTCCAGCGGGGCGCTGTCCGGGTCGGGCAGCTCCAGCGGGCCCGCCAGGGCGGCGTGGGCGCGGTCCGGCTCGTACCACAGCGAGGCCACGTAGAGCGGCGCGCCGGTGCGCAGCGCCAGCAGGGCCGGGCCGGGCGGCATCCGGGTGCGGCCGCCGAAGAACTCCACCTCGACGCCCCGGGCGGAGAGGTCCCGGTCGGCGAGCAGCGGCACCACCGCGCCCGCCCGCAGGCGATCGACCAGCACGTCGAACGCCGGCCGGTCACCGCCGGTGGTGGGCAGGATCTCCATGCCGAGGCCCTGCCGGAAGGCGAGGAAGCGCTCGTAGACGCCCTCGGGCTTGAGCCGCTCGGCGACCGTGGTGATCGGCCAGCCGGTGGCGGCCACCCAGGCGCCGGCGGCGTCCCAGTTGCCGGCGTGCGGCAGCGCGACCACCGCGCCCCGGCCGGCCGCCACGTCGGCGGCGAGCTTCTCCTGGCCGTCGAGGTGGAACCCGGCGAGGATCTGCTGCCGGCTCAGGCTGGGCAGCCGGAACGCCTCCATCCAGTACCGGGCGTACGACCGCAGGCCGGCGCGGACCAGCCGGTCCAGCTCCGCCTCGGGCAGCTCCGGGCCGACCACCCGGCGCAGGTTGGCGCGCAGTCGGGCCGTACCCTTGCCGCCCCTGCGGTGGGTGCGGTCGGCGCCCGCCCGGAAGGCGGCGGCGACCACGGGCCGGGGCAGCGCGCGGACCAGGCGCCAGCCGGCGACGTAGCCCGCCTCGGTGAAGTTCACTCCCGGCCGACCAGCTGCGCCTGCCGGTACACGTGGGCCATCCGCTGGCCGACCGTGAAGATCGAGACCGCGGCGAGCAGCCAGAGCGCGATCTCCAGGGCCGGGTCGACACCGAGGCCGGTGAGCAGGCCACCCACCCCGACGATCAGCAGCCGCTCGGTGCGCTCGGCGATGCCCACGTTGCAGGTCATGCCGAGGCCCTCGGCGCGGGCCTTCACGTAGGAGACCAGCCCGCCAGCGGCCAGGCACAGCAGCGCCGCGGCCACCCCGGAGTACTGGTGCTCGGTGGCCAGCCAGTACGCGACCGCGCCGAAGACCGCGCTGTCGGCGATGCGGTCCATGCTCGAGTCGAGGAAGGCCCCGAACCGGGTGGAGCCACCACTCATCCGGGCCATCGTGCCGTCGAGCAGATCGGTGAGCGCGAAGACCGTGACGATCAGCGCACCGGCGACCAGATGACCGCGGGCGCCGAAGCCGAGCGCGCCGACGAGCACGCCGACGGTGCCGGTCACGGTGACCGCGTTGGGGGACACACCCGCGCGGAGCAGTCCGCGCGCGACCGGCTCCACGACGCGGGTCATGCCCGCGCGGGCCGTCACTTGGAAGATCTTCGCCATGGCGGTCCCACGATAACGGCCGGCAGCGGCCGGGGACACAGCCGGTCGTACCGACCCGCCAGGCGTACTTGTGCCGGCCCGGTTACGGGTGTGAGATCGAGCGTGGGAGGTGAGCCAGTTCACCGGATCACCGGTCCGCGTACCCGTCGTTGAGGAGATCACCGGAAGATATCGCCGCGGTGCCCGTCCGGGGCCGCTTCCCCGTCGCGCGCGGCGGTCGCCACCACCACCGGTTGAGGGAGGTGCGCCGCGATGGCGCAGAAGAATCAGGAGAAGGGTGTCACCGGCGGCGCGCCGGTGGTGACCGACCCCAGCAGGGTTCGCAACGTGGTGCTCGTCGGGCACTCCGGGGCGGGCAAGACGACCCTGGTCGAGGCGCTGCTCGCGACCAGCGGCACGATCGGCCGCGCCGGCAGCGTCACCGACGGCACCACGGTCTGCGACCACGACCCCGCCGCCGTCCGCCAGCAGCGCTCGGTGAGCCTGGCCTGCGCCCCGCTGCTGCACCGCGACGTCAAGGTCAACCTTCTGGACACCCCCGGGTACGGCGACTTCGTGGGCGAGCTGCGCGCCGGCCTGCGGGCCGCCGACGCGGCGCTGTTCGTGGTCTCCGCCGTCGACGGCATGGACGCGGCCACCGCCGCGCTCTGGGAGGAGTGCGCCGCGGTCGACATGCCCCGCGCCGTCGCGGTCACCCGGCTGGACCACCCGCGCGCCGACTTCGACGAGGCCGTGGCGCTCTGCCAGCGGGTCTTCGGCGACAACGTGCTCCCGCTCTACCTGCCGATGCTGGGCGACGACGGCGAGTCGGTCGCCGGCCTCATGGGGCTGATCACCCGGCGGGTCTTCGACTACTCCCAGGGCCTGCCGGCGGCGGTACGCGAGCCCGACCCGGAGCACCTGCCCGCCATCCAGGAGTCCCGCAACGAGCTGATCGAGGGGATCATCGCGGAGAGCGAGGACGAGACCCTCATGGACCGCTACCTCGGCGGCGAGGAGATCGACACCGAGGTGCTCATCACCGACCTGGAGACGGCGGTCGCCCGCGGCCACTTCTACCCGGTGGTGCCGGTCTGCGCGGAGACGGGCGTCGGCCTCGACGCGCTGCTGGACGGCCTGGTGGCGGCGTTCCCGTCGCCGCTGGAGCACGAGCTGCCCGCGGTCACCGGCGTGGACGGCTCGCCCCGGCCGCCGCTGGCCTGCGACCCCGACGGCCCGCTGGTCGCCGAGGTGGTCAAGACGACCGTGGACCGGCACGTCGGCCGGGTCTCCCTGGTCCGGGTCTTCTCCGGCACCCTCCGCCCCGACCAGGTGATCCACGTGTCCGGGCACGGCATGGCCGAGCGCGGTCACCCCGACCACGACGCCGACGAGCGGGTCGGCCACATCTACAGCCCGCTCGGCGCGACGCTGCGCGAGGTGCCCATGGCGGTGGCCGGTGACATCTGCGCGATCACCAAGTCGGGCAGCGCGGAGACCGGCGACACCATCTCCGCCAAGGACGAGCCGCTGCTCATCGCCCCGTGGGAGATGCCGGAGCCGCTGCTGCCGGTGGCCATCGTGGCGAAGAGCCGGGCCGACGAGGACGCCCTGGCCCGCAACCTGGCCCGGCTGGTCGCCGGCGACCCGACGCTGCGGCTGGACCGCAACGCCGAGACCCACCAGCTGGTGCTCTGGTGCATGGGCGAGGCGCACGCCGACGTGGTGCTCGACCGGCTGCGCGCCGGCGGCGTGGAGCTGGAGACCGAGCCGGTCCGGGTGGCGCTGCGCGAGACGTTCACGGCCGGCGCCAAGGGCCACGGCCGGCACGTGAAGCAGTCCGGCGGCCACGGCCAGTACGCCGTCTGCGACATCGAGGTCACGCCCCTGCCGCGCGGCGCCGGCTTCGAGTTCGTGGACAAGGTGGTCGGCGGCGCCGTGCCGCACAACTACATCCCCTCGGTGGAGAAGGGCGTCCGGGCGCAGATGGAGCGCGGCCTGGTCGGCGGCTACCCGGTGGTGGACCTGCGGGTGACCCTCTTCGACGGCAAGGCGCACAGCGTGGACTCCTCCGACGCGGCGTTCCAGACCGCGGGCGCGCTCGCCCTGCGGGACGCCGCCGAGAAGGGGCAGCCGACGCTGCTGGAGCCGGTCGACGAGGTGACCATCCGGGTGCCCGACCCGTCGGTGGGCGCCGTGATGGGCGACCTGTCCGGCCGGCGCGGCCGGGTGCTCGGCACCGAGCCGGACCCGGACGCCGAGGGCCGCACCCTGGTCCGCGCCGAGGTCCCCGCCACCGAACTGCTGCGCTACGCCGTCGAGCTGCGCTCGATGACCGCCGGCACCGGCACGTTCCGCCGCGAGTTCGCCCGCTACGAGCCGATGCCCGCCCACCTGGCCGAACAGGTCCGCAAGGAGGCCGGCACCCGTCCCTGACCGCGGTCGCTCCCCGGCCCACCTCCCCCACGGGGTGGGTCAGGGGCGGGCGGCCGGGACGGGAGGCATCGGCCAGTGCGGGCGGTCGGCGTCGCGCAGGGCGGCCGCGCGCAGGGCGGCGAGCCGGCGCTCCACCTCGGCGAACTGGTCGGGGGCGAGCGGGCCCCGGCCCAGCGCGGCGGCGTTCTCCTCCACCTGGGCGACCGTACGGGCGCCGGGGATCGGCACCGCCCGGCCGCTGCGCGCCCAGATCCAACCGAGCGCGCCCTGCGCCAGGGTCCGGCCGTCGGCGGTCAGCGCGTCGCGGACGGCGGCGACCCGGCGCAGCCACTCCGGGGCCGGCCGGCCGCTGCGGAACCACTCCAGCCAGTTCGGCGCGGTGCCGCGCACGTCGTCGCGGGGCAGCGTCGACGCCTGGGTGTACTTGCCGGTGAGCAGCCCCATCCCGAGCGGCCCCCGGGCCAGGCTCGCCAGGTCGTGCTTCTCGCAGACGGCCAGCATGGCCGGGGCGTCCCGGAGCACCGACAGGCCGTGCTGCACGGCGGCGGCGCCCCGGGCCACCTGGGCGAAGGCCGCGGCGCGGTCGGCCCGGTCCGTGCTCCAGCCGTACGCCCGGACCAGGCCGTCGGCCACCAGGTCCTCCAGGGTGCCGATCAGCGCCTCGGCCCGGGGCACCGGCAGGTCGCCGAGGTGCAGTTGGTACAGGTCGATCCGGTCGGTGTCCAGCCGGCGCAGCGAGTCGACGACGGCCCGCCGCAGGTACTCCGGCGAGGCGTCCTCCCCGGTGGCCTGCCGGGTCCGCTCGTCGAAGGTGTAGCCCCACTTGGTGGCGATCACCGCCTCGTCGCGGCGGCCGGCGAGCGCCCGGCCGAGGACCCGCTCGCCGTGCCCGGCCCCGTACGTGTCGGCGGTGTCGAAGAGCGTCACGCCGAGGTCGAGCGCGCGGCGGACCGCCCGGACCGACTCCTCGTCGTCGACCGCGCCCCAGCCCAGCGGGCGGGCGCCCTCGGCCCACGGGCCGCCGATCGCCCAGCAGCCCATGCCGAGGGCGCCGACCGCGATGCCGCTGCGGCCCAACGACCGCGTGCTCACTGCCATCGCCGCATCCTGCCACCTTCCCGGGACCCGTGGGCGGCTTCCTCACCCCGGGTGCCGGGCCGGCCCGCGGACCGTCAGCGACCGCCGGGCCGCGGGCCGACGGTCAGCGGATGCCGGGACGGCGGGCCGGCCGGCCGACGGTCGGCGGCCGGCAGCCGGCAGCCGGCAGCCGGAGGGTCAGCGGGCGTAGGCCAGCAGCACCGGGTCGGCCTGCCCCGCCCAGGCGCCGGTCAGCCGGGACGGCGTCGGGGCGTCGGCCGGGGCCGGCCGGCGGACCAGGGCCAACTCCGCGCCACCGGCGCGGATCAGCGTCGGGTCGCCGTCGACCACCTCGTCGACCAGGTCGAACGCCGGCGAGGCGCCGGCCCGGCTGCCGGTCAGGGTCATGCTGGCTGGTCGCACCTCGCGCCGGCCGTCGACCTCGAAGTACTCCTCCGCCTGCCCGGCGTCGGCGAGGACGGCGGCGGCCAGGGCCGGCGGGTAGACCGGGTCGCCGCAGGCGTCGTACACCCAGCGCGGGCCCAGCACGGAGTGCTCGGTGGTGCCGACCAGCCAGCGGTCGGCGCCGGCCAGCGGCGCGGCCCGGTAGGTCAGCGGCACCTGGAGGACCGGACCGTCGCCGGCCCGGACCAGGATCGTCTCGATGCCGACCTCGCCGGCCGGGTCGTCGAACCGGTAGGCGGCCACCCGGGTGACCTCCGCGCCCGCCGTGCCGGCGAACCAGGGCCGGCCGGGCAGCCAGGCGGCGAGCAGGTCGAGCTTCGAGGGACGCAGTTCCGCGCGGTGCAGCAGGGCCATGCCCAAGATCGTACTGCCGGACGCGGGCCGCCGGCGGCCGCCGACCGCCGGCGCGGCGCCTCGCGGCCTCAGGCCGGCCAGGCCTTGGCGAAGCGGCCTCAGGCCGGCCAGGCCTTGGCGAACAGGTCCCGGGTGTCGGCGAGCAGTTGCGGCAGGACCTTCGTGCGGCCGATCACCGGCATGAAGTTGGCGTCGCCGCCCCACCGGGGCACCACGTGCTGGTGCAGGTGCGCCGCGATGCCGGCGCCGGCCACGCCGCCCTGGTTCATGCCCAGGTTGAAGCCGTGCGCGTTGGAGACGTGCCGGACGACCCGCATGGCGTCCTTGGTGAACGCGGCCAGCTCGGCGGTCTCCGGCACGTCCAGCTCGGTGTAGTCGGCCACGTGCCGGTACGGGCAGACCAGCAGGTGCCCCGGGTTGTAGGGGTAGAGGTTGAGCACCGCGAAGACGTGCTCCCCCCGGGCCACCACCAGGCTCTCGTCCGGCGGCAGGCCGGGGGCGAGGCAGAACGGGCAGCCGGTCGGCTTCTCGTACCCGCCGGCGGGCCGGTCCTCGCCCGAGATGTAGGTCATCCGGTGCGGCGTCCAGAGCCGCTCCAGCCCGTCCGCCAGACCGTTGTCGCCGCCGCTGCCGGTGCCGTCGAAGTGCCGTTCCGCCCCAGTCACACGCCGATCCTACGGTCACCGTGGCGGGTCCGGCCCGGCCGGCCGGACCCGCGACGGGCCCGCTCAGGTGTTGGGCGTGCCCTCCGCCGACGGGCCCGAGTTGGTGCGGGACTCGGCGACGTCCCGCACGTGGGCCACCGCCTCCTCGATCGGCACGCCGTTGCGCTGCGACCCGTCCCGGTACCGGAAGGAGACCGTGCCGGCGGCCACGTCGTCGTCACCGGCGATCACCATGAACGGGATCTTCTGCTGCTGGGCGTTGCGGATCTTCTTCTGCATCCGGTCGTCACCGGCGTCGACCTCGGCCCGGATGCCCTTCTTGCGCAGCGTGGTGACGAAGTCCTGGAGGTAGTCGGTGTGGTCCTCGCGGATCGGGATGCCGACCACCTGCACCGGGGCGAGCCAGGCCGGGAACGCGCCCGCGTAGTGCTCGGTGAGCACGCCGATGAACCGCTCGATCGACCCGAACTTGGCGCAGTGGATCATGACGGGCTGCTGCCGCGTGCCGTCGGCCGCCTGATACTCCAGCCCGAAGCCCTTCGGCTGGTTGAAGTCGTACTGGATGGTCGACAGCTGCCAGGTGCGGCCGATGGCGTCCTTGGCCTGGACGGAGATCTTCGGGCCGTAGAAGGCCGCGCCGCCCGGGTCCGGCACCAGGTCCAGCCCGGTCTCCCGGGCGCACTGCTCCAGCACCGCGGTGGCCGTGGCCCAGTCGTCGTCGGACCCGACGAACTTGTCGGGCCGGGCCTCGTCGCGGGTGGACAGCTCCAGGTAGAAGTCGTCGATGCCGAAGTCCTTGAGCAGGCTCAGCACGAAGTTGAGCAGGTGCTTGATCTCGGCGGGTGCCTGCTCCCGGGTGCAGTAGGAGTGGGAGTCGTCCTGGGTCAGGCCGCGCACCCGGGTCAGCCCGTGGACCACGCCCGACTTCTCGTAGCGGTAGACCGACCCGAACTCGAACAGCCGCATCGGCAGCTCGCGGTAGGACCGCCCGCGCGACCGGTAGATCAGGTTGTGCATGGGGCAGTTCATGGCCTTGAGGTAGTAGTCCGCGCCCTCGAGCTCCATGGGCGGGTACATGCCGTCGGCGTAGTAGGGCAGGTGGCCCGAGGTGTGGAACAGCCCTTCCTTCGAGATGTGCGGGGTCCCGACGTACTGGAAGCCCTCCTCGATGTGGCGGGTGCGGACGTAGTCCTCCATGACCCGCTTGAGCACGCCACCCTTGGGGTGGAAGACCGCCAGGCCGGAGCCGATCTCGTCGGGGAAGCTGAACAGGTCCAGGTCCGCGCCGAGCTTGCGGTGGTCGCGCCGGGCGGCCTCCTCCAGCAACTTCAGGTACGCCTTCAGCTCGTCCCGGGTCGGCCACGCGGTGCCGTAGACCCGCTGGAGCTGCGGGTTCTTCTCCGAGCCGCGCCAGTAGGCGGCGGCCGAGCGCATCAGCTTGAACGCGCCGATGAGCCGGGTGTTCGGCAGGTGCGGGCCGCGGCACAGGTCCGACCAGCAGACCTTGTCCTCGTTGGCGGCGAGGTTGTCGTAGATGGTCAGCTCGCCGCCGCCCACCTCCATCACCTCGGAGGAGTCCAGCCCCTCGCCCTTGACCTCGATCAGCTCCAGCTTGAACGGCTCGGCGGCCAGTTCGCCGCGCGCCTCGTCCAGGCTGCTGAAGCGGCGGCGGCGGAACCGCTGGCCGGACTTGACAATCTCCTGCATCCGCTTCTCGAGCTTCGCCAGGTCGTCCGGCTGGAACGGCTTGGCCACCTGGAAGTCGTAGTAGAAGCCGTTCTCGATGGGCGGGCCGATGCCGAGCTTGGCCTCGGGGAACACGTCCTGCACGGCCTGGGCCAGCACGTGCGCGGTGGAGTGGCGCAGCACGTTCAGCCCGTCCGGGCTGTCCAGGGCGACCGGCTCGACCGCGGTCTCCTCGGCCGGCTTCCAGTCCAGGTCCCGCAGCACGCCCTGCGGGTCGCGGACCACCACGACCGCCTTCGGACCGTTCATCGGCAGCCCGGCCGCGGCCACCGCGTCGGCCGCCGTCGTCCCGGCGGCGACGACGACGGGGTCGGCCACGATCGGGGTACGGGGTGCGGACACGGTGACTCCTGTCGTCGACGGGTTCGGATGTGCCGGGTACCGGCCCCTGCGATGCTATCGGTCGCCCCGACCCGCGCCGTCAGCGACGCCGCGCTCCCCCGACCGATCAGTTCCGTCCCCCGTTGAACCTTTCCGCCCCCGCGCCCGAACTACCGGGTGGGGCCGGAGCCGGTTGCCGGCCGCGTCGACACGGATGGGGACGACCATGACGATGACCCGTCGGGGCCCGTGGTGGGCGACGGCGCTGCTGGTCGCCGCGCTCGGCGGCACGCTGGGCTGGCCCGCCGCCGCGAGCGCCGCCGAGGTGACCCTCACGACCTCACCGGCCCAGGTACGCCAGGGCGACGCCATCGAACTGGCCGTGGTGCTGCCGGAGGAGCGGTCCGGCAGCCGGACCAGCCGGATCGAGCTGCGGATGCCCGCGGACGCCCCGATCGGCGAGGTCTACCCGCTGTCCGTGCCGGACTGGGCGCCCACCATCACCACCCGCACCCTCGACCGGCCGGTCGCCGGCATCCACGCCTCGGAACTGAACCAGGTGACCGACGCGGTGACCTGGATCCGGATGCCCGGCGGCTCCACCGGGCCGGCCCGGCTGTCGCTCGGCATGGGCCCGATGCCGGCCACCGACAAGCTGACCTTCACGGTGATCCAGACCTACGCCGACGGCACGGTGGTCCGCTGGGCCGACCCGCCCGGCGGCGCGCACCCCGCCCCCACGGTGACCCTGCTGCCTCCGCTGGCGGGCGCCGCCGCCCACGGTGACCCGACCGCTGAGGCGGCCGGGCACGCCGGCCACGGGGCCCCGGCCGCCGAGGCGCCGGCCGGGGCGGCCACCCCGGCACGACCGGCCGACGACGGACCGAGCGCCGACCTGCTGCTGGGCGGCGGCCTGCTCGCCGGCCTGGCCGGCGGCGCCGCGATCGGCTGGCTCCTGAGCCGACGGCGCACCACCCTGACGCTCCCGCCCGACACCCCCACCCCAGTCGGGACCCGCTGACTCCCGTCCCGCCGGGCTCCGCCGCGATCTTGCACTTGGTGCCCCGGAAAACCGCCCGAATCGGACGTTGGCGGGGCCGCAAGTGCAAGATCGGCGCAGTCGGGTCAGGCGGGGGCGGTGAGCCAGGCCGGGAGGGGTTCGCGGGCGGCCAGCCAGCCGTCCGGGACGCCGCCCGGGGTGCCCACGCCGGTGTGGGCGGCCACCACACCGCCGACGATCGCCGCCGTGGTGTCCACGTCCCCGCCCGCCTCGACGCAGGCGCGGATCGCGGCCGGGTAGTCGTGCAGGTGGGTGGCGGCGACCCAGAGGCAGAACGGGACGGTGTCCTGGGCGGTCACCCGGGAGCCGTTGCCGAGGGCGTCGGCCACCTCGCCGGCCGGGTGGCCGAGCAGCGCGGCGGCCCGGCGTACGCCCCGGTGCACCTCGCCGGCCGGGTCCAGCGCGCCGGCCACCACGGTGAGCAGCCGGGCCGGCTCGGGCCGGTCCCCGTCCAGCCGGGCCCGGGCGGCCAGCGAGGCGGCCACCGCCACGGCGACCGCCCCGGCGATGCCCTCCGGGTGGGCGTGGGTCACCTCGGCGGAGGCGCGGGCCTGGTCGGCGGCGCGCCGGGTGGAGTCGGCGTACCAGGCGCCGAGCGGGGCCACCCGCATGGCCGCCCCGTTGCCGCAGGAGCCCTGCCCGTCGAACGCGGACGCGGCGGCCACCGGCCACGGCGTGCCGGTCCGGATGAGGCGCAGGATGGTGACCGCCCCCGGCCCGTAGCCCCGGTAGGGCTCGCACCGCTGCGCGAAGGCGAGAGCCAGGGCGTCCCGGTCGATCCGGCCGGCCTCGCTCAGCGCGGCCACCACCGAGCAGGCCATCTCGGTGTCGTCGGTCCACTGCCAGGGCGGCGCGGGCAGCCGTCCGTCGGCGAGATCGTTCGGGTGTCGGCCGGGCACGAAGAACTGGGAGCCGAGGGCGTCGCCGACCGACAGGCCGGCCAGCGCGTCGCGGGCGAGCGTGAGGCGGGTGTCGGGGAACAGAGTGAACGTCATCGCCGTCCCAGCTTGCCCGTTTCCGGGGAGTGCCGCAACGCGATCAACTTGCCACGCCGAGTACGGTGCTGACGTGGCAACCGTCCTCCTGGTCGAAGACGATCACGTCGTACGCGGTGCGATGCTGCGCTCCCTCACCGACCGGGGACACGCGGTGCACGCCGTCGGCACGGCGCTGGACGCGCTGCGCCGGGTGGCCGCCGAGACCCCCGACCTCGTGGTGCTCGACCTCGGCCTGCCCGACCTGGACGGCTCCGACGCGCTGCGGATGCTGCGCGGGATCACCGACGTGCCGATCATCATCGCCACGGCGCGGGACGACGAGCAGTCGGTGGTCCGGCTGCTGCGTGCGGGCGCCGACGACTACATGGTCAAGCCGTTCACGGGCGCCCACCTGGACGCCCGGATCACCACCGTGCTGCGCCGGGCCGGCCGGGCCAGCCGCACCGTCCAGCCGGCCGTGCACACGGTCGGCGGCCTGCGGGTGGACGTGGGCGAGCGCAGCGCCGTGCTGGACGGCGAGGCACTGGCCCTGACCCGCAAGGAATTCGACCTGCTGGCGTATCTCGCCGCACGTCCCGGCCGGGTAGTGTCCCGGCGGGAACTCTTGGAGGAGGTATGGCGGCAGCCCTCGGTCGGCGAGGACCAGACCATCGACGTTCACCTCTACTGGCTGCGCCGCAAAATGGGCGAGTCCGCGGCGAAGCCGCGCTACCTGCGCACCGTGCGGGGGGTCGGCTTCCGGCTGGTGGCGCCGGACTGAGGCCGGCGCTGGCCTGGCTCACGGCCGGCATGTGCAGCCTCGTCGCGCTCGCCTTCCTCGTTCCGCTCGGGATCACCCTGTCCGACCAGGCGCGGGAGGAGAAGCTGGCCGACGCGGCCCGGCGCAGCGCGCTGGTCACCGGGGCGCTCGCGGTCAGCACCGACCCGGAGATCGTCCGGCGCGCCGTGGCGGCCAGCGGCGACGACCCGGCGCTACGGCCCGTCGTACACGGGATCGGGGTCGACGAGACCGCGGGCCGTGCCGACGCGGCGGCGCTGGACCGGGCCGCCGCCGAGCGGCGCTCGGTGGTCACCGACGTGGCCGGCGGTGTCCTCCGGCTGGATCCGGTGGTGCTCGGCGACCGGGTCGCCGTGGTGGAGGTCTTCGTCCCCGACGAGGTGCTCGACTCCGGCGCCGGCGGGCGGTGGCTGCTGCTGCTCGCGGTGGCGGTGGCGCTGGTCGGCGCCGCGGTGGTGGTGGTCGACCGGGTGGCCGCGCGGGCCGTCGACGCCACGGGCGAGCTGGTGAAGGCGGCGGTCGCGGTCGGCGACGGCGAGCTGGGCGTCCGGGTGGAGCCGACCGGGCCGCGGGAGCTGGCCGAGGCCGGGCACGCGTTCAACCGGATGGCCGAGCGGCTGGTGGCGCTCCGCGCCGACGAGCGGGAACTCGTGGCCGACCTGTCGCACCGGCTGCGGACGCCGCTGACCGCGCTGCGGCTGGACGCCGAGGCGCTGGAGTCCGACGACACCAGCATCGGCACGTTCAGCGAGGCGGAGCTGGACCGCCGCCGCGGCATCCGCCGGATCCGGCAGGCCATCGTCACGCTCGAGGGTGAGGTCGACCAGCTGATCAAGACCACCCGCAAGGCGGTCGGCCAGGAGACCGGCCCGGCGACCTGCGACGTCAGCGAGGTGGTCCGGGACCGGATGGTCTTCTGGTCGGCCCTCGCCGGCGACCAGAACCGCCCGCACCGGGTGGTCGGGGCGCAGCTGCGGATCCCGGCGCCGGTGCCCCGGGCCGAGCTGGCCGCCGCGCTGGACGCGGTGATCGGCAACGTCTTCCGCTACACGCCGCAGGGCACCGCGTTCGAGGTGGCGGTGAGCCGGCGGGACGGCTGGGTGGCGATCCGGATCGACGACGCCGGCCCCGGCATCCCCGACCCCGACCGGGCGCTGCGCCGAGGCGCCAGCGACCAGGGCTCGACCGGGCTGGGGCTGGACATCGCCAAGCGGGTCGCGCTGCAGGCCAACGGCTCGGTGAGCATCGACCGGGCCCGGCTCGGCGGGGCCAGCGTGGTGATGCTGCTGGCCGACCCGGAGGCGACACCCCGGCAGGTCAACCGGTTCGGCCTGGTGGGCCGGATGGCGCGGGACGCCCGGGAGCCGCGGGCCGGCCGGCGCTGGCCGCGCCCGCGCTGAGCCGCTGGCTGTGGGCCGCCGCAAGTTCTCCTTAGGAGTGGGTTAACGACGGCCGGAACGGCGGCCCGAACTGTCAGGATCAGGACCGAACCCATCAGTTCCGTCGGCCGGGACGCCCCGTAAGAACTCCGGTCGGCGGAGCAGTGCGCGCGGCGGGAGTTCGGTCCCCCCACACCTCGCTCCCGCCGCGCGCCGCTCCCCGTCGAGCCGCACCCCGGGCGTGAGGTGACCGTGATGACGCCGACCGTCAGCCGCCTGCTCCGCTGGGCCACCGTGATCGGTCTGGGTGTCGCCCTCACTCTCGCCGCCTGGCAGGACCCCGTGCACGCGGACGGCCCGGGCCGCTCCGCCGGCCGCCTGCCGGCCGTCGCCGTGGCGGTGGCCGCGGTGGTCGGGTTCGGGCTGGCCCTGGCCGGGCGGCGCCGGCCGCTGCGGGTGTCCCGCCGGCCGACGCCGTCCCGTCCGGTCAGCGCGTCGCGGCCGCCGCGTACGCGTCGATCTCGCCGCTGATCCGGGCCTTCTCCCCCGGCTCCAGGAACGCGGCGGTCACCGCGTCGCGGGCCAGGGCGGCCACCCCGGCCGGGCCGAGGTTCAGCAGGCGGGCGGCCACGGCGTACTCGTCGTTGAGCGTGGTGCCGAACATCGGCGGGTCGTCGGAGTTGATGCTGACCAGCACGCCGGCCTCGACGAGCTGCGGCAGGGGGTGCTCCTCGATGGTCGCCACCGCCCGGGTCCGGACGTTGGAGGTGGGGCAGACCTCCAGCGGGATGCGCCGCTCGGCGAGGTGGGCCAGCAGCGCCGGGTCGAGGACGGCGGAGATGCCGTGGCCGATCCGCTCGGCGCCCAGCTCGCGCAGCGCGTCCCAGATCGTCTCCGGGCCGGTGGTCTCGCCGGCGTGCGGCACCGAGCGCAGCCCGGCCGCGCGGGCCTGGTCGAAGTACGGCTTGAACTGCGGCCGCGGCACCCCGATCTCCGGGCCGCCCAGGCCGAAGCTGATCAGCCCGTCCGGCCGCTCGTCGAGGGCGATCCGCAGGGTCTCCTCGGCGGACGGCAGGCCGGCCTCCCCGGGGATGTCGAAGCACCAGCGCAAGGCGATGCCGAAGTCGGCCTCGGCCCGCTTGCGGGCGTCCTCGATCGCCTCGCAGAACGCGGGCGCCGGGATCCCGCGGTGCACGTGGGAGTACGGCGTGACGGTCAGCTCGGCGTAGCGGACCTGCTGGCGGGCCAGTTCCCGGGCCACCTCGTGGGTGAGCAGCCAGACGTCGTCGGCGTCCCGGATCAGGTCCACCACGCTGAGGTAGACCTCGATGAAGTGGGCGAAGTCGCGGAACGCGAAGTAGTCGGCGAGCGCCTCCGGGTCGGCCGGGACGGGGCTGCGACCCTCGTGCCGGGCGGCCAGCTCGGCCACGATCCGGGGCGAGGCGGAGCCGACGTGGTGCACGTGCAGCTCCACCTTGGGCAGGCCGGCGATGAAGGTGGGCAGGTCGGTCACGGGTTCTCCTCTGCGCGGGCGCCGGTGCGGGCCACCACGAAGATCCGGCGGAACGGGAAGTACACCTGACCCTGCCGCACCGGGTACGCCTCGGCGAGGCGTACCCCCAGCTCGGCGCGGAAGTCGGCCCAGCCGGCGGCGTCGAGCGCGGCGCGGACCGGGCGCAGCGCCGTCCCCTCCATCCAGGCCAGCACCGGATGGTCGGCGCCGGCGGCCGGGAGCAGGTGCACGTAGGTAGTCTCCCAGGCGTCGACGGCGCAGCCGGCACCGACCAGCAGGGCGGCGTAGTCGACCGGGTCCTCGACGGGCGCCTCCCGCAGCAGCGGGGCGAGGGTGTCCCGCCACCGGTCCCGCCCGGCGACCTCGCGCAGCGCCCGGTGCGACGGGGCGGCGAAGTTGCCCGGCACCTGGAACGCCAGCGACGCGCCGGCCGGCAGCGTGGCGGCCCAGCGGGTGAGCAGCTCCTGGTGGCCGGTCACCCACTGGAGCACCGCGTTGCAGACGACCACGTCGACGTCGGGCTCCGGACGCCAGTCCCGCACGTCCCCGACCGAGAAGGAGACCGGCGCCGCCAGGGCGCGGGCCCGGTCGATCATCTCCGCGGAGGAGTCCAGGCCGGCGATCCGGCTCTGCGGCCAGCGGCCGGCGAGGGTCGCGGTCAGGGTACCCGGGCCGCAGCCCAGGTCGACGACCGCGCGGGGCCGCTCCGTCGGGACCCGGGCCAGCAGGTCGTGGAAGGGCCGGGAGCGTTCATCGCCGTAGCGCAGGTAGGTGCTCGGGTCCCACATGACAGCCTCCAAACCGTACGTACGTCTTGCTAGACCGTACGGCCCGACGAGCGCCGCGGCAAGCGGCTCACTAGGCTCGACCGGATGGAACAGCGCAGCTTCGACCGGCTCGGCCGGCACGTCGGCATCATCGGACTCGGCGCCTGGCAGCTCGGCGCGGACTGGGGCGAGGTCAGCGAGAGCGCCGCCCTCGACGTGCTGGGGGCCGCGGTCGGCTCCGGGGTCACCTTCCTCGACACCGCCGACGTCTACGGCGACGGCCGCAGCGAGCAGCTGATCGGCCGCTTCCTGCGCGAGCACCCCGGGCACGGGCTGACCGTGGCCACGAAGATGGGCCGGCGGGTGCCGCAGACGCCGGAGGCGTACACCCTGGACAACTTCCGGGCCTGGACCGACCGCTCCCGGGCCAACCTCGGCGTGGACACCCTCGACCTCGTGCAGCTGCACTGCCCGCCCAGCGCGGTCTTCGCCGACGACCGGGTCTTCGACGCCCTGGACACCCTGGTCACCGAGGAACGCGTCGCCGGGTACGGGGTCAGCGTCGAGACCTGCGACCAGGCGCTCACCGCGATCGCCCGCCCCGGCGTGGCCAGCGTGCAGATCATCCTCAACGCGGTGCGGCACAAGCCCCTGGAGCGGGTGCTGCCCGAGGCCGCGAAGGCCGGGGTGGGCATCATCGCCCGGGTGCCCCTGGCGAGCGGCCTGCTCTCCGGCCGGTACGACGAGCACACGACCTTCCCGCCGGACGACCACCGCAACTTCAACCGGCACGGCGAGTCCTTCGACGTCGGCGAGACCTTCTCCGGCGTCGACTACGACCTCGGCCTGTCCGCCGTGCGCCGGCTCGCGCCGCTGGTCGGCGAGGGCCGGACGATGGCCCAGTTCGCGCTCCGCTGGATCCTCGACCAGCCCGGCGTCACCGTGGTCATCCCGGGCGCCCGCAGCGCCGAGCAGGCCCGGCGCAACGCCGCCGCGGCCGGCCTGCCGCCGCTCACCGAGGTGGAGCTGGCCGCTGTCCGGGCCACCTACGACGAGCTGATCCGGCCGCAGGTGCACGACCGGTGGTGAACCCGGAGCGGCGGCCCGTCGGCGCGGCGTCGCCGGGGACCGGCGCCCGCGGGCATGCTGGAGCCGGGCGCGCGTCGGCGGAGGGAGAGCGATGAGGGGCTGGTTCCGGCTCACCGTGGGGCTGCTCGCCGTCGTGCTCGGTGCCCTGTGGACCGTGTCGGGGCTGGGCTACGTCGAGGGCAGCGTGCTGACCGACCAACGGGTCTGGGCCGCCGTCGGCCCGGTGCTCGTCCTCATCGGACTGGTGGCGCTGTGGTTCGGCATGCGGGCCCGGCGCCGGCGCGGCTGAGGCGCGGAAGCGTCCACAATGCGGAAAGCCCCGCCTCCCGGAAAGGGACGCGGGGCTCACACACCGGCCGGCGCGGCCGGTGCTCCGTCAGCTCAGATGGGGCGGACCTGCTCGGCCTGCGGACCCTTCTGACCCTGGGCGATCTCGAACTCCACCCGCTGGTTCTCCTCCAGCGTGCGGTAGCCGCTGGACTGGATGGCCGAGAAGTGGACGAACACGTCAGCACCCCCGCCGTCGACGGTGATGAAGCCGAAGCCCTTGTCAGCGTTGAACCACTTCACGGTTCCCTGCGCCATGTGTATCTCCTTCTAAAACTGGCGGCCGAGCACGCCGTGCGGCCGATTGGCCGTTTTCGAGCAGCGGCGCCTGAGGCGGCCTCCATCGAAGGAGACTTCTCTCAACCCACGCGTCTCTCAACAGCGTGAGACAGCAAACCACGTACGCAAAAACTTCGCACAGCCTACCCGACGAAATTCTCCGACATGTGACCTGACGGTTGCGGCGGAGCCACTGGCCGGGCCGGTCGGACCATGCGAAAGGCCCCTGTCCACCGAGGTGGAAAGGGGCCTTTTCGTGCGTATGGAATCAGTCGGGCCAGTGGCCGGTGAGCCGGCGTACGCCGACCGCCCCGCCACGGTCCACGGCGGCCCGGACGACCGCGAAGATCGCGCCCTGCAACGCCGCGGCGGCCAGGATCTCGCCCCAGCGGCGGTCCTCGTCGGTGGCGCTGGGCGCGTCGCCGTCGCCGGCCGTGAGCTTCCAGACCTGCCGGAAGATGACACCGGCGACGGTGCCGGCGGCCAGCCCCATCAGCACCCCGACCGGCTTGTAGGCCGCCCTGCCGATGCCCTTGCTCACCTGCGCCTCCCTCGGACGATCAGCAGCGCCACCGCGGTGACCACGGCGCCGGCGGCCACGGCCGCCCACGGCACCGGGTTGCGCCCGACCGCCCCACCCTTCTCGTACGCCTGCGCCCGGACCAGCCGGGCCTTCTCCGCCGCCTGCCCGCGCACCCGGGCCACGGTCAGCGCCGCCTGCTGCCGCAACCGCGCCTTCGCCTGGTCGGCGGAATGCCGCACCAGGGTCTTGACGTCGGCCCGCGCGGCGAGCAGTTCCATGGTCTCACCCAGTTCCACCCGGGTCCGGCGGATCTCCTCCCGGAGCGCCGCCACGTCCCCGGTCCCGTTGCCGGTCATCCCCGCCTCCCGTCCTTCACCGCGGCGGTGACGGTGTCGACGTCCGCCCGGACGCTGCGCACCGTCGCCTCCGGCACCGGCGGGACGGCACGGCTGACCTGCTTCTTGCCGACGAGCGCCAGGATCCCGGCGAGCAGGAACAGCGCCACCGCCACGATCAGCGCCGCCAGCCAGGCCGGCATGACCAGGTCCAGCAGCAGGATCACGGTGGCGACCAGCGCGCCGGCGCCGTAGAGGGCCATCACCCCGCCGCCGCCGAACAGACCGATCCCGATCCCGGCGTGCTTGCCCTTCTGGGTCAGTTCCGCCCGGGCCAGCGCCAACTCGTCCCGCACCAGGCGGGTGACCTGTTCGGTGGCCCGCTGCACCAGTTCCGCGGTGGACGGCTCGTTCCCGGTCCGGGACGTGCTGCGACTCGCGACGTCAGCCATGCTGTCCTCCTTTCATCATCACCGCGCTGTATGCCCGGAGTCGCCGCCCGTCAATCCTGCGCGGAGCGGCCGGTCGGCCCGGCCGCGCACCACCTTCCCGCCCGGCCGCCGGACGGCGGCCGGAACCGGGGCGTGCGCAGCAGGTCCCCCGGAACGGGCCGATCAAACGCAGCCGGCCCGACAAGCCGCGGATCCACCGGCGTCCGGCAGGTCCAACGGCCGGCCGGGGGCGAGGTCACGACGCGCGGAGCCCCCGGCGCCGCGCGGGCTGCCGGGGGCTCCGGAAAGGGGGTACGGGTCAGCGGCGGGCGTCGGCGTGCTCCTCGCGCCCCACGAACACCTCGCTGCGGGCCTCGCCGTCGTCGCTGCCGCCGAAGACCCGCGCGTCGTCGGGGACCTCGGTGTCCGACTGCCGGCGGATCGGCCGGCGCGGCGGCACCGCCTGCCAGGGCGGCGAGCCGGCGGTGTCGCCCAACTCGGCGCGCAGCCGGGGCAGGGCGGTGGGGCGCTGGTCGCGTACCCAGGCGACCAGCTGCTCGCGGACCAGGCAGCGCAGGTCCCACAGGCTGCCGGCGTCGGCGGCGCTGACCAGGGCCCGGACCTTGACCAGGCCGCCGGTCGCGTCGGTCACCTGGAGCACGCAGACCCGGCCGTCCCAGAGCTCGGTGCCCTCGCACAGCCGCCGCAGCTCCTCCCGCATGGCCTGCACCGGGATGGCCCAGTCCAGGTCGAACTCGGCGGTGCCCAGCACGGCCGCCTCGGTCCGGGTCCAGTTCTGGAAGGGGGTGCTGGTGAAGTAGGAGGTGGGCAGGATCAGCCGGCGGTCGTCCCAGATCTGCACGACCACGTAGCTGAGCGTCAGCTCCTCGACCCGGCCCCACTCCCCCTCGACCACCACCACGTCGTCGAGGCGTACCGCGTCGCTGAAGGCGAGCTGGAGCCCGGCGAACACGTTGCCCAGCAGGCTCTGCGCGGCCAGCGCGGCGACCACACCGACGACACCGGCGCTGGTCAGCACGCCGGCGCCGATGCCGCGTACGGCCGGGAAGGTCATCAGCATCACGCCGAGGGCGAGCACCACGATCACCGCGATGGTCAGCCGGCGCAGCAGCACCACCTGGGTACGCACCCGCCGGGCGTGCCGGTTGTTCGGCACGTCCACCCGGAACCGGGCCAGCGCGGTGTCCTCCGCCACCACCAGCAGCGAGGCGACCAGCCAGGCGGCGGCGGCGATCAGGGCGAGCCACAGGGCGTGCAGGACCAGCTGCCGCCAGGGGCTGCCCACCGCGTACGGGGTGGTGAACCGGACCGCGAGCTGCACGGCGAGCACGGTCGCGGCCACCTGGAACGAGCGGTGCGAGTGGTCGGTCAGCTCGGTCATCAGCAGCGAGCGCCGGCCGAGCCGGCGGGTGAGCCGGTGCACCACCTCGACCAGCAACAACGCGACCGCCGCCGCGGCGAGCGCGGCGGCGGCGGTCACGAGGTAGGTCTGCACGTTTCTCCATCTCCCTCCGGGCGGGCGGAATCGGGCAAAGGCCCAATTGTGCCCGGACTATCGCGTATCGGCCAGGCTCACACCCGGCGGTAGCGCGACTGGAGGAAGCAGTAGACGCCGAAGGCGGCGATGCCGAGCGCCATGAGCGCCAGCAGCACCGGCCCGTACGACTGGTCGCGGAGGGTCCGCAGCGCGGCGTCCAGGCCGCGGGCCTTCTCCGGGTCGTACTTCACGGCGGCCACCACGATCAGCAGGCCGGCGAGGGCGAAGACCGCGCCCCGGGCCGCGTACCCGGCCATGCCGAGGCGGCGGGTCAGGGTGTGCGTCTTCGGGCTCATCTCGCCGGTCTTGAGGTTGCGCTCGAACTTCTTCTTGAGCCCGTAGATCACCATGCCGATGCCGACCGCGGCCAGCACCAGCCCGGCGAGCCCGACCAGCCACCGGCCGCCGTCGGAGGCCATCAGCTTCTCGGTGAACTGCTGCTGCTGGTTGGCGGCGTTGGCGCTGGCGTCCTGGACGACCTTGATGGCGGTCCAGCCCAGCCAGACGAAGACGATCACGCGCACGACGGAGGCGATCCGCTCGAAGAGCTTCGCCTTGCCCCGCAGGAAGCGGTGGCCGATGACCGCCTCGAACGCCTGCCAGATCGCCATGGCGAAGAGCCCCACGGCGATGGCCACCAGCAGGAACTTGCCCATGGGCTGGGCGCCGAGGGTGCGCAGGGCGCCGTTCTGGTTGCCCTCCTCCCCCGCCTTGCCGAAGGCGATCTGCAGGGCCAGCCAGGCGAAGAGGAGGTGCACGATCCCGTAGCCGATGAAGCCGGCCCGGGTCAACAGTTCGAGCCACCTGCTGTTCGCGGTCTGGGCGGCGGCGGCTCCGGCGTTCCGGGTGAGAGACATGGCGCCTCAATCTCCCGGTGCGAAGATTTCCAAACGTCGGCCGCCGCCCGGACGCGCGATCAGCTGTTCGGGTCGCGTGCCACCCGGATGACGACCTGCTGGTCGGTGACGCTGTCCAGGGTCACCGAGAAGCCGCCGGCCTGGGCGGCCTGCTGGCCGACGGTGAGCGAGAGCCGCTCGCCGGCCACCTCCACGGTGACCTGGTCGCCCTCGGCCCCGACGAGCTTCGCCTCGACGCCCAGGATGGTGGCGCTGGCCTCGACGCCGCGGTCGAAGGTGACCGTGCAGGCGTCCAGCCCGCAGTCGGTGGAGGCGTTCTCCGAGCTGCATCCGGCCAGCAGCGCGACGCCGAGGGCGAGGCCGGCGAACAGGCCGGCGGCCCGGCGGAGGGGGGTCGGCGAGGGGGAAACGCGTCGGTTCGTCACCCGGCCAAGGGTACGAGACGACGGCCACACCGCCACCCACCGGTGATCGGACCGGGGCGCGTTAGGGTCCCGGCATGCCCGTCGACATCGCCCGCACCCGGGCCGCCTACCCCGCCCTGACCGAGGGCTTCGCCCACTTCGACGGCGCCCCGCGAAGCTGCTCCCCTCCTCCGACGCGGTCCCGGACCGGTTCGAGTACGGCACCCCGAGCGTCCCGCTGCTGGCCGGGGTGACCGCGGCGGTGGACCACCTGGCCACCCTCGACCCGGCCGCAGCGGCGGCGCGGTGCGGGCCAGCGTCTACCACTACAACACCGCCGAGGAGGTGGACCGCTTGCTGGCCGAACTGGACCGGCTGGCGACCACCGGGGAGAGAATGGCCCGGTGAGCTTCCTGGTCGAGGAGAACCCCGCGAAGCACCGCTTCGAGATCCTGGTCGACGACGCGCTGGCCGGGTTCACCGCGTACGTGCCGCGCGGGGAGGTGCTGGTCTTCACGCACACGGAGGTGGACGAACGCTTCCAGAACATGGGGGTGGGCTCGGCGCTGATCCGGGGCACGCTCGACCAGATCCGCGAGCGCGGCGACCGGATCAGGGTGAAGTGCCCGTTCACGGGCGCGTTCATCCAGCGTCATCCGGAATACGCCGACCTGGTGATCCCCGAGCCCTGACCGGGGCGGGCCGACCGACCCGCCCCGGTCCGGGGATCGGGTCAGTGGGCGCCGGCGAGCAGTTCGGCGGCGGCGACGGCGGCGGCCCGGGTCGCGCCGTGGGTGGCCACGTGCACCGCGCCGGTGACCAGCTCGGGCACGCCCAGTTCGACCACCACGGCGTCGGGGCGGGTGGCCAGGGCGCGGGAGACCGCGTCCCGCATCCAGTCGTGCCGGTGCAGGTCCCGCACCACCAGCACCAGCGGACGGCCGGCCGTGCCGGCGCACGGGTCGGCGGGGACCTCCTCCCGGGCGTACCGGGCGGTGGTGGTGCCGGGCGTCAGGGCGGCCAGGGGCGCGGCGATCCCCCACGGGGTTTCCTCGCCGATGGCGATGTTGTGCGGCGGGGCGAACTCCACCACGTGCGCCGGGCCGGCCAGCGGCAGCAGCCCGCCCGTGGTGGCCACCACCCGCAGCGCCCGGCGGGCGGCGGCCAGCCCGATCGCGGAGCCGGCGTCGCCGGGCCGGGCGCCGGACCGGCCGGCCCGGGCGGCGACCGTCCAGGCCGCGAGCTGGCCGACCCGCTTCGCCGCCTCGGCCAGCCGCTCCTCCGGCAGGTCCCCGGCGACCACCGCGGCCACGATGGCGTCCCGCAGCTCGCGGGCGTCGGCCTCGGTGGCCCGCTCCCCGCCCACGCAGATCGCGTCCGCCCCGGCGGCGAGCGCGCGGACGGCCGCCCCGGCGAAGCCGTACCGGTCGGCGACGGCCCGCATCTCCACCGCGTCGGTCACCACCACCCCGCCGAAGCCCAGCTCCTCGCGGAGCAGGCGGCCCAGGATGCGCGGGCTGAGCGTGGCCGGCAGCTCCGGGTCCAGCGCCGGCACCAGCAGGTGCCCGGTCATCACCGCCTGCGCCCCGGCCGTCACGGCGGCCCGGAACGGGGCCAGCTCGACGGCGTCCAGCCGGGCCCGGTCGCCGCCGATGCGGGGCAGGTCGTGGTGGGAGTCGACCCGGGTGTCGCCGTGCCCGGGGAAGTGCTTGGCGCAGGCGGCGACGCCGGCGGCCTGCAGGCCGCGGACCCAGGCGGCGGTGTGCCGGGCGACCAGGGCCGGGTCCGCGCCGAACGAGCGGACCCCGATCACCGGGTTCGCCGGGTTCGAGTTGACGTCGGCGTCCGGGGCGTAGTTCAGCGTCACGCCCACCGCGGCCAGCTCGGCGCCCAGGTCCCGGGCCACCTCCTCGGTCAGCTCCGGGTCGTCGACCGCGCCGAGCGCGCAGTTGCCGGGCCGCGAGCTGCCCCGGGCCGACTCGATCCGGGTGACGTCGCCGGCCTCCTCGTCGATGGCCACGATGACGTCGGGCCGCGCGGCGCGCAGGTTCGCGGTCAGCTCGGCGACCTGCTCGTGGTCGACGACGTTGCGGGCGAAGAGGACCACCGACCCGAGACCCTCGCCGAGCCAGCGGCAGACCCACGGCGGCGGTGTGGTGCCGACGAACCCGGGTTGCAGGACGGCGGCGGCCAGGGCCGCCAGGTCTCCGGTCGCTCCCACGATCCGCTCGCTCATGCGCTGTCGTACCCCCGTCTTCCCCACGGCCCGCCGCCCCGGCGGTGCTGACATGGTCACACCGCGTCCGGAAATAGTCAACAATCCTTACTGTTAGCGGCTGGCACCGCCGGCCGGCCCGTGGGAGAGTGCGACCATGCATTCCGCGCTGCTCGCCGACGCCACCAGCGCCGCGGACATCCCCGGCGTACGCCTGCTCGGCCTGGTGGTCGGCGGCCTGTTCCTGCTGATCGCCATCCGGGCGATGTTCCGCCGGTAGCGGCCGGTTCGGACCCCGTCTCCCCGGGGTAGGGCTCTCGGTGTCCCGGGTGCGCCCGGCACCCGGACGCGGCGAGGGGGAACGATGAGGATCGGCTACTTCCTGTCCAGCGAGGAGTACACCCCGGCGGAGCTGCTGGAGCAGGCGCGCGGCGCCGAGCGGGCCGGCTTCGAGTCGCTGTGGATCTCCGACCACTACCACCCCTGGGTCGACGCGCAGGGCCAGAGCGCCTTCGTCTGGTCGACCATCGGGGCGCTCAGCCAGGTCTGCCGGTTGCCGGTGACCACCGCGGTCACCTGCCCGACCGTCCGCATCCACCCCGCCGTGATCGCGCAGGCCGCAGCCACCAGCGCGGTGCTGCACTCCGGGCGCTTCGTGCTCGGGGTGGGCACCGGCGAGGCGCTGAACGAGCACATCTTCGGCGACCCGTGGCCGCAGGCCGACGTCCGGCTGGAGATGCTCGAGGAGGCGGTCGAGGTGATCCGGGCCCTGTGGACCGGCGACTTCGTCAACCACCACGGCAAGCACTACACGGTGGAGCACGCCCGGATCAACACCCGCCCCGACGCTCCCCCGCCGATCTACGTCTCCGGCTTCGGTCCGAAGTCGATCGAGCTGGCCGCCCGGATCGGGGACGGCTACGTGAGCACCATGCCCGACGCCGACATGGTCCGCCGGTTCCGCGACTCCGGCGGCGGCGACAAGCCCTGCCAGGCCGGCTTCAAGGCCGCGTACGCCGACAGCGAGGACGAGGGCGTGCGGATCGCGTACGAGCGGTGGCCCAACGCCGGCGTGCCGGGCGAGCTGTCCCAGGTGCTCCCGTCGCCGCGCCACTTCGAGCAGGCCGCGCAGCTGGTCCGGCCGGAGATGATGAAGGAGTCGTTCGTCTGCGGCCGCGATGCCGACGCCCACCTGGAGATGATCGACAAGTACGCCAAGGCCGGCTTCGACGAGATCTACGTGGCCAACACCGGCCCGCACTGGCAGGGCCTGTTCGACCTCTACGAGCGCGAGGTGCTGCCCCGGCTGCGCTGAGCCGGGCCGGCCGGTTTCGCGGGTGATCGCCAGGGGTACCTGCGGCCACTGATGAGACTGACCACGCACTCCACGACCCTGCGCCGCGCGGCCAAGAGCCTCTTCGGCTGGACCGCCCTCCGGCCCAACCAGCTGGCCGCCATGCGCGCGGTCATGAAGCGCCGCGACGCCCTGGTGGTGCTTCCCACCGGCGCCGGCAAGTCGGCGATCTACCAGATCCCGGCCAGCCTGATCCCCGGCCCCACGGTGGTCATCTCCCCGCTGCTCGCTCTCCAGCAGGACCAGATCGCCGCGCTCAACGAGCGGCAACGCCCGGAGCTGCGAGCGGTCCGGATCAGCTCCGACGAGACCGCGGCCCAGCAGGCCGAGGCGATCGAGGAGATCCGGGCGGGGCGGGCCGAGTTCCTGTTCATCACCCCGGAGGCGCTGAGCAACCCGGACCGGCTCGCCGAGGTCCGCGCGCTCAAGCCGGCGCTGGTCGCCATCGACGAGGCGCACTGCATCTCCGCCTGGGGGCACGACTTCCGCCCGGACTACCTGGCGCTCGGCCACCTCATCGAGGGCATCGGCCGGCCGCCGGTCGTGGCGCTGACCGCCACCGCCTCCCCGCCGGTCCGCGACGACATCGTCGCCCGGCTGCGACTGCGCGACCCCGAGGTCGTGGTGTCCGGGCTGGACCGCCCCAACCTCTTCCTCGAGGTGGCGCACTGCCCCACCGACGACTACCGGTGGCGGCGGCTGGTCGCGCTGCTGCGCGACGACGAGCGGCCCGGCATCATCTACGTGCCGACGCGGCGGGCGGCCGAGGAACTGGCCCAGCGGCTCACCGACGCGGGCTTCCCGGCGCAGTACTACCACGGCGGGATGCCGACCAACGCCCGCAACGACCTGCACGAGGCGTTCCTCGCCGACCAGGTGCCGATCATGGTGGCCACGTCGGCGTTCGGCATGGGCATCGACAAGCCGAACATCGCGTGGGTCGTGCACGTGGCGCTGCCCGACTCGCCGGACAGCTACTTCCAGGAGATCGGCCGGGCCGGCCGGGACGGCGCGCCCGCCCGGGTGCTGCTGCTCTGGCGCGCCGAGGACGTCGGCCTCCAGCGCTACTTCAGCGGCGGCCTGCCCGACGAGAAGGAACTGGGCGAACTCGCCGCGCTGCTGCGCAAGCAGGCCCGGACCAAGAAGGAGCTGCGCGAGCTGACCGGGCTCGGGCCGCGCAAGCTCGGCCAGTACCTGTCGCTGCTGGAGCAGGTGGGGGCCGCCGAACCCCGCGCCCGGCAGCGGATCGCCGCCCCCCGGTACGCCCCGGCGGCCGCCGAGTCCGGCCGGGCCGCGCTCGCCGAGGCCGAGCGGCAGCAGACCGTCACACGGTCGCGCACCGACATGATGCGCGCCTTCGCGGAGACCACCGGTTGCCGGGGGCAGGCCCTGCTGGCCTACTTCGGCGAGCAGATGAGCGCGGTCTGCGGGCACTGCGACAACTGCCACGCCGGCACCAGCGTCGCCGGCGACGGCGCCGTCGGCCCGTTCCCGGTGCACAGCCAGGTACGGCACCCGGAATGGGGCGCCGGCCTGGTGCTCAGCTACGAGGAGGACAAGATGACGGTCCTCTTCGACGAGGTGGGCTACAAGACGCTGTCCGTCCGCGTGGTGTCCGAACAGGGCCTGCTGGAGCTGGACTAGCCTGACCCGGGCACCGCGGGAGCGGTGCCCGTCGACAACGACGACCACGGCGAAAGGGGCTTGATCGTGATCGAGCAGCCGGCGTACACCGGGTTCGGTTTCTCCGACGAGGAGTGGGGGCTGCTGGTCGGTCTGCCGCAGGCGGTCCTCACCGCGGCGGCCGCGGCCGAGTCCGACGGCACCCGGCGCACCATGGCCGAGAACGCCGCCGGGTTGGAGACCATCGCCGCGGGGCGCGAGTCGGCCAGCCCGCTGGTGGCCGCCGTCGCCGGCGAGGTCGTGTCGCGGGTGGGCGACCCCGAGGCGGGCGCCGAGATGCCGGTCATCACCCCGGACGACCCGCAGGCGATGATCGAGGACGTGCTCGGCCGGGCCGGGCAGGCGTCGGCGCTGCTGGCCGGCAAGATCGACGAGGGCCAGGCCGGCGCGTACCGGCACTGGCTCGTGGAGATCGCCGAGCAGGTGGTGGGCGCCGCCTCCACTGGCGGCATCCTGGGCCTCGGCGGCGACGTGGTGAGCGACTCGGAGCGGCGCTTCCGCGACCGGCTCGCGCACGTGCTCAACGACTGACCGGACTGTTAACAGAAAACCTCACGTCCGTCAATGACGGATATGTCACGCCCCACGAGTGCAACTCCCGGCCTCGTGGGGCGTCGTGCTTCATGAAGGGTGACGAAACACGGGGAGTCGTTCATGGACACGGAATTGACGCGGCAGGTCTTCGACACGGAGCAGGTGCCCGCCGCCGACCGCTTCGGGCTGTGGCTGGACATGCTCGCCGGCACGCCCGGGCTCATGCGGGTACGCACCGAGCACGCCGACAACTTCGTCGCCCGGATGCAGATCCTCGACCTGGGTCCCCTCCAGCTCGTCCGCCACCGCTACCCCCCGCTCGACGCGGTCCGGACCCGGAAGCTGATCCAGCGCTCCGACGCGGACTACTACGTGCTCGCGCTGACCCTCGCGGGCACCGGCATCACCGACCAGGAGGGGCAGCGCGGAATCTGCCGCCCCGGCGACTTCACCTTCTACGACTGCGCCCGTCCCCAGGAAGCCAGCCACCACGGCGACGATAGGGACCAACCGGTCAGCTCCATCGTGGCCTTCATCCCGTACGAGTCGCTGCCGCTGCCGAACCGCCGGCTCGCCCCCCTGTTCGCCGGCCGCATGCCCGGCGACGAGGGGATCGGCGCCCTGCTGGCCGACTACCTCATCCGGCTCACCGGCAATCCCGAGCAGTACCACGCGGCGGACGCCGAGCGGCTGGCCGGCGTCGGGCTCGACCTGATCTCCACCCTGCTGGGCCGGCACCTGGTCTCCGAGGACGCGGTGCCCACCGAGGTGCGGCGGCGGGCCCTGCTGGCCCAGGTGCGCTCGCACGTCCGCCAGCACCTCGGCGACGCCGCGCTGAGCCCGCAGTCGATCGCCGACGCACACCACGTCTCGCTGCGGTCGCTGCACCGGCTCTTCGAGGCCGAGGAGACCACGGTGGCGGCGTACATCCGGGACGAGCGGCTGGAGCGGTGCCGCCGGGACCTCGCCGACCCGGCGCTGGGCAACCGGCCGATCCAGCTCGTCGCCGCCCGCTGGGGCTTCCGCGACAAGGCGCACTTCAGCCGGGCGTTCCGGGCCGCGTACGCGGAGACCCCCCAGGCGTACCGGGCGCGCCACCTGCAGCCGGCACGGATCGTCAACACCACGGCATCCGCAATCAACTCGGGGCCGACATACTGAGTGCGGGCCGGCGGCCGGGCGACCGGCGCGGCCCACTGGTATCGGGGGGCCGTGGCGAGGCGCCCGCGGCGGCAGCTCAGCCGCGGGCGACCGCCCGGTAACGCCAGTCACCCACCCTCGACGGCCCGCACCGGTCTCCGGCCCCGTCGTGCTTCCCCCCAGGACTGACGGCGGGGCCGGTCAGGCCGCCTCCTCCTCCAGCAGCACCAGGACGGCCTTCTCCACGTCCTCGCGGGGCATGTCCGGCTGCACCGGGACCAGCACCCCGTCGTGGTAGAGGTCGACCACCCGCGGGTCCACGTAGGACGTCCGGGCCACCGTGGGCGTGTTGCCGAGCAGCTCGGCGACCGAGCGCATCACCGCCGCCACCGCCCGCCGACGGGCCGTGGTGGAGCGCTGCGGGCCCACCGTGGCCAGCTCGGTGGCGGCCAGCACGGTGGCGTGCCAGGTACGGAAGTCCTTGGCGGTCATCTCGCCGCCGCTGGCGTCGCGCAGGTAGTCGTTGACCTCGTCGCTGCGCACGTCCCGCCAGGTCCGGCCGTCCCAGTAGCCGAACAGGCGCTCCTCGGACCGCCGCCGGCGGCGCAGGTTGGTCAGCACCCGGCACAGCTCCGGGTCCTCGATCCGGCGGACCTGCTCGATGCCGCCCTTGGCCGGGAACTCGAAGACCACGCAGCCGCCCCGCGAGCGGGCGTGCTCGGGGCGCAGGGTCGAGACGCCGAAGGTGGCGTCCTCACCGGTGGCGTACTGGTCGTTGCCGACCCGGAACGTGCCCATGTCGAGCAGCCGCGCGACGGTGGCCAGGATCCGCTCCCGCCGCAGGCCGCGCAGCGCCAGGTCGTGGGCGACCCGGTCGCGCAGCGTGGGCAGCCGGTGGGCCACCTCCAGCACGTGGTCGAACTTGGCCTCGTCCCGCTTCTCCCGCCACTTCGGGTGGTAGAGGTACTGCTTGCGCCCCGCGGCGTCGATCCCGGTGGCCTGGATGTGGCCGTTCGGGTACGGCGAGATCCACACGTCCCGCCAGGCCGGCGGGATGACGAGGTCCTGCAGCCGGGTCAGCTCGTCGGGGTCGCGCACCGGCTCGCCCTTCGGGTCGACGAAGAGCCAGCCCTTGCCGCGCCGCCGGCGTCCGTAGCCCGGCCGGCCCGGATCGCTACGCCGCAATCGCACCGGACACCCGCACCGCCCGTTCCGCCTCGTCCACGGCGGCCACCACCTCGTCGACCTCGATGCCCGTCAACGTCGGGTGGGTTCCTACCCCACCGGAACCGGCCCAATCCCGGTCGATGTCGTCGCGGTCGGCGGCCCCGAGCACCCGGTGCCGGGGCCGGTCGGGCGGCGGGCCCCAGCGCTCCGGCGGCACCGGCCCGAAGAGCACCACCGAGGCGGTGCCGTAGCCGGTGGCCAGGTGGGCCACCCCGGTGTCCCCGCTGACCACCAGCCGCGCGTCGGCCACCAGCGCGGCCAGCTCGGCCAGGCCGGTGCGGCCGGCGAGCACCGCCGCCGGAGGCAGCCCGGCGTCCAAGGCCACCCGGGCGGCCAGGTCCCGCTCGTCGGTCGAGCCGGTGAGCACCACCCGGTGCCCCCGGGCCGTGAGGGTCCGGGCCAGCGCCGCGAAGCGCTCGGCCGGCCAGCGCTTCGCGGGGATCTTGCTGCCGGGGTGCAGCACCGTGACGCCGGCCGGGACGGCGGCCGGCGGCGGGTGGCGCAGCGTCAGGTCGCCGGGGTCGGCCGGGAGGCCGTACCAGTGCAACAGCCGGCACCAGCGGCGCACCTCGTGCTCGTCGTCGTCCCAGACCGGGCCGGCGAGGTGCCCGGCCTCGGCGTTGCGATATGCGAGCAGCCGGCCCGGCCGGGCGCCGGCGAGCATCCGGTGCGACCGCGGGCCCCGCCCGTGCAGGTTGACCGCCACCTCCGGCGGCGGGCCGGGCCACGCCGGCCGGTCGGCCAGCCCCGGGGTGGGCAGCACCCGGTCGACCGCCCCGGTCAGCTCGACCAGCGGCGCCAGCCACGCCGGCGCGGCGAGCACCAACTCGCGGCCCGGGAAGCCGGCGCGCAGGCCCCGCAGCGCCGGGACGGCGGTGGCCAGGTCGCCGACCCCGAGCGCCCGCAGCACCAGGATCACGGGTACGAGGACTCCTGCTCGGCGCAGACCACCATCTCGCGTACGGCGCAGCCGGCCGGCTGGGAGAGGGCGAACATGACCGCGGCGGCGGTGTCGGCCGGCTCGTTGAGCACGGCGTCCGGGCCGGGGCGGTACCGGGCGTCCCGCTCGTCGAAGAAGGCGGTGCGCATGCCGCCGGGGATGAGCAGGGTGACCCCGACCGCGCCGGCCAACTCGGCGGCGAGCGCCCGGGTGAAGCCCACCACCCCGAACTTCGCCGCGCAGTACGCGGTCGCGTCGCTGACCGCCTTCACCCCGAGCGTCGAGGCGACGGTGACGATGCTGCCCCGGGACGCCTCCAGGAAGGGCAGCGCGGCCCGGATCACCGCCGCGGTGGCGAGCAGGTCCACCGTGACGATCCGTTCCCAGGTCTCCGCCGGCACGTCGATGAGCTTCCCCGGCACGTCCATCCCGGCCGCGGTGACCACGCCGTCCAGCCCGCCGGAGCGTTCCGCGAGGTCGCGGGTGGCCGCCTCGGCCGCCCGGGTGTCGGCCAGGTCGCACTCGACCCAGGGCACCCCGTCGGCGGGGCGCTGCCGGTCCAGCACCAGGGGCCGGCCGCCGGCCCGGGCCACCGCGGCGACCACCGCCGCGCCCAGCCCGCTCGACCCGCCGGTGACCAGGACGGTGGGGCCGGTCCCGGGTGGACCGCTGTGCTCGCTCATCGTGCTCCCTTCGCCGTCGACCGGACGACCGTCTCCCCGGCCGGCTCCGCCGCCGGCACCGCCGTGCCGGGCCAGCCCGCCGTGCCCCGCCCGGCCCGGGCCGCCGCGATCATGTCGGTCGTGGAGCGGCCGTCCAGGTACGGCACGACCACGGTGTGCCCGCCCCAGCGGGCCAGGACCTCCGCCTCGGGCAGGGTGTCCGCGCCGCCGCCGCTGGCGTAGTCGCCGCCCTTGACCCAGATGTCCGGTCGCAGCCAGGACAACGCCGCGTGCGGGGTGGGCTCGTCGAAGATCAGCACCGCGTCGACGCAGCCCAGCGCGGCGAGCAGCCGCCCGCGGTCGCCCTGCGGCACGACCGGTCGCTCCGGTCCCTTCAGCCCGGCCACGCTGGCGTCGGAGTTGAGGCAGACCACCAGGCAGTCGCCGAGCTGCCGGGCCGCCTGGAGGGTCGCCACGTGCCCGGCGTGCAGCAGGTCGAAGCAGCCGCCGGTGGCCACGACCGTGCCGCCGGCCGCGCGTACCCGGGAGACCACCTCGCCGGCCGCGGCGGCGCCGATCCGGTCTCCGCCGCCGACGACCACCGCCGGGGCGGCGGTCCGGATCGGGGCGGGCAGGGCCGTGGCCACTCCCCCGCCGGCCACGTACGCGGACGCCTCGGCCACCGCCTCCTGCACCGCCTCGGAGACCAGCGCGCCCCCGGCCAGGGCGAGGGTGGCCGCGGCGGCGAACCGGTCCCCCGCACCGCAGGTGTCCCCCTCGGCGGCCGGGGCCGGCACCACCAGCGGGGTGGAGCCGGCGTGGCAGAGCAGCGCGCCCTCCCCGCCCAGCGTCACGGCCACCGCGCCGGCCTGCCAGCGCCGGCGCAGCGCCTGGGCGCCCCGGGACGCGGTGACCAGCCGGGACGCGCCCGGCGGCGCCTTGGCCAGCTCGCGCGCCTCGGACTCGTTCGGGGTCGCCAGGCTCACCCCGGGCACCGCGGCCGGGCCGCGCGGGTGCGGGTCCCAGACCACCGGCGCCCGGGTCGCGGCGAGCGCCGCGCGCAGCGCGGGATGCCGGGCGACGCCCCGGCCGTAGTCGCTGACCAGCACGGCGGAGGCGGTGGCGATCAGGCGCAGCACCGCCTCGCTGGGCTCGCCCGGATCGCCGGCCGGGCCGCCCCGGTCGTGGCGCAGCAGCACCCGGCCGCGGGCCCGCAGCCGGATCTTCTCCGGGGTGGCCCCGGCCAGCGGCAGCGCGTACAGCTGCACGCCGGCGGCGGCGAGCAGGGTGCCGAGGCGGGCCCCGCCGGCGTCGTCGGCGACCGCGGTCACCAGCGCCACCTCGGCACCTTCGGCGGCGGCGAAGACGGCGGCGAGGCCGGCGCCGCCGGGGCGGTCGACGTGCGTGGTCTCCTCCAGCACCGGCACCGGGGAGTCCGGGCAGAGCCGGTTCACCACCCCCTCGACGTCCCGGTCCAGCAGCGTGTCACCGAGCACCACCACGGGTCCCGTCATGCTCGACCTCCTCATCGGGCCTGCACCTTCCCGTCCGGACCGTCGCCG
The DNA here is from genome assembly GCF_008085935.1 of Micromonospora sp. AP08. Classification (NCBI taxonomy): domain Bacteria; kingdom Bacillati; phylum Actinomycetota; class Actinomycetes; order Micromonosporales; family Micromonosporaceae; genus Micromonospora; species Micromonospora sp. AP08. Next base: position 190,703 of record NZ_VSEZ01000004.1, read on the forward strand.
AGCACCACCTCGACGCCGGCGCGCACCGTGTCGGCCGGCGTCGCGTCCGCCGCGCGGGCGGCGAGCGCCGCGGGCAGCGCCCGGTCGACGTACTCGCAGAGCACGTGGGTGGCGACCAGGTGCAGCTCCTGCACGACCTGGCTGTCCGGCGAGTCGATGGCCAGGGTCTCCGCACAGGACCCGGCGAGCGGGTTGGGCGCGGGGCCGGTGAAGGCCCAGCAGCGCAGGCCGGTGTCGCGTCCGGCTTGGGCGGCGGTGAGGAGGTTGGTGCTGGTGCCGCTGGTGGACATGAGCAGGAGGATGTCGTCGGGTCGGCCGTGGGCGCGGACCTGGCGGGCGAAGACCTCGTCGTAGCCGTAGTCGTTGCCGATGGCGGTGAGGGCGGAGGTTTCGGCGTGCAGGGCGATGGCGGACAGGGGTTCGCGGTCGTCGCGGAGTTTGCCGACGAGTTCGGCGGTGAGGTGCTGGGCCTCGGCGGCGCTGCCGCCGTTGCCGGCGACCAGCAGCCGCCCGCCGGTGGCCAGCCGGTGCGCCAGCTCCCCGCCCCAGCGGGCCAGCAGCTGCTCCGCGTCGCGCAGCGGCAGCAGCGCGGCGGCCAGTCGGGTCAGGTGGTCCTCCAGCACCGTCCCCCCGACGGCCGGCGTGGGCGCCGCCATCAGGCGACCACCCGGGTGGGCCGACGCACGGTGGCCACCTCGGCGTACAGCTCCGCGAGCCGGTCGGCCGTGGTGGACCAGGAGTAGCGGGTGCGGGCGCGCTCCAGGGCCGCGGTGGCGTAGGCGAACCGGCGGATCCGGTCGCCGAGCAGCCCGCGGATCGCCGCGCCGAGGGCCGCCGGGTCGCGGGCCGGCACCAGGTCGCCGGTCCGGCCGGGCACCACCGTGTCCCGGAGCCCGCCGACGGCGGTGCCGATCACCGGTACGCCGCACGCCATCGCCTCCAGCGGGGTCAGCCCGAACGGCTCGTACCAGGGTGCGGCGACCAGCACGTCCGCCGACCGGTACCAGCGGCCCATCTCCTCGCGGGGCACCGCCCCGGTCAGCTTCACCCGGTCGGCGATCCCGCAGGACTCGGCGAGCGCCCGCAGCCGCAGCGCGTACGGGTCGGTCTCCAGCAGCCCGGCGGGCGGGCCGCCAACCACCACGCACTCGGCGTCCGGCACCAGCGCGGTGGCCCGGATGACGTCCTGGAAGCCCTTGCGCTCGACCAGCCGGCCGACGGTGAGGATCCGGGGCCGGCCGCCGTCCCGTTCGGCGACCGGCCCGAGCGGCGCGAAGGTGGACAGGTTCACCCCGGACGGCACGACGGTCATCCCGGCCCGGGGCACCCCCATCCGGACCAGCTCGGCGACCTCGTCCTGGCACTGGGCGACCACCCGGTCGACCGAGCGGCCCAGCCGGCGCTCGTGCGCGACCCGGCCCGGCGGGCTGGTGTCCTGCGCGCCCTGGTGGCGGCGCTTGACCGTGCCGAGGGCGTGGTACGTCTGCACCACCGGCACCCCGGTGCGCCGCCCGGCGGCGAGCCCGGCCAGCCCGCTCATCCAGAAGTGCGCGTGCACCACCTCCGGCTGCCAGTCGCCGGTGCGCCAGCGCTCGGCCAGCCACTCCCCGAACGCCGGCATGTACGGCAGCAGGTCGTCCTTGGCCACCGGCTCGGCCGGCCCCGCGGGCACGTGCACCACGTCGTACCCGTCCGGGGCGCGGACCGTCTCGGGCAGGTCCACGGCGTCCCGCCGGGTGTGCACCCGGACGTCGTGACCGGCGGCCGCGAGCGCGGCGGAGAGCTCCGCGACATGCGTGTTCTGGCCGCCGGCGTCCTCCCCGCCGAGGACGGCGAGCGGGCTGGCGTGCTCCGAGATCATCGCGATGCGCATACTTCCTCCTCCAGCAGCCGGTCCCAGTCGGCGAGGAATCGCTCCAGGCCGTAGCGGTTCCGGGCGGCGGTCCGGGCCGCCGCGCCCGCCCGGCGGGCCGCCGCCGGGTCGTCCAGCAGGCCCCGGGCCGCCTCGACGAGCACGTCGACCCGGGTGGAGAGGGCACCGGCGGACGGCGGCACGGCCTCCACGGCCTCGGTGGTGGCCAGCGCGACCACCGGCATGCCCATGGTCATGGCCTCGACGAGGCTCAGCCCGAGGGAGGTCCACCGGCACAGGTGCAGGTACGCCCGCCGCTTCGCCAGCTCGGCGTGCATGGCGTGCTGCGGCACGTCGTCGTGGCTGGTGAGCCGGTCCGGGGGCAGGCCCAGGTGCTCGGCGAGCCCGGCCACCTTCATGCCGTAGACGTCCAGCGGGGCGAGGTCGGCGAAGCGGGCCAGCAGGTCGGTGCCGGTGACCCGCCAGCGGCGGACCGGCTCGTTGATGACCACGGCGAGGCGGTCCAGTTCGCCGGTCCACTCGACGGCCGGGGCGACCACCCCGTGCTCGACCACCGCCGTGCGGGTGCCGCCGTTGTCCCAGAACAGCTCGTTGAAGTGGGTGACGTGGGTGAGCAGCAGGTCGTCCCGGTCGGCCATGGGGTGCCGGTTGTTCGGCACGTCGCCCTTCGGGGTGTTGTGCTCGACGTAGATCGCCGGCAGGTCCCGGCCGACCCGGCGGCCCAGCCACTCGCAGGCCAGGTCGAACTCCTCGGGCCGCTGGAGCAGCACCACGTCCACGTCGGCCCGGCGCAGTTCCGCCGGGGTCACCTCGACGGCGCTGTCCGGCCACGGGTAGGTCCGCGCCCGGCCCAGCCCGTACGCGCCCCGGTCCGGGGTCACCGGCACCAGGTAGCGGTGCTTGCCGTGCACGAACGACGTGGTCCACGATCCGTGCACGTGCCACACCAGGACGTTCATCCGACCACCCCCCCCGGAACGGTGACCAGCGGCTCCGGCGCGTCGGCGCGCACACCGAGGAGCCGCAGCGCCTCCAGCACCCGGCCCGGCTCCACGGCGGACAGGCAGGGATGGCCGGGGACCGGGCAGCGCACGGCCCGGGTGTCGCGGCAGGCCGCCCCGGCGTCGCCGAGCCGCACGGTGGGCACCCGGTAGGGCCCCCACTGCCCGAACGGGACGGTCGGGGCGAAGAGGCTGACCACCGGCACGCCGAGCGCCGCGGCCAGGTGCGCCGGCCCGGTGTTGCCGACCACGAGCGCGCCGGCCCGGGCGACCACGGCCGCCAGCTCGCCGAGCCCGGTACGCCCGCCCAGGTCGAGGCCGCCCGCGGCGGCCACCTGCGCGGTCAGCTCCCGCTCGTCGGGCCCGCCCGTGACCACCACCCGGTAGCCGGCCGCGCTGAGCACCCGGACGATGCGGGTGGCCAGCTCGAAGGGGCAGGCCCGGGTCTCCACCGAGGAGCCCGGGTGCAGCACGACGTAACCCGGCTCGCCGGCGGCGGGCGGGGCGGGCGGCAGCCGGTCGGTGCGCAGCCGCAGCCCCGGCTCGTCGCCGGCGGGCAGGGCGAAGCCGGCCGCCGCGGCCAGCGACAGCGCCCGCTCCGGCTCGGGCACCCCGACGGGGACCCGGTGCCGCACGTCGAGCAGGGCACCCGGGTAGTCGTCGCTGATCGCGCTGATCCGCGGCACCCCGGCCATCCGCAGCAGCAGGGCCAGGGGCAGCGCCGACTGGTGGAAGGAGGTGAAGAGGACCGCCTCGTCCGCGCGGACGGCGGCGAGCCGGTCCACCAAAGCGCGCATCCCGGCCGGGTCGACCGGCGGGGCGGGGGCGTCGATCCAGGGCAGCGGCCACTCGATGATCTCGTCGACGCCGGGCAGCAGCTCCGCGGCCGCCCGGCCGCGTGGCCCGCAGAGCAGCACCACCCGTTCCGCCCCGGCCGCCACCGCGCGGATGCCGGGGCCGGTGACCAGCACGTCGCCGGCCGCGTCGCTGCGCACCACCAGCACCGTGCCCCGCCGGGGCGCCGGCTCGGGCGCGGCCACGAGCCGCATCCGGCCGAGGATGGTGCCGACCGCGTCCGGCAGGTCGGCGGCGACGCTCGGGGCGGCGGCCACCTCGGCCGCCCGGGTGGCCGGGGTGGGCACCAGGATCGCGGCGGCGCCGGCCGCTGCGGCGGCGGCCATGTCGGCGCCGATGTCGCCGACCAGCACGCAGCGGGTCGGCGTGGTCCCGAGCGCCCGGGCCGCGGCGTGCACCAGCCCGGGGGCCGGCTTGCGGCAGGCGCAGCGGTCCGGCTCGCCGTGCGGGCAGATCTGCCAGCTGTCGAAGGGCCCGAGCAGCTCCTCCACCCGCGCGTTGACCCGGCGCAGGTCGTCGGCCGTGAAGCAGCCCCGGGCCAGGCCGGACTGGTTGCTCACCACGGCCAGGCGCAGCCCGGCCGCGCGCAGCCGGTCCAGCGCCTCCCGGGCGCCGGGCAGCGGGCGGACCTTCTCCGGGTCACCGTTGTAGGGCACGTCCTCGACGAGCGTGCCGTCCCGGTCCAGCAGCACCGCGTCGTACAGGCCGGACGGGAACCGGTCAGCACCCGGGTCAACCCGGGCTGACCTGCACTGATCCCGCTCGTGGTCCCGTCGCACGGGCGGCGGGTTCCCGACCCCCCGAGGAGTAAACATCAACTTCGGCGGAGCCGCCTCCGCCGGTGCCGCACGGCCGGTCCGCACCCCGCTCCCGCCGGCCCGGTCCGGCGTTACCCGCCGCCGGAGAGAAGCTAACCCGACCGCCGTTAGCGGCGGTCGGGGCGGGGGTATGGGATTGCGGTGGCGATTGTGGAAAAAGTGATCGACGCGCCCTCGCAGCAGGTGTTCGACGTGCTCGCCGACGGGTGGACGTACAGCGACTGGGTGGTGGGCACGGTGCACGTCCGGGCCGTGGACGACACCTGGCCCCGGGTGGGCAGCCGGTTGCACCACAAGGCCGGCCCGTGGCCGTTCTCCCTCGAGGACACCTCGACGGTGCTGGAGTGCGACGCCCCGCGCAAGTTCGTGGTGCGGGCCGGGCTGTGGCCGGCCGGCGAGGCGATCGTGGTGTTCCACCTGGAGCCCCTCGACGGCGGCCGGACCCGGGTCACCATCGGCGAGGACTTCGCCGCCGGTCCGCTGCGCTGGGTGCGGAACAAGCTCAACGACCTCGTGCTGCACCAGCGGAACAAGGAGACGCTGCGCCGGCTCGCCGACATCGCCACCCGACAGAAGGCGGACCGGTGACCCAGCGGGTCGTGATCACCGGGGCCAGCGCGGGCGTCGGGCGCGCGGTGGCCCGGGGGTACGCGGCGCGCGGCGCGCGGCTGGCCCTGCTGGCCCGGGGCGCCGCCGGGCTGGCCGCCGCCGAGCGGGACTGCCGCCGGCTCGGCGCTGCCGAGGTGCGTACCTACCAGGTGGACGTGGCCGACGCCGGCGCGGTGCAGCGTGCCGCCGACGACGTGGCGCACCACTACGGCGGGCTGGACGTCTGGATCAACGACGCCATGGTCTCGGTCTTCGCGCCGGCCTGGGAGATCACCGCGGCCGAGTTCCGCCGGGTCACCGAGGTCAACTACCTGGGCACGGTGCACGGCACGCTGGCCGCGCTGCGCCACATGCGCGCCCACGGTCGCGGCGCGATCGTGCAGGTCGGTTCGGCGCTGGCCTACCGGGGCATCCCCTTGCAGTCGGCGTACTGCGCGAGCAAGCACGCCGTGCAGGGCTTCAACGACTCGATCCGGGCCGAACTGCTGCACGGCTGCCCCGGGGTGAAGCTGTCGATGGTGCAGCTCCCGGCCGTCAACACCCCGCAGTTCTCCTGGGTACGCACCCGGCTGCCCCGCCATCCGCAGCCCGTGCCGCCGATCTTCGCGCCGGAGGTGGCCGCGCGGGCGGTCGTCTGGGCCGCCGACCGCGGACCGCGCGAGCTGAACGTGGGCGGCCCGACCTGGCGGGCTCGGCTGGGCAACGTCCTGTTCCCCGGCCTGCTCGACCGGAAGCTGGCCCGGGACGGTTACGACAGCCAGCAGACCGACACGCCGATCGACCCGGCGACCTGGCGGGACAACCTGGACCGGCCGGGCGACGACGAGCGGGACCGGGGCGCCGAGGGGGTGTTCACCGACCGGGCCCGCCGGCATTCGACGGCACTGTGGGTGAGCGCGCACAAGCCCGCCGTGTCCGCGCTGACGCTCGGCGGGCTGCTGCTGGCCGCCGGCGGGCTGGCCCGCAGGCTACGCTGACCGCCCGCACCGGCGAACGTCCGGAATCCTCCGGCGGGCGTCTGTGCGGACCGCACGGAGAGGACTGGCTACCCTCTCAGGTGAACCTGTCGGCCGACCGAGGATGTCCGTGATGATCGAACCCGTGCAGTTGCCCTCTCCGTGGCGCGACGCACGCCTGACCGTCGTCGTTCCGACCTACAACGAGGCGGGCAACCTCCCGACGGTGGTCGAGCGCCTCCTCGCGCTCCCGCTGCCGGGGTTGAAGGTGCTCGTCGCGGACGACAACTCCCCGGACGGCACCGGGGAGGTCGCCGACAAGCTGGCCATCGAGCACCCGGACCGGGTGCTGGTGGTGCACCGCCCGGGCAAGGAGGGCCTCGGCCGGGCGTACGTGGACGGCATCGGGCGGGCGCTGGACGACGGGGCCGACTACGTCGCGCAGATGGACGCCGACCTGTCCCACCCGCCGGAGGCGCTGCCCGGCATGCTGGGCGCGCTGCTCTCCACCCAGGCCGGCGTGGTCATCGGCTCGCGCTACGTGCCCGGCGGCGAGCTGGACGAGAACTGGCCGCTCTACCGGCGCGCGCTCAGCGGCTGGGCCAACCTCTACGTGCACACCCTGCTGCGGGTGCGGATCCGCGACCTGACCGCCGGGTTCAAGATCTGGCGGGCCGACGCGCTGCGCGACATCGGCCTCCAGCGGGTGCAGTCCAACGGCTACAGCTTCCAGGTGGAGATGCACTACCTGGCCACCAAGCTGGGCCACACGATCCTGGAGGTGCCGATCCGCTTCGAGGAGCGCCGCGAGGGTGCCTCGAAGATGACGACCGCCACCAAGATCGAGAGTGCGCTCATGCCGTTCAAGCTGCGCACCCGGCACCGCAACCTGGACAGCTGACCCGCAGGCGCCTTCCACACGGACACCGGCCTCACGCCGCGTCATGACGACGCAGCGTGAGGCCTTTCCGTCGGCCGGCCACGGCCCCGCACCCGCTTTGCTCTGCACCCATCACCGCAACACCCGCCTCACCTGCGCGGCGCGAAGCGGCCCGGCCGCGGCGGCGGCGCGAGCCGGACACGGTGCGTGACCGCTGCGTATGCGGCTGCAGAGCAAAGGCAGTCGGAGAGGGATGCCGGCCGGCGTTGCCGGTCACCGGCAGTGACCGAGGCCTCGGGTCGTCGCGTCGGGCCGGCGGACGCGCGCGGCGCACGCCGCCCGAACCATCGGGGGTCGGTGGTTGGCGGCCGGAGGCGAAAGCCGCGCCCACCCGCACGCTCGGGTCAGCGGTAGACGGTGCGGTGCGCGGCGCCGATGACGCCCGCGTAGAGGCCGCCGGTGAGCAGGCGGTCGCGGGCCAGGGCGGCCCGGGCCGCGTTCGCGCCGGGCGCGCCGTGGACCCCGCCGCCGGGGTGCGCCGAGGCGCTGGCCAGGAAGAGCCGGTCCACCGGGGTGTCCGCGCGGCCCAGGCCGGGGATCGGCCGCAGGAAGAGCTGCTGGTACGCGGCCGCGGTGCCTCCACCCAGCGCGCCGCCGACCAGGCTCGGCTCGGCGTCCTCCAGGTCGGCCGGGCCGGCCACGTGCCGCCCGACGATCAGCGAGCGGAAGCCCGGGGCGGCCTCCTCCAGCACCTCCTCCATCCGCTCCACGTGCCCGGCGACCTCCTCGGCCCGCCAGTCCCGCCGGAAGGGCAGGTGGGTGTACGACCAGAGCGACTCGGTGCCCGGCGGTGAGTGGCTGGGGTCGGCCACCGACATCTGCCCCACCAGCAGGAAGGGGTCCCGGGGCAGCTCGCCGCGGGCCAGCGCCCCCGCGTACGCGGTGAGCCCGTCCAGGTCGGCGCCGAGGTGCACGGTGCCGGCGCCGGCCACCGCCCGGTTCTTCCACGGCACCGGCGCCGACAGCGCCCAGTCCACCTTGAGCGTCGAGCCGTCCCACTTGAAGTGCGCGAGGTCCTCGACCAGCCGGGGCGGCAGCGCCGCCGCGCCGACCAGGTCCAGGTAGAGCGCCGGGGCGGGAACGTCGGCGAGCACCGCCCGGCGGGCCCGCCAGTCGGCGCCCCCGGCGGTACGCACGCCCATGGCCCGGCCGCGGGCGGTGAGCACCCGGTCGACGCGGGCGCCGTACTCGATCCGGCCGCCCCGCTCGACCAGCCGGGCCACCAGCGCGTCGGTGATCCGCTGCGCGCCGCCGACCGGCACCGGCCAGCCGACCTGCTGGCCGAGCATGGCCAGCAGCCAGCCGTACACCCCGGAGCCGGCCTCCTCGGGCGACAGGTCGGTGTGCAGGGCGCAGCCGGCCAGCAGCGCCGGACCGCCGTCGCCGGCGAAGAGTTCGTCGCCGAGCTTGCGTACCGGCACCACGAGCCGGCGGGCCAGCCGCAGCGCGCCGGAGACCTTCAGCCGGCGCAGCAGGGTGAGCCCACCGCGTACCGGCGGGAACGGGCTCGTGATGATGCCGAGCATCGGCTCGGCCACCTGGAGCCAGTCCCCGTACGCGTGCCGCCAGCGGTCGCCGTCGCCGGGGGCGAACGTCTCCAGCGAGGCCGCCGTGACGTCGAGGTCCCGGTTGACCACGGCCGCGCGGCCGTCCGGAAGCAGGTGGGCCAGCACGTCCGGGGAGTGGGTCCAGGACAGCCCGTGCCGCTCCAGGCCCAGGCCGCGCAGCACCGGCGAGGCGTATCCGAGGGGGTAGAAGGAGCTGTAGAGGTCGCTGAGGTAGCCGGGGGCGGTCACCTCGGCGGACCGCACCGCCCCGCCGGGCACCTGCGTGGCCTCCAGCACCAGCACGTCCCAGCCCGCGTCGGCCAACAGGTTCGCGGCCACCAGCCCGTTGTGGCCGGCGCCGATGACGACGGCGTCCGCGGTCGAAATCATCCGATCCGCCTACCCGGCCGGTTACCGGGCGAAACGCGTTTGCCTCGCCGGGGTCGGGGCATCCACTGCCGCATGTACACGGTTGCGCAGCTCATAGGTGGAGTCTGGGGTGCCGGTGGCGAGGGGGGCGAGCTGGTCGTACACGATCCGGCCGACGGCTCCCCGGTGGCCACCGTGCCGGTGGCGACGGCGGACGAGGTGGCCAAGGCGGTCGAGGCCGCCCGCGGCGTGGCGGCGGAGTGGGCGGCGACGGCCCCGGCAGAGCGGGCAACGGCGCTGCACCGCGCGGCCGACGCGGTCGAGGCCGCCGCCGAGGAGCTGGCGCAGGCCACCACGGCGGAGATGGGCAAGCCCCTGGACGACGCACGCGGTGGCGTGGCGGCGGGCATCGGCACACTGCGACAGTACGCCGAACTCGGCCCGGTGCGGGGCGGGCGGACCCTGCACGGCGCTCCCTCGGCGCTGGACTTCATGGCCCCCGAGCCACGCGGGGTCGTCGCCGCGATCACCCCCTGGAACGACCCGGTGGCGGTGTCCTGCGGTCTGCTCGGCGCGGCCCTGGTCACCGGCAACGTGGTGCTGTACAAGCCGAGCGAGCGCACCCCGGCGACCGGCTGGCTGCTGGCCCGGGCCCTGGACCAGGCGCTGCCGGCCGGCGTGCTGTCGCTGCTCACCGGTGGCGCCGAGGTGGGCGCGGCGCTGGCCGGCCAGGACGTGGACGTGGTGGCCCACGTCGGCTCCACCGCCACCGGCCGGGCCATCGCCACCGCCGGCGCCCGCACCGGCGCGAAGGTGTTGCTGGAGAACGGCGGCAGCGACCCCCTCGTCGTGGACGCGGACGTGGATCCGGTCTGGGCGGCCGAGCAGGCGGCGCTGGGCTGCTTCGCCAACGCCGGGCAGGTCTGCGTCGCGGTGGAGCGGATCTACGTGCACCGGGACGTGGCCGAGGACTTCGTCGACGCGCTGGTGGAGCGGGCCGAGGCGCTCGTCGTGGGCCCCGGCCGGGACCCGGGGACCCAGCTCGGGCCGCTGGTCGACCGGCGGCACCGGGACCACGTGCACGGGCAGGTCACCGCGGCGGTGGCCGAGGGGGCGCGGGTGCGCACCGGCGGCGCGGTGCCGGACGGGCCGGGCGCGTTCTACCCGGCGACGGTGGTCAGCGACTGCCGGCACGAGATGGTGCTGGTCCGTGAGGAGACGTTCGGCCCGGTCGCCCCGGTGGTCGTGGTCGACTCGTTCAGCGAGGGCCTGCGCTGCGCGGCGGACTCCCCGTACGGGCTGGCCGCCACGGTGCTGACCGGCTCGATGAGCCACGCCCACCGGGCCTGGCGGGAACTGCCGGTGGGCACCGTCAAGGTCAACGCGGTGTTCGGGGGCGCGCCGGGCGGCGCCGCGCAGCCGCGCCGCGGCAGCGGCCAGGGCTTCGGGTACGGCCCGGAGCTGCTGGACGAGTTCAGCACGGTGAAGGCGGTGCACATCGAGGCCCCGGGCGGCGGCCACTGGTGAACGGGACGACGGGAGCCCGGGACCTGCGCGGTCCCGGGCTCCCGTGTCGTCGCGGGCCGGTCAGCGGCCGCCGCGCGCCTCGCGGGTGGCCTTGTCGTTCGCCTTCTCGATCGCCTTGACCAGTTCCGGCTTGGTCATCCGGGACCGGCCCGGCACGTCGAGCTTCTTGGCCACCTCCATGAGGTGTTCCTTCTTCGCGTTGGCGTCCACCCCGGCGGCCGTGGGGGCCCGCCGGGCGGGGCCGCCGCCGGCCGCCTGCCGGTCGCTCGGGCCCTTGCGCCCCTTCGGCTCCCAGTGGTCGCCGACCTTCTCGAACTCGTGCTTCACGGCGGCGAAGGCGGTGCGGTGCGCCCGCTCCCCCTCGCCGTACGTCTCGACCGCCGAGTCGTGCGTCTTCTCCCAGGTCCGCTGCGCCTTCGCCGGGGAGCGTCGCAGCGTGCTGGGCAGTACCTCGCGCCCGGGCATCTCGTCCTCCTCCGTCTGCGTCGATCCGATATCCGTTCCCGCTGGCCCGGAGGGCAAACCGGTAGCGGGTTTGTCGATTTCCGTCATGGGGTACCGCCGGGCCACGTGCCGGAGGTGCGCCCGGCGCGCGGAGGAGGCGGTCATGGCGGCGACGACGGATGCGGCGGCCGGCGGCCGGCAGCGGGCCCGGATCCCCCGGCGGGTACGCCAGTTGAGCTGGGCCACCTGGCGCGGGGTGCTGGTCCGCGCCGGGCGCAACTTCGTGAAGGACAACTGCGCCGACTGGGCCGCCGCGCTCACCTACTACGGGGTGCTGGCGCTCTTCCCCTCGACCATCGTGGTGGTCGCCCTGGTCGGGCTGGTCTCCGACGGGCCGCGCACGGTGGACACCGTGATCGACCTGGCCCGGGAGATCGGCGCCGGTTCGGTGGTCGGCAACGACGCCTTCGTCACCGTGGTGCGCAACGTGGTGGAGCAGCAGGGCTCGGCGAAGGTGCTGCTGAGCTTCGGTCTGCTCGGCGCGCTCTGGTCGGCGTCCGGGTTCATCGGCGCGTTCACCCGGGCCTCCAACGCGATCTACGGCGTCGAGGAGGGGCGGCCGTTCTACCGGCTGCGGCCCGTGCAGATCGGGCTCGCCGGGGTGTCGCTGGTGCTGCTCGCCGTGGTGGCCCTGGGGCTGATCGTGAGCGGCCCGGTCACCGACTTCGTGGGCGACCGCCTGCACGCCGGCGGGCTGACCCGCCAGGTGTGGACGGTGGCGAAGTGGCCGCTGCTCGCGCTGGTGGCCATGACGCTGCTGTCGCTGCTGTTCTGGATCGCCCCGAACGTCCGGCAGCCCCGGTTCCGTTGGCTCACCCCGGGCGGGGCCCTGGCCCTGCTGGCCTGGGTGGTCGCCTCCTTCGGCTTCGGCCTCTACGTCGCCAACTTCGGCTCGTACGACGTGACCTACGGCAGCCTGGGGGCGGTCATCGCCTTCCTGGTGTGGCTGTACCTGTCGAACTGCGCGCTCATGCTGGGCGTGCAGGTCAACGCGGAACTCCAGCGGGGCCGGATGATCCAGGCCGGCGTGGCGCATCCGGACGAGCCGGTGCTGGCGCCCCGCGCCCCGGCCGACTCCTGACCGGGATTCGTCCCGTTTCCGGGGCCGATGACCGGCTCGACCGGCGGCCGTCGGTTTACCGGCGGCCCCCTCGGGCATGTCTGTCGGCATGGAACGAGTCAGCAGCAAGCACTCGCCCAGGGTTGACGACAACATGGCTCAGGACGTGAGCGGCCTGGTCCAGGGGCCGGGAGCCGCGGGCTCCCGCGTCGAGGAGTCCCGCCAGCCGGAGCCGGCCGGCGAGGACCAGCCGGAGCCGAAGACGGTCACGGCCGGTGCCAGCCGCGGCGGCAACCCGCAGGGAATGAGCATGGACGACGTCGAGGCGCGCAGTCGACTCGGCCGGTTCATCACCATGAGCGCCCTGCCCGGCGACCGCGACACGCTGGTGGCCAACGCCCGGGAGAACCAGGCGCCCGACGACATCATCACCGCCCTGGAAGGACTGCCCGAGGGCACCCGCTACCAGACGGTTTCCGAGGTGTGGGCCGCGCTCGGGCACAAGAACGAGACGACGCGCTGGTGAGCGGACCGCCCCACGGCCCGTGAACAGAAACCGGCGGGACAGGAGGACGACAGACATGAGCGGCGTTATGGAACACGTGGACGTGGCCGTCCCGATCCGCACCGCCTACGACCAGTGGACGCAGTTCGAGGAGTTCCCGCACTTCATGGAGGGTGTCCAGGAGGTCCGGCAGCTCTCCGACACGATGACCCACTGGACGGTGGAGATCGCCGGCGTGAAGCGCGAGTTCGACGCCGAGATCACCGAGCAGTTGCCCGACGAGCGGGTGGCGTGGCGCTCCACCGAGGGCACCCAGCAGGCCGGTGTGGTGACCTTCCACCGCCTGGACGAGGGAAACACCCGGGTCACCCTCCAGATGGAGTTCGAACCGCACGGCGTGGTCGAGACGGCCGGCGACAAGCTGGGCGTGGTGGACCGCCGCACCAAGGGCGACCTGGCGCGGTTCAAGCAGTTCATCGAGCGGCGCGGTCAGGAGACCGGCGCCTGGCGCGGCACGGTCGACCGGCCGACTCCCTGACCCTTCCCCCCGTACGCGAACCCCGATGGCCGCCGGTGCTCCGGCGGCCATCGCCGGGTCCGGGGGCCGTTTGCGATCATCCGGCCCGGGTACCGCAGGGGAATGACCGACAACGACAGCCACGTGTGGCGCGACGAGGAACGCACTCCCCTGCACGAGCTGGACCGGGCGATCGCCCGGTCGACCCTCGACGGGCAGGCCGACGACGCCACCGGCAACGACGCCGGCGAGGAGGCCGCGTTCGGCCACGGGCCGGAGGCGGTGGACCGCGGCGCCGGCCCGGAGGCCGAGCGGCGGGAGATGACCGACGCGGACCGGGCCTACCGGCCGTCGACGACCGGCCGGACCGGCCCGGACGCGATGTGAGCCCGTTCCCCGGGCCGGCGCGGACGTCGCCCTGGGTGCGACGGTCGGTCAGGACGCCGGGCGGGCGCGGCGGGCGCCGACGGCGTGCAGCGCGACGAGCGTGACGGCGAGCACCACCAGCGTCGGGCCGAGCGCGGCCACCGAGACCCGGGCCAGCAGCACCCCGACCGCGGCCGGCACCAGGGCCGCGCCCAGGCCGGCCGCGCCGATCTGCAGGCCGATGGTCCGGTCCGCGTGGTCGCGGCCCACCCGTTCCGCCGTGGTCAGGGTGAGCAGCGGGAAGACCGGGGCCGCCGCGAAGCCGACCACGAGCAGGCCGGCGACGGTCACCCAGCCCGGCGCGGGCAGCGCCACCAGCACGGCTCCCCCGGCCATGCCGAGCAGGCTGCCGCGCAGCACGCGGGCAGTGCCCAGCCGCTCCGCGACCACCCCCTGCACCACCCTCCCCACGAACAGGCTGCCCCAGTAGCCGGAGACGCAGAGCCCGGCGACCGGGGCGGCAAGCCCCCGACCCTCGGTGAGCAGCAGGAACGCCCAGAGCCCGGTGGACACCTCGATGGCCACGTAGACGGCGAAGGCGGCGCCGCCGAGCCAGACGGCCGGCAGCCGCAGCGTCGCGCCCACCGAGCTCCGACGCGCGGGCGCGGCCACGGCGGGCCCGCCGGGCACCACCTGCGGGGCGATCGGGTCGGGCGGCAGGGTCGCGCCGTCCGGCGGGGCGGCCCGCCAGAGCCGTACGGTGAGCGCGAACGCGGTGGCCAGGGCGAGCTGGGCGGCGGCCACCACGGCGTACCCCCAGCGCCAACTCAGGCCGGCGCCGAGCACCGCGGTCATGATCAGGGGACCGATCGCCACGCCGAGCCCGAAGAACGCGTGCATCCAGTTCATGTGCCGGGGGCCGAAGGCGCCGGCCGCGTACGCGTTGAGCCCGGCGTCGATCGCCCCGGAGCCGAGCCCGAGCACCAGCGCGAAGCCCACCATGACGGCGAGCGCGGGGGTGGACGCGTAGCCGGTCAGGGCGACGCCCGCCAGCAGGGTGCTGCCGGCCAGCAGCCAGCCGACGCCGAGCCGGGCGAGCGTGAACCCGGCGAGCACGCTGGAGGTCAGGTAGGCCACCGTGCCGGCCGTGAGGACGACTCCGACCGCCTCCGTGGGCACGCCCAGGTCCCGCCGGATGGAGGGCCAGCCGACCCCGATGAGGCCGTCGGGCAGGCCGAGGCTCACGAAGGCGAGGTAGGCCAGGAGCAGCAGGGCGGGGCGGGGTGGAGCGGGGGCGCGGGACACGGGGACCCATCCTGCCCGGCCCGCCGGACCGGGTCGGCCCGCGGGTGGCCCGGCCCTCAGCCGAAAGGATAAAAAGTGCAATACGGACGGTCGAGAAAACGGACAGCCCATCCAGAATCGGCCGAACGGCTGACGGCGATACCCCTGTGCCGCGCAAGACTTTCGGGATGCAACAGGGCTCCGGTTTCCTCTCCCAGCGTCAGCGCCGCCTGGCGTGGCTCGGCTTCCTGCTCGCCGCCATCCAGGCGCCCGTCGCGGCCAAGCTGGTCGACGACAGCTCCTGGCTGTTCAGCCTCGTGGTGGCGCTCATGGTGGCGACCGTGATCATCGCCGACGACGGCGTACGCCGCACGGCGCAGGCCCGCTCCTCCGACTGATCAGCCCTCGGCCGGGCGCGCCTCGTGCCCCGGCCGACCCGGACTGCGTCGGCGTTCCTTCATCTCCGCCTCGTAGAGGTGCCGCCGTCCGCCGACCAACTCGTCGCGGGCCTGCCGGTCCAGCTCCCGGAAGAGCGCGTAGTACCCGTCGTCGAAGTCCTCGACGATCTGGAAGGTCCAGCGGCCCGCGATGACGTTGCGGCCGAGCAGGTCCCCCTCGATCCGCTCGGCGAGCCGCGGGTGCCCGGCGGAGCGGAACAGCGACACGGCGTCGTCGAGCATCAGGTCGGCGTGCCCGATCAGCTGGTGCAGCGAGTAGAGGTGGCCGCGGGCCCGCTCGACGCACTCCAGCGCCTCGCTGAGCTTGCCCAGGGCCTCGACCGTGGCGTCACTCACGCCGGCCGGCCGGCGGTGCGCCTGGTCCGGTCCGTCCGCCTGCTGTCCCATTCCGTTCCTCCGCGGGGTCGGCTGCGCGGTCTGCGCGGTTTCCTTTGCCCCCGGACGCGCGGGTCAATCCCCGCGGGCGGGGGCTCGGCATCAGCCGGACGACCCGGGCATCGGCCGGTCGGCCGAGGTCGCCCGGCTCCCGTCGCGGCTAGCCTCGGTCACCATGCGTGTGCCGAACAACCGGGTGGCGACCCGTTCCGCGGCGGTGGCCGCGAGGTCCAGCCTCACCACGCTCACCGCCGTCGTCGGCACCGCCGGCCTCGCGGCGGCCGCCGCCAACCCCGGCCTGCTCGCCGCGGTCGACCAGCACGCCGCCGCCGTCCGCGACAGCCTGCACGGCGACCGCCGCCCGCTGACCGTGGCGGCGCTCGCCGGGTACGCCGAGGGCATGCGCGACGCGGCGCGGGAGCAGGGCTGGCAGCGGCCGGTCGAGCCGGTCGACTGGTCGGAGCCGGACTGGGTGCTCACCCGCCTGCTCGCGGTCTGCCTGCTGACCCGCGCGCTGGACCCCCGCGACCTGGCCTGAGACACGGCGGAGGGTGCCCGCGATCGCCCCGCGGACACCCTCGTCGCCCCTTTTCCCTCAGCCGTTCGGCCGGCGGAACTGCTGGGTCTCGTCGCCCACGTTGCCGGACCGGTACGTGCCCTGCGCGCCGGACATCGACGACTGCGGCATCGCCGGGGTGGGCTGGCCGCCCCGGTCGGCCATCTGCCGCTCGTAGTCGCTGCGACCGGCGCCCTGCGCCTGGCGCTGTTCCTTGATCGCCCGGGACTCCTCGGCGGCCCGGTCGAGCCACCGGTCCCAGCGAGCCTGCATCGGCTTCACCAGACCGCCGCCGACGCCGACCACCAGGATGCCCGCGATCGTTCCGAGGAACGCGATGAGCACCGGCGTGGTGACCGTGGTGGCGATGCCCACCTGGTTCAGCGCGGCGATCACGCCGAGCGCCAGGATGAAGACCGCCGTCAGGTCGGCCAGGACCTTGCCGTACGAGAGCCCGCCGAGCGCGCCCGAGACCAGGTCCCGCACCGCGTTGGCGATGGCCGCGGCGATGACCACGATGACGATCGCCACGAAGGCCCGCGGCAGCCACGAGACCACGCCACGGATCAGGTCACTGATCGCGTTGGGTCCCCACACCCCGAAGGCGAACTGCAGGGTGAACAGCAGGACCGCGTAGTAGGCCAGTTTGGCCAGGATGTCGCTGGCGTCGTATCTCGTGCGTGCGAGCGCGCGTTTGATGCCGCCACGTTCGACGGCCCGGTCGAACCCCACCCGTTCCAGTGCCGCGTCCACGATTTTGAGGACGGCTCGGGCGATGAGCCAACCCACCACGAGGATCGCGATGAACGCGATGGCCCTCGGGATGAAGAGCAGCACCGACCTCCAGAAATCGGTCAGGGCGTCACCGATGTCGGCCTGCCCGACCGCGAGGGTTTTCGGCATGTTGTCCCTCCTGTCGCGTGAACTGCGTCGCCCGCATACCCGGTGGTTTCGGCAGCACGCCGGGCCGACCCGGGGCAATTTCCCGACATGTCCGGCTGAACCGGCCCTGACCTGCCCTAACACCCACGGCCGACACGGGCTGTCGGCCGACGCGGGCGCGTGATCGAAACCTGACCGACAGCCTCCGGTTAGGCTGCGGTCATGCCAGGCACCGTCGGGCGGGTCCCCTCGCCATCAGCCCCCACCCCGGGAGCGCCCGCCGGACGGGACGCCACCGGGTCCGCGGCCGCCGCCGTCCTGGCCCACCCGTGGGCGGACACCCCGCTCGGCGCGCCCGAGAGCTGGGACCCGGCGGTCCGCGCCGTGGTCGACCTGGTGCTGGCCTCGCCGGTGCCGATGGCCCTGCTCTACGGCGAGGACCTGGTCCTGCTCTACAACGACGGCTACGCGGAGCTGATCGGCGAACGGCACCCGGCGGCGCTGGGCCGGCCGGCGGCCGAGGTGTTCGCCGACCTCTGGCACGACCCCGCCGCCGGCGAGGTGGTCACGCGGGTCTACCGGCGGGGCGAGCCCTACCTGGAACGGGAGGCGGTGCTGCCGGTCGACCGGCACGGGGCCGGTCCCGCCGAGCCGGCGGTGTTCACCCGCGGCTACTCCCCCGTCCGCGACTCCACCGGCCGGATCGTCGGCGTGCTCACCGTGGCCGCACAGACCACCCAGGTCACCCAGCAGCTGCAGAGCCTCAGCGACTTCGCGGCCGCGCTCTCCGGCACCCTCACCCTGGACGACGTCGCCCGGGTCACGCTGCGCTACTGCCTGCACTCCTTCGACGGCGACCGGGTCTCCTTCGTGGTCGACGAGGGCTCCGCCTGGCGGATGGTCCGCCGGGTCCGGGGCGAGCTGCTGGACGAGGCCGACGAGCGGCTGCCCCCGCTGTGGCGGCGGATGCCCGCCGACTCGGCGGTCCCGATCGTGGTGACCGCGCGCAGCGGCGTGCCGTCCTTCGTCGCCGACGGCCAGCCGCTGCGGGACACCGCGGCGGACCGGCACGACCAGAAGATCCGGGCGCTCGCCTCGCTGCCGCTGCGCTCGACGGTGATCCGCGGCGCGCTGACCGTCGGCTACCAGGCCGCGCACCCCTGGTCGCCCGCGGAACGGGCCCTGCTCGCCGCCTCGGCGGAGCTGGTCGGCCAGGCCGCCGAGCGGGCCCGCCGCTTCGAGACCCAGCACGGCACCGCCCAGCTGCTGCAACGCAGCATGCTCCCGGAGCAGCTGCCCGACCTGCCCCGGCTGCGGATCGCCGCCCGGTACGATCCCGGCGTCGACGGCAACGCCGCCGGCGGCGACTTCTACGACGCGTTCGTGCTGCCCACCGGCGCGCTCGGCGTGGTGCTCGGCGACGTGGCCGGGCACGACGTGCAGGCCGCCGCCCGGATGGGCCAGGTACGCGCCGCGCTGCGGGCGCTGGCCCTCTCCGACCCCCGGCCGGACGCGGTGCTCGGCGGCCTGGACCGGCTGGTGGCCAGCCTGGGCACCGAGGGCGGCACGAACGAGCTCTTCGTGACGGTGGTGTTCGGGGTGATCGAGGCCGACCGGGAGCGGATCACCCTGGCCAGCGCCGGCCATCCCGCGCCGCTGATCCGGCGGTGCCCGGTCGAGGGCGAGCCGGTCGCCGAGTACGTCGAGGTGCCGCCCGGCCCGCCGCTGGGCCTGGGCTGCCACCCGCCGACGGTGACCGTGCCGTTCCGCCCCGGCGACACCCTGCTGCTGTTCAGCGACGGGGTGGTGGAGCGGCGCTGGCAGGACCTGGGCGCCGGCCTGGCGGGCCTGGGCGCGGCGGTGACCGCCGCGAGCAGCGGCGACCCGCGGGCGCTCTGCGCGGTGGCGAGCGCGGCCGTGCCGGGCGCCACCGAGGACGACGTGGCCGTGCTGGCCGTCGAGCACGCGGTCAAGCCGAGCCGCTCGGCCAGCATGGAGGTGCCGGCCGAGCCGACCGCGCCGAGCCGGGTCCGGCACTGGATGACCGCCCAGCTCACCGACTGGCAGGTGCCCGAGGGGGTGGTCGGGGCGGCGGTGCTGTGCACCAGCGAGCTGACCACCAACGCCCTGCTGCACGCCGGCACCGCCGCCCGGGTGGAGATCGACCTCAGCGCGGAGCGGCTGCTGGTCTCGGTCGCCGACTCCGGCACCCGGGGGCAGGTGACCCGGACGCAGACCGACACGCTGAGCAGCCGCGGGCGCGGGCTGGGGCTCATCGAGGAGCTGAGCGACGCCTGGGGCACCGACCCCACGGTGCGGGGCTCGACGGTCTGGTTCGAAATCCTCATCCCCGCCGGCTGAGTCACGCGTCGGCGGGGACCCGGCCGGGTAGAAGGGCAGCCATGCCTGACGACAACCGCTGCGGCGTCCTCTTCGACGTGGACGGCACTCTGGTCGACACCACGTACTTGCACACGGTGAGCTGGTGGGAGGCGCTCCGCCAGGGCGACCACCGGGTGCCGATGGCGCGGATCCACCGGGCCATCGGGATGGGTTCGGACAAGCTCCTCGACCACCTGCTCGGCGCGGAGCGGGACCGGGACGCGGACGGCAAGCTGCGCGACACGCACGACGCGCTGTACGCCGAGTACTGGGAGCGGCTGGCGCCGCTGCCCCGGGCCGTGGACCTGCTGCGGGCCTGCGCCGCCCGGGGACTCCGGGTGGTGCTGGCGACCTCGGCGGCCGAGCACGAGGTGGCCGCCCTGCGGGCCGCGCTCGACGCGGACGACGTGATCGACACGGTGACCTCCTCGGCGGACGCGGCGGAGAGCAAGCCGGCGCCGGACATCCTGGAGGCGGCGCTGGCCCAGTCGGGGCTGGCCGCCGAGCGGGTGGTGTTCGTCGGCGACTCGGTGTGGGACGTGGCCGCCGCCGGCAAGCTGGACGTTCCCTGCATCGGCCTCACCTGCGGCGGCACCAGCCGCGGCGAGCTGGCGGGCTCGGGCGCGGTGGCGGTCTACGACGACCCGGCCAGCCTGCTGGACGGGCTCGCTGACAGCGCGATCGCCGCCCTCACCGACCCGACGAGGTCGGTTCGCGCCCCGCGCCGGGCCGGCGACAGGGTGACCGGTCCCACCGGGGAGAAGACGGACGCCGAGGTATAGGCGGGTCCTCCACGGGGCACAGGTGACCACCTGCCCGCGCCGCGGGCGGTGTGAAGGGTGGTGCCGTGGAACCGGTCGATGTCGCGTTCGCCCTGGTGGGCGTCGGTGCGCTGCTGGCGGGGATCCTGCCCCGGGTGCTGGAACGCCGGCCGCTGTCGATGCCGATCGCGTTCCTCGGCCTCGGCATGCTGGTGTTCCTGCTGCCCACCGGGCTGCCCACCCCGGACCCGCTGCGCTGGCCGGAGCTGACCACACACCTCACCGAGATCGGCGTGATCGTCGCGCTGATGGGCGCCGGCCTCAAGATCGACCGGCCGTTGAGCTGGGCCCGCTGGTCGTCGACCTGGCGGCTGCTGGCCGTCGCCATGCCGCTGTGCATCGCCGCGGTGGCGCTGCTCGGCTGGTGGTGGGCCGGCCTGGTGCCGGCCGCCGCGCTGCTGCTGGGCGCCGCGCTCGCGCCGACCGATCCGGTGCTCGCCTCCGACGTGCAGGTGGGCGAGCCGACGGACGTGGAGGACTCGGAGGACGAGGTGCGCTTCGCGCTCACCTCCGAGGCCGGGCTCAACGACGGCCTGGCCTTCCCCTTCGTGTACGCGGCCATCGCGATCGCCACCACCAGCCTCGCCCCGGCGGACTTGCTGGCCCACTGGCTCGCCGTCGACGTGCTCTACAAGCTCGCCGTCGGGGTGGGCGGCGGGCTGCTCGTCGGCTGGCTGCTCGGCAAGCTCTTCTTCCGGGCCCCGAGCGAGCTGCGGCTGGCCCGGCACGCCGAGGGCTTCCTGGCCCTCGCCGCGACCTTCCTGGCGTACGGGCTGGTCGAGGTGGTCGGTGGCTACGGCTTCCTGGCCGTGTTCGTGGCCGCCCGGGCGATCCGGGCCGCCGAGCGCACCCACGAGTTCCACTCCGTGCTGCACGACTTCGCCGAGCAGGTGGAGCGGCTGCTCACCGTGCTGTTGCTGCTGCTCTTCGGGGGCGCGGTGATCGGCGGCCTGCTCGCACCGCTGACCTGGCCGGCGGCCCTGGTCGGGCTCGCCCTGGTCTTCGTGATCCGGCCGCTGGCGGGCTGGCTGTCGCTGCGCGGCGCGCCGGGCCGCCCGGCCGAGCACTGGGTGATCTCGCTGTTCGGCATCCGCGGCGTCGGCTCGTTCTACTACCTGGCGTACGCCACCAGCAAGACGGAGTTCCCGCAGGCCGACCTGGTCTGGGCCACGGTCGGCCTGGTCGTGGTGGTCTCGGTGGTGGTGCACGGGATCGCGGCCACGCCGGTCATGCAGCTGCTGGACCGGGCGGGCGAACGGACCCGGGACGCCTCAGAGCGGGGCCGGGCGGACGAACCCGCCCTGGACGGCGTCCGGGGCTGACCGCGGCGCCGGCACCCGGGCGGCCGGCAGCTCCAGGCGCAGCCGCACGGTGGTCACCCCGGCGGCGACGTGCACGTCCACGAGGTCGCAGAGCCGGTGCACCAGCAGCAGGCCCCGGCCGCGCACGCTGCCCACCGGCGGCGGGATCCGGCCGGCCAGCGGGTCGGTCAGCTCACCGGGGCCGCTCACCTCGCACACCAGCTCGCCCGCGGCCGCCCAGCACCGCGCGACGGCCGGGCCGGTGCCGTGGCTGAGCGCGTTGGAGGCCAGCTCGGTGACGGCGATCCGCAGGTCGTCGACCCGCTCCGGGGCGAGGCCGGCGGCCTCGGCGACGGTGGCGACCGCCGCCCGCAGCGCCGCGAGGCCCTCCGGCCGGACCGGCTCGGTGAGCGCGCCCCCGGGCGGCGGGGGCAGCGGGCGGGCCAGCCGGCGCAGCACCGCCAGGGGTGGCCGGTAGTCGACGCTGGGCCGGGCCACTCCCCCGCTGACCAGCCAGGGATGGGTCCGGGCGACGTCGCCCAACGTGCCGGCCGGCAGCCGGGACCGGTCGAACAGGCAGCGCGCGGTGAGCGGCTGGTCGGCCAGGCCGAGGTTGATGAGCGCCTCGTGCTCGACGCAGTGCCGGTACGCGGCCGGCCGCCGACCGGGCCAGAGCGCCTCGCCGATCACGCGCACGCGGCGGCCGGGGAAGCGGTGCACCAGACTACGCAGCGTGGCGGCGATAATGGTCGCCGGATTCCGCCCGACCTCCGCCATGTCGGTCAGTTCGACGCCGTCGAGCGGGTCGAGCAGCGGCCGCACGAGGCGCAGCCGGTCGGTGGGCACGGCGACCAGCACCGGCTCACCGGCGGCCCGTCCGGCCTCGACGAACTCCTGGACGGCGGCGCGGTAGTCCCGGTCGTCGGCGTAGAACAGCGCGTCGTGGCGCAGCCCACCCTCCGGGAACGGGGACCGGTCAACGCCGGTCGTGCCGCTCCCCGGCCGACCGCCGGCACCGTTCACCACCCGTACGCCTCCGGGACGAAGAATACCCGTGGGTGACGAGCCGCCTGCGCGCAGTGGCACGGGTCAGCCACGGTCCGCGAGGAGCCGGGCGGCCAGGGCACGGCCCAGGTCGCGGCCGGAGCGCCAGGCGCCCTGCACCCGGGGCCGCCCGAACGCGTCGCCGGCCACGCCGATCCCGTCGTCGTCCAGGTGGTAGGAACCGTCGCCGCCGGCGGCCGGCTTCGCGTACCTCCAGCGGTGCACGTGGGTCAGCTCGGCCGGCTCGGGCAGGCCGAGCAGGTCGCGGACGGCCTGTTCGACGGCCGGGCCGGCGGCGGTCGGCTGGAGCAGGTGCCCGGCGGCGAACTCGGGGGTGGTGTGCGCCACCAGCACCGGGGCGCCGTCGCCGCGCCGGTCGCCGTCGTCGCAGACCACGCTGAGCACCGGGTGCCCGTTGACGAACGCGCCCCGGAAGTCGGGCCAGCGGCGGGCCGGGAAGCCCAGCACCGCGGCCAGCGCGGGCGACCAGCGCTGGGCCGTCACCGCCCGGGTGGCCGCCTCCAGCGCGGGGTCGAGCAGCAGGGCGGCCTGCGGGCCGGGCATGGCGAGCACGACCGCCTCGGCGACCCGCCCGTCCACCCGGGGCCCCGGCTCGACCGTCATGACCAGCCGGTCGTGCGTCACCGGCAGGTCACCGGCCAGGTGCTCCACCAGCGAGCGGAGCCCGCGCGGGGCGGCCCACCGGACCGGCCCGGCCACCTCCTCGCGCCCCCGCGGCCCGTAGGAGACCAGCGTGTCGGTCCACTCCCGGGCCAGGCCGGCGGCGCGCCACCGGTCGACCACACCGGCGAAGTCGGGGTCGTCGACGGTGAACCAGGCGGCCCCCAGGTCGGCGGGGCGGCCCTCGAAGCGCTTGCTGGC
Organism: Micromonospora sp. AP08; assembly: GCF_008085935.1. Taxonomy (NCBI): domain Bacteria; kingdom Bacillati; phylum Actinomycetota; class Actinomycetes; order Micromonosporales; family Micromonosporaceae; genus Micromonospora; species Micromonospora sp. AP08. Next base: position 214,135 of record NZ_VSEZ01000004.1, read on the forward strand.
CATCCGCCCGCCGGTCACCCGGGCCCGTTCCCGGACCTCCACGGGGATGCCGGCCCGGGCCAGCTCGGCGGCGCACGCCACGCCGGCGATGCCGGCGCCGACCACCACCACACCCGCCCGGTCCGCAGCCATGCCGATGATCGTAGGCGGCGGCCGGCATGAAGGCCGGGTGACGGGGGTAGTGGTACACCTGTTCGAAGGAGAGGTGATCACCATGGCCGACCGCAGCAACGGCAGCAAGGACCCCGTGAACCCGGACGCCGCCGTCAAGGATCCGGACGACTGGGTCACCGGCGACGAGCCGCCGACCGCCGCGCAGGAGTCGTACCTGCACACCCTGGCCCGCGAGGCGGGCGAGGAGGTGCCGGAGGGGCTGACCAAGGCCGAGGCGTCCCGCCGGATCGACGAGCTCCAGGCGGAGACCGGCCGGGGCCGGTGAGTCAGCGCGGGGGCAGGCGGTGCAGCTCGACCCGGTCGAGCCGCCCCGCCGCCACCCGCGCGGTCAGGTAGGTGGCGTGCGGCTGGGCCCGCCGGTCGGTGGGTGAGCCGGGGTTGAGCAGCCGCAGGCCGCCCGGAGCCACGCTGTCCCACGGGATGTGGGAGTGCCCGAAGACCAGCAGGTCGCAGTCCCCGAAGGCGGCGGCGCAGCGCTCCTCCCGGCGGGTCTTCGGCCCGGTCTCGTGCACCACGGCCACCCGCAGCCCGTCCAGCTCGACCCGCGCCACCTCCGGCAGCCGGGCGCGCAGCGGCGGCCCGTCGTTGTTGCCGTACACCCCGACCAGCCGGCGGGACCGCGCCGTCAGGGCGTCCAGCAGGGCCACGTCCACCCAGTCGCCGGCGTGCACCACCACGTCGGCGGCCTCGACCGCCGCCCAGAGCGGCGCCGGCAGGTCACGCGCCCGCTTCGGGACGTGAGTGTCGGCCATGACGACCAGCTCCATCCCCCGATCCTGCCCGCCGCCGGGTCCGCTGTCGCGCGGGCGCGACGGCTCAAGCCCCCTGGCCCTGGTTCTGCATCAGGCCACCGTCCATGAAGTAGGTCGACCCGGTCACGTAGTCGGCGTCGTCGCTGGCCAGGAAGACGGCCAGCTTGGCGATCTCCGACGGCTGCGCGGCCCGCTTCCAGGGGATGCTCTGCACCTGCTGCTCCAGGTACTCCGGGTCGTCGATGGCCCGCTGGTTGAACGGGGTGAGCACCATGCCCGGCCCGATGTTGTTGACATTCATCCGCATCGGCGCGACCTCCAGCGCCAGGCTCTTGGCGAACTCCAGCATGGCGCCCTTGCTGGTGTCGTAGTCGGCGCCGCCGGCCCGGGCGACCTCCTGGTGGATCGAGGTGATGTTGATGATCCGCCCGCCGCCGCCCTGGTCGCGCCGGTGCCGGACGAAGCGGCGGGAGCAGAAGAAGGCCCCGTAGACGTTGGTCCGGATGCACCGGTCCCAGGTCTCGGTGTCGAGGTCGGCGACCGGGATGCCGGAGGCGTCCACCCCGGCGTCGTTCATCAGCACGTCCAGCCGGTCGAACTCGGCGAGGGCCTCGTCGAACATGGCCTCGACCTGGTGTTCCACGCTGATGTCGCCCTGCACCACCACGGCCCGCCGGCCGGTCTTCTCGATCTCGGCCCGGGTGTGGTTGGCCCCGGCGTGGTCGTGCAGGTAGTGCACCACCACGTCGGCGCCCTCGCGGCCGAACTCGATGGCGGTGGCCTGGCCGATGCCCGAGTCGGAGCCGGTGATCAGGGCGGTCCTGCCCGCCAGGCGTCCGGTCATCCGCATGCTCCCTCCGTAGTGGCCGCGCCGGTCGGCACGGCCGGTCGGTCGGTCCGGTCGCCGAACCGCTCGGCGGCCGCAGTGATCCGGCCCGCGGCGTTGATCAGGCCGATGTGCGAGAAGGCCTGCGGGAAGTTGCCCAACTGCTCGCCGGTGACCTGGTCGATCTGCTCGGCGTACAGGCCGAGATCGTTGACCCGGGCGGCGACCTGACCGAACAGCCGCTGGGCCCGGTCCAGCTCGCCGGCCTCGGCCAGGCAGCCGGCCAGCCAGAACGAGCAGATCACGAAGCCCGCGGGGTCGTCGTCCCAGCGGCGCAGCAGGCCGTTGCGGGACAGCCGGCGCTCGACCACGTCGATCGTGGCGCGCATCCGCGGGTCGTCGGCGGGCAGGAACCCGACCAGCGGCATGATCAGCACCGAGGCGTCCAGGTCCTCGGAGTCGAACGCGCCGGTGTACGCGCCGACCCGGTCGCTCCAGCCCCGGTCGAGCACCGCCGCACGCACCTCGTCGCGGGCGGCCGCCCAGCGCGCCACGTCGGCGGGTTCGCCGATCCGGGGCCCGAACCGGACGGCCCGGTCCAGCGCCGTCCAGCACTGCACCTTGGACGACAGGTAGTGCCGCTCGGTGTCGCGCGCCTCCCACATCCCGGCGTCGGGCCGGTGCCACTGCCGCGCGGCCTGGTCGGCGAGGGCGTGCAGCAGGTGCCGCACGTCGGCCGACATCGGGTCGAGATAGTGGCGCATCAGCCACGCCGCGTCGAGGACCTCGCCCAGCACGTCGGTCTGCCGCTGCCGCCAGGCGTCGTTGCCGATCAGGACCGGCCGGCTGCCGGCGTACCCGGCGAGGTGGTCGAGGCGGTGCTCGGTGAGGTCCCGCTCGCCCTCGACGCCGTACATGATCGGCACCGGCTCGTCGTCGATCCGGCCCATGGCGCGGGCCACCCAGCTGAACTGCCGGTCGGCCTCGTCGGGGCAGGCGGCCAGCCAGAGGGCCTGGAGGGTGAGGCTGAAGTCGCGCAGCCAGACGAAGCGGTAGTCGTAGTTGCGGTCCCCGCCCAGCTGCTCGGGCAGCGAGGTGGTGGGCGCCGCCACCACCGCCCCGCTGGGTCCGTAGGTCATCCCCTGCACCACCATCGCGCTCCGGCGGACCAGGTCCCGGTAGAGGCCGTGGTATTCGTGCAGGTCGGCCCAGGACCGCCAGCCGGCGACGGTGTCGGCCACCACCTGGTCGGCGTCGGGCAGCGCCGGCGCGCCGCCCCGGTAGGTCGGGGCGTACCCGAGGGTGAAGTGGTGGGTGCTGCCGGCGCGGGCGGTGAACCGTCCGGCCGCGCCGCCCTCGCCGCAGGTCAGCGGCACGTTGGCGCGCAGCTCCAGCCGGCACGCGCCGGCCGTCGCCCCGATCACCCCGTCGACGTCGGTGAGGTAGGCGCGGACGCGGCCGTACTCGAAGCGGGGTGCGTAGTCGACCCGCATCGGCACCTCGCCGGTGAGCCCCTCGACCACGCGGGCGAGCACCCGCGGCGACCGCAGCCCGACGTGGTGCCCGCGCGCGCCGGGCTCCAGCGCCAGGGCGTCGGTGACGGCCACCGTCCCGGTCGCGGTGCGGAAGACGGTACGCAGTACGAGCGCGTCCTCCAGGTAGGACCGGGTGCTGGTGAACTCACCCTCGGGCCGGATGCTCCAGTGCCCCGCGTCGTCGTCGAGCAGCCGCCCGAACACCGACGGCGCGTCGAAGCGGGGCGGGCACCACCAGTTCACCGCGCCGGCCAGGTCCACCAGGGCCGCGCTGTGCCCGTCGGCGAGGAAGCCGTGCTCGCTGATCCGTCCGGTCCGCACGGCGATGGCTACCCGGCCGGGCGGCCGCCATGCGCGCCGCCATCCGTGCGGGCCGACGCGTTACCGGCCGACGGCAGTGGGAACGCGGCGGGCTGACGAAGGAGGATGCTCATGACCAGACCCTCGAGTCCGACCGCGGCCTGGCGGCCCGGCATGCCGGGTAGCGACAACATCCCCTCCGGTCCCAGCGGTCGTCCGTCGCCGCCGAGCGGGGACGGGCACGGGCCGCAGGCCGGCGCACCGACCGTCACGATCGGGTCGTACCCGGACTATCCGTCCGCGCAGCGGGTGGTGGACTATCTGGCCGACAACCGGTTCCCGGTGGAACGGACCGCGATCGTGGGGACCAACCTCACCCTGGTCGAGACCGTGATGGGACGGCTCACCACGGGCCGGGCCGCCCTGGTGGGCGCGGGCACGGGCGCCTGGTTCGGCCTGTTCATCGGGTTGCTCTTCGGCATCTTCACGGCGGGGAACTGGCTCGCGGTGATCCTGGTGGGCCTGGTGATCGGGGCGATCTGGGGCGCCGTGTTCGGCGCGGTCACCCACGCCATGACCGGGGGCCAACGGGACTTCACGTCGGCCAGTTCGCTGCGGGCCAGCCAGTACGCGGTCACCGTGGACGCGGACCTGGCCGACCAGGCCCGGCAGTTGCTCGGCCGGATGCACCTGACGCCGACGGGCGCCACCGCCCGCTGACCGGTCGTTCCCGACGCCCCGGCGCGTTCCGTCGCGCCGGGGCGTCACCGTGTCAGTGGTAGGCCCGCTCGCCGGCGCGGATCGGGACGTCGACCCGGTTCTCCGGCGGGGCGAGGGGGCAGGCCCACCGGTCGTCGTAGGCGCAGCTCGGGTTGTAGAGGTAGTTGGCGTCGAGCCGGACGCGGTTGCCGGGCAGCACGGTGAGGCCGCGCCCGAAGGTGCCCTTCACGGTGTCGGTCAGGTAGCGCCCGCCGCCGTACGCCTCGGCGCCGCAGGTGGCGTCGCGCAGCGGGAGGAACAGCCCGCCCCCGTACGCCTCGATCCACCACAGGGTGAGCGGGCCCCAGGGCGTCTCCGCGACCGCGACCCGCCGGTACCGCACCACTCCGTCGGGGCCGCCGGTGTCGATGGTCTCGGTGCCGGACGCCGGGCGCAGCGGCGCCTCGACCACGGCGGCCGGGTCGGGCGGGAACCAGCGCAGCCCGGTGAAGCCCGGCCGGTCGGCGGCCGGCAGCGGGCTGCTGGGATGGCTGCGGAACAGCTCGTCCCGGGCGGCCCGGAAGCCGGCCAGGTCGAGGTCGGAGAGGTAGAGCCGGGCCACCCGCTCCCGCCAGTCCTGCACGTCGAGATCGTCCACCCTCCGACCCTAGCCCGGTCGCTCGGTTCAGATTTCAACGTCATCGCCGTCAAGCACCCCTGTTGCACGGCTCACGGCCGAGACGAAGCGCTTGTTTAAATTTTAAATAGTGCTACTGTCGTGGCCATGACGGAGAGCCTGGACGCCGAGCGGATGGCCTGCTGGCGCGCGTACATCGAGGCGAGCCAGCGGCTGTTCACCCAGCTCGAGGACGACCTGCGCGCCGACAGCGAGCTGAGCTTCGCCGACTACCACGTGCTGGTGCTGCTCTCCGAGGCGCCGGGGCAGCGGCTGCGGATGGGCGAGCTGGCCGGCCGGCTCGTGTTCTCGCCGAGCCGGCTGACGTACCAGATCTCCTCGATGCAGAAGCGCGGCCTGGTGGCCCGGGAGTCGTGCCCGGACGACCGGCGCGGCAGCGAGGCGGTGCTCACGGCCGCCGGTCTGCTCACCCTGCGCGAGGCCGCGCCGCACCACCTGCGCTCCGCGCGTACCCACCTGATGGACGACCTCGACGACGCCGAGGTCGCCTGCCTCACCCGGGTCTTCGAACGGCTCGGCCGGCGCCTGCGCGCCGACCGCGACGTGTCGTCCACCCCGGCCGACAAGTAAGGAGCCCGAGATGCCCGCCATCACCGTCGACGACGTCCTCGTCCTGCCCCGCCTGCCGGAGCTCGCCGAGTCCACCACCTACCGTCCGGTGCGCCGGGTGACCACCGCGCCGAGCGGCTACGAGGGCGAGGGCTTCCCGGTCCGCCGGGCCTTCGCCGGGGTGCCGATCACCGAGCTGGACCCGTTCATCCACCTCGACCAGATGGGCGAGGTCGACTATGCCCCGGGCGAGCCGAAGGGCACCCCGTGGCACCCGCACCGGGGCTTCGAGACGGTGACCTACATGATCGACGGGATCATGGACCACCAGGACTCGCAGGGCGGCGGCGGCACCATCACCGACGGCGACACCCAGTGGATGACGGCCGGTCGTGGCCTGCTGCACATCGAGGCGCCGCCGGAGCACCTGGTGATGAGCGGCGGCCTCTTCCACGGCCTCCAGCTCTGGGTCAACCTGCCCCGCGTGGCGAAGATGAACCCGCCCCGCTACCAGGACATCCGCGGCCGGGAGTCGGCCCTGCTGACCACGCCCGACGGCGGCGCGCTCATCCGGGTCATCGCCGGCGAGGTCGCCGGCCACCGCGGCCCGGGCTCGACCCACACGCCGATCACCATCGCGCACGTGACGCTCCAGCCCGGCGCCGAGCTGAACCTGCCCTGGCGGCCGGACTTCAACGCGCTGGTCTACGTGCTGGCCGGCCGGGGCACCGTCGGCACCGACCGGCGACCCGTCCACCTCGGTCAGCTCGCCGTGCACGGCGCGGGCGACGCGCTGCGGGTCACCGCGGACGCGCGACAGGACGCCAACACCCCGGCGCTGGAGCTCTACATCATGGGCGGCCAGCCGATCCGCGAGCCGGTGGCGCACTACGGCCCGTTCGTGATGAACACCCGGGCCGAGCTGATCCAGGCGGTCGAGGACTACCAGGCCGGCCGGCTCGGAGTGGTCCCGGCCGAGCGGGTGCCCCACAGCGGCGGCGAGGGCGACCGCCCCTGACCGCTCGATCCGACGGGCGTCCCGGTTCCCCCGGGGCGCCCGTCGCCGGTCTCAGGAGACGGCGAAGATGCCGGCCACGCCGAGGATCACCATCAACAGGACCGCCACCAGCGCACCCCGTTCCCCCTCCACCGCCTGCTCGCGGTATTCGGTCACGGTGTTCGTCGTCTCGGCGGGCATGCTGTGGCCTCCTCGGTTTCGCGATCCAGGGGTCGGTGCACCCCCACGCGAGCACCCCGCCGACCTGGGGCGGTCAGCGTGCGGGGCCGTGCCGGGGGTCCTACCGTGAGGACGTTGTCGACCTCGGGAGGCTGGAACGTGGCTACGCGGGACTGGTTCCTCTCCGCACAGGAACGCGCCAACCCAGGGTCTGAATTACCCGTCTGGACGAGCGGAAACCTCGCCGAGCCGTTAATTCACGGCGGCGCGTACTTCGACCGGCTGGTCAGCGAGGTGGAACAGCTCCGGGAGGGCGACCACCTCTTCTTCACCGACTGGCGGGGAGACCCCGACCAGCGGATGCGGCCGGACGGCCCGACCGTGGTGCAGCTGTTCGCCCAGGCCGCCCAGCGTGGGGTGGTCGTCAAGGGCCTGATCTGGCGCTCCCACCTCGACGCGCTCTCCTACAGCGAGGAGGAGAACCGCGACCTCAGCGAGGCGATCTGCGCCGCCGGCGGGGAGGTGCTGCTCGACCAGCGGGTCCGCCGCGGCGGCTCGCACCACCAGAAGCTGGTGGTGCTGCGCCACCCCGGCGCCCCGGAACGGGACATCGCGTTCGCCGGCGGGATCGACCTCTGCCACAGCCGGCGGGACGACGCGGCGCACGGCGGCGACCCGCAGCCGGTCGCCATGTCCCCGCGGTACGGCCCGCACCCGCCCTGGCACGACGTGCAGCTCGCCCTCCGCGGGCCGGTGGTCGGCGCGCTGGACACCACGTTCCGGGAACGGTGGACCGACCCGATGCCGCTGGACTCGGAGAACCCGCTGGCCTACCTCCGGGACCGGCTGCGCGGCTCGGACCTGAGCCCGGACCCGCTGCCCGACCAGCCCGCCGACCCGCCGCCCTGCGGGCCGCACCACGTCCAGGTGCTGCGCACCTACCCGGCGGTGCGCCCGCGCTACTCGTTCGCCCCGGACGGCGAGCGGACGGTGGCCCGCGGCTACACCAAGGCGGTCCGCCGGGCCCGCCGGCTGATCTACCTGGAGGACCAGTACCTCTGGTCGACCGAGGTGGCCGACCTGTTCGCCCGGGCGCTGCGCGAGCAGCCGGAGCTGCACCTGGTGGCCGTGGTGCCGCGACACCCGGACGTGGACGGCCGGTTGGCGCTGCCGCCGAACATGGTCGGCCGCGCGCAGGCCCTCGAACTCTGCCACCGGGCCGCCCCGGACCGGGTGCACGTCTTCGACGTGGAGAACCACGAGGGCACCCCCGTCTACGTGCACGCGAAGGTCTGCGTGGTGGACGACGTCTGGGCCAGCGTGGGCAGCGACAACTTCAACCGGCGCTCGTGGACCCACGACAGCGAGCTGTCCTGCGCGGTGCTGGACGACACCCGGGACGAGCGGGCCCCCACCGACCCGGCGGGACTGGGCGACGGGGCCCGGGTGTTCGCCCGGGAGCTGCGGCTGCGGCTCTGGCGCGAGCACCTGGACCGGGACCCGGACGGCGGGGAGGACCACGACCTGCTCGACCCGGCCGACGCCGTCGCGGCGATCACCTCGGCGGCGGAGGCGCTGGAGCGGTGGCACGAGTCCGGGCGGACCGGTCCCCGCCCGCCGGGTCGGCTGCGGCCGCACCGGCCGGAGCGGCTGCCCTGGCACACCCGGCTGTGGGCGCTGCCGGCGTACCGGCTGGTCTACGACCCGGACGGCAGGCCGCTGCGGGCCCGGCGCGCCGGCACCTGGTGAGCCGCCGCGACCGGGTCGCCGGTGGCCAGCGGCTCGTCCAGCGCGTTCGGCCGGGCCGGGTACGCGAACGACACCCGGGGCGAGTAGAAGCCCCAGCAGACCTGTAGCGGGTTGGCCGGCCGGAGCGCGTACACCGGGTGCTCCGGGGCGAGGAATTCCACCGACTCGACCTCGAACGGCGACACCGGCTCGGCCACGTACGGGTAGTCCGCGACGATCAGCTCGCCGTCGCGCTCGGTGAGGTAGCGGTGGTGGCCGTTGTGCGCCTCGGTGCCGGTGTGCCCGACCTGGGCGATCACCTGGATGAGCGGACGCCTGTCGGCCCACGTCTCGGTGACGAGCCGACCACCCCGGACGTCGACCAGGGTCTCCCCCGCCCCGGCGGGGGCGCCGCGGGCGGACGCGTACTGCCGGACCCGCGGGCTGGAGGCGAGGTAGTGCGTCCACCAGCCGGCGGGGGTGTCCCCGTCGGGCGGCTCCATGTCCGCGAGCGAGACACCGAGGAAGGTGAGCGAGTAGGCGCCGAACCCGGAGGTCTGGGTCTCGTCGTCGACCACGTACTGGCAGAGGAAGACCTGATGGTCGGGGTGCGGGCGGAGGCCGGCCGGGACGAGCGCCGCGACCGCGTCGGGGTCCGCCGGGAGCCAGCTGAACAGCAGGGTCCGGGCGTTGACGACGAGTTGCGGAGCGGCGGGATCCAGCACGGTGCCTCCGTAGACGTGTACACCTGGACGCTACGGGCGGTCCCGTCGGCGGGACAACGACGGAAAGGCGACACTCTGCGCCGACTGTCGGGTTTCATGTTGACCGGTCGGCCCGCCGGATCGTCCGTCCGGTCAGCCGGTGCGGACCGCCTCGCCCCACGGCGCCGGTCGGCCATCCGAGGGATTCTGCCCCGGTTCACACGCTTCATGCCTTGACACGGCTTAAGTACATCGTACTTTCGGCTAGATTTTCTCCGGCCGATCAGGTTAAGGTGGCTTCCGAATGGCCTGACTGAAGCTAAACCGAAGCCTCACGTCTTTTTGTTTCGCGGACGAGGTGCAGGGAGGACCACCCATGACCGCGCACACGATCAGCGAACCGGCGACAACAACGCCGTCCACGACCGAGAAGCTCGACCCGCGGGCGCTCACCGACAGCGCCGCGGACCTGCTCAACGCGATGGCGGCCCTGCCCGCCAACCACCCGTCGCGCTCCGCGCTGCGCGACCGGGCGATCGAGGCCTGGCTGCCGCTCGCCAACCACCTCGCCCACCGCTACAGCGGTCGCGGCGAGCCCACCGACGACCTGGCGCAGACCGCCGCCGTCGGCCTCATCAAGGCCATCGACAAGTTCGACCCGTCCCGCGGCGTCGACTTCGCCGGCTACGCCATCCCGACCATCATCGGCGAGCTGAAGCGCCACTTCCGCGACCGCACGTGGGACATCCGGGTGCCGCGCCGCCTCCAGGAGCTGCGGCTGGCCATCTCCGACGCCAACAGCTCCCTGCTCCAGAGCCTCGGCCGCTCGCCGACGGTCGCCGACATCGCCGGCCACCTCAACCTCACCGAGGAGGAGGTCCTGGAGGGCCTGGAGGGCGCCCGCGCCTACAACGCGGTGTCGCTGTCCACCCCGACCGGCGACGGCGACCGGGCCACCGAGCTGGGCGACATGCTCGGCGGCGAGGACGGCGAGTTCGAGCTGGCCGAGCTGCGGGTGGCCCTCGGGCCGGCGCTGGCCACGCTCGACGAGCGCGAGCAGAAGATCCTCACGCTGCGCTTCTACGGCAACCTGACCCAGTCGCAGATCGCCGAGCAGATCGGCGTCTCGCAGATGCACGTGTCCCGGCTGCTGGCCCGGGCGCTCACGAAGCTGCGCGGGCAGCTCGACGGAACGTACTAGGGGGTGGCGGCGGTGGCCGGGTCGGCGGGCCCGGCCACCGTTCACGTCCACTCCGGCCCGGTCGGCGATGCGCCGGCCGGGCCGTTCCGCGCTCAGCGCAGGACCAGGAGGTCCAGCGCGTCCACCACGGGGGCGTCCGGAGTCCGTCGCGCCGCCGCGCGCAGCCGGCGCAGCCCCCGGTCGTAGTCGGCGTCGTCGAGCAGCATCAGCGGGGTGTGCGCGGCCCGCCGCAGCCCGTCCGCGGCCGCCCGCAGCGACCGGGCGCTGACCTGGGGCACCGGCTCCAGCGCCACCGGGGCGAACCCGGCCGGCTCGAACGCCGCGCAGACCTCGGCGACCGAGGGATAACCGTCCAGCACCCGCAGCGCCTCCGGGAACCAGCGGAACAGGCTGACGCCGCCACCCCGGCCCGCGAAGACCGACCGGATCAGCACCGGAGCGCCGGGCCGCAGCACCCGGCGCAGCTCGGCCGCGACCGCCGGCAGGTCGGGCAGGTGGTGCACCACCGTGGAGAGCCACGCGCCGTCCAGGCCGGCCGCCGCGAGCGGCAGCGCCTCCGCCCGGCCCGCCACCATTCCCGGGTACGTCGACCGGGCCCGCATGGCCGCGGCCGGCTCGACCGCCAGCACCCGCACCCCGTACCAGTCGCGGAAGGCGGCGGCCCAGGCGCCGGTGCCGGCGCCCACGTCGAGCACCCGGTCGCCGGGTCCCACGGGCAGGTGCCGGGACACCGCGTCGCGCCAGCTCGCCAGGCCCTCGGCCGGCAGGTGCCGGGTCGCCGCGAAGGCGGCGGCCGAGGGTTCGTCGTACGCCATCATGGCCATGACCCTCACTCCACGCGATGAAGCGGTCACGGTCAATGTGAGAAGTCGAACAGGACCCCGCGCCGGCCGCCCGGTCGGGAGTGCGAGAGTGGGTCGGTGCTCTCCGACGTCTCCCTGGACCTGCCGGTCCGGCCGGTGCTGCCGGCGCTGGTCGAGGCGCTGGGCGCGGCCGGCGCGGCGGTCCTGGTGGCGCCCCCGGGCACCGGCAAGACCACCCTGGCGCCGCTCGCGGTGGCCGCCGAGGTCCCCGGCCGGGTGGTGATCGCCCAGCCCCGCCGGGTGGCCGCCCGGGCCGCCGCGCACCGGATGGCCGCCCTGCTCGGCGAGCGGGTCGGCGAGCGGATCGGGTACGCCGTGCGCGGCGAGCGCCGGGTCGGCCCGCGGACCCGGATCGAGGTGGTCACCACCGGCCTGCTGGTGCGCCGGCTGCACCACGACCCGGAGCTGCCCGGCGTCGGCGCGGTGCTGCTCGACGAGTGCCACGAACGGCAGCTCGACGCCGACCTGGCGCTGGCGTTCACCGTGGAGGCGCGCGGCACGCTCCGGCCGGACCTGTGGCTGCTGGCCATGTCGGCCACCCCCCGCGCGGACCGGTTCGCCGCGCTGCTCGGCGGGGGTGATCCCGCGCCGGTGGTGCGGGCCGAGGCCGCCCTGCACCCGGTGGACCGGATCTGGGCGCCGCCGCCCCGCCCGGTCGCCGCACCCGGCGCGGGCCGGGTGGACCCGGCGCTGCTGGACCACGTGGCGGCCACGGTGCGCCGGGCGCTGCGCGAACGGGACGGGGACGTGCTGGTCTTCCTGCCCGGCGCCGGCGAGATCGCCGCTGTCGCGGGCCGTTTGGCCGACCTGCGTGACGCGGTCGCCGTGCTGCCCCTGCACGGCCGGCTCCCCGGTTCCGCGCAGGACGCGGCGCTGGCGCCGCTGCCGGGACGGCGCCGGGTCGTGCTGGCCACCGCCGTGGCGGAGAGCAGCCTGACCGTGCCCGGGGTACGCGTCGTGGTGGACGCCGGGCTGAACCGGGTGGCCCGTACCGACCTGGCTCGCGGGCTGGGCGCGCTGGTCACCGTGCCGGTCTCCCGGGCGGGGGCCACCCAGCGGGCCGGCCGGGCCGGTCGGGAGGCGCCGGGGGCGGTCTACCGGTGCTGGTCGGAGGCGACCCACGCCCGACTCGCCCCGCAGCCCGAGCCGGAGATCGCCACCGCCGACCTGACCGGGTTCGCCCTGGAACTGGCCGCCTGGGGCACGCCGGACGGCGCCGGCCTGGCGCTGCCCGATCCCCCGCCGCCGGCCGCGCTGGCCGTCGCCCGGGACACGCTGACCACCCTCGGCGCGGTCGACGCCGACGGCCGGATCACCGCCCGGGGGCGGGCCATCGCGGCCGCCGGCGCGCACCCCCGGCTGGCCCGGGCACTGCTCGATGGCGCGGAGCGGGTCGGCGCCGACCGGGCCGCCGAGGTGGTGGCACTCCTCGCCGAGGAAACCCTGGCCGGCGCGAACGACGACCTGACGGCCCTGTGGCGTCGCCTCCGCACCGCCGCCGACCCGGCCGCCACCGCTCGCTGGCGCGCCGAGGTACGCCGCCTCCGCACCACCCTCCCCACCCCACCCCCTCCCCGCGATCTTGCAGTTGGCGCCCCGGCAGAAGGGGCGAAAGGCCCACGACGGGGGCGCCAAGTGCAAGATCGCGGGGTCGACGGGGCGGAGGGGCTCACGGATGATCTTGCGGCGGGGCTTCTCGTCGGGTTGGCGTACCCGGAGCGGTTGGCTCGGGTCCGGCGGGTTGGCGGGTCGGCGTACCTCATGGCGGGTGGGACGGCCGCGGAGCTGGCGGGCGGGTCGGGGCTGGTGGGATCCGTTTGGTTGGCCATCGCGGTGGCCGACCGCTCCCCCGGCGCGCCGACCGCGCGGGTCCGGCTGGCCACCCCCGTGGACGAGGCGACCGCCCGGGAGGCCGGCGGGCCGCTGCTGCGCGCCGCGCGCGAGGTCGGCTGGTCCGGCGGGGACGTGGTGGCCCGGGAGGTGGTGCGGCTCGGCGCGATCGAACTGGTCGACCGACCCCTCGCCGCGCCCGACCCGGCGGAGCTGGCCGAGGCGGTGCTCACCGGGCTGCGCCGGGAGGGCCTGGCGCTGCTCACCTGGACGCCGGAGGCCACCGCGCTGCGCCGGCGGCTGGCCTGCTGCCGGCAGGCGCTCGGCGACGGGTGGCCGGACGTCTCCGACGCCGCGCTGCTCGCCGCCGCACCCACCTGGCTGGGCCCGGAGCTGGCCCGCGCCCGCCGCCGGGCCGACCTGGCCCGGGTGGACGTGGCGGCGGCGCTGCGGCGGCTGCTGGACTGGCGGCAGGCGGCCCGCCTGGACGAGCTGGCGCCGGAGCGGCTCCCGGTGCCCAGCGGGTCGCGGATCCGGCTGGACTACGCCGACCCGGCCGCCCCGGTGCTGGCCGTGAAGCTCCAGGAGACGTTCGGCTGGCAGGACGCGCCGCGGATCGCCGACGGCCGGGTGCCGGTGCTGCTGCACCTGCTCTCCCCCGCCGGCCGGCCGGTGGCGGTCACCGCCGACCTGGCCTCCTTCTGGCGGACCGGCTACCCGCAGGTGCGGGCGGAGCTGCGCGGCCGCTACCCCCGCCACCCGTGGCCGGAGGACCCGACCAGCGCCGAGCCGACCCGGCGGGCCAGCCCGCGCCGGCGCTGACCGGCTACTCCTCGACGACGTCGGCGATGACCACGGTGACGTTGTCCGGGCCGCCGGCCCGCAGCGCCAGGTCGATCAGCTTGGCCGCGCACGCCTCCCGGTCCGGGTAGCCGCCGAGCACCTCGGCGAGGGTGTCGGGGCGGACGACGTTGGAGAGGCCGTCGCTGCACAGCAGCCACCGGTCGCCGGCCCAGGGCACCATCGTGGCGTAGGTCGGGGAGACCTCGTCGCCCTGCAACGCCTGGGTGACCACGGCCCGGCGGGGGTGGCTGCTCGCCTGCTCGGCGGTGATCACGCCCTGGTCGACGAGCATCTGCACGAAGGTGTCGTCGCGGGTGACCTGCTTCAGCACGCCCTCCCGGAACAGGTAGGCCCGGGAGTCGCCGACGTGCGCGAGGGCCAGGCAGCTGCCGGTGCGGGCGAAGAGCAGCGCGGTCAGGGTGGTGCCCATGCCCTGTCGTTCCGGGTCCTCCTCGACCGCCCGCCGGATCCCCGCGGTGGCCCGCTCGATGCCGCCCTGGAGGGCGGCGACCAGCGCGTCCTCGGGGGTCTCCACGTCCAGCGGCGCGAACGCGTCCATCGCGATGCGGCTGGCCAGGTCACCGGCGGCCATGCCGCCCATGCCGTCGGCGACGGCGACCAGCCAGGTGCCGGCGTGCTGGGCGTCCTGGTTGCCACTGCGGATCAGCCCACGGTCGCTCGCCCCGACGGAACGAAGCTTCAGGGTCATGGGAGGCAGCCTGCCAGTTGGAGGACTCGGTTGTCTCTAGGAGATCAGGACCATGCTACGTGGCGCGGCGAATCTCACTGTCGGCGGCGGGGTGCGGGCCATCGGGCCAGATCGATTGACAGCGCGAGAACACGCTGGAAACATCGATGCGGTAGTGGGAGCGCTCCCAGCTCCCGGCCCCCTGCTGAGCACGGAAGGAACCTCCGTGACCCCATCCCGACGCCGGCTCACCGCCCTCGCCGCGGCCGCCGCCCTGGCGCTCACCGGCGGCACCGCCGCCCCGGCCCGCGCCCAGGTGCCGCCGGACGCCCCCGAACAGCTGCGCAACGGCGACTTCAGCGCCGGCACCTCCCCCTGGTTCTCCTACGGCACCGGCGACCTCGGGGTCACCGACGGCCGGCTCTGCGCCACCGTCCCCGGCGGCCTGGCCAACCCCTGGGACGCCGGCATCGGCCAGGACGCCGTGCCGCTCATCGCCGGCGCCGAGTACGAGCTCTCCTTCGAGATCTCCGCCACCCCCGGGGCCGCGGTCAAGGCCGTGCTCCAGCTCGGCAGCGCGCCCTACACGACGTACGCCAGCGTCGACGCCACCGCGACCGGCGCCGCCCAGCACGTCGCCCGGACGTTCACGGCCCCGGCCGACAACGCCGGCGCCCAGTTGATCTTCCAGGTCGGCGGAAGTCCCGAGGCGCAGACGTTCTGCCTCGACAACGTCTCGCTGCGCGGCGGCGAGGCGGCCCCGCCCTACGAGCCGGACACCGGGCCGCGGGTGCGGGCCAACCAGGTCGGCTACCTGCCCGGCGGGCCGAAGAACGCCACCGTGGTCACCGACGCCGCCGAGGCGCTGCCCTGGCAGCTCAGGTCGGCCGCCGGGACCGTGGTGGCCGGCGGGACCACCACCCCGCGCGGCGTCGACCCGGCCTCGGGGCAACGGGTGCAGACCGTCGACTTCTCCGCGTACCGCACCCCGGGCACCGGCTACACCCTGGTCGTCGACGGGGAGACCAGCCACCCGTTCGACATCTCCGGCACCCTCTACGACCGGCTGCGCGCCGACTCCCTCCAGTTCTTCTACGCCCAGCGCAGCGGCACCCCGATCGACGGCGACCTGATCGGTGCCGCCTACGCCCGCCCGGCCGGCCACCTCGGCGTGGCGCCCAACCAGGGCGACACCGAGGTGCCCTGCCAGCCCGGCGTCTGCGCCTACTCCCTCGACGTGCGCGGCGGCTGGTACGACGCCGGCGACCACGGCAAGTACGTGGTCAACGGCGGCATCGCCACCTACCAGCTGCTCAACGCCTTCGAGCGGACCAGGACCGCCGAGAGCGCCGCCGGCGGACCGGCGCTGGGCGACGCCACCCTGCGCGTGCCGGAGCGCGGCAACACGGTCCCGGACATCCTCGACGAGGCCCGCTGGGAGCTGGAGTTCCTGCTGCGCATGCAGGTGCCGGCCGGCCAGCCGCTCGCCGGGATGGTCCACCACAAGATCCACGACCGGAACTGGACCGGCCTGCCGCTCGCCCCGCAGGACGACCCGCAGCCCCGCGAGCTGCACCCGCCGCCCACCGCCGCCACGCTCAACCTGGCCGCCGTGGCCGCCCAGTGCGCCCGCCTCTTCGCCCCGTACGACGCCGCGTTCGCGGCCCGCTGCGGCGCCGCCGCGAAGACCGCGTACGCGGCGGCCAGGGCCCACCCGGCGGTCTACGCCTCGGCGACCGACGGCACCGGCGGCGGCGCGTACGACGACACGAACGTCGCCGACGAGTTCTACTGGGCGGCCGTCGAGCTGTGGCTGACCACCGGCGCGTCGGCCTACCTGACCGACCTCACGGCATCGCCGCTGCACACCGCCGACGTCTTCGCCACCGGCGGGGCCTTCGGCTGGCAGAGCGTGGCCGCGCTGGGCCGGCTCGACCTGGCCACCGTGCCCAACGGCCTGCCGGCCGCCGAGCGGACCCGGATCCGCGCTTCGGTGACCGCCGCGGCCGACCGCTACCTGGCCACCGTGCGGGACCAGGCGTACGGGCTGCCGCTGCCCGGCGGGGCCGAAGCGTACGTCTGGGGCAGCAACAGCAACCTCGTCAACAACGCGATCGTGCTGGCCACCGCGTTCGACCTGAGCCGGGACGCGAAGTACCGGGACGGGGCCGTGCAGAGCGCCGACTACCTGCTCGGCCGCAACGCGCTGAACATGTCGTACGTGACCGGCTGGGGCGAGCAGCACGCGCGCAACCAGCACAGCCGGATCTTCGCCCACCAGCTGAACCCGGACCTGCCGAACCCGCCCGCCGGTTCCCTCGCCGGTGGCCCGAACGCCGCCCTCCAGGACCCGTACGCGGCCAACCTGCTCGCCGGCTGCGCGCCGATGTTCTGCTACGTGGACGACATCAACTCGTACGCGACCAACGAGGTGGCGATCAACTGGAACTCGGCGCTGGCCTGGCTGGCGTCGTTCCTCGCCGACCAGGGCGTGGCGGCGGCCGTGCCGGCGCCCACCTGCGCGGTCACGTACACCACCCACGGCAGCTGGTCGGACGGCTTCACCACCCAGGTCACCGTGAAGAACACCGGCACGGCGGCGGTGAACGGGTGGAGCCTCCGGTGGGCGTTCGTCGGTGACCAGAAGGTGAGCGGCCACTGGTCGGCGAAGGTCACCCAGTCGGGCGCCACGGTCACGGCGGAGAACGAGTCGTGGAACGCGAGGATCGCCCCCGGCGGCACGGTCACCTTCGGGCTGAACGGCGCCACGTCCGGCGGCCCGAACCCCAACCCGAACCTGATCACCCTCAACGGCGGCGCCTGCACGCTGTCCTGACGGATCCGCACCGAGGGGTGGTCGTCCACGGCGGCCACCCCTCGCGCGTCCCGCACGCGGCGTCGCGTGACGGGCACGATCCGTAACGGTAGGGTCGGCGCGAGTCCGGGACGTCCACGATGGAGGCGGATGTGAACGAGGCGCTGCGGATCGCCATGGCCGAGGCGGGCGAGACGGCCGAGTCCCTGGCCGGGCGGATCGGGGTGGACCCGAAGACCGCCGCCCACTGGGTCAACCCGGGCCGGGTGCCGCAGACCCGGCACCGGGCCCAGGTCGCCGCCGCGGTCCGCCGGGAGATCGGGGAGCTGTGGCCGGACGTGGTCCGCCGCCGGGAGCCGGTCTGGTTCCTGCCCTGGGCCGAGGTGGAGAGCCGGACGGACACCCTCCGCTCCTTCCAGCCGTCGGTGCTGCCCGGCCTGCTCCAGACCGCGGAGTACGCGCACGCGGTGCTGAGCAGCGGGCCGCTCGGCGCGGACGAGGTGGAGGGTTACGTGGCCGCCCGACTGGCCCGCCAGGCCGCCGTCTTCGACCGGCCCCGGCCGCCGCTGACCATCTTCGTGGTGGACGAGGCGGCGCTGCGCCGGGGCGACCCGGAGATCATGCAGCCGCAGCTCGACCACCTGGTCAGCATGGCCCAGCGTCCCCGGGTGCTGCTGCACGTGCTGCCGCTGCGGGCCGGCTTCCACCCCGGCCAGGCCGGGCCGTTCGTCATCGCCAGCAGCGACGACGCCGAGGACGTGGCCTATCTGGACGACCAGGCCGCCGGGCGGACCACGAAGGACGTTGCCGCCCTCTGGCAGGTCTGGGACACTCTCAGGTCGGTGGCGCTGCCGCGCGACCAGACCATCCACCTCCTGAAGGCACGGCCATGGCTGACCTGACCGGCGCCCGCTGGCGCACCAGCACCCGCAGCAGTTCCAACGGCGGTGACTGCGTCGAGGTCGCCGACAACCTGCCCGGTGTCGTCGCCGTCCGCGACTCCAAGGACCGCGCCGGCGGCACCCTCACCTTCACCCCGGCCGCCTGGCACGCGTTCGTCGACGCCCTCCGCGAGCCCGCCCGGGGCTGACCGGGCCGGGTACCGTCCCCGCGTGGCGTACCTCTTCCTGCTGGGCGCGATCACCGCCGAGGTGATCGGCACCAGCCTGCTCAAGGCGACCGACGGCTTCACCCGGCTCTGGCCCACGCTCGGCGTCGCGGTCGCGTACCTGTCGTCGTTCGGGCTGCTGTCCCTGACGGTCAGGGACATCCCGGTCGGCGTCGCGTACGCGGTCTGGTCCGGGCTCGGCACCGCCGCCATCATGGCGATCGGGGCGGCCTTCCTCGGCGAGCCGCTGAGCCTCGCCAAGGTGGCCGGCGCCGGCCTCGTGATCGCCGGGGTGGTCGTGCTCAACCTCGGCGGCGCGCACTGACACGGAAACCGGGTGGACGCCCGCGGCGCGCGTCCGCGAGGGTGGCGGCCATGGACGGGGACGGACTGTCCGGCGCGGAGCGCCGGGTGTGGGCGGCGCTGCCGGCAGGGACGCGTGCCGCCCTGGCCGGACTGCCGGCGGCGGACCTGCGGACACTGCTGCTCACCGTGGCCCGGGACCGGGCCGCGACCGTCCGCCCGGCCGAGGTGGTGCGGCGCTGGCGCGAGGACCGCTTCGTCCGCCCGGCCGATGTCGACCCGCGCGCGCTCGCCCGGCTGGAGGCCCGCGTCTGGGACCTGCTGCCGGCCGACGTGGCGGGGGTCGAACTGTCCCCCGTCGCCCCGCTGGGCACCTGCGCCGCCGTGGCGCCGGTGAGCCAGAACCGGATCGTCGGCACGACCCGCGGCACCGAGGTGGTGAGCGACCCGACGAACGCCCTGGCCGTCGAGGCGGCGGTACGCCGGCGGCGGGCCGGCGAGGTGCACGTGGCCGCCGCGCACCGGGTGCTCCGGGCGCAGGACTTCGGCCCCGGCGCGGGAGCGCACTTCCGGCTCTTCACGCTGGTGTCCAGCGCCCGGGACACGGGATCGGGCCGCACCGAGGCACGGCTGCTCGTGCGGCACCTGACGTTCTGGCGGTCGGTGCTCACCGAGCTGGCCGGTCCGGCCACGCCGGCGCTGCACGTCACGCTCCTCGACGACCCCGTCCTGGCCGACCGGCTCGCCGACACTGTCCGCCCGGCGCTCGCCGGCGGGGCCGTGCCGCTGCGGGACGAACCGGAGCGGGAGCGGGGGCGCGGCTACTACGTGGGCGTCGCCCTGCGCCTCACCCTGGCCGGCGGCGACCGGGAGGTGGGCGACGGCGGGTTCACCGACTGGACGGCCCGGCTGACCGGCGACGCCAAGGAGCGCTGCCTGATCTCCTGCCTGGCCACCGAGCGTCTGGTGCGTCCGTGAGCCGTCTCGTGGTCCAGCGGATCCGGCTGCGCTGGACCAGCCGGGACGCGGCCGCGGCCACCGTCCGGGGCCGGCTCCCCCAGACGTACGCGCTGCCGCGACTGCCGGCCGGCGGGCTCACCGTGCACGAGGTGCTGCGCGACGAGGCCGCCGACTACCGGCCGGTGGAGGAGGTCCGGGAGGGCGAGGGCGCGGCCCGCGAGGTGGGGCTCTGGATCGAGTGGCGCGACGGCGTGGCGCTGGTCGACCGGCTACCGGGCCACGCCTCGTTCCCGGTGCGGCGGGCCGGCGCCCGCCTCTTCACCCTCGCCCCGGGCCAGCTCGGGAGGTGGCGGGCGAACTTCCGGTTCACCGGCTGCCAGTGCTCCGCCCGCTGGTGGTACGAGCAGTGGACCGTGCACGTCGCCCACGCGCCCGCCCACGCCGATCTGTTCCGGGACGCGCGCTGGTCGCGGGACCGGGACGATCGGGTGCACCTGTACGGCGGTCCGCGTCCCGGCCGCCGCTGAGCCGGCGTCAGGCCACCGGCCGCCGCATGGCGACCCGGTCGGCCGGGTCCAGCCCGAGCGCCGCCTCGGCGGCCAGCAGGCCGGCCAGCCCCGGGGTCACCTCGGCCCCGGTCAGCTCCCGGAACCCGCAGCGCGCGTAGTACGGCCCGTTCCACGGCACGCTGCGGAACGTGGTCAGGGTCAACGCGGGCAGTCCCACCCCGGCGGCCCACCCGGCCACGTCGTCGAGCAGGCCCCGGCCGATCCCCCGCCGCGCGTACCCGGGATCGACGCTGAGCTGCTGCACGTGCGCGCAGCCGTCGACCAGGTCGACCACCGCGAAGGCCACGGGCCGGTCCGCGGCGTCGACCGCGACCCGTAGCCGGCCGGCCCGCTGGGCCGCGGCCAGCACATCCAGCGGCAGCGGTGGCATGTCGGCGACGTCGGCCATGCCGATCTCCCGGAACGGGGCGCCGGAGGCCACCTCGATCCGCTGCACCTCGGTCACCTCGTCGGCCCGGGCGGTCCTGCTGCGCTCCACGGCCCGACCCTGGCAGAACGCCGCCGGGCCGGCGAGCCGATTTCCTGCGGCCCGACTCCTCAGGCGCACCGCCGGGTCGGCGAGGTGGCGGTGTCCGGAGCGCCCCGACACCACCACGTCGGCGATCTGGTGTCGATCATGTGCCGGTGTGACCGGGGTCGCGCGGTGCGGGGACATCCGACCCACCCCGCCCCGCCTAGGGTCGGGGTCATGACCGTCAACGGGGACGTCAGCGTCGACCTGCCCGCCGTGCGCGCCGCCGTCGCCCGGCAGGCCGCCCGGGTGACCGAGGGCATCGACGACATGGCGCGCTACCTGACCGCGCAGGTGGCCGACGAATCGCACCGGGAGGTGACGGGGCCGCTGCTTCCCGGCGCCGGGGCGAGCGGCGTGGTCCGGCACCGGGGCGAGGTGCTCGCCGCCTGGGGTGATCCGGCGACGCCGGAGATGCTGTTCAGCGGCACCAAGGCAGTCGTCGCCACCGTCGCCGGGGTCGCCTTCGATCGGGGCCTGCTCGACCCGGCCGCCCCCGTGTCGAAGACCGTCGACCACCCGTTCCTCACCGGCCTCGCGGTCGAGGGGATCACCTGGGAGCACCTGTTCCAGCAGACCAGCGGCTGGACCGGCGAGCTCTGGGGCAAGCCGACCGGGGTGGACGCGCAGAGCCGCCGCGAGGGCTTCGAGCGGGAGGGCGCGCCCGGCACCGGGTGGGCCTACAACGACGTACGGGTGAACCTGCTCTGCCTGGCGCTGACCCTGCTGTTCCGCCGGCCACTCGGCGAGGTGCTCCACGAGGCCGTGCTGGAGCCGCTGGGCGCCTCCTCTTCCTGGTCCTGGCACGGGTACGCGGACTCGCTCGTCGAGCTCGACGGGACCCGGGTGCCGGTGGTCAGCGGCGGCGCGCACTGGGGCGGCGGGCTCTGGATCTCCGCCGCCGACCTGGCCCTGCTCGGCGAGGTCTACCGGGGCGGCGGGACCTGGCGGGGCCGGCGGTTGCTCAGCGCGGAGTGGATCCGTCGCACCTGGGCGCCGTGCCCGCTCAACCCCGACTACGGCTACCTCTGGTGGCGCAACGACTCGGGCCGGGTGCAGCCGGGCGCGCCCCCGACGGGCCGCTGCGCGCGGGGCAACGGAGGCCGTCACCTGCTCTGGGTCGATCCTGCCCGCGAACTGGTCATCGCCTCCCACTGGGGCGACCGGGTCGCCGAGCTGATCACCGAGGTCTCCGCAGCCCTGCCCGCACGCCGCTGATGGGCCCGGTCTCGCCGATCCCGCCGCCGGGCGCGCTGCGCACCCTCTCGCTGGCGACGCTGGCCAACACGGTGGGCTCCGGGCTCTGGCTGGCCGGTGGGGCCCTCTACCTGACCCGTGACGTCGGGCTCTCCCCCGCCGCGGTCGGCGCCGGCCTGACCGTCGCCTGGCTGGTCGGGCTGACCGCCAGCGTGCCCCTCGGCGCGCTGGCCGACCGGCGCGACCCGCGTACCCTCCGGGCCGCCATCCAGCTGGGCCAGGCGGTCGCGGCGGCGGCGTACCTGCTGGTGGGCTCGGTGCCGGTGTTCCTCGCGGTGGCCATCCTCGAGACGCTGCTGGCCTCGGGCAACCTGGCGGTCCGCGCCGCGCTCGTCGCCGCGGTGGCCGGGCCGCGGGGCCGGGTGCACGCCTTCGCCACCCTGCGCGCGGTGGCCAACCTGGGCATCGCGGTCGGCGCCGCGCTGGCCGGGTTCGCGCTGGCCGTGGACAGCCACCGGGCGTACCAGGTGCTGGTGGTCGGGGACGCGGCCACCTACCTGCTGTCGGCCGCGCTGCTGATGCGGCTGCCGGCCCACCCGCCGGCGGCGGGCGCTCCCGCGGCCGGCCGGCCGCGGCGGGCGCGGGCGCTGCGGGACGTGCGGTTCCTCGCCGTGAGCGGCGCGTCGGCGGTGCTGGCCCTGCACCTCACGGTGCTCACGCTCATCGTGCCGCTGTGGACGGTCACCCGGGCCGGCGCGCCGCCGCCGGTGGTGTCGGCGGTGCTGCTGACCAACACGGTGCTCACCGTGCTGCTGGCGGTCCCGTTGAGCCGGGGTGCGGACACCGCCGCCCCCGCGGCCCGGAAGCTGCGGCGGGCCGGCCTGGTGCTGGCGGCGGCGACGCCGCTCTACGCGGCCACCGCGGGCCTGCCCACCGTCGCGGCGGTCGTGCTGCTGCTGGCCGCCACGGCGGTGTGGACGTTCGGCGACCTGTGGCACGGCGCCGCCGGGGCGGGGCTCGCCTACGACCTGGCCCCGCCGGACGCCATCGGCGCCTACCAGGGGGCCGACGGCCTGCTCGCCGGCCTGGCCCGGGCGGTCGGCCCGGCCCTGCTCACCCTGCTGGTGCTCGACGGCGGGGTGCCGGGCTGGCTGGCGCTCGGCGCCCTCTTCGCCGGCGTCGGCCTGGCCGCACCGGCACTGACCCGGTGGGCGCTGGCGAACCGGGAGCCGGCCCGGGCGGTGGCCGGTGATCGTCCGGCCGCGCCCGTGTAGCAGCATGGCGACATGACGGACCAGCAGACCATCGCGATCCGCCCCGGCGGCCCGGCGGACGCCGCCACCGTGCTGCGCCTGCTCGACTCGGCCACCGCCTGGCTCGTGGCACGCGGCCGGACCGGCCAGTGGGGAACCGTGCCGGCGTCGACCGACCCGCGCCGCATCGCGCAGGCCGACGCGTGGGCCACCGGCGGCGGGCTGTACCTCGCGACGGCCGGCGACGACGCGGTGGGCGCCCTCGTGGTCGGGTCGGCCACGGCGTACGTGCCGCCGGCCACCGAGCCGGAGCTGTACGTCAACCTGCTGGTCACCGACCGGGCGTACGCGGGACACGGGATCGGGGCGCGGCTGCTGGCGTACGCGGCGGAACTGGCCCGCGACCGTGGCCTGGGGCTGCTCCGGGTGGACTGCTACGGCGGGGACGACCGGGCGCTGGTCCGGTTCTACGAGGGCTGCGGCTTCACGGCCACCGACCGGTTCACCGTGGAGCGGGAGGGGCGCGAGCCGTGGCCGGGGCAGGTGCTGGAGCGCCGCCTCGGCTGACCGGTCAGCCGATCTCCTCGTCGACGAAGCACCAGCGCCACGACTCGCCGGGCTCGATCGAGCGCATCACGGGGTGCCCGGTGGACTCGAAGTGCTTCGTGGCGTGCTGGTAGGGCGAGGAGTCGCAGCAGCCAACGTGCCCGCAGGTCAGGCAGGCCCGCAGGTGCACCCAGTAGTCGTTGCCGATGGCGACGCAGTCCGGGCACTCGGTCGTGGTCTTCGGGTCGGCGTCACCCGCGTCGGTCAGGTGTGCGCAGCTCACTCGTCGGCCTCCTGTCGCAGCAACGACTCTTCCAGGTCCAGGTCACGGTAGGCGTGGACCAGGACCTCCTCCGGGATGCGTCCGGAGTCGCGGGCGGCGCGGAACACCTCCCGCTCCGCGTCGATCATCTCTTTCCGCAGCCGACCGTACGCCTGCGAGGGGGTCTCCCGCGCCGTGCCCCCGAGCCGTTCCCAGGCCAGGTTGGTGCGGCTCTGCACCAGCCCCCGCAACCGTTCCACGACCGCCTCGGGCGCACCGTCGGCGAGTTCCTCCAGCCGGTCCCGGGCGGCGCGGCTGGCCTGCTGCTGCACGGCGGCGGCGGACAGCGCGTCCTGCACCGGGTCGTCCGGCGGCAGTTTCGCGGCCCGCGCCACGGCCGGCAGGGTGGCGCCCTGCGCCACGAGGGTCACCACGATCACCGCGAACGCCAGCCAGATGAACAGCTGCCGGGGGTACTCCCGGCCGTCGGCCAGGGTGAGCGGCAGCGCGAGCGCCGCGGCGAGGGTGACCACCCCGCGCATCCCGGCCCAGCCGATGACGAGGGGGACCTGCACCGGGGGCGGCGCGTCCCGGCGGCGGACCCGGGGCACCAGCCGGGTCACGTAGGTGGCCGGGATGAGCCAGACGAACCGGGTCAGCACGACGGCGGCCAGCACCGCGGCGGTGATCCCGACCAGCCGGCCCGCCGGCTCGTCCAGGTCGCGCAGCACCTCGCGTAGTTGCAGGCCGACCAGCAGGAAGACCAGCCCTTCCAGCAGGAACTGGATGAGCCGCCAGAACGCGCCCACCTGGAGCCGGGAGGCGGCCGACATGAGCAGCGGCTGCTTGTGCCCGATGCCCAGCCCGGTCACCACCACGGCGACCACCCCGGAGGCGTGGATCTCCTCGGCGGCGAAGACCACCGCGAACGGCACGATGAGCGACAGCGCGTTGTCGAGGACCGGGTCGGTGATGCGCTTGTGCAGGTGGCCGAAGACCACCACGCCGAGCAGGCCGACCACGACGCCGCCGCCGGCCGAGACGAGCACCTCGCGTGCCACCTCGCCGGCGCCGACGTGCCCACCGGCGGCGGTGGCCGCGGCGACCGCCACCCGCAGCAGCACCAGGGCGGTGGCGTCGTTGACCAGGCTCTCGCCCTCCAGGATGGTCACGATCCGCCGGGGCAGGCCCACCCGCCGGGCCACCGCCGTGGCGGCGACCGCGTCGGGCGGCGCGACCACCGCGCCGAGGGCCAGGCAGATGGCGTACGGCACGCCGGGCAGGATCAGGTGGACGACGGTGCCCACCACGAACGCCGTGAAGATCACCAGCCCGACGGCGAGCAGCAGGATGGGCCGGATGTTGAGCCGGAACGCGGGCACGGAGGTCTTCAGCGCCGCCACGTAGAGCAGCGGCGGCAGGATGCCCACCAGCACGAGTTCCGGGTCGAGGCGCACCTGCGGGAGACCGGGCAGGAAGGACAGGCCGAGGCCGAGCACGACGAGCAGGATCGGCGCCAGCAGGCCGAGCCGCCGGGCCAGCGCCGCGCCGAACGTCGCGATCGCGAGAAAGACCACGACCTCGATCAGAGCTTCCATGGGGTACGAGCCTAGGTGTTGCCGGGCGCCCCGCCGGTGCCCGCCATCGTGGCGAGCCGGCGGGCGAGCAGGCCGACGGCCTCCCGCAGCTCCGGAGGCTCCAGCACCCGCGCCTCGAAACCCAGCCGGGCCACCTGCACGGCGAGCCAGTCCAGGCCGTCGCCGCCCACGGTGAGGACGCACCACCCGTCGGCGTCGTCCTCGACGCGTCCCACCTGGGGCGGCACCAGCTCCCGGACCCGTTCGGCCGACGCGTGCACCCGCACGCGGGCGAGATACCGGTACGGCGACCCGGTGACGGACCGCTGCACGTAGGCGACCGGGTCCGGGTGCTCCCGCGCCCGGAAGCGCCAGGTCGTCGCCACCACCTCGCTCATCCGGTCCAGCCGGAAGGTGCGCCAGTCGTCGCGGTCGACGTCCCAGGCCATCAGGTACCAGCGGCGGCCGGTGGTGACCATGCGCACCGGCTCGACCGTCCGCTCGCGCTCCCCGCCGTCGCGGCCGGGATACCGGAACCGCACGCGCACGAGGTCTCGGCAGGCCCGGGCGAGGGTCACCAGCAGCTCCGCGTCGATCTCGACGCCGGGGCCGACGAGCGTCTCGGTGGCGGCATGCACCGCGCGCACCTCGGCGCGCAGCCGGGCCGGCATCACCTGGTCGAGCTTCGCGAGCGCCCGCAGCGCCGCCTCGCCGGCGCCGGCGACCGTGCCTCCCGAGGCCAGCCGCAGGGAGACGGCCGTCGCGATCGCCTCCTCGTCGTCGAGGAGCAGCGGCGGCAGCCGGGTGCCCGCGCCGAGCTGGTAGCCGCCGCCGACGCCGG
Organism: Micromonospora sp. AP08; assembly: GCF_008085935.1. Lineage (NCBI taxonomy): Bacteria > Bacillati > Actinomycetota > Actinomycetes > Micromonosporales > Micromonosporaceae > Micromonospora > Micromonospora sp. AP08. The sequence goes on from NZ_VSEZ01000004.1 coordinate 240,643, forward strand.
ACGTCGCGTGCACGGGGTAGCCCACGGCGCGCAGCCGCTCCACGTCGCGGCGTACCGAGCGGTCGGTGACGCCCAGCTCGGCGGCGAGTTCGCCGGCGGTCCAGGACGGCCGCCGCTGCAGCAGCGCCAGCAGCCGCAGCACCCGTTCGGTCGTCGCCTCGACGGTCATGTCCGCATGGTTCCACAGATTGCGGAACGATGCTGTCCGCGATTCGGGGCAGACTGTCGCCATGACCGAACAGACGCGGACCGTCCAGATCACCTTCGACTGCGCCGACCCGGCCGCGCTGGCGGCCTTCTGGGCAACCACCCTCGGCTACCGCCTCCAGGACCCGCCCGGGGGCTTCGAGTCGTGGGAGCAGGCCCTGGACGCGATGGGCGTGCCGCCGGAGCGGCGCAACGACGCCTCCGCGGTGGTCGACCCCGCCGGCACCGGGCCGCGGCTGTTCTTCCAGCGGGTGCCGGAGGCCATTGGGCGGGAACAGGTAACCACCATCACAACGACCGGCGGGCGACCAAAGAACCCGGTGCATCTCGATGTGCGAGCCGCCCCCGGCCTCCAGGGCGACGCGCGGATGGCGGCTCTGGAGGCGGAGGCTGACCGACTCGTGTCCCACGGTGCCACCCGGCTCAGGCGCTACGAGCCTGCGCCGCCCCTCGAAGCCGGTCACATCGTGATGGCCGACCCCGAGGGCATCGTGTTCTGCCTCGACTGATCAGCCGCTAGTGCCCGATGCGGCCATCACAGCCAGGCGCGTCGCGCCTGGCTGTGATGGCTGGCTGTTACGCGGCGCCGGTGACGATCGCGCTGGACACGAGCCTGTTGCCGTCGGTGTCGAGGGTGGTCAGGTACCGGACCGCGATCCGGAAATCGCTGCAGGGCGACGGAGTGACCGGGTCGGACGGGTAGAGGTTGTAGGTGGCCGTGACGGGGATGTCGAGCTCTTGCTGGGGCACGAAGACGTCCTGCTTACCGCGTGCTTCGCAGGCCAGGTCGGCGCTGGTTCCGATCACGTTGCGCAGGATGGTGATCTCCCGGACCGGGTTGGGCGGGATGATCGGGTCGTTCGGGAAGGCCGGAAGTTGCGGAGTGATGACCTGGACCTGGCCGGTGAAGGTGAGCGTGCGGGACGCGATCACCGCTGACCCGCTCAACGGGATGAGCCGCACGGCCCCCTTCTCCTGGGCCGACGCCTGGGTGCCGGTCCCGACCAGTGCCAGGGCGGCGATCGAGGCGGCCGCGATCACGGCGCGGGTGAATCTCCAAGCAAGCATGCACGGGCTCCCTGTGGTCGTGCGCCTCGGCGCGTGAGGAACCGGGACGGCACTGCACTATCGCGCCTACCGCCCGGTTTGGACGTCTTTGACCGAAGCTAACCTCTCGCGGCCCTCTCATCGGGCATATCGACGGCATTAACCCCGGCAAGTCCCGCCCCGCACGTCACCGCACCGGCATCGACGGACGTGAAGACGCCCCGGAGGATGGAATCCCGCGCCCCCGCTCGGCGCCGGCCACCTCGTCATGGCCCCCCGGAGGGCAACGAGTTCTGCCTCGACTGATCAGCCGTGCCGCACCGCCGTGCTCACGCGGCGGTGCGGAGCTTCGGCAGCACCTCGGCCCCGAACGTGTCGATGAAGGCGCGCTGCTCCTGCCCGACGTGGTGCAGGGCGATCTGGTCGAAGCCCAGCGCCACGTACTCCTCCAGCCAGCCGACGTGCCGGCCGAGGTCGGCGGAGACGTTGACCACCGAGGTGACCCGCTCCATGGGCACCTGCGCGCTGACCACGTCGAAGTGGTCGGCCAGCTCCAGGTCCCAGCAGACCGGCGGGGCGAAGACGTTGCTGCGCCACTGGTCGTACGCGATGGCCTCGGCCTCGGCCTGCTCGGCGGCCCAGCTCACGTGCACCTGGAGGTGCAGCGGCCCGCGCCCGCCGGCGTCCCGGTAGGCGTCGATCATCCGCCGCAGGTGCTCGACCGGGGCGTTGACGGTGATCAGGCCGTCGGCCCACTCGGCGCACCAGCGGGCGGTCTCCACGCTGACCGCCGCGCCGATCAGCGCGGGCGGCTGCTCCGGCCGGGTCCACAGCTTCGCCCGGTCCACGGTGACCAGCCCGTCGTGGCTGACCTCCTCGCCGGCGAGCAGCGCCCGGATCACGTCGACGCACTCGCGCAGGCGGGCGGCGCGGACGTCCTTGCGCGGCCAGCCGGTGCCGGTGATGTGCTCGTTGCTCGCCTCGCCGGTGCCGAGCGCGGCCCAGAACCGGCCCGGGTACATGGCGGCCAGGGTGCCGATGGCCTGGGCGATGATGGCCGGGTGGTAGCGCTGGCCGGGCGCGTTGACCACGCCGAACGGCAGGTTGGTGGCCTGGAGCGCGGCGCCCAGCCAGGACCAGGCGAAGCCGGAGTGGCCCTGCCGGGCGCTCCACGGCGAGAAGTGGTCCGACGACATGGCCGCGTCGAAGCCGGCCCGTTCGGCGTGGGTCACCGCCGCCAGCAGCTTCGCCGGGTGGATCTGCTCGTGGGACGCGTGGAAGCCGAACACCGTCATGGGCGCATCTCCTACCCATGACGGCGTCCGGCCAATCGCGACTACTCGGAGTGCGCGCCGGCCCCGGCGCCGACCTCCCCCTCGCCGACCCAGACGGTCTTGGTGTTGCAGAACTCCCGCATGCCCACGGCGGACAGCTCGCGCCCGTACCCGGAGTTCTTCACCCCGCCGAACGGCAGCTCCGGATAGGACGTCGTCATGCCGTTGATGAAGACGTTGCCGGCGTCGAGGTCCACGGCGAAGCGCTCCTGCTCGGCCGGGTCCGTGGTCCAGGCGTTGGAGCCGAGGCCGAAGTTGGTGCCGTTGGCGACCTCGATCGCCTCCTCGTAGGAGTCGACCCGGTAGAGGCCGGCGACCGGCCCGAACACCTCCTCGGACCACATCCGCATCCCCGGCCGCAGGTCGGTGACCACGGTCGGCGGGTAGTACCAGCCGTCGCCGGACGGCTTCTCGCCGCCGCACAGCACGGTGGCGCCGTTGTCGACGGCGTCCTGCACCTGGGCGTGGATCTCGTCGCGGCCACCCTCGCTGGCCAGGGGGCCGACGTCGGTGTTCTCGTCCATCGGGTCGCCGACCCGCAGCGCCGACATCCGGGCCGCGAACTTCTCGGCGAAGGCGTCGAAGACGTCGGTGTGCACGATGAACCGCTTGGCGGCGATGCAGGACTGGCCGTTGTTCTGGCAGCGGGCGGTGGTGGCCACCTCGGCCGCCTTGTCCAGGTCGGCCGAGGGCATCACCACGAACGGGTCGCTGCCGCCCAGCTCCAGCACGGTCTTCTTGATTTCCCGGCCGGCGATCTGGGCGATCGAACGGCCCGCGGCCTCGCTGCCGGTCAGCGTGGCGGCCCGGACCCGGGGGTCGCTGAGGATCCGGTCCACCTTCTCAGACCCGACCAGCAGGGTGGTGAAGGCGCCCTCCGGGAAGCCCGCCCGGCGGAACAGCTCCTCCAGGTAGAGGGCGGTCTGCGGGACGTTGGAGGCGTGCTTGAGCAGCCCCGTGTTGCCGGCCATCAGGGCCGGCGCGGCGAACCGCATCACCTGCCACAGCGGGAAGTTCCACGGCATCACCGCGAGCACCGGGCCGATCGGCTGGTACCGCACGTACGCCCGCTTCGCCTTGACCGCGGCGGCGTCGGCGGGCTCGTCGGCGAGCATCTTCGCGGCGTTGGCGGCGTAGAAGCGGCAGGCCGTGGCGCACTTGGTGACCTCGGCCTTCGCGGCCGCGTACGTCTTGCCCATTTCCGTGGTCATGAGCCGCGCGGTCTCGTCCCGCTCCGCCTCCAGCAGGTCGGCCGCAGCGATCATCCACCGGCCCCGTTCGGCGATGGTGGTGCCGTGCAGTTGCTGGAAGGCGAGGTCGGCCCGCTCGATGGCCGCGTCGACCTGCTCGTCCGACATCGGGTCGTACGTCTTGAGCACCTGTCCGGTGGCCGGGTTGGTGGTGGCGATGGGCATGTCGTACTCCTGTCACTCGAACAGCGAGTGCCGCACACCCGGCTCCTCGCGGTGGCGCGCGGCGCGGCGGCGCTGGATCACGACCAGGTCGACCACGGCCACCGCGGCGAGGATCGCGCAGACGACGCCCAGCCAGGTCACGCCGGCGGCGAACGCGAACACCGCGAGGACGGTCATGACGACCAGGCCGAAGAGGGCGAGGGCGAGCCGCAGGTTCAGCGCGCTGTACGCGTGGCCGACCGTGCCGCGGGCACGGCGGGGCTGTGATCGCGTCATTCCTCGGGGCTACCCCGGCACGGCCGGGGCTAACCGGTTCTCCCGGGCGCTCCGTCGGGCGGCCGGTGATCCCGGACACCAAGCGGGTACTCCCCGGATGCGAACCGCCCGCGCGGTGCGTTACACCGGTCTGCCGGGACCGGCGGAGATCCCGCCGGCGGCGGAGAGGACGGGCATGACCACGACGCACGCGGTGCCGGTGACGGTCGCCGTCTCGCGGCGCGCCGACCCGGCGCGCACCGACGAGATGGTGGCGTGGATCCGGGCCGGTACGGCGCTGGCCGAGAGCTTCCCCGGCTTCCTGGGCGCCGGATTCGTCCGCAGCGCGCCCGGCTCCCCCGAATGGCACGTGATGTACCGGTTCGCGAACCACGACACGCTGCGCGACTGGGAGGACTCCCCGCAGCGGCACTGGTGGCTGACCTCGGCGCAGGGCATCGTCGAGCACACCCGGACCGAGCGCCGCACCGGCATCGAGGGCTGGTTCGACGCGCCGGTGGACCACGTGGTCGAGACGTTCCCGGCCGGCGACGCCGAGCCGGCCGCACCGGCCGCCCCGCCGCGCTGGAAGCAGGCGGTCACCATCTGGCTGGCGTTCTTCCCGCTCAGCCTCACCGCCACCCTGCTCACCGCCCGGTTCATCGCCGACGTGCCCCTCGCCGCCCGGACACTGCTCATGACGCTCTGCCTGACCCCGCTGATGACCTACCTGGTGCTGCCCCGGATCACCCGGGCGCTGCACTGGTGGCTGCACGGTCAGCCGGCGCCGTGGCGCCGCCTCCCGACCCGGCGCTAGCACCATGATGTGACCGACGGTTGTCGATGCCGGAAAGGTGACAGCGCCCCCGTCCGGACGGCCGAGGCGCATAGGGTCGACGCGCCGCTTCACGCCGCCGGACGGGGGACGGTATGCCTCGACGTTGGATCGCCGCGCTGGCCTGCCTCGCGGCGCTGATCGCGCTCGCCTGCGACGGCGAGGGCTCGGCGTCGCCCCGGCCGTCGGGCTCCGCGCCACCCGGCGCGCCGAAGGTGCTGACCGCGCTCGGCGACTCGGTCACCACCGGCTTCGGCTCCTGCCTGGTGCTGGTGAGCTGCGAACGCAACTCCTGGTCCAGCGGTGGCGGCGTCCGCGTGCACAGCCTCTACCGGCGGCTGCGCGACGACAACCCGACGCTGCGGGCCTACAACCGGGCCGTCCCGGGCGCCCGCGCGGCCGGCCTCACCGACCAGGCCGGGGCCGCGGTACGCGACAGGGCCGACCTGGTCACGGTGCTGATCGGGGCGAACGACGCCTGCCGCGACGACATCGCCGAGATGACGCCGGTGGCCACCTTCCGCAAGCAGGTCGACGCGGCCCTGGCGGTGCTGCGCAAGGGCCGGCCGAAGGCGCGGGTGCTGGTGGTCAGCCTGCCCGACCTCCACCGGCTCTGGGAGATCGGGCACACCGAGTCCCGCGCGGTGCGGGCCTGGTCGCGCGGCATCTGCCCGGCGCTGCTGGCCGACGCCACGTCGACCGCGCCGGCCGCGGTGGCCCGGCGGGCCCGGTTCCGCGAGCGGATCGACGCGTACGACGGGCAACTGCGCGCCGCCTGCCGGACGTACGGGTCCCGCTGCCGCTGGGACGGCGGCGCGGTGCACCGGACCCGGTTCAGCCTGGACGAGGTGAACGCGCTGGACTGGTTCCACCCGAACGCCGCCGGCCAGGACCGGCTCGCCGACGTCGCCTGGGACGCGTCCGGCTGGGCCGACTGACCGTCCCCGCGGCGGTGTGGGCCGGGCCGGCCGTCAGGGCCGGCGCGGGCCGGGCAGCTGCCGGGGGCCGCCCCGGTAGAGGGCGCGGGCCCGGTCGGCGAGGTCCTTGGTGGCCGACGAGTTGGCCCAGGTCCCGAGGATGATCGCGGCGCCGGGGATCACCTTGGCGAACATCCGCTTGGCGGCGCGCACCCCGGCCATCCGGGCCAGCCGGACGCCGAGCTGGAGCATCACCCGGCCCAGCGGGCGCTCCCCGCCCATGCCGAACAGCGCGCCGGCCCGCTCCCGCCCGGCGGCCACCCCGAGGGCGAGCCGGGCGCTCTCGGCGACCTTGTGCACCCGCTGGAGGACCAGCAGGTCGGTGGCCCGGTCCGGGTGGACCGGGTCGACGCCGTACGCGGCCGCCACGTGCAGCACCAGCCGCGCCTGGGTCCAGGCCAGCACGCCCACGTCGATGACCGCGCCGGGCAGCCCGGCCGCACCGGAGACCGCGCCGGAGAGCCGGGCGTGGTTCACGAACTTGCGCACCGCCTGCTCGGCCAGCTCGTCGGCGGGGACGTCGGGTCGCTGCGCCCGTTCCCGGTCCGCCCACTGCGCCGCCTCCGGCCCGAGCCGGCGCACCGCCTCCAGGGCCAGGTGCTCCGGGGCGTACTGCGGATCGTCCCGCATCCGGTCCCAGAGCTTCGCCGGGGGCGCCTCGGGCGCGTCCACGGGCGCGGCCGGCTTCGGGGGAACGGTGGGCTCGCCGTCGACGGGGGCGGGGTCGGTCACGAGGGGGCTCCCGGGGGTCGGTACTGCGGGGGCGGAGCGGTCAGCGCCGGCGGGACGACAGCCGGGTCGCGAGCTGCTTGAGCTTCGCCTGGTTCTCCGGCTTGGCCAGCTCGCGCCGGCCGCGGTCGACCAACTGCTGGCCGCGGGGCGACCGCAGGAAGGCGCTGAGCCGTTGCACCAGTGACATGACGTCCTCCTGTCCGCGGTCCCCTCTCATGTGTACCCGGGACCGGCAAGTCCCTGGTACCCGGGCCGCCCCTGCGGCAACCCCGGCCGCGGGTCAGCCCAGGATCTCCTTGACCACCGCGTTGGCGCGCCACTCGTGCTGGGCGTACGCGTCGGGGAACGCGGAGACCTGGACGGCCTGGGCCGCGACGGTGAGCGGCAGGTCCTGCCAGCCCGGAATCTCCTCCAGGGCGGAGAGGAACGCCTTGGTGGCGTACTCCGGGTCCATCAGCTCCTCGACGGTGCCCCAGCCGCTGCTCGGACGCTGCTGGAACAGCCCGACCGAGTCGTGGTCCCAGCCGATGGCCTGGTGCGGGTAGTTCTGCGACTCGGGCAGCACGCCGCTGGCGTAGTTCAGCAGGGTGCTCTCCTGCATGGCGGTGGCCACCGCGATGACCAGGCCGCGACGCGGCACGCCCATCTCCCGGCCGGCCTGCACGATCTTCTTCGCGTTGTTCATCTGGGTCTGGTCCAGGCCGGCGACCGGGACGATCCGGCGCGGCGTGGGCTTCGCCTTGGGCTTGGGCTTCACGGTGGCCGAGGGGGTGGCCGACGGGCTGGCGCTCGGGGTGGCCGCCGGAGCGGTGCTCTCGCGGGCCAGGTCGCGGGAGGCGGCGTCGACGGCCGCCCGCTGGGCGGCCTCCGCCGGCACGGCGGGGTTCGGGGTGTCGCCGGCCGCGCGGGCGCCGATCTGACTGAAACCGCCCACCAGGCCGAGGCAGCAGACCGCGCCGGTGGCCACGGCCATCTTCGTCCGGCCGGGCCGGGCGGCGAGGGGGTTCAGGAGAGCGTTGAAGCGGGTACGCAGGGAACCACGGGGAGTGGAGGCCGCAGGAGAAGCGGTCGACTGAACGGTCGAGGGGGTATCGTCCGAACGGTCAGCCGTGCCGCCGAGGCCGTACTGGTCGTCGAGGGTGCCGTCGTCACGCATTCGACGAGGCTAGACAGGGCAAACCGGGATCACCCAGGCCCAAACGGTGGCCCTCGCCACACTTCGCACTCCCAAAACCGGACAACAGTCAGCGGCCGGGGGCGGCCGGTGACGGACCTCGCGACCCGGGAAAACCTCCGGTCCACCCCGGGTCGCGTCGCCCTGGGCAGGAACCTCGCAGCCCTCCCGGCCGCGCCCAGTGATCGACTAACTCGTCCTTTCGGCGGAACCGGACCCGGCCCGTCAGGGGGAACGATCCCGTCACCGACACCGAACTGTGATCATCGTTCGGCCCGTAACGGAATGGACCACCGCGGCCGGTACGTTGGCCGAACCGGGAGGCCGTGCGCGCACGGCCCACCCGTACGCGTCGACAGGAAGGTCCGAACCGGTGCTCGACCCACACGAGCTCTACGAACTCAGCGACGATCTGCCCGACCTCGGCCAACCGGTGCTGATCCAGGCGCTCACCGGCTTCGTCGACGCCGGCAACGCCACCCGGCTGGCCCGGGAGCAGCTGCTCACCTCCCTGGAGGCCCGGCCGATCGCGCGCTTCGACGTCGACCAGCTCTTCGACTACCGCTCCCGCCGGCCGGTGATGACCTTCGTCGAGGACCACTGGGCCGACTACGACGCCCCGGCGCTGGAGCTGCACCTGCTCCGCGACGACGACGAGACCCCGTTCCTCCTGCTCACCGGCCCCGAGCCGGACCTCCAGTGGGAACGCTTCGTGGCCGCCGTCGCCGCACTCTCCGCCCGCCTCGACGTGCGCCTCACCGTAGGGCTCAACTCGATCCCCATGGCCGTCCCGCACACCCGGCCCAGCGGCGTCACGGCGCACGCCACCCGGCCCGAGCTGATCTCCGGCTACGAGCCCTGGCTCCAGAAGGTCCAGGTGCCGGCCAGCGTCGGCCACCTGCTGGAGTTCCGCCTCGGCGAGCAGGGCCGCGACGCCCTCGGCTTCGCCGCGCACGTGCCGCACTACGTCGCCCAGACCGAGTACCCGGCCGCCGCCGACGCGCTGCTCTCCGCCGTGTCCCGCAGCACCGGGCTGCTGCTGCCCCGCGACGGCCTCGGCGCCGCCGCCGAGGTGGTGCGGGTGGAGATCGACCGTCAGGTCGCCCAGACCGAGGAGGCGGCCACCCTGGTCCAGGCCCTGGAGGAGCAGTACGACACGTTCGCCCGGGGCCGCGGGGAGAAGAACCTGCTCGCCCAGGAGACCGGCCCGCTGCCCACCGCCGACGAACTCGGCGCCGAGCTGGAACGGTTCCTCGCCGAGCAGACCCGCCCCGGAGACACCGACACCCCGCGGGCGTGACCCGGCGGGGTGGCCGCCGATGCGGCAGGCTGGAGACATGCGCCTGGCGACCTGGAACGTCAACTCGGTGAAGGCCCGCCTCCCCCGGCTGCTCGACTGGCTGGCCACCACGAAGCCCGACGTCGTCTGCCTGCAGGAGACCAAGTGCCCCGACGGGGCGTTCCCGGTCGCCGAGGTGGGCGAGCTGGGCTACGAGGCGGCCAGCCACAGCGACGGCCGGTGGAACGGGGTCGCCATCCTGTCCCGGGTGGGGCTGGCCGACGTGGCGGTCGGCTTCCCCGGCGAACCGGGCTTCCCCGATCCGGAGGCGCGCGCCATCTCGGCCACGTGCGCCGGCCTGCGGGTCTGGTCGGTGTACGTGCCGAACGGCCGCTCCCCCGACGACCCCCACTACGCGTACAAGCTGGCCTGGTTCGCGGCGCTGCGGGACGCCCTGGAGCCGGAGCTGGCCGGCGGCCTGCCCCTCGCCGTCTGCGGGGACTTCAACGTGGCCCCGACCGACGCCGACGTCTGGGACCCGGCGCTCTTCGTCACCTCCACCCACGTCACCCCGGCCGAGCGCGCCGCCCTGGCCGCGCTCCGCGACCTCGGCCTCGACGACGTGGTGCCCACCCCCATGAAGGGCCCGCACCCCTACACCTACTGGGACTACCGGGCCGGCATGTTCCACCAGAACAAGGGCATGCGGATCGACCTGGTCTACGCCTCCGCGCCGTTCGCCCGCGCCGTCACCTCGGCGTACGTGGACCGGGAGGCGCGTAAGGGCAAGGGCCCCTCCGACCACGCCCCCATCGTGGTCGACGCCGAGCTGGTGCCGACCGTCGAGACGTTCTGACCCGGCTCGTTAGGGTGGAGCCATGGCAGTCGTGAAGATCAACGCGATCGACGTCCCGCCCGGCGCCGGCGAGGAGCTGGAGAAGCGGTTCGCGGCCCGGGCCGGCGCCGTGGAGAACTCCCCCGGCTTCCTCGGCTTCGAACTGCTCCGCCCGGTCGCCGGGGAGAGCCGCTACTTCGTCTACACCCGCTGGGAGACCGAAGAGGCGTACCAGGCATGGGCGCAGGGGCCGTCCCGGGCCGCGCACGCCGGCGGCGAGGGCGGCGAGCCGCGCAAGCCGGTAGCCACCGGCGCCACGCTGCTGGAGTTCGAGGTAGTCCAGCACGTCCCCGGCAAGGGCTGACCGCCTCGATCATCATCGTCAGCTCGTGAGGCGCGCTGCCGCACGCCCGGGTCTGCCGCCTCCTGCTCAGCGCCTGCGAACTTGATGTCGTAGGTGACTCATAACCGGCGTCGCCGACGCCGGGCCCATCGGCTGAGTCATCCACGTCATCACGTTCGCAGCGGCCTTTGGGCCATGCCCGACCCGCCTCGGGTCGCCAGGACCCAGGCGTCAGGGGTTGCGGGTGTCGAGGAGTGAGGCGAAGGCGATCACGTTGTCCTGGTAGCCGGTGCGGCCACCGACCCACTCGCCGCCGCACGTGATGAGCCGCAGCTCCGCCGGGCCGGAGTCGCCGTAGACCCGGTCGGCCGGGAGGTTGGCCTTGTCGAAGTACTCGACGGTGTCGACCTTGAAGGTGACCACGCTGCGGTCGGACCGGGTCACCTCGATCCGGTCCCCGGGCTTCAGGTCGTGCAGCCGGTAGAAGACCGCCGGACCGCTCTTGGTGTCGACGTGCCCGACGATGATCGCCCGGCCGGGCTCGCCGGGCACCGACCCGCGATTGTACCAGCCGGTCTGATGGTGCTGGGTGAGCGGCGGGACGTCGATCGAGCCGTCCCGCGCCTGGCCGACCGGGGTGACCGGGGCGGTGACCTTGATGGCCGGCACGGCGAGGCGGACCGGGAGGCTGGCCGGCTCCCGCGCCCGGGCCGGTTCGGCGCTGTGCCGGCTCGACCCGGTCGCCGCGTCGGCCCAGTCGAACGGCCCGGCGGTCCGGCCCAGGCCGGCGCCGGTGGCGAAGACCCCGACCAGCACGAGCAGCACGGCGAGCGGCGTCGACCACGGGCTGCGGGCGCGGGCCCGGGCCGCCCGGGCGGTGGGCTGTGGGGTGGGGTTCGCGGCCATGGCGGGCCTCAGCGCCGGGCGGCGCCACGGAGGGTACGGGGCTGCCGGCGCGACGCCGCCACGCCGACCACCGCGCCGACCACGGTCAGCCCGAGGCCGACCGGCACCAGCAGGCCGCCGAGGCCACCGCCGCCGGCGGTGCCGCCGAAGCCGGTCGCCGGCCCGCGGCTGGGCTGCACCCGCTTGACCACCTGGAGCATGGTGGACGCGGTCTGCCCGCCGGGGCACTCCAGCTTGACCCGGTAGTTGCCGGGACGGGTGCGTTCCCGGACCATCGGCGAGGCGGTGAGCAGGCCACGCTGGGGCTGCACCTGGATCCGGCCGAACGCGTCGGAGACCACGGTCGCCGGCACCGTGTTGTCCCGACAGCTCGCCCGGATACCGACCAGGAAGCCGGCCTCGACGGTGCTCGGGGTGACCTCCACGAAGATCACGTCGGCGGGCGACGGCCGCGTCTCGGGCTGCCCGGGCACGGGCTCGGCAGCGAGCACGGGAGCGGCAAGCACGGGGCCGCCAGCGGGCACCGGAGCGGCAGACAGCGGGGCGGCGGACGGGCCGGCCTGGGCGGGCGTCGCGCCGACCAGCGGGGCGGTGCACGCGGCGGCCGCGACCAGCAGCGCCGCACGTCCCGTGACTGACACCATGCCCCCTCCCGGCCCCGCGTCGGCGGTGAACGGGCGGCGGGCCACCCGTCCTGCCGTACTGGGATGAATCCTCTCACCCCGGGCCGCACATCACATCCGATCCGCTCCGGCGGTCGCGTACGCTCGGGTCGCTGTGACCTCCACCGACTTCAGCGCCGCGCCGCCGGCCCACGCCGCCCGTATCCGCACCTTCCACCCGCGTCGCGGGCGGATGAGCGACCGGCAGCGCGACGCGCTGGCCCGGCTCTGGCCCGCGTACGGCCTGGAGATCGACGACCTGGACGGGCCGTGCGATCCGGCGGCGCTGTTCGGACGGCGGGCGCCGCTGGTGCTGGAGATCGGGTCCGGCATGGGCGACGCGACCGCCGCCATGGCGGCCGCCGACCCGGACCGACACTATCTGGCGGTAGAGGTGCACACGCCCGGAATCGCCAACCTGCTCGAACTGGTCGAACGGCACGGCCTCGGCAACGTGCGGGTCGCCAAGGGCGACGCGCTGGACCTGGTGCGGGCCATGCCCGAGGGGTGCCTGGACGCGGTGCACGTCTTCTTCCCCGACCCGTGGCCGAAGGCCCGCCACCACAAGCGGCGGATCATCCAGCCGGCGCACGTGGCGCTGCTGCGCTCCCGGCTGGCCCCCGGCGGGACGCTGCACTGCGCCACGGACTGGGCGGAGTACGCCGAGGCCATGCGGGAGACGCTGGCCGCCGACCCGGGGCTGGTCGACGTGCACGACGGCTGGGCGCCCCGCCCGGCGCACCGGCCGGTGACCAAGTTCGAGCGCCGGGCGCTGACCGCCGGGCGGGAGATCTTCGACCTGATCCACCGGCGGCGCTGAACCCGGTTGGCGCGGCGGCCCATGATCCAGGCACGATGGGAGCCGCCATGACTCTCACCGCCGCGCTGCCGAAGAGCGCCGACCCCGACACCCTCTACGACGCGTTCGCCGGCTGGGCGTCCGAGCGCGGTCTCGACCTCTACCCCCACCAGGAGGAGGCGGTCATCGAGATCGTCTCCGGCGCGAACGTGATCATGAATACCCCGACCGGCTCGGGCAAGAGCCTGGTGGCGATCGCGGCCCACTTCGCGGCGCTGGCCGACGACCGGACCACCTTCTACACCGCGCCGATCAAGGCGCTGGTCTCGGAGAAGTTCTTCGCCCTCTGCGAGGTCTTCGGCGCGGAGAACGTCGGCATGCTCACCGGCGACGCCAGCGTCAACGCCGACGCCCCGATCATCTGCTGCACCGCGGAGATCCTGGCCAACCTCGCGCTGCGCGAGGGCGCCCGGGCCGACGTCGGCCAGGTGATCATGGATGAGTTCCACTTCTACGCCGAGCCGGACCGCGGCTGGGCCTGGCAGGTGCCGCTCATCGAGCTGCCGCAGGCGCAGTTCGTCCTGATGTCCGCCACACTCGGCGACACCACCCGGTTCGTTGACGACCTGACCCGGCGCACCGGGCGACCGACCGCCGTCGTCCGCTCGGCCGAGCGGCCGGTCCCGCTCCTCTTCTCGTACGCGATGACGCCGCTGCACGAGACCCTGGAGGAGCTGCTGGCGACGAAGCAGGCCCCGGTCTACGTCGTGCACTTCACCCAGGCGGCCGCGCTGGAGCGTGCCCAGGCGCTGATGAGCGTGAACGTCTGCACCCGGGCCGAGAAGGACATGATCGCCCAGACGATCGGCAACTTCCGGTTCACCTCGGGCTTCGGGAAGACGCTGTCCCGGCTGGTCCGGCACGGCATCGGCGTGCACCACGCCGGCATGCTGCCCAAGTACCGCCGCCTCGTGGAGACCCTGGCCCAGGCCGGGCTGCTCAAGGTCATCTGCGGCACCGACACCCTCGGCGTCGGCATCAACGTGCCGATCCGCACCGTGCTGTTCACCGGCCTGTCGAAGTACGACGGCACCCGGACCCGGCTGCTCAAGGCCCGCGAGTTCCACCAGATCGCCGGCCGGGCCGGGCGGGCCGGCTTCGACACCCTCGGCCGGGTCGTGGTGCAGGCCCCCGAACACGTCATCGAGAACGAGAAGGCCCTGGCCAAGGCGGGCGACGACCCGAAGAAGCGCCGCAAGGTGGTGAAGAAGAAGCCGCCGGAGGGTTCGATCGGCTGGGGCGAGCCGACCTTCCAGCGCCTCGTCGAGGCCGAGCCCGAGCCGCTGACCTCCAGCTTCCAGGTCAGCCACTCGATGCTGCTCAACGTCATCGGCCGCCCCGGTGACGCGTTCGCCTCGATGCGGCACCTGCTCACCGACAACCACGAGGACCGGGCCGCCCAGCGCCGGCACATCCGCCGGGCCATCGCCATCTACCGGGCACTGCGGGCCGGCGGCGTGGTCGAGGAGCTGCCCGAGCCGGACGAGCAGGGCCGGCGGGTGCGGCTCACCGTCGACCTCCAGCTCGACTTCGCGCTCAACCAGCCGCTCTCCCCGCTCGCCCTGGCCACCATCGAGCTGCTCGACCGGGAGTCCCCGGCGTACGCGCTGGACGTGCTCAGCGTGATCGAGTCGATCCTGGACGACCCGCGCCAGGTGCTCTCCGCGCAGCAGTTCAAGGCCCGTGGCGAGGCGGTCGCCGCCATGAAGGCCGAGGGCATCGAGTACGAGGCCCGACTCGAACTCCTCGACGAGGTGACCTGGCCGAAGCCCCTGGCCGAGCTGCTGGAGTCGGCGTACGAGATGTACCGGCAGGGCCACCCCTGGGTCGCCGACCACCAGCTCTCCCCGAAGTCGGTGGTCCGCGACATGTACGAGCGGGCCATGACGTTCCCCGAGTACGTCCAGTTCTACGGGCTGTCCCGCTCCGAGGGCCTGGTGCTGCGCTATCTCGCGGACGCGTACAAGACGCTGCGGCAGACCGTCCCCGAGGACGCGAAGACCGAGGAGCTGGTCGACCTCATCGAGTGGCTGGGCGAGCTGGTCCGCCAGGTCGACTCCAGCCTGATCGACGAGTGGGAGCGGCTGCGCAACCCGTCCGACGTCGCCGAGGTGGCCGCGTCGCTGGACGACCGGCCGCCGGCGGTCACCCGCAACGCCCGGGCGTTCCGGGTGCTGGTGCGCAACGCGCTGTTCCGCCGGGTCGAGTTGGCCGCCCTGCGCCGCTGGGACCTGCTCGGGGAACTGGACGCCGAGCAGGGCTGGAACGCGGACGCGTGGGCCGACGCGCTGGAGCCGTACTTCGAGGCGTACGACTCGATCGGGGTGGGGCCGGACGCGCGCGGGCCGGCGCTGCTGATGATCGAGCAGGGTCGGGAGAAGTGGACCGTACGCCAGATCCTGGACGACCCGGAGGGCGACCACGACTGGGGCATCAGCGCCGAGATCGACCTCGCCGCCTCCGACGAGTCGGGCGCCGCCGTGGTCCGGATCATCGACGTCGGACAGCTCTGACCCCGCTCGCGCCGCGGGGGTGGACCGGAGACCGGCCCACCCCCGCGGCGTCGGCGGATCAGTCGCGCGGGGTCTGGAAGGCCACGCGGCGACGGCGGAACATCACGAACAGCACGGCGCCGAGCGCGAGCACGGCGGCGCCGACGCCGGCGAGCGCGACCGCCGGGGCGCCGGTGACCGGCAGGCCGCCGCCGGAGCCACCGTTGCCGTCACCCGAACCACCGTTGCCGTCACCGGAGCCGCCGGTGATGACGATGCGGGCGGTGTTGTTCGCCGGGTTCGACTCGGTGGACGAGGTCGCGCCGTCGACCACGATCGTGCCGTCGGTGCCCGGAGCTGACTTGATCTTCAGCTTGACGGTGGCCTTGATCCGGCCGTAGCCGGAGAAGACGCTGGGGAACTCGCTCTCGAAGTTGCAGCGCAGCTTCGCCGACTCCGGAAGCTGCTTGCCCGGCGTGCCGTCGGTGTAGCACCACTCGGCGGGCAGCAGCACCGTGCCGCTCGGCGCGGTGATGACGACGCCCGGGCCGCCGCCGTCGGACGGGCCGTTGTTCACGACCTCGTACGCGAGGTCGACCGTCTGGCCGACGGCGCCCTTCACCGGCGGGGCGGTGACGGCGACGTCGAGCGTGTTCTTCTTGGTCCAGAACTGGATGTCGGCGTAGTTGTCCGACTCGTCGAGCTCACGCTCCACGACGGACCGCTTGGCGAGGCCCGCCGCCACGGCCTTGGCGTGCAGCTTCTCGGCGGCGGAGGCGAACGACGGGCCGGTGCCCCGGGTGGCCGCGGCCTTCTTCGCCGCCTCCGCCTCGCCCGCCAGGGCCGTGCTGAAGGCGGCGTAGTTCTCGTCCGGACCGGGCAGGTTGCGGCCGAACGTGATGTTGAACAGCGACGCGCCGGTCTCGTCGTCGAACAGCAGCAGCCCCTCGCCGGGCTTGAGCGTCAGCGGCACCGTGCAGGTGACCTGGCTCGGCCCGTACACGTAGGGCGCGCCGGTGTCCTTCGGGTAGTAGTCGACGTAGGTGCAGTCGCTGTACCGCTCGACGAAGGTGGCGCCGGTGGGCAGGTCGACCCGGACCGTGAAGTCCGTCGCCGGGCTGTCGCCCTCGTTCAGGACACCGCTGTAGAGCGGGACGCGGTCGCCCGGGCCGACCGGGTGCGCCTTGTCGTTCAAGTTGTCGGCGGCGGCGACCAGGTCGGGGCCCGACGCGACCACGGTGACCGGGAACGAGGTGGTGTTGTCGCCGGGGTTGGCGTCGTCCTCCGCGCCGGCGATGGTCACCGTCACCGAGCCCGCGTCGCCGGGCGTGGCGCCCGTGCGGCTGGCCAGCGACACCGGGTAGACGTTGGTGACCTGCCCGGCCGCGAGGCTGCCGACCGTGCAGGTGACCTTGGCGTCGGCCAGCTTGCAGGTGTCGTCCCAGTCCGACACGGAGGCGGTGACCGCGTCGGAGAGCTTGCTCAGGTCGAGCGTGACGGTCACCGCGGTCGCGTCGGCCTCGCCGTAGTTGTAGACGTACATGCCGATGGTGGTGCCGCTGTTGTCGATCTCCGCGACCGGGTCGCGGTCGAACGAGACGGAGAGGTCGGGCAGCGGGTCCGCCGCGTGGGCCGGGGCGGAGAAACCGAACAACGCGGTCGTCGCCAGCACCGCCGCGCCGACGGCGAGGCGGGGCCAACGGGCCGTGAGGGATGTCATGTGAGCTCCGAGAGAGAACGGGGGAAGCCCGCACTCTAGTTGATGATCAGCAACCGCGGTGTCCCGTGCGAAGAGGGCGCTCCAGACCCCTGGGCGATGTCAGACCCGTCGATTAGAATGTATGTACTAATCGAGCTTTTGACCTGGGAGGATGCTCGTGACCGCGCCCACCTCCGCCGCCCCCGTCACCCCCTACGCCACCCTCCTCGGGTTCACCCGCTACGTGGACCGCACCGGGCCCACCAAGGCCACCTTCGTCGGCGGCCTGCGCAAGCAGCGGGCGAGCCGGCACGGCTTCAACCCGCACGGCCAGTTCGTCAAGGCGCTCAAGGCCGATGTCGCCTTCCACACCGGCGGGACGCACCTGGCCCAGGTCGCCGACCTGGTCAAGCCGCGCTGGCGCCCGCTCTACGAGGCGCTCGTGCCCGGGGCGACCACCTGGCTGCACTCGCTCGGCGAGCCGGCCGGCGTCGACCTGGCCCAGACCCGCGACGCGCTGGCCATGCTGGGCGACCTGCCCGTGAAGATCAACCCCCAGTTCGGCGTGCGCTACGCCGACGGCCGCGCCGAGGCGATCCGGCTGCACTTCGACGAGGCCCCGCCGAGCGAGGAGACGACCCTGGCGACGCTGCACCTGATGGCCCGGCACATGGACGCGGTCCTGCCGCACGCCGAGCCGGTGCTGGTCGACGTCCGGCGCGGCGAGTCCCACCGGATGCCAGCCGACGTCAAGCCGGAGCAGGTCGAGCAGTGGCTGGCCGGCGAGGCCGCCGCGTTCCGCGCCATCTGGTCCACCGCCGCCTGACCCGACCCACCCCCCCGACGAGCGGCCGCCCCTCCCCGGGCGGCCGCTCGTCCGTGTCGACCCCGGCGTCACGATCGCCCCGGCGCCCCGGTCGCGCCGCCGTCACGCTCGCGCACCGGCGCGGCGAGGGCGTTCACGGGGCGTACGGGGCGAGTGGGTTGGCCAGGGTGCCCACGAACTGGAGGGCCGCCGACGGGTCCGCGAGGTCGACCATCTGCTGGTTGTTCCGCAGTTGCAGCCGGTTCAGGCAGGAGAGCGCGAACTCCGGGGCGAACAGGTCGTGCCGGTCGGCCAGATGCGGCACCGACTCGAGGTAGGCGCGGACGCACTCGGCCACGGTCCGCCAGAAGGTCTCCTCGTCGGTGACGCCCTCGGTGGCCAGGATCGCGTTGAGGTGGCGCAGGAACGAGTCGAACACGTCGGTGAAGACGCAGAGCACCTTGTCGTCCTCGGGGACGGCGGCGCGGATCCGGCGGACCGCCTCGGGCAGGTCGGCCTCCGGGTCCATCACCACGATCTCCTCGGCGATGTCCTTGAAGACCACCCGCTCCACCACGCCGTCGCCGAGCACCAGGATGACGTTCTCGCCGTGCGGCATGAAGGCCAGGTCGTAGGCGTGCAGCGCGTGCAGCAGCGGCACCAGGTAGGCGTCCAGGTAGCGGCGCAGCCAGTCCGCCGGGGCCAGCCCGGACGCGGCGATCAGCGCACCGGCGAACGAGCGTCCGGCCCGGTCGACGTGCAGCAGCGACGCCATGGTGGCCAGCCGCCGGCCGGGCTCCAGCCCCGGCACCGGGCTCTCCCGCCAGAGCGCGGCGAGCATCTTCCGGTACGGCGAGTACCGGTCGGTCGCCGCCTCGAACTGCCGGTGCCGGTAGCCGATGGCGGCCCGCTCGCGGATGATGGTCAGCCCGGTCCGCCGGAACACCGGGTCGGCGGCGATCAGGCCGGCCAGCCAGTCGTTGATGGCCGGGGTGTGCTCCATGTACGCGGCGGACAGCCCGCGCATGAAGCCCATGTTGAGCACCGAGAGCGCGGTCTTCACGTAGTGCCGGTGCGGGTCGGTGACGTTGAAGAAGGTGCGCACCGACTGCTGGGCGAGGTGCTCGTCCGGCCCCTCGCCGAGCGGCACGAGGCGGCGCCGGGCCACCTCGCCGGCGAAGGTGACGGCCAGCTTGTTCCACCACTGCCAGGGGTGCACGGGCAGCAGCAGGTAGTCGGCCGGGTCCAGGCCGAGCCCCGAGAGGGTACGGGCGAAGCCGGCCAGGGTCTCCGCCCCCAGTTCGGCGCACAGGTGGGTGTCGTAGTCCAGGTCGGCGGCGCAGGTGAACGTGGTGTGGTCGCGGTGGGCGGCGAGCCACAGCAGGCGGACCGGCCGGCCGGCCTCCGGGGCGTACCGGTGGTGGTCGTGCACGCCCCAGCCGATCCGGCCGCTGTTGGCCACGAAGCACGGGTGGCCCTCGGTCATCGCCGTCTCGATCTGCTGGAATTCGGCCTCGACCAGCTCGGCCGCGTCCCGCTCGGGCCGGGCCAGCTTGTACGCGAGCCCGGCCAGGGTGGAGGTGATCTCCTCCAGGTAGACCGGCAGGACGGCGTCGGTGAGGCCGAGCGCGCCGCGCAGCTCCAGGCAGAGGTCGACGGCGTCCAGTGGGGCCTCCCGCCCGTCGACGTGCCGGGTCAGGCCGGCGGGATCGATCCACCAGTGGTTCAGGCTTAGCCGCCGGGCCGCGAAGCGGTACTCGACGCTGCCGTCGTCGCCGCGTACCCGGTATCGGCCCGGGCCCTGCGGCTCGGGGGTGATGAGCCGTTCGTGGGCGAACTCGGCCAGGGCCTTGCGGACGAGCTGGCGGTTGGCGGCGGCCCACAGCTCGGGGGTGAGGTGGTCGACGGCGGCGGGGGTGGTCACGCGGGGGCCTCTCTGCGGGTGGCGGCCAGGAACTGCTCGCGGGTGCAGACGCTGAGCAGGGCGGTCTTCTCGGGCTTGGCGACCGGGCCGACGACGGTGAAGCCGACGGCCGCGTTCAGCGCGTGCACGGCGGTGTTGCGCACGTCGGGCTCGACCACCACCCGGCGGGTGGCCGGGTCGGCGAAGAGCCAGTCCAGCACCGTGGTGATGACCGCGAGGGTGAAGCCGCGCACGGGGGTGTCGCTGGGCGCGCAGAGGAAGTGCATCCCGACGTCGCCCTCGGCCGGGTCGTAGAGCCCGACCAGTTCGACCCGGGCCGGGTCGTAGCGCTCGGCGAGGAACGCCGGCCGGCCCCGCCAGGACCCGAGATACGCGTCGTGGTGCGGGTGCGCGGCGATCCGCCGGTACTCCTCGGCCACCCGGGCCACGTCGGCGTCCTGCATCATCCAGAACGCCGCCTTGGGGTGGGTGACCCAGCCGTGCAGCAGTGCGGCGTCGGCGTCCGGGTCGAGCGGGCGGAGGCGGAACTCGCCGAGCCGCGGGTCGTCCCGGCGGTGGATGGCCACGGTCACCGGGCCGCCTTCCGTTCGCGACTGCGGGGCTCGCAGAACCGGCTCACTCCTCGCGCTCACAGGGCCACTCCGGCGGGCGCGCCGAACTCCTGGAACGCGATGCTCTTCTCGATCGGGTAGTGCTCGCGGCCGGTCAGCTCGCGGATGATCCAGGAGTTGCGGTAGGGGCCCATGCCCAGGTCGGGCGACGTGACGCTGTGCGTGTGGGTGCCGGCGTTCTGGAGGAAGACGCCCCGTCCCGTGTGGTCGATGCTGTAGTTGCGGGCCACGTCGAAGCGGCCGTGCCCGTCGAAGCGGAGCCGGTCCCGGATCGGGTCGAGGAAGGCGGGCACCTGGTAGCGGTAGCCGGTGGCCAGCACCAGCCCCTCGGTCTCCAGAGTGAGGTCGCGGCCCTGCTCGACGTGGCGCAGCCCCAGCGCGTACGTGCCGCGCGCCGGGTCGTACGCGGCGTCGGTCAGCGCCGTGTTGGTGAGCAGCCGGGTGGGCACCGGGCCGCCGACGCTCTTCACGTAGAGCAGGTCGAAGATCGCGTTGATCAGCTCGGCGTCGATGCCCTTGAACAGCCCCTTCTGCTCGGCCTCCAGGCGGTAGCGGGTCGCCTCCGGCAGGGCGTGGAAGTAGTCCACGTAGTCCGGGGAGGTCATCTCCAGGGTGAGCTTCGTGTATTCGAGCGGGAAGAACCGCGGCGAGCGGGTGACCCAGTTGAGCTGGTAGCCGTGCGTGTCGATGTCGGCCAACAGGTCGTGGTAGATCTCGGCGGCGCTCTGCCCGCTGCCGACCACGGTGATGCTCCGCTTGCCGCGCAGCGCGGCCCGGTGCTCCCGGTACCGCGAGTTGTGGATCACGTCGCCGGCCAGCCCCTCGCAGGCCGGCGGCACGTGCGGCGGGGTGCCGGTGCCGAGCACCAGCCGGCGGGCCCGGTGGGTGATCCGCCGGCCGCCCGCCCGGGCGTGCACCACGTACCGGTCGTCGGCCGGGTCGTGCTCGATCGCGGTGACCTCGTGTCCGAACCGGACGGCGGGCAGTTGGGCGGCCGCCCACCGGCAGTACGCGTCGAACTCGGCCCGCAGCGGGAAGAAGTTCTCCCGGATGTAGAACGGGTAGAGCCGGCCGGTCTCCTTCAGGTAGCTGAGGAAGGAGTAGGGCGAGGTCGGGTCCGCGAGCGTGACCAGATCGGCGAGGAACGGGGTCTGGAGGTGGGCGCTCTCCAGCAGCATGCCGGGATGCCAGTCGACGTCGTCGCGGGCCTCCAGGAACAGGCCGTCGAGGTCGTCGATCGGGGCGGTGAGGCAGGCCAGGCCGAGGTTGTACGGGCCCAGCCCGACGGCGATGAAGTCATGGGTCGACATGGGTGTTCTCCAGGGCGGGCGGCCGGTCAGCCGACCGGGGTCAGCTCGTCGGCGGTGCGGGTGCGCGCGTACCACCCGGCGTGTTCGGCGATCAGGTCGAGGACCGCGGCGACGTCGTCCCCGGTGGTCTCGGGGTTGAGCAGGGTGAACTTCAGGTGGTGGGCGCCGTCGACCCGGGTGCCGGCGACGAGCGCGGCGCCGGAGGCGGCGAGCGCCTCGCGGGCGTACAGGTTGGCGTCGTCCACGAGGTCTGCGGCCAGGCCGGCGGGGCGCCAGCGGAACACCAGGGTGCTGAGCGTCGGCCGGGTGACCACCTCGAAGCGGGGGTCGGCGTCGAGCAGTCGCCAGGCCGCGCCGGCCCGGTCGACCACCTCGTCGAAGAGCGCGCCGATGCCGTCCGCCCCCATGATCCGCAGGGTGAGCCAGAGCTTGAGCGCGTCGAAGCGGCGGGTGGTCTGGAGGCTCTTGTCGACCTGGTTGGGGATGCGCTGCTCGACGGCACGAGCCGGGTTGAGGTAGTCGGCGTGCCAGGTGGCGTGCCGCAGCGTCCGGCCGTCGCGGACCAGCACGGCGCTGGAGCTGACCGGCTGGAAGAAGGACTTGTGGAAGTCGACGGTGACCGAGTCGGCCCACTCGATGCCGTCGAGCAGGTGCCGGCGGGTGGGCGAGACCAGCAGCCCGCAGCCGTACGCGGCGTCGACGTGCAGCCAGACGCCGGCCGCCGCGCAGATGTCGGCGACCTGCGGCAGCGGGTCGATGCTGCCGAAGTCCGTGGTGCCGGCGGTGGCGACCACGGCCATCACGAGCAGGCCGTCCGCCCGGCAGCGGGCGATCTCCCGGGCCAGCGCGTCGGGGCGCATCCGCCGCTGCGGGTCGGTGTCGACGGTGCGGACCGCGTCCGTGCCGAGGCCGAGCAGCCGGGCCGCCTTCTGCACGCTGAAATGGCCGGCAGCGGAGGTGAGCACCCGCAGCCGCGACAGCGCCTCGGGTCCGGGCCGCAGTCCCGCCCGCACCCGCGTCTCCTCCCGGGCCAGCAGCAGCGCCTGGAGGTTGGAGTGGGTCCCGCCGCTGGTGAACACCCCGTCGGCCGCGGGACCGAGGCCGATCCGCCCGGCCGTCCAGTCGATGAGCCGGCGCTCGATGAGGGTGCCGCCGGCGCTCTGGTCCCAGGTGTCCAACGAGGAGTTGACCGCAGTGAGCACCGCCTCGCCGAGCAGCGCGGGGATCACCACCGGGCAGTTCAGGTGGGCCAGGTAGCGCGGGTGGTGGAAGTAGACGGCGTCGCGCAGGTAGACGTCGTGCAGTTCGTCGAGGGCCGCGCCGGTGTCGCCGAGCGGGCGGTCGAGGTCGACGGCCGCGACGCGCGGGGCGAGGTCCTCCGGGCCGACCCCGGTGAACGGCCGGTCCGCGGTGGCCACCCGGCGGGCCACCCGTTCGACGCCCTCGGCCAGCACGCCGCGGTAGCGGTCCAGCGAGCGGGCGGTGAACAGGTGGTCCCGGGCGGCGGCCGGGCCGGCGCCGGCCGAGGGGGCCGGAACGGTTGCTCCGGGCAGGCTCATGGGCAGTCCTCAGTGGTCGGAGGCGGACACGGCGTCGGCGCGACGGCACGGCGCGGTCCACGCGGTCCGGAAATGATCGCGAAGTTAGGTTACCCTAACCTAACTTCCGGTCAAGGCGGTCACCGGACACTCCAGTAGCCGAGCGAGGTCACCTGGTGCCCGCCGGACAAGCGGGCCCGGCTGGCCTTCCTCACCCCGGGTCGAGGCCGACCACCCAATCCCGGCCTGACGACGGCAGCGCCCGCCCGGCACGGGGCCGGGCGGGCGCTGGGCGGTACGGGTGGCTCAGGCGGCCAGGTACTTCTCCAGGTCGTCGACGATCTTGTTGGCGGCGCCGACACCGATGCCGGTCATCCAGACCTCGTCGGAGACCACGTGCGCCTTGCCCGCCTTGACCGCGGACAGGCCCTGCCAGAGACTGCCGGCGGTGACCTTCGCCTGCTCGGCGGCGGCCTTCTCGCCGTACGCGGTCACGAAGACCACGTCGCCGTCGACCTCGTTGACCCGCTCGGGGCTGACCAGGTCGAAGCGCTTGTCCTCCTTGCCCTCCAGCAGCTGCCGCTCGGGGCGGCCCAGGCCGGTGTCACCGACCACGATGCCGGAGAACGAGTCCGGACCGTAGACCCGGATGTTGCCCGGGATGAAGCGCACGATGGAGACCTTCCGCGACGAGGCGTCGCCCAGCTTCGCGCCGAAGTCCTTCGCCCGCTTCTCGTACGCGGCCAGCAGGTCCTTGGCCTGCTGCTCCCTGCCGAGGGCCTTGCCGTCGAGGAGGAAGTTCTCCTTCCAGGTGATGCCCACCTTCTCGGTGAAGACGGTCGGGGCGATGGCGGACAGCTCGTCGTAGAACTTCTCCTGGCGGAACTTGCTGCCGAGGATGAGGTCCGGCTTGAGCGCGTTGATCGCCTCCAGGTCGGGCTCGGTGAGCACCCCGACCTCCTTGATGCCGGCGAGCTTCTCCGCGCCGAAGTAGGTGGGCCAGCTCTTCGCCTCGCCGGCGGTGGCCGCGCCGACCGGGGTGACGCCCAGCGAGAGCGCGGTGTCGATCTTGTCGGTGTCGAGCACCACCACGCGCTTCGGCTCGGCGGGCACCTTCGTGGTGCCCATGGCGTGGGTGATCTCCCGGGTCTCCCCGGCGGCGGTGCCGGAGACGGGATCGCTCTCCCCACAGGCGGTGAGGCCCACGCCGAGGGCGAGGGCCGCGGTGAGAGCGGCGGCGAGACGACGCATCAAAAAAGTCCTTTCCTGACAGGTACGGGTCGACGCGCGGTCAGGCGTCGCCGACGGAGGCGCCGGCCGGGGCCGGCGTGGCGGCCGGAACGGCCGAGGTGTGGGTGAGGGCGGGCACGACGAGCGGGGCGCCGGTGACCGGGCAGGGCACGACCACGCAGTCGAGCCCGAAGACGTCGCGGACCAGGTCGACCGTGAGGACCTCGCGCGGCGGACCGGCGGCGACCACCGCGCCGGCGCGCATGGCGACCAGGTGGTCGGCGTACCGGGCGGCCTGGTTGAGGTCGTGCAGCACGGCGACCACGGTCCGGCCGCGCTCGGCGCGCAGCCGGTGCAGCAGGTCCAGCACCTCCACCTGGTGGGCCAGGTCGAGGAAGGTGGTCGGCTCGTCCAGCAGCAGCGCCTCGGTGTCCTGGGCCAGGGTCATGGCGATCCAGACCCGCTGCCGCTGCCCGCCGGAGAGGGTGTCCACCGGCCGGTCGGCGAGTTCCGCCACATCGGCCATGGCCAGGGCCGCCTCGACGGCCCGGCCGTCCTCCGCGGACCACTGACGCCACCAGCGCTGGTAGGGCTGCCGGCCCCGGCCGACCAGGTCGGCCACGGTGATCCCCTCCGGCACCAGCGGGCTCTGCGGCAGCACGCCGAGCCGCCGGGCCACCTCGCGGGTGGGCAGGTCGCGGATCGCCGTGCCGTCGAGCAGCACCGCGCCGCGGCGCGGGGTGAGCAGCCGGGCCATGGTGCGCAGCAGCGTGGACTTGCCGCAGGCGTTCGGCCCGACGATCACCGTGAACGCGTCGGCGGGCAGGTCGAGGTCCAGACCGTCCAGCACGGTCCGGGTCTCGTACCCGGCGACCAGGTCACGGGTGGACAGCATCGCGGTCACGACCGCCTCCCTCGGGTCCGCAGCAGCAGGAAGATCAGGTAGGGGCCGCCGATCGCCGCGGTGAGCACGCCGGCCGGGAGCTGGGTGGGCGCGAACAGCCGGCGGCCGGCCAGGTCGGCGAGCACCAGCAGCAGCGCGCCGAGCAGGGCCGAGCAGAGCAGCGGCGGGCGCTCCGCGCGGACCAGCCGCCGGGCCACCTGCGGGGCGACCAGCGCCACGAAGTCCACCGCGCCGGCCTGGGCGGTGACCGTGGCGGCGGCCAGCACGCCGGTGGCGGCCAGGCCGATCCGCCGGGCCACCGGGCGCAGTCCGATCCCCCGGGCGGTGTCGTCGTCCAGCGCGGTGCTGCGCAGCGCCCAGCCGGCCCAGAGCAGCACGGGCAGCAGCACGGCGAGGGTGCCGGCGATCCAGGCCGCCTCGGTCCAGCCCTTGCCGGCCAGGGTGCCGATCAGCCAGAGCTGGGCGCGCAGCCCGTCGATCGGGTCGGCGGCCAGCATGACCACCTCGGTCAGCGCCCGGAGCGCGAACGCCACCGCCACGCCGGCCAGCACGAAGCGCTGCGCGGCCAGGCCGTGCCGCGCACCGAGGGCGAACACCAGGAGGGCCGCCACCAGGCCGCCGACCAGCGCGGCCGGCGCCACCAGGACCGCCGCGGCGCCGCTGGTCAGGGCCACCGTGGCGGCCAGCCCGGCGCCCTGGGTGACGCCGATGACGTCGGGGCTGGCCAGGGGGTTGCGGGCCACGCTCTGGATCAGGGTGCCGGCCACCCCGAAGGCCGCCCCGGCCAGCGCCGCGAGCACCGCGCGGGGCAGCCGCAGGTCGAGCACCACGAGGTCGTACGGGGTGCCGGCGCCGGAGAGCGCCCGCAGCACGTCGCCGGGCGCCACGTACGGCGTCCCGAGCGAAAGACTGCCCACCACGGCCCCGGCGAGCAGCACGAACAGCGTGACCGCGACCAGCACCGGCCGCCGACGCACCGGCACGCTGACCGGCCCGACCCGCACAAGCAACCGCCCCGCCAGGCCCCCTCCCCCGCGGCGATCTTGCAGTTCGGGCCCCGCAGGTGAGGCATCTGCCCTGTTTGCCGGGGCCGCAAGTGCAAGATCGCGGGGGCTGGGGGTGCTCATGCCGTCACGACCTTGGCGCGGCGGACCAGGAAGGCCAGCAGGGGGGCGCCGACCAGCGCCGTGATGATGCCGGCCGGGATCTCGCCGGGTGGGGCGACCAGCCGGCCGACCACGTCGGCGCCGAGCACCAGGGCGGGGCCGAGCAGCGCGGCGACCAGCAGGGTCCACCGGTGGTCGGCGCCGACCAGGGCCCGGGCCAGGTGCGGCACGGCCAGCCCGACGAAGGCGATCGGCCCGGCGGCGGCCACCGCGGCGCCGGTGAGCAGCACCCCGCCCACGCCGGCCGCGAGGCGGACCAGGGCGATCCGGTGGCCGAGGCCGCGGGCGACGTCGTCGCCGAGGGCGAGCGCGTCCAGGCCGCGGGCGGCCAGCGCCGCGAGGACGGTGCCGGCGAGGACGAACGGGAGCACCTGCCCGGCGACGGCGACGTCCCGGCCGGTGAGGCCGCCGACCACCCAGAACCGGTACTCCTCGAAGGTGCGGGCGTCGATGCTGAGCAGCGCGTACACGACGGCGCCGAGACCCGCGTCGAGGGCCGCGCCGACCAGCGCGAGGGTGACCGGGCTGGCGCCGTCGCGGGTGCGGTTGGCCACGGCGAAGACCAGCAGCCCGGCGAGCAGCGCGCCGGCGATGCCGAACCAGACGTACCCGGTGAGCGTGCTCACGCCGAAGACGGCGATGGCCAGCACCACGCCGAAGGACGCGCCGGCGCTGACGCCGAGGATGCGCGGCTCGGCGAGCGGGTTGCGGGTGACGGCCTGGAAGAGCACACCGGCCAGGGCGAGGGCGACCCCGACGACAAGCCCCAGGGCCGTACGCGGCAGCCGCAGCTCGCGGACGATGGTGGTGGCCTCGCCGTCGTCCGGGGCGACCAGCGCGTGCCACACCTGGTCGACGGGGAGGTGGCGGCTGCCGAGCGCCAGGCTGGCCAGCAGCGCGACGAGGAGCAGGAGCGCCGCCGCCAGGGTGACCGCGAGGCGGCGGGGCACGCCGCGGCGGGTGGGGGCGTCGGCCCGGGCGGGCCGGACGGCGACGGTGGTCACGGGGGTGTACGCCTCTCGGATTAGGTACGCCTTACCTTAACCGAGCTGGTTAGGCTCGCCTAACTCGGCGGTGTCGATGCGTCGCTTGCGCCTCCACCAGGGGGAGGCGGCAGGGTGGGCGGCATGGACGGTGCGACGCGTTACTCGATCGGCGACCTGGCCCGGCGGACCGGGCTGCCGGTGAAGACCATCCGTTTCTGGTCCGACCGCGGGATCGTGCCGCCGACCGACCGCGGCCCGACCGGGCACCGCCGCTACGACGCCGACGCCCTGGCCCGCCTGGAGCTGGTGCGGACGCTGCGCGAGCTGGGCGTCGGCCTGCCCTCGGTGCGCCGGGTGGTGGAGCGGGAGGTCGCGCTGCCCGAGGTCGCCGCGGCGCACGCCGATGCCCTGGCCGCCCAGATCCGGGTGCTGCGGTTGCGCCGCGCCGTGCTGACCGTGATCGCGCGGCGCGGCTCCGACGCCGCCCGGGCCGAGATCCTGCACCGGTTGGCCGGGCTCGCCGAGGCGGAACGGCGGCGGCTGGTCGACGAGTTCCTCAACGGCGCCTTCGCCGGCCTGACCGACCCGGGGTTCGCGGGGATCCGCCGCTCGCTCACCCCCGAGCTGCCCGACGACCCCGCCGACGAGCAGGTCGAGGCGTGGGTGGAGCTGGCCGAACTGGCCCTGGACCCGGACTTCCGGGCCGGCCTGCGCCGGCTCGCGGAGCAGCACGAGGCCGACCGGGCCGGCGCGCCCGGGGTCCGGCGGGACGCCGTCGCGGTGGTGCGGGCGGAGGTCGCCCCGGCGCTGGCCGCCGGCGTCGACCCGGCCTCACCCCACGCCGACCCGGTCGTCGCCGCGGCCACGAACCGGTACGCGCGGCTGTGCGGCCGCCCCGACGACGCCGACCTGCGCCGCCGGCTGCTGGACCGGCTGGAGGCCGCCGACGACCCGCGCCGGGAGCGGTACCTGCGCCTGCTCTCCGTGGTCAACGGCTGGCCGCCGCCGGAGAGCCTGACCCCGGTGCTCGACTGGTCGATCCGGGCGCTGCGGGCCCGGCAGCCCCTAACCTGAGGACATGCGATTCGACCAGCACACGGTGGTGCTCCTGGTCCGCCCGGACGACGCGCCCGACCTGCCGCAGGACGCCCTCGACCGGCTCCAGGACGCGCACCTGGCGCACCAGGCCGGGCTGGTGGAGCAGGGCGCCGTCCTCGCGGCCGGCCCGTTCCTCGGCGGCGACGACGAGCGGATCCGCGGCATCGCCGTGCTCTCGGTGGACCCGCAGATGGCCCGCGAGCTCTACGCCAACGACCCCGCCGTACGCGCCGGGCGCCTGGTCGCGCAGGTGCTGAGCTGGATGGTGCCGGAGGGCAACGTGCGCTTCGAGCAGGTGGCGGTGCCCCGCTCGATGCTGGAGGCGGCCACCGGCGACTGACCGGCCCGCCTCACTCCGCGCCCATCACCAGGCCCTCGATGGTGTGCTTCTGGCGGATCGGCACGAGGGTGTCGACCACCGGGCAGCGCAGGTGCGCCCGGACCTCGTCCGGCAGGCCGGCCCAGTAGTCCCGGGTCACCGCCATGTCGTGGTGGGCGGCGTTGCCCGCGCCGGGCGCGTCGACGCCGAGCACCAGCACGGGCCGGGCGAGGTCGCTGACGTTCGGGGTGCCGCGGTGGATGGTGAGCGCGGAGCGCGCCGAGATGTCGCCGCGCTTCGGGTACTTGCGCACCGCGCGGGCCTCGTAGCGGGGGTACCGGTCCTTCGGGGGGAACATCTCGTGGTCGAAGTCGCGGCCGTCGTCCCACTGGGTGCCCGGGGCGATCTCGAACGGTCCCATTTCCTCCACCGTGTCGACGGTGGTCAGGTTGAACGCCAGCGAGGTGAGCCGGCGCCGCAGGCGCGTCTCCTCGGGCATGGGGAAGTCCCGGTGCCACGGCTGCGTCTTCGCGCCGGGGAACGGGATGTCGAAACCCAGCTCGACGATCTCGTACTCGGGGCCGAGCACCGCGCGGCACACCGACACCACCCACGGGTGGGTGACCAGGTCGACGAAGCCGCGCAGCCGCTCGGGGTGGATCTCGACGTACCACCGCTCGGGGCCGCGGCCGACGGCGCCGTCGGGCCGGGACCGGGCCTCCCGGAACGCGGCGTGGATGTCCTCGTCCACCCGTTCGACCCAGTCGACTCCGAAGGCGGCACGGCACGCGGTGATGCCGTCGCGGTAGAGGTCGCCGAGGGCCTCGACCGGGGTCTCGTCCTCACGCACGTCCGATGTCATCGGGCCTCCTCGTCCGGCGGACGACCCGAGTATTACAACGTTGTAGAAGGCTCGCAAGAGGGTCCGAACCACTCCTGCGAAGGGTTGTCAGTCCTCGGCGGCCTGGCGGCTGCCCGGCACCACCGGCATGGGCCACACGCCGGTGCGCGGCGGCCCGGCCGGGACCTCGACCTGGTGGTCCGCCCAGACGTACGTCTCGGGCAGCAGGTCGGTCACCGGCACCGTGCGCAGCGCGTCCGGCGGCCCGACGATCACCCGGATCGACGGGAAGTAGTCGAGGAGCACCTGCCGGCACCGGCCGCAGGGCGGGATGACGCCCCGACCCCGGTCCCCCACCGCCACGATGGTCTCCAGGTCGCCGGCGCCCTGGGTGGCGGCGGCGCCGATGGCCACCACCTCGGCGCACGGGCCGCCGGTGAAGTGGTAGACGTTCACGCCGGTGAAGACCCGGCCGTCGGTGGTCCGCGCGGCGGCGGCGACGGTGTGGTTCTCGCTGCGACAGCGCAGCTTCGCGACAGCGGTGGCGGCCTGCACCAGCGCCCGGTCGGTGTCCCGCATGATCATCCGTCCCCGTCGTCGACCTCGCCTCGGCGGAAACTCTAGCCGGACCACCCGCCCCCACCCGGGAGGGCGCGCGGGGGGGTGGCCGCGGCAACCCGGCCCGGCGGCGGCCGCCCGGTAACCCGGGGGCGCTGCGCCGCGCTGCTGCCTATCCTTGGCGACGAGATGCAGAATCCAGCCGCACCCGCCGTACCCGAGACCGTCCGCGACCTGCACCGCCGTCTCTCCGCCCTCATGTTCCGCGACCAGCGCCGGCTCCAGCGCCGGCTGGACGGGGTACGGAAGCTGCGCGACCCGCAGCGACGGGAGTCGGCGCTGGCCGAGATCGCGGCCGACGTGGCCCGGGCCGAGGCGCGGCTGGCCGCCCGGCGGGCCGCCGTGCCGACGGTCACCTATCCGGCGCAGCTGCCGGTCAGCGAGCGCAAGGACGACATCGCCGCCGCCATCCGCGACCACCAGGTGGTGATCGTGGCCGGCGAGACCGGGTCCGGCAAGACCACCCAGCTGCCCAAGATCTGCCTGGAGCTGGGCCGCGGCGTCACCGGGCTGATCGGCCACACCCAGCCCCGCCGGCTCGCCGCGCGGACGGTGGCGGACCGGATCGCCGAGGAGCTGGGCACCGAGCTGGGCGACGTGGTCGGCTACAAGGTGCGCTTCACCGACCAGGTCGGCGACAACAGCCTGGTCAAGCTGATGACCGACGGCATCCTGCTGGCCGAGTTGCAGACCGACCGGATGCTGCGCCAGTACGACACGCTGATCATCGACGAGGCGCACGAGCGCAGCCTCAACATCGACTTCATCCTCGGCTACCTCCGGCAGCTGCTGCCCCGCCGCCCCGACCTCAAGGTGGTCATCACCTCGGCGACCATCGAGACCGACCGGTTCGCGAAGCACTTCGCCGACGCCGAGGGCAACCCCGCGCCGGTCGTCGAGGTGTCCGGGCGGACCTACCCCGTGGAGGTGCGCTACCGGCCGCTGGTCGAGGTCACCGAGGCCGAGGAGGAGGACGAGGCCGACGAGGAGAACGTCCGGGACCAGATTCAGGCCATCGGCGACGCGGTCGAGGAACTGGCCGCCGAGGGGCCCGGCGACATCCTGGTGTTCCTCAGCGGCGAGCGGGAGATCCGGGACACCGCCGACGCGCTCGGCAAGCTGGTGCAGAAGAGGCGCTCGCTGCTCGGCACCGAGATCCTGCCGCTCTACGCCCGGCTCTCCACGGCCGAGCAGCACCGCGTCTTCGCCCCGCACGCCGGGCGCCGGGTGGTGCTCGCCACCAACGTCGCGGAGACCTCGCTGACCGTCCCCGGCATCAAGTACGTGGTGGACCCGGGCACGGCCCGGATCTCCCGCTACTCCAGCCGGCTCAAGGTGCAGCGGCTGCCCATCGAGCCGGTGTCGCAGGCGAGCGCCAACCAGCGCAAGGGCCGCTGCGGCCGCACCTCGGACGGCATCTGCATCCGGCTCTACGACGAGCAGGACTTCGACAGCCGGCCCGAGTTCACCGACCCGGAGATCCTGCGCACCAACCTGGCCTCGGTCATCCTCCAGATGACCTCGATCGGCCTGGGCGACATCGGCGCGTTCCCGTTCATCGACCCGCCGGACCGGCGCAACGTCACCGACGGCGTGAACCTGCTGCACGAGCTGGGCGCGCTGAACCCGGCCGAGACCGACCCGGCGAAGCGGCTCACGGCGCTCGGCCGGCGGCTGGCCCAGCTCCCGGTCGACCCGCGGCTGGCCCGGATGGTCCTGGAGGGCGAGCGCAACGGCTGCGCCACCGAGGTCATCGTGATCGCCGCCGCGCTCTCCATCCAGGACCCCCGCGAGCGACCCGCCGACAAGCAGGCCCAGGCCGACCAGGCGCACGCCCGGTTCGCCGACCGGGAATCGGACTTCGTCGCGTACCTGAACCTGTGGCGCTACCTCCGCGAGCAGCAGCGGGAGCTGTCCTCCAGCGCCTTCCGGCGGATGTGCAAGGCCGAGTACCTGAACTACCTGCGGGTACGCGAGTGGCAGGACATCGTCAGCCAGCTTCGCCAGGTGCTGCGTACCTCGGACAAGGGGGAGGGCCGGCGCGGCGGCGGCGCGGACCTGCCGGAGGAGATCGACACCCCGAAGGTGCACCAGTCCCTGCTGCCCGGCCTGCTCTCCCACCTGGGGCTCAAGGACGCGCAGAAGCACGAGTACCTGGGCGCGCGCGGGGCGAAGTTCGCGATCTTCCCGGGCTCCGCGCTGTTCAAGAAGCCGCCGCGCTGGGTCATGGCCGCCGAGCTGGTGGAGACCTCCCGGCTCTGGGGCCGGGTGGCCGGCCGGGTCGAGCCGGAGTGGGTCGAGCCGCTCGCCCAGCACCTGGTCAAGCGCAGCTACAGCGAGCCGCACTGGGAGAAGAAGCAGGCCGCCGTGATGGCCTACGAGAAGGTCAGCCTGTACGGCATCCCGATCGTCACCTCCCGCAAGGTCAATTTCGGCCGGATCGACCCGGCGTTGAGCCGGGAGCTGTTCATCCGGCACGCCCTCGTGGAGGGCGACTGGCAGACCCACCACCAGTTCTGGCGGGACAACCAGCGGCTGCTGACCGAGGTGGAGGAGCTGGAGAACCGGGCCCGGCGGCGGGACATCCTCGTCGACGACGAGACGATCTTCCACTTCTACGACCAGCGGATCCCCGCCGACGTGGTCTCCGGCCGGCACTTCGACACGTGGTGGAAGAAGACCCGCCGGGAGCAGCCGGAGCTGCTGACGTTCACCCGTGAGCTGCTGATCAACTCCGGGCGCGGCGGCGTGGACGAGAGCGACTACCCGGACGAGTGGCGGGCCGACGGCGTCGCCCTGCCGCTCACCTACACCTTCGACCCGGGCACCCCGACCGACGGCGTCATCGTGGACATCCCGCTGCCGCTGCTCAACCAGGTGCCCGCGGAGAGCTTCGACTGGCAGGTGCCCGGCCTGCGCGAGGAACTGGTCATCGCGCTGATCCGGTCGCTGCCCAAGGCGATCCGGCGCAACTTCGTGCCGGTGCCCGACTACGCCCGGGCGGCGCTCGCACAGATGCCGGCCGGCGAGGAGCCGCTGCTCGACGCGCTCACCCGGCAGCTGCGCCGGATGACCGGGGTGACCGTGCCGCCGGACGCCTGGGACGTCAGTAAGCTGCCGCCGCACCTGCGGGTCACCTTCCGGGTGCTCGGCGAGGACGACAAGCCGGTCGCCGAGGGCAAGGACCTGCCGGCCCTGCAACGCGAGCTGCGCCAGGAGGTACGCCAGGTCGTCGCCGCCGCCGCGCCCGACGTGGCCCGGACCGGGCTGACCGGGTGGGACATCGGCACCCTGCCGCGCACCATCGAGCAGGTCCGCGCCGGGTACGCGGTGACCGCGTACCCGGCCCTGGTCGACGAGGGCACGACCGTCGGGGTGAAGGTGTTCGACTCCCCCGCCGAGCAGGAGGCCGCGCACTGGGCCGGCACCCGGCGGCTGCTCCGGCTGACCGTGCCCTCCCCGGCGAAGTTCCTCCAGGGGCGGCTGAGCAACGAGGCCAAGCTGGCGCTGTCCCGCAACCCGCACGGCGGGGTGCCGGCGCTCATCGAGGACGCCGCGGGCGCGGCCATCGACAAGCTCATGGCGGACGCGGGCGGCCCGGCCTGGGACGCCGAGGGCTTCGCGGCGCTGCGTGACCGGGTGCGCGCCGACCTGGTCGACACCGTGGTCGAGGTGATGGGCCGGGTCCGCCAGGTGCTGGCCGCCGCGTACGCGGTGGAGCAGCGGCTCGGCGCCACCCGCAACCTGGCCGTGGTGGCCGCCCTGGCCGACATCCGCAACCAGCTCGGCGGCCTGGTGCACAAGGGCTTCATCACCGAGGCCGGGTACGCCCGCCTGCCCGACCTGCTGCGCTACCTGACCGCGATCGAGCGCCGGCTGGACCGGCTGCCCGGCAACCCGCAGCGGGACAAGCAGCAGCAGGACCGGATCGCCGTGGTGCAGAAGGAGTACCAGGACCTGCTCGCCGCGCTGCCGCCCGCGAAGCGGCAGTCCACGGCGGCCCGGCAGATCCGCTGGATGATCGAGGAGCTGCGGGTGAACGTCTTCGCCCAGGCGCTCGGCACCCCGTACCCCGTGTCGGAGCAGCGCATCTACCGCGCCATGGACGAGGCCGAGGGCCGCTGACGGCGTGCGGGCGGGGCCCGGGTGGTGTCCGGGCCCCGCCGTCACGTGTGCTGGTGTTCAGATGCCGTAGATGAACTCGGCGTCGGTGGCGCCGCCGCTGTTGGCGTTGCGCAGGTAGACGGTGTTGTTACCCGGCCGGCGCACCCCCGGGGTGTCGATGCCGTCCTTGTTCCAGTCACCCGGCACCGCCACGTCACCGGACGCGCCGTTACCGAACACGAACTCCGCATCGGTGTTGTTCGTGGCCGTCGACGTGCCGTTGGTCAAATACCACGTCGAGTTACCCGGCCGGAACACCCCGACACTGTCGAAACCGTCCTTGTTCCAGTCACCGGCCACCGGCTGATCGCCGGACCCGCCATGACCGAACACGAACTCGTAATGGGTGTTGTTCGTGGCCGTCGACGTGCCGTTGGTCAGATACCACGTCGAGTTACCCGGCCGGAACACCCCGACACTGTCGAAACCGTTGTTGTTCCAGTCACCGGCCACCGGAATGTCACCGGACGACCCGCTACCGAACTTGAACTCGTAATCGGTGTTGTTCGTGGCCGTCGACGTGCCGTTGGTCAGATACCACGTCGAGTTACCCGGCCGGAACACCCCGACACTGTCGAAACCGTCGTTGTTCCAGTCACCGGCCACCGGAATGTCACCGGACGACCCGCTACCGAACTTGAACTCCCGCGTCGCCGCCCCACTGTTGACATCCCGCAGATAGAACGTCGACGTCGACGGCCGGTACACCCCCACCGTGTCCACCCCGTCGTTGTTCCAGTCCCCCGACACCGGAATGTCCTCCGCCGACACGTCCTCGGCGATGTTGTCGTAGCGGACCGGGGTGTAGTAGCCGGCGTAGTCGGCTGACCAGTCGCGCTCGATCGTGTCGCTGCTGCCCGTCTGCTCGATGACCGTGGGCTTGGTGTGAGCGGCATCGGCCCACTTGACGAAGAGGGCGACGTGGTTCTCGTCGCGGTTTCCGGTGTGCCGCAGCAGGGCGTCACCCGGCTTGAGTTCGCTGCGGGCGATCGGATAGGACCGCTCGTGCAGGTTGCCGGTCCAGAAGCTGTCCCCGAGGCCGCCGAGACCCCACGCCATCGAGACGAAGCCGGAGCAGTCGGTGCGGTAGTCACCGTACTGGTTCCGGTAGCACCGCTCCTGGCTGTAGGGGACACCACCGACGCTGAGCCAGCTCCGCGCCCGGGTGATCGCTTCCGAACGGCGCACGGTCTTGTCGGCGCCGTTGTCGTCACACCGCAAGGGCGTGGTCGTGACGGAGGCGAGGGACTGTCCCGGCTGGGACGTGAGTCCCGGGTAGGCGGGCAGCGCCGGGTCTCCCGGCACCTCCTCGGTGGTCGACACCACCGAGCCGGCCGACGTGTGCGGCACGGCCGATGCCATCGCCGGCGTCATCGCCGTGGCTGCGACCAGCACAGCGAGCGGCACCAGGGACCGGCGGGCCAGCCGGCCGCCCCGTCGAGCGAATGAGTGCATGTGCTTCCTCCCGTTGTGACGGCGGCTCTGGCCGCGTCTGCCGGAAGTCTGAGGAGTGCGGCTGACGCCCGGCTGGAGGGTCAACTCCCGTAGTCGACCCCGTACTGACCGCTGGAAAATCGGCCGTGCCGGCTCTAGGCTGACGATCTTTCGGCACGGGGAGTAGTCGGTCATGGACGATCAGAGGCGTGACAGCGTCGGTGAGCTGGTACGGAGCGCCCGGATGGACAGAGGCCTGACCCAGGCGGATCTCGCGGAACGGGCCGGGGTCAGCGTCGGCCTGGTACGGGATCTCGAGCAGGGGCGCAGCGGGCGACCCCGCGCGCGTTCACTACAGGCGCTCGCGGACGCGTTGGGCCTTCCCGACGACGAGCGCGCGCGGATCACGCGGCCGGCGCGACCGCCGCAGCGGCAGCACGTCGACGCCGCCGGTCCGGCACAGCTCTCGGTGCTGGGCCCGCTCCTGGTCACGCGCGCGGGTCAGCCCGTGCCGCTGAATGCCGGACGGCACCGGGTCGTGCTGGCACGGCTCGCGCTGACCCCGAACCGGCCGGTCAGCCGCGACGAGCTGATCCACCTGTTGTGGGGGGACCGCCCGCCGCCGTCGGCCGCGAACGTGGTGCAGACACACGTCAGCCGGCTCCGTCGCCTGCTGGAGCCGAAGTCGCAGCCGGACCGGCCGCCGATGGTGGCGCTGGTGTCGGGGGGCTACCAGCTTCAGGTCGACGCCGACCAGCTCGACCTGGTGCGGTACCGGTCCCGCCTCGTCCAGGCGGGTGCGCCGGCCCTGCCACCCCAGCGTGCCTTCGACCTGCTTCTCGACGCTCTGAGCCGGTGGCGCGGCGACGCCGCCGAGGACGTGCCGGAACTCGTCGGCGATCCCCTGGTCACGGCGCTCGCCGAGGAACGCGTGGAGGTCACGGTCCGGTTGGCGCGCCTCGGGGAGGCGCTACGCCACGAACGGCAGGTCCTTCCGCTGCTGCGCTGGCTGGCGGCGCGGCATCCGTGGCACGAGTCGCTGCACGCCCGCCTGGTGGTCGCGCTCACCGCGGCCGGGCAGCAGGCCGCCGCGATCGAAGCCTTCGAGGGTATCCGCCACCGGCTCGCCGACGAGCTCGGCATCGATCCGGGCACCGAGCTCGTCGAGGCCCGGCAGGCCATTCTCACGGGTCCCGCCGGCCGGCAGCACGGCGTGCCGTCCGCGGCCGGCGGTGTGACGCCCTGGCAGGCGCCCGCGCCTCCGCCGGACTTCTGCGGTCGCGCCGGCGAACTGCGGCGGCTCGAGCGGGCGCTGCGCTATCCCGGCGGAGACGCCCCGGTCGTCTGCGTGGTCGCCGGCATGGCCGGTGTGGGCAAGACCAGCCTCGCGCTCAAGGCGGCCCGGGGCGTCCGCCGGGACTTCCCGGACGGGCAGCTCTACATCGACCTCCGCGGAGACGACCGGCCGGTCGCGGTCGCGTATGCGCTCGCCCGGCTGCTGCGGGCGCTCGGCGTCGAGGTCCGCGCCATTCCCGGGGACGCGGACGAGGCCGGCGCGCTCTACCGCAGCATGCTCAACGACCGACGGGTCCTGATCGTGCTCGACAACGCGCGCAACGCCGCCCAGGTCCGCCCGCTGCTGCCCGGTCCCGGTGGCAGCGCGGTCCTGGTCACGAGTCGCAACCAGTGCGAGGAGCTGGACGGCGCGGTTCGTATGCTGCTGCCGGTCTTCGCACCGGACGAGGCGCTGGGCCTGCTGCGGGCGAAGCTGGGAGCGGCCCGGATGGACGCCGAGGGCAAGGATGCCGAGGCGCTGGTCGACGCGTGTGGGCGGCTGCCGATCGCGGTACGGCTGATGGCCGGCCGGTTGGCGGGCCGCCGGGAGAGCACGATCGCCGACACCCTGCGGCAGCTCGCCGACGAGAGGTCCCGGCTCGAACAGCTGAGGCTGGGCGACAGCACCGTGACGAGCAGCTTCGCGATCAGCTACCGCGACCTGCCCGCGACTGTGGCCGAGGTCTTCCGGGCGGCCGCGCTCATCCCCGGGGAGAGCGTCTCGGTCGCCGCGGTCGCCGCGCTGCTCGGGGCCGAGCAGCGGGTCGTCGGCCCGGCGCTGGATCACCTCGTCGCGGAGAACCTGCTCCAATCCAGCGGAGCAAGCCGCTACCGGTACCACGACCTGCTGCGTCTGTACGCGCTCCGGGCTGGTGAGACCCAGCAGGCGCCGGCGGAACGAACAGCGGCTCTGGGCCGTCTCTACGAGTGGTACCTGAGCCGGACGGCGGCCGCCATGACCCTGGTCTACCCCGGCATGGTGCGGCTGCCGGTCGACGTCGACCCGACCGGAACCGACTTCCGCGATGTCGACGCCGCCACGGCATGGCTGCACGAGGAGGCGGGGAACCTCGTGGCGGCCATCGAGGCCGCCCCGGTCAACGGGCACCCCGCGCGAGCCTGGGAGCTGGCCGACCAGCTGCGCGGCTACTTCTTCGTCTCGGGAGACGCGGTTGCCTGGCTGGCGAGTGGGACCGCCGGGCTGGCCGCCGCGGAGGCCGAGGGCGACATCCGCGCCCAGGCGGCCATGCACCAGACCATCGGTCAGGCACACTGGGCCGCCGGGAAGCATGACCTCGCCGTCGCGGCCTACCGTCGTGGCATCGCGGCGGCACACCGCAGCGGCTGGCTCGTCGGTGAGGCGTACCTGTCCCACAATCTCGGTCTCGTCCAAGCCGAGCTGGGCCACGTCGACGAGGCGCAGGAGCTCTACCGGCGGGCTCTCGACCTCGGGACGAGCTCGGACTTCGACCACATCCGGGCGGTGACGTTCAACGACCTGGGCACCCTGTGCCACGAGCGCGGACAACTGTTGGAGGCGGTGGGATACCTGACGGCGGCGCAACGACTCAACGAGAAGTCGGCGCGCCTCCCCTCGGCGATGGCGAACCGGCACAACCTGGCGATGGTGTTCCGGCAACTGGAGGACTTCGAGGCCGCACGCACCCACTTCGAGGCCGCCCTCGAGCACTACCGTCACACCGGATCCACCTTGAACGAGTTGTCCGTCCTGGACGAACTGAGTCACCTCGACCGCCAGCTGAACGAGTGGGTGTCCGCGGTGCGCAACGCCACCGAGGCGCTGCGGCTCACCCGGCAGCTGCGCAACCTGCGGGCCGAGGCAGGCGTCCTCAACACGCTCGGCTACGCCCTGCTGGGCAGCCGCGCGCTCGACGAAGCCCGGGCCCGGTTCACCGAGAGCCTGACGATCAGCCGGAGCCACGGCTTCCCGTACTTCGAATGCCAGGCGGGCATCGGCCTGGCCGACACCATGCTGTCGAGCGGTGCCGCCGAGGAGGCCGGTCGTACGGCGGCGGACGCGCTGGACATCGCCGTCCGCAAGTCCTACGGGGCCCTGCACAGCGATGCCCTCATCGTGCTGGCCAAGGCGGCGCTCCAGCGGGGTGAGGCGGAGGACGCCGCGCAGCACTGCACGGCTCTCCGCGACCTGCTGCGGACGACCCACCTGCCCGACCGGAGGCGCGAGTGCGACGCCCTCGAGGCGCGGATCGGCAACCTGGTCCCGGTGGCCTGACCGGCGTGCGGGCGGGGCCCGGGTGGTGTCCGGGCCCCGCCGTCACGTGTGCTGGTGTTCAGATGCCGTAGATGAACTCGGCGTCGGTGGCGCCGCCGCTGTTGGCGTTGCGCAGGTAGACGGTGTTGTTACCCGGCCGGCGCACCCCCGGGGTGTCGATGCCGTCCTTGTTCCAGTCACCCGGCACCGCCACGTCACCGGACGCGCCGTTACCGAACACGAACTCCGCATCGGTGTTGTTCGTGGCCGTCGACGTGCCGTTGGTCAAATACCACGTCGAGTTACCCGGCCGGAACACCCCGACACTGTCGAAACCGTCCTTGTTCCAGTCACCGGCCACCGGCTGATCGCCGGACCCGCCATGACCGAACACGAACTCGTAATGGGTGTTGTTCGTGGCCGTCGACGTGCCGTTGGTCAGATACCACGTCGAGTTACCCGGCCGGAACACCCCGACACTGTCGAAACCGTTGTTGTTCCAGTCACCGGCCACCGGAATGTCACCGGACGACCCGCTACCGAACTTGAACTCGTAATCGGTGTTGTTCGTGGCCGTCGACGTGCCGTTGGTCAGATACCACGTCGAGTTACCCGGCCGGAACACCCCGACACTGTCGAAACCGTCGTTGTTCCAGTCACCGGCCACCGGAATGTCACCGGACGACCCGCTACCGAACTTGAACTCCCGCGTCGCCGCCCCACTGTTGACATCCCGCAGATAGAACGTCGACGTCGACGGCCGGTACACCCCCACCGTGTCCACCCCGTCGTTGTTCCAGTCCCCCGACACCGGAATGTCCTCGGTGCGGCCGCCTGCGGCATCCCAGAGGGCGTCGACGAGGAGCTGGGCGTCCGGCGCCATCGGCTGATACCGGTCGGGATAGGCGGACACTTGCACCGCCTGGCAGACCTCGCCGATCGGCGCGGTGGCCCAGCTGCCGTTCGGGTACTCCCGCTGCATGGCGCTGAGGAAGGCGTTCGTGGCGTAGGCCGGGTCGAGCCGCTGGGCGCGCGTCCCCCACCACTCCTGCTGCTGGAACAGGCCGAGGCTGGTGTGGTCCACCTCGGTGCTGACGTTCTGCAGACGGGACTCGACCAGCACGGTGGCGATCGCGATCACCCCGGCGCGCTGGGCCAGACCGCGCTCCCGCACCGCCTCGACCACCTCCCGCGCGCAGGAGACGCGGTACGCGGTCAGGTTGTTGCGCATGTCCGACGTCAGCTGCGGATTCAACCGGCTGGCCACCGCCGCATCGGTCGCCGTGGGGCCGGCGGGATCGCACGGGACGGTCTCGTAGACCGCGGTGACCGGGGCCAGCGCCGGTGGCAGATCCGGCTGCTCGGCGCCGTCCACGGCCCACGCCGGTGCACCTTGGGGGACGGCCGTGCTGAGGACGACCGTGGCGCAGAGCAGCGCCATTCTCGACAGGCTGAGGTTCATTCGCGCGACACCCTCCAACTACCGCCCTGTCCCACCGGACGGGCTCGTGCGTCAGAGGCTGCGGCACGCTCCTGGAGGGCAGCTGAAGCGCGGCCGACCGGACCAAACCCGTACCGGCAGCGCCTCATGAACCCGGATGTGACTAGAGCGGCTCCACGCCGGCCGGCAGCTGGTCGGCGGCGGTGGCGTCGTGGACGTACTCCAGCAGGATGCGGCGCAGCTCGCGGCCGGCGTGGGTGGGCACCACGTCACGGCGGCGGGCCACCGCGATGGTCCGGCGCACGCCGGGCGGGGCGAGCCGGGTGACCCGGATGCCCGGCCGGCGGGTGACCGCGATGCCGGGCACCAGGGCCGCGCCGAGCCCGGCCTCGACGAAGCTGAGCACGGCGTCCAGCTCCCCGCCGTCCACCGACAGGGTCGGCTCGAAGCCGGCCTCCCGGCACGCCTGGAGGGTGGCGTCGCGCAGGTCGTAGCCCTGGCGGAACATCACCAGGGGCTGGTCGCGCAGGTCGGTGATGCGCACCTCGCCCCGCTCGTCGGCGGCCGGCAGCGGGTCGACCGAGGCGACCACCAGGCTCTCCCGCAGAATCGGGTCGGCGCGCAGCCCGGGGTCGGTGCCGGTGGAGGGCTCGATGATCAGCGCCAGGTCGAGGTCGCCGCGGAGCAGGTCGCGGACGAGATCCTGCGAACCGCCCTCCTCGACGCGCAGGTCGACGGTGGGGTGGGCGTCGCGGAACCGGCGCAGCACCGGGGGCGCCAGCGAGGTGGCCAGGCTGGGCGTGGCGCCGAGCCGGACGCGGCCCCGGCGCAGCCCGACCAGTTCCTGCACCTCCCGGGTGGCGGTGTCGACGTCGGCGAGGATCCGCTTGGCCAGCGGCAGCAGCACCTCGCCGGCCGCGGTGAGGGCGATGTTGCCCCTTACCCGTTCGAAGAGCGGGGCCCCCAGGTCGGTCTCCAGGGCGTGAATTTGCTTACTGAGCGAGGGCTGGGTGATGCCCACCAGATCGGCAGCTTGGGTGAAATGTCGTACTTCTGCGACCGCGACGAAGTACCGGAGCTGATGGAGCTGCATCTGTATAGCCTATGGCTATCAAGACTGCGAAGTCGATGCATTGGACGCCTGATCGAACTGCTCCTAGCGTCGGTCGCGTGGTAATCACGAAAACTCGGTCGCCCATCCGCTCCAACGTCGGCCTCAAGGCCGTCATGGCGGTGACGGGCATCATCCTGGTGCTGTTCCTGGTCGCGCACATGCTCGGCAACCTGAAGATCTTCACGGGTGAGACCTCGTTCGACCACTACGCGCACTGGCTGCGCGAGATCGGCACGCCGCTGCTGCCGTCGACCTGGTACCTGTGGATCCAGCGCACCGTGCTCACGGTGGCCGTGCTCGCGCACATCGTCTCGGCCACCGTGCTGGCCCGGCGCGCCCGGGCCGCCCGCCCGGTCCAGTACGCGCACCGCCGGAAGATCCACGTCAACTACGCGGCCCGCACGATGCGCTGGGGTGGTGTGATCATCCTGCTCTTCGTGATCTACCACCTCCTGGACCTGACCACGGGTCACCTGAACCCGCAGGGCGACGCGGCCAACCCGTACGGCAACGTGGTCCAGGACTTCGCGGCGGACCGCTGGTACGTCACGCTCTTCTACACCCTGGCGATCGTCACGCTCGGCTTCCACCTGCGGCACGGCGCCTTCAGCGCGTTCCGCAGCCTCGGCCAGCAGACCCCCAAGGGCGAGCGCCGGGCGCGCGCCGCGGCCCTGGTCTTCGCCGTCGCGCTCTGCGCCGGCTACCTGGTGGTCCCGTTCGCCGTACTCACCGGATTGGTGGCCTGACATGGATCTCTACACCAACGGCGACCCGATCGCCGACACCAAGGCTCCCGACGGCCCCATCGAGACCCGCTGGGACCGCCACCGGTTCGAGATGAAGCTGGTCAACCCGGCGAACCGGCGGAAGCTGACCGTGATCGTGGTGGGCACCGGCCTGGCCGGCGGCTCGGCCGCGGCGACCCTGGCCGAGCAGGGCTACCAGGTGAAGTCCTACTGCTACCAGGACAGCCCGCGCCGGGCCCACTCGATCGCCGCGC
Source organism: Micromonospora sp. AP08 (assembly GCF_008085935.1). Taxonomy (NCBI): domain Bacteria; kingdom Bacillati; phylum Actinomycetota; class Actinomycetes; order Micromonosporales; family Micromonosporaceae; genus Micromonospora; species Micromonospora sp. AP08. The sequence goes on from NZ_VSEZ01000004.1 coordinate 283,765, forward strand.
AGGGCGGCATCAACGCCGCCAAGAACTACCGCAACGACGGCGACTCGGTGCACCGCCTCTTCTACGACACCGTGAAGGGCGGCGACTTCCGCTCGCGGGAGTCGAACGTGCACCGGCTGGCCGAGGTCTCGGTCAACATCATCGACCAGTGCGTGGCCCAGGGCGTCCCGTTCGCCCGCGAGTACGGCGGCCTGCTCGACACCCGCTCCTTCGGCGGCGCGCAGGTGCAGCGCACCTTCTACGCCCGGGGCCAGACGGGCCAGCAGCTGCTGCTCGGCGCGTACCAGGCCCTGGAGCGGCAGATCGGCCTGGGCAACGTGGAGATGAACGCCCGGCACGAGATGCTCGAACTGGTGATCGTCGACGGCCGGGCCCGCGGCATCGTGGTCCGCGACCTGGTGACCGGCGAGATCAGCACCGAGATGGCCGACGCCGTCGTGCTCGCCTCCGGCGGCTACGGCAACGTCTTCTACCTCTCCACGAACGCCAAGGGCTGCAACGTCACCGCCTCCTGGCGGGCGCACCGCAAGGGCGCGTACTTCGCGAACCCCTGCTACACGCAGATCCACCCGACCTGCATCCCGGTCTCCGGCGACCACCAGTCGAAGCTGACCCTGATGAGCGAGTCGCTGCGCAACGACGGCCGGGTGTGGGTGCCCAAGGCCAAGGGCGACGACCGCAGCCCGCGGGACATCCCCGAGGACGAGCGGGACTACTACCTGGAGCGGATCTACCCCTCCTTCGGCAACCTGGTCCCCCGGGACATCGCCTCCCGCGCCGCGAAGAACGTCTGCGACGAGGGCCGCGGCGTCGGCCCCGGCGGGCTCGGCGTCTACCTCGACTTCGCCGACGCCATCAACCGACTCGGCCGCAAGGCCATCGAGGCGAAGTACGGCAACCTCTTCGAGATGTACGAGCGGATCACCGGCGAGGACCCGTACGAGGTCCCCATGCGGATCTACCCCGCCGTGCACTACACGATGGGCGGACTCTGGGTCGACTACGACCTCCAGTCGACCATCCCGGGCCTGTTCGTGATCGGCGAGGCGAACTTCTCCGACCACGGCGCCAACCGGCTCGGCGCCTCGGCGCTGATGCAGGGCCTGGCCGACGGCTACTTCGTGCTGCCGAACACCATCGCCAACTACCTGGCGTCCGGCCCGCTGGAGAAGGTCGACGGCAGCCACCCCGAGGCGGTCGCGGCGCGGACCGAGGTCGAGGACCGGATCCAGCGGCTGCTGGCCGTCAACGGCGACCGGACGGTGGACTCGTTCCACCGGGAGCTGGGCCAGATCATGTGGGAGCACTGCGGCATGGAGCGCTCCGAGGCCGGGCTGCGCAAGGCGATCGACGAGATCCGCACGCTGCGCGACGAGTTCTGGCAGCGGGTCCGCGTCCCGGGCGACGGCGAGGGGCTCAACCAGTCGCTGGAGAAGGCCGGCCGGGTGGCCGACTTCTTCGAGCTGGCCGAGCTCATGTGCATCGACGCCCTGCACCGCGAGGAGTCCTGCGGCGGCCACTTCCGGGCCGAGCACCAGACCCCCGACGGCGAGGCGCAGCGCGACGACGACCGGTTCTCCTACGTGGCGGCCTGGGAGTACACCGGCACCGGCCTTCCCGTGCTGCACAAGGAAGACCTGACCTTCGAATACGTCCACCCCACGCAGCGGAGCTACAAGTGAACCTGACCCTGCGCATCTGGCGCCAGAAGGGCCCCGAGGACAAGGGTCAGATGGTGACCTACCAGGTGCAGGACGTGTCCCCGGACATGTCCTTCCTGGAGATGCTCGACGTGCTCAACGAGCGGCTGATCCTCGACGGCGACGAGCCGGTCGCGTTCGACCACGACTGCCGCGAGGGCATCTGCGGCATGTGCAGCCTCATGATCAACGGCGAGGCGCACGGCCCGCAGCGCGGCACCACGGCGTGCCAGCTGCACATGCGGCAGTTCTCCGACGGCGACACGATCGACATCGAGCCGTGGCGGGCCCGGGCCTTCCCGGTGGTCAAGGACCTGGTGGTCGACCGGAACGCCTTCGACAAGATCATCTCCGCCGGTGGGTACATCACCGCGCCGACCGGCAGCGCGCCCGAGGCGCACTCCACGCCGGTGGCCAAGGCCGACGCGGACGCCGCGTTCTCCTCGGCCGCCTGCATCGGCTGCGGCGCCTGCGTGGCGGCCTGCCCGAACGGCTCCGGAATGCTGTTCACCGCCGCCAAGATCACCCAGCTCTCGCTGCTGCCGCAGGGCCAGCCCGAGCGGTACACCCGGGTGATCGGCATGGTGGACGCGCACGACGAGGCCGGCTTCGGCGGCTGCACCAACATCGGCGAGTGCGCGGCGGCCTGCCCGAAGGGCATCCCGCTGAACACCATCGGCCGGCTCAACCGGGACTACCTCAAGGCGACGTCCAAGCGCGCCGGCACCCCGGGCTCCTGACCCCCCCGACCGTCGAGCCACCCCGACCGCCGCGCCCCGCACCGGGGCGCGGCGGTCGCCCTTTCTCCTGGGGTACGCGAGGTGCCCCGCCGGTTCAGGCCCTCCCCCGCGGGTAGCAGTCCGACGGACGGCACCGAGAGGGGACATTCAGGCATGAAGGCACTGACCTGGCACGGCAAGCGTGACGTCCGCGTCGAGGACGTACCGGACCCACGGATCGAGGAGCCGACCGACGCGGTCATCCGGGTCACCTCGACCGCCATCTGCGGCTCCGACCTGCACCTGTACGAGGTGCTCGGGCCGTACCTGAAGCCCGGTGACGTCCTCGGCCACGAGCCCATGGGCGTCGTCGAGGAGGTCGGCCCCGGGGTGACCGGCCTGAAGCCCGGCGACCGGGTGGTCGTCCCCTTCAACATCGCCTGCGGCTCGTGCTGGATGTGCGACCGCCAGCTCTACGCCCAGTGCGAGACCACCCAGGTGACCAGCCAGGGCAAGGGCGCCGCGCTGTTCGGCTACACCTCGCTCTACGGCTCGGTCCCCGGCGGGCAGGCCGAGTACCTGCGGGTGCCGCAGGCCCAGTTCGGCCCCGTCAAGATCCCGGAGACCGGCCCCGACGAGCGCTGGCTCTACCTCTCCGACATCCTGCCCACCGCCTGGCAGGCCGTGAAGTACGCGGACACCCCGCCCGGCGGCACCCTGGCCGTGTTCGGCCTCGGCCCGGTCGGGCAGTTCAGCGCCCGGATCGGGCGGCACCTCGGCGCCGGCCGGGTGATCGGGCTGGACCTGGTGCCGGAGCGGCTGGAGATGGCCCGCCGGCACGGCATCGAGGTGCTCGACGTCAGCGAGCTGGACGACGTGCCCGGCGCGCTGATCGACCTGGTCGACGGGCGCGGCCCGGACGCGGTGATCGACGCGGTCGGCATGGAGGCGCACGGGGCGCCGCTGGGCAAGGTCGCCCAGGCCGCCGCCGGGCTGCTGCCGAACAAGCTGGCCCAGACCATGACCGACAAGGCCGGTGTGGACCGCCTCGTGGTCCTGCACGCCGCGCTCAAGGCGGTCCGGCGCGGCGGCACCGTGTCGGTCTCCGGCGTGTACGGCGGCGAGCAGGACCCGATGCCGCTCATGGAGATGTTCGACCGGGGCGTCCAGCTGCGCATGGGGCAGTGCCACGTGAAGCACTGGATCGACGAGATCATGCCGCTGCTTGCCGGCGACGACGACCCGCTCGGCGTCGAGGACCTGCGGACCCACCGGCTGCCCCTGGCGCGGGCGCCGCAGGCGTACGAGATGTTCCAGAAGAAGCAGGACGGCTGCGTCAAGGTCGTGCTCGAACCGTGAGCCGGACGGTGGTGATCACCGGCGCGACCAGCGGGATCGGCCGGGCGGCGGCCCGGGAGTTCGCCGGCCGCGGGGACCGCCTGGTCCTCGCGGCCCGCTCCCCCGCCACCCTGGCCGAGGTACGCGACGAGTGCCGGGCGGCCGGCGCCGACGTGCTGGCCGTACCGGTGGACGTCACCGCGGCGCTGAGCCGTGCGTGCGCGTCGGCTCCGCTGCCCGGGCCCGCGCCGCCGGATCCGCCTGCCCTGCCTCGTCGGCTCCGCTGCCCGGGCCCGCGCCGCCGGATCCGCCTGCCCTGCCTCGTCGGCTCCGCTGCCCGGGCCCGCGCCGCCGGATCCGCCTGCCCTGCCTCGTCGCCTGCGCGGGGTGGCGGGCGGATGGCTACCGTGTACTGCGGGACACGGCGGAGGGACGGACCATGCGGGAACCGGACGACCAGGCACTGGAGCGGGCAGCCGGCGGGCGGCTGTGGCGGATGGCGGGGCTGGCCGCGGTCGCCGGGCTGGCCTGGGCGGCGCGGGACGTGCCCGCGCAGCTCGGCGGCCGGCTCACCGGTGCCCGCGCGGAGCGGGCGGCCCGCTCGCCGCGCTTCCGCGACGGCACCTTCCACAACCCGTCGGGCACCCGCAGCACGATGGTCGCCGACCCGGGCCGCAACCTGGTCAAGGAGCTGATCTTCGGCAAGCAGAAGCGGCGACCGGACAGCGCCGTGCCGCTGCTGCGCCCCGCCGACCCCGCCCCGGCCGATCCGGCCCGCGAGCTGAGCGTCGTCTGGTACGGCCACGCCTCCACGCTCGTCGAGATCGAGGGGCACCGGGTGCTGCTCGACCCGGTCTGGAGCGACCGCTGCTCCCCGTCCGCGCTGGTCGGCCCGCGCCGCATCCACGAGCCCCCGGTGCGCCTCGACGAGCTGCCCCGGCTCGACGCCATCCTCATCTCGCACGACCACTACGACCACCTGGACATGGAGACCGTACGCGGGCTGCTCGAACACCAGTCCGCGCCGTTCCTCGTGCCCCTCGGCGTCGGCGCCCACCTGGACCGGTGGGGCGTGCCGGAGGACCGGATCGTCGAGCTGGACTGGTCGGAGAGCCACCGGGTGGGCGGGCTGACGCTCACCGCCACCGCCGCCCAGCACTTCTCCGGGCGGGGGCTGCGCCGCGACGGCACGCTCTGGAGCTCCTGGGTGGTCGCCGGGGCACAGCGGAAGGTCTTCTACACGGGCGACTCGGGCTACTTCGACGGCTACGCCGAGATCGGCGCGGAGCACGGCCCGTTCGACGTCACGCTCATGCAGATCGGCGCGTACGACCGGGCCTGGCCGACCATCCACATGTTCCCCGAGGAGGCGGTCGCCGCCCACCTCGACCTGCGCGGCGGGCTGTTCGTCCCGGTGCACTGGGCCACCTTCAACCTGGCCCTGCACGACTGGTCCGAGCCGGTGGACCGGCTCTGGGCCGAGGCGAAGGCCCGGGACGTCCGGCTGGCCGTGCCGCGCCCCGGCGAGCGGGTGGTGGTGGACGAGCCGCCGGCCGTGGACGGATGGTGGCAGGCCGTCGCGTGACACGCGCCCGAAAAAACCGGACAAGCAGTCATTCGAGGGCACATTTGTCTACTCTGTCCGCGTGAATGATGCCATCAAGCGGGCCGTCGACCTCACCGTGGCCCTGGTCGCGCTGCTCGTGGCGGCGCCCGTCCTGGCCGCGGTGGCGGTCGCGGTGCTGCTCACCATGGGCCGGCCGGTGCTGTTCCGGCAGGCGCGGATCGGTCGCCACGGCCGCGAGTTCACCATCCTGAAGTTCCGGTCCATGGCGCCCGGCGCCGGCGGCTTCTCCACCGCCGACGACGCGCTGCGGCTGACCCCGCTGGGCCGCTGGCTGCGGGACACCAGCCTGGACGAGCTACCGAGCCTCTGGAACATCGTCCGTGGCGACATGAGCCTGGTCGGGCCGCGTCCGCTGCCGACCAGCTACCGCTTCCGCTACACCCCGGAGCAGTTCCGCCGCCACGAGGTCCGGCCCGGGCTCACCGGGCTGGCCCAGGTCAACGGGCGCAACGCGCTCGACTGGGACGAGAAGTTCGCCCACGACATCCGCTACGTCGACCACGGCGGCCTCCTGCTCGACCTGCGCATCCTGGCCCGTACGGCGGTGGCCGTGCTGCGCCGGCAGGGCATCAGCGCGCCGGGCAGCGCCACCGCGCCCGAGTTCCGCGGCCGTGCCGTCGCGGAGCAGCCGGTCCCGGCGACCGCCGGCAGCGGCGCCCGGTGAGCCTCGACCTCGTGGTCGTCGGCTGCGGCGGCCACGGCCGGGAGATCGCCCAACTGGTGGCGGCGGTCAACGACGCCGCCGCCCGGCCGCCCTGGCGGCTCGTGGGCTTCGTCGACGACAACCCCTCGGAACGCAACCGCAAGCGGGCCGAGGCGGGCGGCACGCCGTACCTCGGGACGCTCGCGGCGCTCGGCCACCTGCCCCCGCAGACCCACGTCGTGCTCGGCCTGGGCGATCCCCGGGTCCGGCGGACCGTCGGCGCGCGGGTGGACGCGCTCGGCCTGCCCGCGGCCAGCCTCGTGCACCCGGACGCCACCGTGGGGGCCGACCTGGTCGCGGCCGAGGGCCTCGTGGTGTTCGCCGGCGGCCGGATCACCACCAACGTCACCGCCGGCCGGCACCTGCACGTCAACCAGAACGCCACCCTCGCGCACGACTGCGTGGTCGGCGACCACGTGTCGCTGCACCCGCTCGCCGCCGTCTCCGGCGACTGCCGCCTGGACGACGCCGCGCTGGTCGGCGCGGGGGCCGTGGTCCTGCCCGGGCTGCGCGTCGGCGCCGGCGCGACCGTCGGCGCGGGCGCCTGCGTGGTGCGCGACGTGCCGCCCGACACCGTGGTCAAGGGCGTGCCGGCCCGCTGACTCAGAGCACGAAGGCGTCCGTCCAGAGGGCGCCCGAACGGCCGGAGAGCGCGTCCAGCATGGCCACCGCCTGCCCGTCGGTGAGCTGCGCGACGAAGTCGACGATCGCCCGCCCCCGGGCCCGGCCGATCCGGTCCGGGGTACGCGGGTGCAGCTCCGCCTCGGCCAGCTCGACCAGGTCGTGCAGCCGGCGGGGCAGCCGGGACTCCTCCTCCGGGTCGAGCAGCCACTCCCAGAGCGCCTCCACGAGGGTGCCGAGCAGCCGCGCCTGGCCGCGCTGGTGCAGGGCCAGGTCCGGGCGGGCCAGCACGAACCGGTGGTGGACGAACTTGAGCACCTGCACCTCGTGCCACTGCGGCCGGGCCAGCAGCACGTGCCCCGAGCGGACGTCCGGCTCCGGGGTCACCGTGATGGCCTCCACGAACCGGGTGGACCAGCGCGCGGAGAACCGGGCCACGTACTGCTCGGCCTCGATCGAGCCGTCGAAGGGCAGCGCCAGCAGCCCCTCCACCAACTCCTCGCGGACGTGCTCGACGGCGGCGGCGAACGCCTCGTCGTCGGCGATCCAGGCGTCCTTGCGGTGCAGCTGGCGGCGCAGCCGCTCGATCGCCGCCCCGGGCCGCCGGCCGGCCTCGGCCAACGCCGAGGAGGTGATCGCCCGGAAGTGCCCGCACTCGCGCTGCCAGGCCATCAGCTCGGCGGCCACCGCGCCCTGCTGGAGCACCCCGACCCGGTAGAAGTCCTCCACGTCGTGGATGGCGTACGCGATGTCGTCGGCGGTGTCCATGATCGACGCCTCCGGGGTCTGCTGCCAGTCCGGGATCCGGCCGGCGAACGGCTCCCGCGCCTGCCGCAGGTCGTCGACCTCGGTCCGGTACGCGCCGAACTTCGCCGACCCGCTCTCCGCGTCCTCCGGCGGGGCGGCCGCGCCGCGCGGCGCCGGGTCCAGGTGCCGCGGGTGCGGGTCCGGATGGTCCAGCCGGGTCCACGGGTACTTCAGCATCGCCGCCCGGACCGCCGCGGTCAGGTCCAGGCCGGTGGTCGCCGCGCCGCGGATCTCCGTGCTGGTCACGATCCGGTACGACTGGGCGTTGCCCTCGAAGCCGTCGGGCAGGCCCAGCCGCTGCCGGGCCAGCCGGTCCAGCACCCGCTCCCCCAGGTGCCCGAACGGCGGGTGGCCGAGGTCGTGGGCGAGCGCGGCGGCCTCCACCACGTCCGGGTCGCAGCCGCCCAGCTTCTCCAGCAGGTCGCGGTGCGCCGGGTCGGCGGTCAACCGCTCGGCGATCGCCCGCGCCACCTGCGCCACCTTGAGGCTGTGGGTGAGCCGGTTGTGCACGAGCAGCCCCGAGCCGCCCGGGCTGATCACCTGGGTCACCCCGTTGAGCCGGGCGAAGAAGGGTGACGCCACGATGCGGTCCCGGTCGGCCCGGAACGGGCTGACGGCGAGGTCACCGAGGGCCCGGGCGCTGCCGCCGAAGAGCCGCCGTGCCCGCGGGTCCGCAGGTTGTTCCATGATCGCCACGCTAGCGCAGCGTGCCGCCGGTCGCGATGCACCTGTCCACCCCTGGGACCGCTGTGCCGGATGGGGTCCGCCGGGTGCCGCGCGCCCGGCCGTGGCGCCACCGGCACAATGGCTGCCGAACCCACCGGAGAAGGCGGATCAGATCGTGACCCAGTCTGTGCACCAGCGGATCGCCGAGGAACTCGGCGTCGCCGAACGTCAGGTGCGGGCGGCCGTGGAGCTGCTCGACGGCGGCGCCACCGTGCCGTTCATCGCCCGCTACCGCAAGGAGGCCACCGGCCTGCTCGACGACGCGCAACTGCGCACCCTGGAGGAGCGGCTGCGCTACCTGCGCGAGCTGGACGAGCGGCGCGCCGCCGTGCTGGAGTCCATCCGCGGCCAGGGCAAGCTCGACGAGGCCCTGGAAGCGCAGATCATGGCGGCCGACTCGAAGTCGCGCCTGGAGGACATCTACCTGCCCTACAAGCCCAAGCGGCGGACCCGGGCCCAGATCGCCCGCGAGGCCGGGCTGGAGCCCCTCGCCGACACGCTGCTGGCCGACCCGGCGCGGGACCCCCGCGACACGGCCGCCGGCTACGTCGACGCCGACAAGGGGGTGGCCGACGCCGCCGCCGCGCTCGACGGGGCCCGGGCCATCCTCATCGAGCGCTTCGCCGAGGACGCCGACCTCATCGGCACGCTGCGCGAGCAGATGTGGTCGCGGGGCCGGCTGGTCTCCCGGGTACGCGAGGGTCAGGAGACCGCCGGCGCCAAGTTCGCCGACTACTTCGACTTCGCCGAGCCGTACCCGAAGCTGCCCTCGCACCGGATCCTCGCCATGTTCCGGGGCGAGAAGGAGGGCGTGCTCGACCTGACCATGGACCCGGAGGCCGACGGCGACTCCGACGCCGTGGCCACCGGCCCCACCCGCTACGAGGCGGCCGTCGCCGGCCGGTTCGGGATCGCCGACCAGGGGCGGCCGGCCGACCGCTGGCTCACCGACACGGTGCGCTGGGCCTGGCGTACCCGGATCCTCATCCACCTCGGCGCCGACCTGCGGATGCGGCTCTGGCAGGCGGCCGAGGAGGAGGCCGTCCGGGTCTTCGCCACCAACCTGCGCGACCTGCTGCTGGCCGCGCCGGCCGGCGCCCGCCCCACCATGGGCCTCGACCCGGGGCTGCGAACCGGCGTGAAGGTGGCCGTGGTCGACGCCACCGGCAAGGTCGTCGCCACCGACACGATCTACCCGCACGAGCCGCGCCGGCAGTGGGACGCCTCCGTGCACACCCTGGCGACCCTGGCCGCGGCGCACGGCGTCGAGCTGGTCGCCATCGGCAACGGCACGGCCAGCCGGGAGACCGACAAGCTCGCCGGTGACCTGATCAAGCGGCATCCGGAGCTGAAGCTGACCAAGGTGGTGGTCTCCGAGGCCGGCGCGTCGGTCTACTCCGCGTCCGCGTACGCCTCGCAGGAGCTGCCCGGGCTGGACGTCTCGCTGCGGGGCGCGGTCTCCATCGCCCGCCGCCTCCAGGACCCCCTGGCCGAGCTGGTGAAGATCGACCCGCGCTCGATCGGCGTCGGGCAGTACCAGCACGACCTGTCGGAGGTGAAGCTCTCCCGCTCCCTCGACGCGGTGGTGGAGGACTGCGTCAACGCCGTCGGCGTCGACGTCAACACCGCCTCCGCCCCGCTGCTCACCCGGGTCTCCGGCATCGGCGCCGGGCTGGCCGAGAACATCGTGCTGCACCGTGACGCCAACGGGCCGTTCCGCACCCGGGCCGAACTGAAGAAGGTGCCCCGGCTCGGGCCGAAGGCGTTCGAGCAGTGCGCCGGCTTCCTGCGGATCCCGGGCGGCGACGACCCGCTCGACTCCTCCAGCGTGCACCCCGAGTCGTACCCGGTGGTGCGGCGGATCCTCGCCCACACCGGGCAGGACCTGCGCGCGCTCATCGGGAAGTCGACCATCCTGCGCGGGCTCCGGGCGACCGAGTTCGTCGACGACACGTTCGGCCTGCCCACCGTCACCGACATCCTCGCCGAGCTGGAGAAGCCCGGCCGCGACCCGCGCCCGGAGTTCCGGACCGCCACCTTCGTGGAGGGCGTCGAGAAGATCAGCGACCTGACGCCGGGGATGGTGCTGGAGGGCGTCGTCACCAACGTGGCCGCGTTCGGCGCGTTCGTCGACGTCGGCGTGCACCAGGACGGCCTGGTCCACGTCTCCGCCATGTCGCACACCTTCGTGAAGGACCCGCGCGACGTGGTGAAGTCCGGCGACGTGGTCCGGGTCCGGGTGCTCGACGTCGACGTGCCCCGCAAGCGCATCTCGCTGACCCTGCGGCTGGAGGACGAGGCCCCGGCCGGCGGCGGACGCCCCCAGGGCGGCGAGGGGCGCCGCGACCGCGGCGGTCAGGGCGGCGGTCAGCGCGGGGACGGCCGGCGTGGCGGCGAGGGCGGCGCCGGTCAGCGCGGTGGCGAGCAGCGCGGCCAGGGTGGCGGTCAGCGCCGCGGTGAGGGCGGTCAGCGCGGCGGTGAGGGCGGTCAGCGTGGCGGCTCGCGCGGCGGGCCGCAGCAGCGGCCGGGCCGGGGCAACGGGGCTCCCGCGCCGGCCAACAGCGCCATGGCGGACGCGCTGCGCCGCGCCGGGCTGGCCTGAGGTCTCCGGGGGCTGTCGAGCTGACGTCACCGACGACTCGGCCGGACGGCGCCAGCGCCGACTCAGCTCGACAGCCTCACGATGAGGACACCGACCGGCGTGAACGGCCGATGTCCTCCGACGACTGAGGCCGGCCGCGCCCCTGCCCGCACGAGGCGACGGCGCCGGGAACTGCCGCGCAGCGGTCACTGCTTTGCGGATCTTGGACAGTTTCCGTTCGCAGCGAACGCCAACTGTCCAGGATTCCGAGCGATCGCCCGTGCTGGCGGCGGGCCGACCGCGAGGTTCGGCCTGCCGGAGATGCGGTGCGGCACACCGGCCTGGCCGGAGATCGTTAGGCGCTGTGGAGGAGGCTGCACGCCCCATCTTCGTCTGATCTTGGCGACCTGCCGTCGACTCCGAACGGCAACTCGCCAAGATCCGCGCGTCCGCTCGTGCCGCCGAGCCTGCGGTCGCGGCTGTTCGGCGCGGACCCGGAGCCCGCCCCGCCGCCGCTCGTGGTCGGGCGGGGCGGCCGGGACGGGGAGTCGGCGCCCCTGGCGACGCTGCTCAGCGCGCGTCTCGAGGCGGGCGACGACTGGCGCTGACCCGCGCCGGCCGCTCGGCCCGCTGCCGCGGCACGCCCCGCGTGGACCGCCGCTCCACCCGTCGCCACCAGCAGAGCTGCACGATGAGGGTGAGCAGGCCGGCCAGCACGATGGCGGCCAGGTTGATCACGAGCTGGAGGGCGGAGCCGGCCGCCTCGGGCCAGACGCCGTAGGCCGCCGCGACCGCCACGTTCGCCGCTGCCGGCACGGTGGTCACCGAGATGAGCACGCCGACCAGGGAGCCGGACTTCTTCGAGGTCAGCGAGAGCATGCCGGCGACGCCGGCGAGCAATCCGACGACCCAGGAGAGCGCGTCCGGGCGCCAGATGAAGTCGGTGAGCGGCCGCTCGGCCAGCAGCATGTCCCGGCTGACCAGCCCGGCGGCGGTGAGCGCCCAGGTGCTCAGCACGGTGACCAGCATGGCGGCGAGGAAGCCGACCACCAGCGCCTGCACCGACCGGCCGATGACGCGCGGCTGCCGGCGCAGCAGCGCCACGCAGAGCGCGGCGAGCGGGCCGAACTCCGGGCCGACCACCATCGCGCCGACGATGAGGATGGGCTGGTCGAGCAGCACGCCGATGCCGGCGATCATCGTGGCCACGGTGATCAGCGCCAGGAAGGTGCCGGTGAGCACCGTCTGCTCGCCGGTCTTGGCGGCGATCTCGTCCCACACCACGGCGTCCTCGCCGTGCCCGGGGGCGTCCTCCGCGGCCCGGTCCGCCGCCGCGGACAGGGTCAGCTCCACGTCGTCGGCGGCGATCGCCCCGTGCGCCTCGACGCCCAGCTCCTGGAGTTGGCGCAGCACGCCGTCGGCGCTCTCCCGCACCACGTCGCAGGTGATGTAGTCACCGGCCGGCTGGCGGGCGGCCCCGGCCAGCACCACGAGGTGGGTGACCCCGGGATTAGCCGCCAGCAGCTCGGCCACCGCGCTCGACCGGTCCGCGGGCGCGATCACCCTCAGGTGCAGCATCGACCGCCTCCCCCTGCGTCTCCGGCGGCCCAGCGCCGCCGGCCGCCGAACTCTACTCGTCCCGCCATCCAGCGGGGAGCGTCCCGCGCACCGGGCCGGAGCAGGTGTTTCCGGGATCAGCCGGCCTGAGTCCGACAGAAGGAGGATCTTGGACAGTTGCCGTTCGCTGCGAACGGCAACTGTGCAAGATCGGGAGCCGCACCTGGTCCGGGCGGGGTGGCGCGGGCGCGCGTACCCTCGCGGTCGTGGGTGGGGACGACGGCCTGGAGTGGCGGGAGCGGCAGCGCCGGGCGGTGCGGGCGCACGCGGCGGCCGACGCCCGGCAGCGCGCCGCCGAGCAGGCGGAGGCCGCGGAGTTGGTGGCGCGGTTCGCCGCCGAGGCGCTGCGGCGCGGGCTGCGCACCGACCGGTTGACGGCGGCCGGCTACGACGGGCGCGGCCGCTACCGCACCCGGATCACCGGCTGGTACGTGGATCGGGCGCGGACCCGGGCGGTGGACACCGAGGGTCGTTTCTACCTGCTCACCGTGCCGCCGGGCCTGCGGGCGCGCCTGTTCGGGGCCGACCCGGAGCCCGCGCCGCCACCACTGGTGGTCGGCCGCGGGGGCCGGGACGGCGAGTCGGTGCCCCTGGCGACGCTGCTCAGCCTGCGTCTCGAGGCGGGCGACGACTGGCGCTGAGCCGCGCGGGCCGGCGGTCGGCCCGCTGCCGCGGCACGCCGCAGGCGGACCGCCGCTCCACCCGCTGCGTAATGCGAAGAATGATCTTAGGCGCCCTTGGGCAACACCCCTGAACTGCTGCTTCGTTGACCCTCCCAGAGACCAGCGGGGCGAAGCCCCGCCGAGAACCGGGGGCCAGACGATGGCGGTGCGCGAACAGGACGTCCGTTACCGGCCGGCCGGCGGTGTGGACGAGCCGGTGCTGCTCTCACCTCCGGATGTCGGGCCGCTGGAGGAGTCGTACCTGCTGCGCGCGCTGCGCTCGGGCTGGGTTGCACCGGTGGGTCCCGACGTCGACGCCTTCGAGCGGGAGGTCGCCGAGCGGGTGGGCACAGCCCACGCGGTCGCGCTCTGCTCCGGCACCGCCGGGCTGCACCTTGCCCTGGTCGCCCTCGGGGTACGGCCCGGGGACGCCGTACTGGTGCCGACGCTGACCTTCGTGGCGACCGCGAACGCGGTGGTCTACACCGGTGCCGAGCCGGTCTTCGTCGACTGCGAACCGGACACCGGCAACCTCGATCCCGAACTGCTCGACCGGACGCTGCGCGATCTGCGCCGCTCCGGCCGGAGGATCGGAGCGGTGCTGCCGGTGGACATGTTCGGCTCGTGCGCCGACTACGGCCGCATCCTGCCGATCTGCGCGGCGGCCGGCGCACCGGTGGTGGAGGACGCGGCGGAGGCACTCGGTGCGGCCCGGGAGGGCCGAGCAGCCGGCTCGTTCGGTCGGGCCGGAGTGCTGTCGTTCAACGGCAACAAGATCATCACTACCTCGGGCGGCGGCATGCTGGTCTCCGACGACGGGGACCTGGTGGCCCGCTGTCGCTACCTGTCCACCCAGGCCCGGCAGCCGGTGCCGCACTACGAGCACACCGACACGGGCTACAACTATCGGCTGAGCAACCTCCTGGCCGCGCTCGGTCGGGCCCAACTCCGTCGCCTCGACGGCATGCTGACCCGGCGGCGCGCCCACCGCGAGCGGTACGCCAAGCTGTTCGCCGGGGTCGCCGGGGTGCGGCTGCTCGCTGACGCCGATGCCGCCGCCAACTGCTGGCTGACCAGCATCGTCGTGGACCAGGAAACTGCCGGCTGGAGGGCTGCGGACCTGGGCCGGCACCTGGCGGCACACCGGATCGAAACCAGACGGGTCTGGAAGCCCTTGCATCTGCAACCGGTCTTCGCCGGCTCCCGGGCAGCGCTCTCCGGGGCCGCCGAGCGGCTGTTCGCCGACGGGCTCACGCTGCCGAGCGGCTCGGGAATGAGCGACCATCAGGCAGCTCGGGTGGCGGAGGCGATCGACCGCTTCCTGGAGGGGCGGTGACGGGCGGACGGCGAAGCCCCACTGCGGTAGGGCCCCTCGTGGGCGCTGTCGAGCGGCCGCCTGGGACCGTCGCGACGACGAGTATCGTGCCGGCGGAGTCGCCGGAGAAGGGGGCGACGCGGCCGCGCCACCAGCGGTCGTCACCCCTGCGAACCGCTGGGCACCTCGTGGCGGCTCAGCTCGTGGTCGGGGCGGCCAGCCTTGTGATCAACGTGCTGGCGGCCCGCGCCATGGGGCCGGCCGGCCGTGGCAGCCTCGCCCTGCTGCTCCAGGTCGCCTACCTGACGAACATGATCGCCGTGGCGGGCACGGACCGCGCGTATCCGGCAAGCATCTCGCTGCGGCGCGGCGCGCGGGCCGCCACCGGCGACGCAGGACGCCTGCTCGCGCCGTCCGCCACGGTCGCCCTGGCGGTGAGCGCGCCGATCGTGTTCGCCATCGGCGCTGGAAGTCCGAGCGGCGGCTGGCTCACCCTGGTCGCCTTCGTGGTCGCTGCGCTCGCCATGGTGTCCGCCTCGGCGACACGCACCGGCGCGGCCGCCTCCGGCGTCGCCGGTCCCTTCGTCGCGGGCACCATCGCCGGTCAGCTCGTTCTCGTCGCAGCCGTGGCGGTGGTGGCCGCTCGCGGCGTCGACTCCCCCGGCGTGTGGCTGCTGGTCTACGGCGCTTCGCTCGGCACCGCGCCAGTCGTCAGCTGGACGCTGCTGCGTCGCGGGCGGGCGGGAGCGACGGATGCGCCGCCCGACCTCGGGCCGGCCCGCCGGCTCGGTCTCCGGCTCCTCCCCGCAGGGCTGGCGAGCATCGTCATGCTCCGGACCGACCGGCTGCTGCTGCCCTGGCTCGGCTCGTACGAACAGCTCGGCATCTACATCGTGGTCGCCACGGTGGCGGAGTTCGCGACCTGGCCCGTCCAGTCGTACGTGGACTCCCAGGCGCCCCGGTGGCACCACCGGTTCCTCGCCGGCACGTTGGGACGCGTACGCCCGCTCCTGGGCGCCGCCGCGTACGGGCTCGTGGCGGGGGCCGCCCTGCTGATCGCCGGTCACCTCCTGGTGCCCACGCTGTTCGGGTCCGAGTACCGCGATTCGGTCGGACTGCTCACCCCTCTGGCCGTGGGCACTCTCTGCTACAGCGTGAGCCGGGTCGCCGTCGGTCTCGGCGTGGTGTCCGGGAGGGCACGTACCGCGCTGGTCGCCGACATCCCCGCCATGGTGGTTGCGGTGAGCGCGTACTTGCTGCTCATCCCGCGCTGGGGGGCGATGGGTGCGGCGGTCGGCTCAGCCATCGCGTACGGGACCGGCGCCGTCCTTGCCGTCCTGGCCGCCTTCACCATGTCCGCCGCCGCGCCCGGCCCCTCGGCGGGCCGAGGCCGACGATCAACCCGGACGGGCGATCCTCAGCCGCAGCCGGCGCTGCCGAACTGACCTCTGGAGAGACCACCAGCCATGCCGCGCGTGATCCAGCCGTACCCCATCGCCAACGCCGCCCGCCCCGCCGTGACCGGACCAGAGGCGTTCGCCCGGCGACCGCGACCCGGGGCGTCCGCGGTCCTGCTGACCGCCGTGTTCGTGGTGGCGCTGGCCGGACGCTTCTCCCTCGACCGGGCCGGCCTCCCCATCCCGGGCGGCGGCGATCTCCGGAAGCCGCTCTGTGCCGCTCTGCTGGGGGTGGCGATCCTGTGGCAGGTCATCAGGACGACACGCGGTGAGGCCGGGCCTTGGCCCCGGTTGTTCCTGGCCTTCAGCGCCCTGGTCGGATTCCAACTGCTGGCCGCGCTCTGGGCCCCGTGGGGCGCCCGTGTCGACCAGGCGACCTGGGACCTGGTGTTCCTGTGGGTCCTCGTGCTCGTGACCGTCGCGTTCAGCGCCGGCGATCCTCGGCGTGCCGCGACGGTGCTGCTGGTCCTGATGCTCGTCGCGGGAGTCGTCTACGCGGTGGGCGCCCTTCAGGCCGGCCCCCAGAGCCAGGGCCGGTACTCCGCGTTCGGTGGGGGGCCGAACGTCTTCGTCCGCGTCGTGTCGCTGGGCGTGATCGCCTCGGTCACCCTGGCGCTGCGTTCTCGGCGGTGGTGGCTCCTGCTGCCGCTGCCGCTGCTGGGCGCCGCAGCAGTGCTCTCCGGCTCCCGCGGGGGGCTGGTGGCCCTGGTCGGAGCCGCCGTCATCTTCTTCGTCTTCTTCGCCCGGCGGCGGGCCTCCATCCTGATCGGTACCGTCCTCGTCGGGGGTCTCGTCAGCTGGACGGTGTGGACCGCCATCGGTGAGACCGTCACCTCGGTCGCCGCGACCCGCTACTCCAGCACCGGCATCGAGAGCAGCGATTTCTCCGCACGCCCTGAGCTGCTCTCGGCGGCCTGGGAGATGTTCCTGAGCCATCCGCTGACCGGCGCCGGGCTTGACAGCTTCAACGCCACCGTGGGCATCGGCTATCCCCACAACTACCTGGCTGGCCTGGCCGCGGAGACGGGTGTCATCGCCGTCGGCCTGCTGGTGTTCGCGATCTGTCGTTGGTGGCGGGACGGACGTCCCTGGTCCGCCGCGCCGAAGGAGCAGATCGGCTGCGCCGTCGGGGCCATCTACATCCTGCTGGCCAGCATGTTCTCCGGCGACTACTTCGACACCCGTTTCTTTTGGATCCTCGCCGTCGTCGCGGTTCAGCGGTCCGTTCGCCGTCCCCGAAACATCGGGCAGAAGCAGGAGGTCGCGCCATGGCAGAGCAGCCGCGGGAACCGCGTCGGGTTCTCGTCCTGAACCACTACGCCAAGCCGTTGTCGCACGCGGGAGGCACTCGGCACGTCGAGCTGTTCGGGCGGCTGACGGGCTGGGAGTGGCGGATCATCGCCGCCCGCCTGGACCATCTCACCCGCCGGGAGTACGTGCCGGACGGCCCTCAGTTCGTAACCGTGTCGGTGACCAGCTACACGCGCAACGACCACCGTCGGGTGCTGAGCTGGATCAGCTACGCCCGAAACGCGTTCCTGGCCGGCCTACGCCAGCCGCGTCCGGATGTGGTGTACGCGTCGTCGCCGCACATCCTGACCCCGGTCGCCGGTTGGGCACTCGCCCGGCTCCGCCGGGCCCGGTTGGTGCTCGAGGTCCGCGACCTCTGGCCCGAGGCCGTGGTCAGCACCGGCTATCTGCGCCGGGGGTCACCCACCCACCGGATGCTCCGGGCGCTCGAACGGTGGCTCTACCGCCGCGCCGACCGGATCGTCATGGTGGCGCATGCGTGGGAGTCGTACTTCGTGGAGGCCGGAGTCGACCCGGCGAAGCTGGAGTGGGTGAGCAACAGCGCAGAGCCCGAGGACTTCCGGCTACAGCCCGAGACGTACCGGCCACTTCGAACGCGGGTACCCGTGAGGGGCAGGCTCTTCGTCTTCGCCGGCTCGCACGGACCGATCAACGGCCTCGACCGGCTGCTCGACGCGGTGGCCGAGTTGCCTGAGCACACCTTCGTTCTCATTGGCGACGGCCACGACAAGCAGGACCTGGTCCGACGGGCGACGGCCGAGGGCCTGTCCAACCTGCACTTCCTCGACGCGGTGCCGAAGGAGGAGCTGCGCGGAATTCTGGGCGGGGCGGACGTCGGGATCCACGTCCTCGCGGACAGTCCGGTGTACCGCAAGGGAGCCAGCCCCAACAAGCTGTACGACTACCTGGCGGCCGGACTGCCGGTGCTGAACAACTGCCCGGGCGAACCGGAGGACATCCTGATGTCCAGCGGCTCGGGCCTGACGGTGCCGACGGGCGAGCTTGCGGCGGGCCTGCGCAAGTTGGCCGACCTGGACGACGGCACGTTGATCGAGATGGGCCGGCGCGGCCGCCGGTACATCGAGCAGCACCGTTCGCGCACGGTCATGGCGGAGCGACTGCAGCGGGTGCTGGATTCGGTGACATCGGCTCGGTGACCGTGTCGCCCGGCCGGCTCGGGACGACCTGGTCGCCCGGTCGGTGACCCACCTCGCGGGTCGGCCGCGCCGCTGACTCCGGGCGGGCGCGCCGGTGGTGGGTTCCGCCGCGGGCGTCCTGCCCGTACGCCCCGCCGACCGCCCCGGGATGTGGTGAGCTGTACGGGTGGCGGGACTGGGTCTGGTGCTGCACCCCACCCGGGACGTCTCCGAGGTGGTCGGGATCATCGAGCGGTGGGCGTCGGGCCACCGCAAGACGCTGCTGGTCCGCGCCGAGGACGGGCACCGGGTGCCGTCCTGCGTCGAGCCCGTCCCCGCGGACGAGCTGGCCGGCCGCGCCGACGCCCTGATCAGCATCGGCGGCGACGGCACCATGCTGGGCGCGCTGCGCCTGGCGGTACGCGACCCGAAGCCGGTGCTCGGCGTGCACCTGGGCCGGCTCGGCTTCCTCGTGGAGGTCGAGCCACCGGACCTGCCGGAGGCGCTGAGCCGGCTCGCGGCGAAGGACTTCACCGTCGAGTCCCACGCCTGCCTCGCCTGCGACGTGTGCGGCGACGACGTGGTGGCCTTCAACGACATCGCGCTGGTCCGCCAGCCCGGCTCCGGGTTCGTCACCGCCACGCTCGCGGTGGACGGCCAGCGGTACGGCTACTACCGCTGCGACGCGCTGGTGGTGAGCACGCCGACCGGCTCGACGGCGTACAGCTACGCGGCGGGCGGCCCGCTGATCTCGCCCGCGGCGGACGCCGTGGTGGTGACCCCGTCGGCGCCCATGGCGGGCATCTCCCGCTCGGTGGTGCTCGCACCGGACGAGAGCATCCGGCTCGACCTCCGGCCGAACTCGGCGGCGGTCGCCGTCGAGATGGACGGGCTGGTGATCAAGGAGGCGGCGACCGAGGGGGCGGTGCAGATCCGCTACCGCCGGGACGCCGGCCGGGTGGTCCGCTTCGACCCGCAGCGCTACCAGGAACGCAACCAGCTCAAGCTGAGCCTGCTCGACCTGCCGTTCCTGCCCGACCAGCTCCGCGAGCTGCTGCCCGAGGAGCTGCGCCGGGAGCGCGACCAGCGGGAGCTGGAACCGCCCTGCTGACGCGGGCCGGCGCGGGTCAGGCCCGGCTGAGCACCTCGGTGACCAGCGCCTTCGCCTCGTCCTGGATCCGGGCGAGATGCTCCGGGCCCCGGAACGACTCGGCGTAGATCTTGTAGACGTCCTCGGTGCCCGACGGCCGGGCGGCGAACCAGCCCGACGTGGTGGTCACCTTGAGCCCGCCGATCGACGCCCCGTTGCCCGGCGCCGTGGTGAGGATCGCGCTGATCGGCTCGCCGGCCAGCTCGGTCGCGGTCACCTGCTCGGGCGACAGCTTGGCCAGCACCGCCTTCTGCTCCCGGCTGGCCGGGGCGTCGATCCGGGCGTACGCGGGCGCGCCGAAGCGTTCGGCCAGCTCGGCCCAGTGCTCGCTCGGGGTCTTCCCCGTGGTGGCGATGATCTCCGAGGCGAGCAGGCAGAGCAGGATGCCGTCCTTGTCGGTGGTCCAGGTGCTGCCGTCGCGGCGCAGGAAGGAGGCGCCGGCGCTCTCCTCGCCGCCGAAGCCGACCGCCCCGTCGAGCAGGCCGGGCACGAACCACTTGAAGCCGACCGGCACCTCCAGCAGCGGGCGGCCCAGGTCGGCGGCGACCCGGTCGATCATCGAGGAGGAGACCAGCGTCTTGCCGACCGCCGCCGCCGGCCCCCACTGCTCCCGGGTCCGGAACAGGTGGCCGATGGCCACGGCCAGGTAGTGGTTGGGGTTCATGAGGCCGCCGTCCGGCGTGACGATGCCGTGCCGGTCGGCGTCGGCGTCGTTGCCGGTGGAGACCGCGAACCGGTCGCGGGCCGCGATGAGCGAGGCCATGGCGTTCGGCGACGAGCAGTCCATTCGGATCTTGCCGTCCCCGTCGAGGGTCATGAACCGCCAGGTCGGGTCGACCGTCGGGTTGATCACGGTGAGGTCGAGGCGGTGCCGCTCGGCGATCTCCCCCCAGTACGCCACGCTCGCCCCGCCCATCGGGTCGGCGCCGATGCGCACCCCGGCGTCCCGGATCGCGGCGATGTCCAGCGCGGCGGGCAGGTCGTCGACGTAGCGGGCGAGGAAGTCGTACTCCCCGGTGGTGTCGGCGGCGCGCGCCCGCGCGTACGGGATGCGCTTCACCTCCTTGAGCCCGGCGGCGAGGATGCTGTTCGCGCGGTCCTGGATCCACTTCGTGACGTCGGTGTCGGCGGGCCCGCCGTGAGTGGGGTTGTACTTGAAGCCGCCGTCGTCGGGCGGGTTGTGCGACGGCGTGATCACGATGCCGTCGGCGAGCCCGGCCGTGCGGCCCCGGTTGTGGGTGAGGATGGCGTGCGACAGCGCGGGCGTGGGGGTGTAGCCGTCCCGGCTGTCCACCAGCACGGTGACGTCGTTGGCGGCGAGCACCTCCAGCGCGCTGACCTCCGCGGGGGCGGAGAGCGCGTGGGTGTCCCGGGCCAGGAAGAGCGGCCCGTCCAGGCCCTGTTCCCGCCGGTAGTCGCAGAGCGCCTGGGTGACGGCGAGGATGTGGTCCTCGTTGAAGGCGTTGCGCAGGCTCGACCCGCGGTGCCCGGAGGTGCCGAACGAGACCTGCTGAGCGGGGTCACCCGGATCCGGGTGCCCGGCGTAGTAGGCGGTGACCAGCCGGGGCACGTCGACCAGGTCGGCGGGCTCGGCGGGCTGGCCGGCACGAGGATGGGCCACGGTCGGAACCTCCAAGCGAAGTGCGGGCGGATCAGGGCTCGACGCGCTGGCCCTTGCCGATGACGACGATGCCGTTGTCGGAGACGGTGTACCGCTGGCGGTCCTTCTCCAGGTCGACGCCGATCTCGGCGCCCTCCGGCACGTAGACGTTCTTGTCCAGGATGGCGCGGCGGACCACCGCGTGCCGGCCGATCTCGACACCCTCCATGAGCACCGAGCCGTCCACGTGCGCCCAGGAGTGCACCTTCACCTTCGGCGAGACGATCGAGTTCTCCACCAGCGAGCCGGAGATCACCGAGCCGGGCGACACCATCGAACTGACCGCGCGGCCGACCCGCTCGCCCCAGGCGTGCACGAACTTGGCCGGCGGGTACGGCGGCTGGTTGCTGTAGATCGGCCAGTCGAAGTTGTAGAGGTTGAACACCGGGTGGACGTTGATGAGGTCCATGTGGGCGTCGTAGAAGGAGTCGAGCGTCCCCACGTCCCGCCAGTAGCCGCGGTCGCGGTCGGTGCTGCCCGGCACCTCGTTGTCCTTGAAGTCGTAGACGTTGGCCTCGCCCCGCTCGACCAGCATGGGGATGATGCTGCCGCCCATGTCGTGCTTGCTGGTCTTGTCCTCGGCGTCGCGCTCGACCGCCTCGCAGAGCGCCTTGGTGCTGAAGACGTAGTTGCCCATCGAGGCGTAGATCTGGTCGGGCGCGTCGGGCAGCCCCACGGCGTCGGTGGGCTTCTCGCGGAAGGCCCGGATCCGCCGGCCGTCCTCACCGACCTCGATCACCCCGAACTGGTCGGCCATCGACAGCGGCTGCCGGATGCCGGCCACGGTGACCGCGGCGCCCGAGGCGATGTGGTCCTCCACCATCTGCCGCGGGTCCATCCGGTAGATGTGGTCGGCGCCGAAGACGATCACGTGGTCCGGCTGCTCGTCGTTGATCAGGTTGAAGCTCTGGTAGATCGCGTCGGCCGAGCCGGCGAACCACCACGGGCCGCGGCGCTGCTGCGCCGGCACCGGGGTGACGTAGTTGCCGAGCATCGTCGACATCCGCCACGTCTGCGTGATGTGACGGTCCAGCGAGTGGGACTTGTACTGGGTGAGCACGACGATCTTGAGATAGCCGGCGTTGGCCAGGTTGGAGAGGACGAAGTCGACCATGCGGTACATCCCGCCGAAGGGGACGGCCGGCTTCGCCCGGTCGGTCGTGAGGGGCATCAGGCGCTTGCCCTCCCCGCCGGCCAGGACGATCGCGAGCACCTTGGCAGCCATGCACAGACGCTATCCATCCCGCACCGACTTCACCACTCGTACGGGCACGTTTCCGCACCCGGTGCGGCGGGGGAAAGCACGCTAGGGTGCCGGTCATGAGCGATTCCGCCCGGCTGCGTGTCGACCTGCTCACCCGCGAGTACCCGCCGGAGGTCTACGGCGGCGCCGGGGTGCACGTGGAGTACCTCGCGCGCGAGCTGCGCCGCCTCGCCGACGTGCGGGTGCACTGCTTCGGCGCGCCCCGCGACGAGCCGGGCGTCACCGCCTACGCCGAGCCGGCCGCGCTGGCCGGCGCGAACGCCGCGCTGCGCACCATGGGCGTCGACCTGGAGATGGCCGCCGGCGCGGCCGGCACCGACGTGGTGCACAGCCACACCTGGTACGCCAACCTGGCCGGACACACCGCGAAGCTGCTGCACGGGGTCCCGCACGTGGTCACCGCGCACAGCCTGGAGCCGCTGCGCCCGTGGAAGGCCGAGCAGCTCGGCGGCGGCTACGCGCTTTCCTCCTGGTGCGAGCGGACCGCGTTCGAGGCCGCCGACACGGTCATCGCGGTGAGCAAGGGGATGCGGCGGGACGTGCTGGCCGCGTACCCGGCGGTCGACCCCGAGCGGGTGCGGGTCGTCTACAACGGCATCGACACCGCGCAGTACGCCCCGGATCCCGGCACCGACGTGGTGGACCGGCTCGGCATCGACCCGGGCCGCCCCAGCGTGGTCTACGTCGGCCGGATCACCCGGCAGAAGGGCCTGCCGTACCTGCTGCGGGCGGCCCGGGAGCTGCCCGCCGACACCCAGCTCGTGCTGCTGGCCGGCGCCCCCGACACGCCGGAGATCGCCGCCGAGGTGGAGGGCCTGGTCGCCGAGCTGCGGGCCGGCCGCTCGGGCGTGATCTGGATCGCCGAGATGCTGCCCAAGCACGAGGTGATCCAGGTGCTCACCCACGCCACCATCTTCGTCTGCCCGTCGGTCTACGAGCCCATGGGCATCGTCAACCTGGAGGCGATGGCGTGCGAGACAGCCGTGGTGGCCACCGCCACCGGCGGCATCCCCGAGGTGGTCGCCGACGGCGAGACCGGGCTGCTGGTCCCGATCGAGCAGGCCGGCGACGGCAGCGGCCGGCCGCTGGACCCGGAGCGCTTCGTGGCCGACCTGGCGGCGACCATCAACGACCTGCTGGCCGACCCGAAGCGGGCCGAGGAGTTCGGCCGCGCCGGCCGCCGCCGGGCCGTCGAACACTTCTCCTGGGACACCATCGCGCAGCGCACGCTGGAGGTGTACCGGTCGGTGGGCGCCGCCGGCTGACCTGAGCGCGAAGCGATCTCGCGCAGTAGGTTGAACCGGTGACTGGACGGTTCCCGATCGAAGACGTCTCCCCCGTCGTCTCCTGCGGTCGCTACCCGGCCAAGGCGGTGGTCGGCGAGATCGTGCCCGTGTCGGCCCGCGCCTACCGGGAGGGCCATGACGCGCTCGGCTGCAACGTGGTCTGGCTCGGCCCGGACGGCGCCGCCCGCCCGTTCACCCGGATGCGCCCCGGCGAGCCCGGCCAGGACCGCTGGCACGCCACCATCCGCCCCGACGCGGTCGGCACCTGGCGGTTCACCGTGGAGGCGTTCCAGGACCCGTACCTGACCTGGCAGAACGCCGTCACCAAGAAGCTCGCCGCCGGCCAGGGTCCGGCCGAGCTGGCCAACGACCTGGCCGAGGGCGTCCGGGTCCTCGAAGCCGCCCTCGACCTCGTGCCGAAGGACGACCTGGACCGGGTCCGGGCCGCCATCGCCGCGCTGCGCGACGCCGACGAGGACCTGCCCCGCCGGGTCGGCCCGGCGCTCGACCTGGCCCCGCTGCTGTGGGACCACCCGGTCCGCGAGCTGGTCACCACCGGCGAGGAGCACAGCCTCTGGGTCGACCGGCCGCGGGCGCTGTTCTCCGCCTGGTACGAGTTCTTCCCCCGCTCCGAGGGCGCCGTCGCGGCCACCGTCGACGCGCCCGCCCGCTCCGGCACCTTCGTGACCGCCCTGGACCGGCTGCCCGGCGTCGCCGCCATGGGCTTCGACGTGCTCTACCTGCCGCCGATCCACCCGATCGGCCGGGTCAACCGCAAGGGCCCCAACAACGCGCTCACCGCCGGGCCGGACGACGTCGGCTCGCCGTGGGCGATCGGCGCCGCCGAGGGCGGCCACGACGCCATCCACCCCGACCTGGGCACGCCGGAGGACTTCCGCGACTTCATCGCCGCGGCCGCCGAGCAGGGCCTGGAGGTGGCCATGGACCTGGCGTTGCAGTGCGCCCCGGACCACCCGTGGGTGACCGAGCACCCGGAGTGGTTCACCACCCGGGCCGACGGCAGCATCGCGTACGCCGAGAACCCGCCGAAGAAGTACCAGGACATCTACCCGCTGAACTTCGACAACGACCCGGAGGGCATCCGGGCGGAGATCCTGCGGGTGGTGCTGCACTGGGTCGGCGAGGGCATCCGGATCTTCCGGGTCGACAACCCGCACACCAAGCCGTTCGACTTCTGGCACTGGCTGATCTGGGAGGTCAAGAAGGTCGACCCGGACGTGCTCTTCCTCGCCGAGGCGTTCACCCGCCCCGCGATCATGCACGGCCTCGGGAAGATCGGCTTCACCCAGTCGTACACCTATTTCACCTGGCGCACGTCGGCGGCCGAGATGCGGGAATACTGCACGGAGCTGGTCGCGGCGGCCGACTACATGCGGCCCAACTTCTGGCCGAACACGCCCGACATCCTGCACGAGTCCCTCCAGCACGGCGGCCCGCCGATGTTCAAGATCCGGGCGGTGCTGGCCGCGCTGCTCTCCCCCTCCTGGGGCATGTACGCCGGCTACGAGCTGTTCGAGCACGTCGCCCGCCCCGGCGCCGAGGAGTACCTGGACAACGAGAAGTACGAGCTGCGCCCCCGGGACTGGGCGGGCGCGCAGGAGCAGGGCCGCTCGCTCGCCCCGTTCATCGCCACCCTCAACCGGGTCCGCCGGGACAACCCCGCCCTGCACCGGCTGCGCAACCTGCGCTTCCACGACATCGACAACCCGGCGCTGCTCTGCTGGTCCAAGCACGACCCGGACACCGGCAACACGGTGATCGTGGTCTGCTCGTTCGACTCCCGCGCCGTGCAGTGGGGCAACACCACCCTCGACATGCCGGCGCTCGGCTTCGACTGGCACGAGCGGTTCACCGTGCACGACGAGCTGACCGGCACCGACTACGACTGGGGGCAGCGCAACGCGGTGCGGCTCGACCCGTACCTGCAACCCGCGCACGTGCTCACCGTGCGGCGGCCCGCCCCGCCGGCCGAGCCCGAGGCCGCGCCGCCGGCCCCGGCGGCGCCCGACCTGACCGTCGAAGACGTACCCGCCGACCTCTCCGGCGGCACCGCCCCGACCGCACCGGCCGCGAAGGACGACGCACGATGGACCAGCTGATCGCCGGCCAGGCGCACGACCCGCACGCCACGCTCGGCGCGCACCCCGCCGACGGGCGCACCACCATCCGGACCCTGCGCCGGGGCGCGACCGACGTGACCGTCGTCGCCGGCGACGAGCGGCACCCCATGAAGCGGGTGCACGACGGGGGCGTCTTCGAGGCCGTGCTCCCCGGCGAGGTGCTCGACTACCGGGTCGAGGTCGACGGCGCGGTGCACGACGACCCGTACCGCTACCCGCCCACCCTCGGCGAGCTGGACCTGCACCTGATCGGCGAGGGCCGGCACGAACGGCTCTGGGAGGCGCTCGGCGCCCGGGTCTTCGACGAGGGCGTGGCGTTCACCGTCTGGGCGCCCAACGCCCGCGGAGTGCGGGTCGTCGGCGACTTCACCGGCTGGGGGCCCGACGACGGCTGGCCGATGCGCTCCCTCGGCTCCAGCGGGGTGTGGGAGATCTTCGTTCCCGGCGCCACCGTGGGCAGCCGGTACAAGTACCGCATCCTCGGCGCCGACGGGCACTGGCGGGACAAGGCCGACCCGATGGCAGCCCGCACCGAGGTGCCGCCCGCCACCGCCTCCGTGGTGCACCACTCCCGGTACGCCTGGGGCGACGCCGACTGGCTGACCCGCCGGGCGCGCCGGCAGCCGCACCAGGAGCCCATGAGCGTGTACGAGGTCCACCTCGGCTCCTGGCGCCCCGGCCTCGGCTACCGCGAACTGGCCGAGCAGCTCACCGCGTACGTCACCGAACTCGGCTTCACCCACGTCGAGTTCCTGCCCGTCATGGAGCACCCGTTCGGCGGCTCCTGGGGCTACCAGGTCACCGGCTACTACGCCCCCACCGCCCGGTTCGGCGACCCCGACGAGTTCCGCCACCTGGTCGACCGGCTGCACCAGGCGGGCATCGGGGTCATCCTCGACTGGGTGCCGGCGCACTTCCCCAAGGACGAGTGGGCCCTGGCCCGCTTCGACGGCACCCCCCTCTACGAGCACCCCGACCCGCGCCGCGGCGAGCACCCCGACTGGGGCACGTACGTCTTCGACTTCGGCCGCCGCGAGGTGCGCAACTTCCTGGTCGCCAACGCCCTCTACTGGCTGGGCGAGTTCCACGTCGACGGCCTGCGGGTCGACGCGGTCGCCTCGATGCTCTACCTGGACTACTCCCGCCAGGAGGGCCAGTGGGCGCCCAACGTGCACGGCGGCCGGGAGAACCTGGAAGCCATCGCGTTCCTCCAGGAGGTCAACGCCACCGTCTACAAGCACCACGCCGGGGTGGTGATGGTCGCCGAGGAGTCCACCGCCTGGCCGGGCGTCACCCGGCCCACCGCCGAGGGCGGGCTGGGCTTCGGCTTCAAGTGGAACATGGGCTGGATGCACGACACCCTGCTCTACACCTCCAAGGACCCGATCTACCGGCAGCACCACCACCATCAGCTCACCTTCTCCCTGGCGTACGCCTGGAGCGAGAACTACGTGCTGCCCATCAGCCACGACGAGGTGGTGCACGGCAAGGGCTCCCTCACCGGCAAGATGCCCGGCGACATCTGGCAGCGGCTGGCCAACGTCCGGGCGCTGCTCGCGTACATGTGGGCGCACCCCGGCAAGCAACTGCTCTTCATGGGCTGCGAACTCGCCGACGACCGCGAGTGGAGCGAGGAACGCGGCCTCGACTGGTACCTGCTGCACGACCCGGCCCGGGCCGGCGTGCAGCGCCTCGTCGGCGACCTCAACCGGGTCTACCGGGAGACCCCGGCACTCTGGGCGCAGGACACCGACCCCGCCGGATTCCGCTGGATCGCCGGGGACGACGTCGCCAACAACACCGTCTCGTTCATCCGCATCGCCCCCGACGGCCAGACCCTCGTCTGCGTGGCCAACTTCTCCGCGCTGCCGCTGGAGGGCTACCGGGTCGGCCTGCCCGCCGGCGGCGCCTGGACCGAACTGCTCAACACCGACGCCCACCACTACGGCGGGTCGGGGGTGGGCAACCTCGGCACCGTGCACGCCGAGAGCGTCCCCTGGCACGGCATGCCGGCGTCAACGGCGCTGCGGGTGCCGCCACTCGGCGTCCTCTGGCTCCGCCCCGCCTGAACGCCACTGCCCTCCTCCCGCTTGCTCGCTACTCGCGGCCCGGTGGTCCGTGGCGTGGGGTCCGTGCTCCGTGGCGTGGCGTCCCGTGGCCGGCTGCCGGATCTTGGCGAGTTGCCGTTCGGGGCGAACCGTAACTCGCCAAGATCTCCGGGCGCCGCGCGCGATATGCACGGAGAGTAGCGCCATCGCCCGCGATCACTACGCTGCGTCGAGATGTCGCGCGGAGCCGCGATCGACCTGAACGGACGTGCGTCACCCTCCGTACCGCTGGACGGATGCCGGACACCCGTGACGGACGAGGCGGAGGAGCTTCGATGGCGTGGAGCAGAAGCACAACCAGGCGACGGAGGACGGCGGGCTCGTCCCGTAACCGGAAGATCGCGGGCGGCGTGGCGCTGGCCATGACGGCCGGTGCGGCGTTCGCGGTCGCCACCGGCACCGGCCAGGCCGCCGAGAACTGCCAGGGCCTGGACACCGCGCTGCGCAACAACCTGACCTTCATCGCCGACCAGCGCCGCAACCCGGACGCCAACTCGGCGGCCCGGATCGCCAACCGGCAGGCCGTGGTCGACCTCATCCAGCAGCGCCGGACCGCCGCCGGCTGCACCGGGACGGTCGAGGTGGCCGGTGCGGTCTGCCCGAGCGTGCCGTGGGAACAGGCGATGGGCACGCAGCTCGGCCGCGCCTGGGCGGTGACCGAGCAGATGGCCGGCGAGCGCTCCGGCCAGCTCGTCGACCCGCAGGTCACCCGGGCACGGGTGAAGCGGCTCACCGGCCTCGTGAACGAGGTACGCGGCATCGTGCAGGGCGCCCAGGAGGCACAGGCCGGGAAGGCCGGGGCTGCGGCCGGCGGAGCTGGCGGGGCTGGCAATTCCGGTGGAGCTGGCAATGCGGGCGGAGCCGGTGAAGCTGGTGGAGCTGCCAATGCAGGCGGAGCCGGCAAGGCTGGTGGTGCGGCCGGCAAGGCTGGTGGTGCGGCCGGCAAGGCTGGTGGTGCGGCTGGCAAGGCTGGTGCGGCTGGCAAGGCTGGTGCGGCTGGCGGCGTGGCGGGTGGCGCGGAGCGGGCCGCCGGCATCATCAACGCGATCGGTGGCCTGCTGGAGCAGATCGCCGCCATCGTGCAGGCGGCCCAGCAGGCGGACGGCGGCCAGCAGGCCGGTGACGGCCAGCAAGCGGACGGCGGCCAGCAGGCCGGCGACGGCCAGGAGGCGGACGGCGGCCAGCAAGCGGGAGACGGCCAGCAGGCAGGCGGGGCGCCGGGCGATGAGCAGGGTGCCGGCGCGCAGGAAGGCGCGGGCCAGCAGAACAGCGGCGAGGCGGCAGCGGACCAGCAGGGCCAGGCCGAGCAGCAGGACGGTCAGGCGGCCGATGGGCAGCAGAACGGCGACCAGGCCGCCGACGACGGAGACCAGGCCGCGGACGGCGACCAGGCCGCCGACGGCGGCCAGGCGGCAGCCGCCGGGAAGCGGGTCGCACAGCGGCTTCAGCAGGTCCGAGCGCGCATCCAGCAGCTCCGGGCGATCGTCCAGCAGATCCGCGCCGCCCGCCAGGCCGCCCGCGACCAGCGCGGCCAGGGCCAGGACGTCGGCCAGGGCCAGAGCGGCCAGGGCCAGGACGTCGGCCAGGGCCAGAGCGGCCAGGGCCAGGACGTCGGCCAGGGCCAGAGCGGCCAGGGCCAGGACGTCGGCCAGGGCCAGAGCGGCCAGGGCCAGGGCCGGGGCGCCGACCAGGCTCCCGGCCGGAACAAGGGCATGAACCAAACCGGCGAGGGCGTGAACCAGGGTGGCCAGGGACAGGTCTACATGGTGGCCGACCCGAGCGTGCCGGGCTGCGCCCCGGCGGACCCGGGCCAGGGCATCGGCAACGCAGGCGGGCAGAACGACGCCGACCAACAGGAAGGCGCGTCGAACGGCAGGAGCGACGACCCCTCCGACTCAGCCGCAACCGACCCGGCCGAGGCCCCAGGCGCCGACGCCGGCACGACCGACCCCACTGCCGACACCGACGCCGCAATGACCGGCGCAAAATGAATGACGGACCCGGCATGACAAACCGCACCTGACCCCGCCCGACAAGCCCCCCAGACCCCGACACCACGTCGATCATGAGGTTGACGGCACTGGAAGAGATCGACTTCGCCGTCAACCTCATGATCAACGAGGAAAAGGGCAGGGGCTCAGACCAGGCCGGCTTCGCGGAGGAGTTTCCAGAGGCCGGCGCCATCCGGCGCCGCGAGCCACTTCTGGCCCACCGGGCCGGCCGAGGGGCGGCCCGGTGGGGTGGGCAGGCTGCCGGCGAGCACCGACTGGGTGGGCGAGAGGCGGCGGATCGCCACCCCGGCCACGTTGTCCGGGTGGGCGGCGGCGAACTCGCGGTAGATCTCCTGGTCGTGCTGCCCGTCGTCGCCGATGAGCAGCCAGCGGACGTCG
This sequence comes from Micromonospora sp. AP08, assembly GCF_008085935.1. NCBI lineage: Bacteria > Bacillati > Actinomycetota > Actinomycetes > Micromonosporales > Micromonosporaceae > Micromonospora > Micromonospora sp. AP08. The sequence continues at coordinate 314,084 of NZ_VSEZ01000004.1, forward strand.
GGGAACTCCCGGGCCAGCCGGGCCAGGGTGGCCCGCTTGTGCTCGCGGCCGCTGCGGAACCACCGGTCGGCGGTCGGCCCCCAGTCGGTGAGCAGCAGCGGACCGGCCGGGTAGAGGTGCCGGGAGAGGAACCGGGTCAGCGTAGGGGCGACGTTCCAGGCGCCGGTGGAAAGGTAGAAGACCGGGGCCCCGGGGTGGGCGGTGACCAGGCGCTCGTACAGCACCGCCATGCCGGGGACGGCGGCCCGGGCGTGCTCGTCGAGGACGAACGTGTTCCAGGCGGCGAGCAGCGGCCGGGGCAGCGCGGTCACCATGACCGTGTCGTCGATGTCGGAGAGGATGCCGAACCGGACCTCCGGGTCGAGGATGCGGACCAGCGCCTCCACGGGTTCGGCGTCGGCCACGCTGAGGCGTACGCAGCCCCAGCCCGGGGTGAAGTCGGCCTTGATGACGGTGTCGACGAAGCCGCTGCGGTCCGCGGTCGCCTCCTGGGTGACGCCGCCCGCCTCGATGGTGACCTTCGCGTGCTTGGCGGGCAGGGTGGTGAAGCTGCGCCAGCCCCGGACCTTCTCCAGCCGGCCGCGCTGGCGGGTGTCGGGGCGGCCGAGCAGCACCCGGCAGAGCACCCGCGCCCAGCCGGGCGCGCCGTACCCGGCGTACGCGATGATGTTGGCCTGCCACCCGGTGCGCCGCAGCCGGCGCTCCACCAGGCCGTGCAGGGCGTCCTCGATGCGGGCGGCCCGGTGCAGTTGCGGCACGGCCAGTTGGTCCGGTGGTGTGGGTGGCACGCTGTCACCCTGCCACAACCCGCGCGCACCGGCCACGCGAGTGGTCTGCGCCGATCCCCCCGCCGCCCGACGCCGGGCGTGACAGACTGCGGTCGAGGCGACGACGGGGGCGTTGGTCGTGTCGAGACCAGAGCGGGACCCGGGACGATGGCGTCCGGCGCTGGACCGGCCGGCCCTGGTGGCGCTGCTGCTCGGCGTCGCCGGGGTGGGCTACCGGCTGGTGCTGACGCTGCTCACCCTGCCCACCTCGAACAGCGACGAGGCGACCTTCGGCCTGGCCGCCCTGCACATCGCCACCGGCAACGAGCGGCCGGTCTTCCTCTACGGCCAGCGCTACATGGGCATGCTGGAGTCCTACCTGGCGGCCCCGCTGGTGGGCTGGGCCGGGGCGAGCTGGCCGGTGCTGCGGCTGCCGCTGCTGGCGCTCTACGCGGTCTTCCTGTGGTTGGCGTACCGGTTGACCCGCCGGCTCTTCTCCCCCTGGCTGGCCACCTTCGTGGTGGGCCTGCTGGCGCTCGGCTCCGAACGGGTGGTCCGCGACCAGCTCACCGCGGTCGGCGGCCGGCCGGAGGTGAAGCCGGCGGTGCTGGCGATGGTGCTGATCGCGGTGGCCCTCGGCGAGCGCCGGGTCCGGCACCGCTGGCTGGCCACCGGCCTGTTCGGGCTGCTGGCCGGGGTGGCGCTCTGGTCGGACTGGCTGATCGTGCCCTACCTGGCGGTGGCCGGGTTGCTGCTGCTCTGGGCCGCGCCCCGGGACCTGGTGGGCTGGCCGGGGGTGCTGCTCGTGGTGGGCTTCGTGCTCGGTGTCGCGCCCATGGTGAAGGACAACCTGGTTGCCCCGGACGGGCAGGACTCGCTGTCGGTGTTCCGGGAGATCAGCACGAAGGACGGCGCGACCCCGTCGCTGGCCGAGCGGCTGCACGGCGGCCTGTTGGAGGGGGTGCCGCTGGCCTCGGGGCTCTGCCCGATGGACGGCTGCGCCCGCTGGGCGCAGTGGTTCGGGCTGCTCTACCCGGTGCTGCTGGTGGCCGCCGCCGGGCTCGCGCTGGTCGCGTTCCGCCGGGCCACGGACCCGGCCGCGCGGACCCGGGCCGTGGCGGTGCTCGCCCTGGTCGCCGGTGCGGCGCTGACCCTGCTGGCATACGTGCGCAGCCCGCTCGCCGCGACCGACCCGCTGGGCAACTCCCGCTACCTGTCGGTGCTCCAGATCTCGCTGCCGGCGGTGCTCTGGCCGCTCTGGCGGGCCGCCGCGCACGCGGTCCGGGCCACCGCGGGCGGGGCCGCCCGGCTCGCCGGCGCGCTGGCCGGGCTGGTGCTGGCCGCGCTGGTGGCCGCCACCCTCGCGGGCACCGTGGCGTTCGTGGCGGACGCCCCGTCGCTGCGCGCCGAGGAGCGGCAGGCCCGGGAGCTGGCCGACGCGGTGCGCCGGGCCGGGCTGCACGAGGTGTACGGGGACTACTGGACCTGCAACCGGCTGATCTTCAACACCGGCGAGGCGGTGGTCTGCGCGGTGCTCGACGGCGACCTGAGCCCGGGGCAGAACCGCTATCCGGCGTACTGGAAGCGGGTGGGGCGGGCGGCCCGGCCCGGGTACGTGGTGGCCGTCGGCTCGTCGGCGGAGCGCGGGCTGCGCCGGATGCTCGGCGACCGGGCCGACGCGGCGGTGGTGGCCGAGGTCGGCGGCTATCGGGTGTACCACCCGGATGCCGCCGTGCGGCCGTGGCGCTGAACCCGGGCCGTACGCTGTGCCGATGCTCATCCTGCTGCCCCCGTCGGAGGGGAAGGCCGAGGCCGGCACCGGCCGGCGGCTGGACCTGTCGAAGCTCTCCCTGCCGGAGCTGAACCCGGCCCGGGAGAAGGTGCTCGGCGCACTCGTCGACCTCTGCGCCGGCCCGGACGAGGCGGCGGCCCGCGAGGCGCTGGGGCTGAGCGAGGGGCAGCGCGGTGAGCTGCGGCGCAACGCGCGGCTGCGGGCGGCGGCCACCGCGCCCGCCGGGCGGATCTACACGGGGGTGCTCTACGAGGCGCTCGACCTGGCCACGCTGCCTCCGGCGGCGGAGCGGCTGGCGCGCCGCTCGGTGCTGGTCAGCTCGGGCCTGTGGGGCGCGGTACGCCTCACCGACCGGATCCCGCCCTACCGCTGCCCGGTCGGGGCGCGACTGCCGGGCGTCGGGGCGCTGTCGGCGTACTGGCGCGCGGCGCTGGCGGAGGCCATGACGGCGGCCGCCGGGAAGGGTCCGGTGCTGGACCTGCGCTCCGGCGCGTACGCGGCCACCTGGGCGCCGCGCGGGGCCGTCGCCGAGCGCACCGTGACCGTGCGGGTGCTGCACGAGCGGGAGGTCGACGGGGCGCCGACCCGGTCGGTGGTGAGCCACTTCAACAAGGCCACCAAGGGCCGGCTGGTCCGCGACCTGCTCACCGCCGGGGCCCGGCCGCGGACCGCCGACGCGCTGGTCGGTGCGCTGCGCGAGCTGAAGTATCAGGTCGAGGAGCAGCCGGGGGCGGCCGGCCGCCCCCGCCAGGTCGACGTGGTCGTCACCGAGCTCTGAGGGCGGCTTGCCGCAAATTTTGCTCAAGGCTCGGTCGCAGCGGTTTCGCGGTGCGGACGGCGGGGGCCACGGTTAAGGAACCCCGACGCCGACCAAGGAGCTGTTCCGATGGCCCCCGAGTCCACCGCACTGCTCGACCGGCCCCGCCAGTCGTCACCACCCCCGCCACTGGACTGGCTCACCCTGGCCGACGCCTTCGAGGTCGCCTGCCTGGTGCGCTGCACCCCGCCCCCGGCCACCGACGCCCGCCGGCTCGACGTCGGGGCGTACCGGGGCGGGATCGCCGAGTTCAACCGCGAGGACGCGGCGCACCGGATGCGGCAGCTGCTGCACCGGCTGGACGTGCCGGTGAACCACGAACTGGCCACCGGCGGCCTGCGCCGCCGGTACGAGCTGCACCGGCTGTCGGTGCCCCGGGAGCACCGGCCGGCGTACGCGACCCTGCTGGAGGCCGGCTGGCGGCAGGGCCGCCGGGAGCTGCTCGGCGGGCCCTTCCCCGGGGCGTCCACGGCCCGCCGGGTGTGGCGGCCGCGGCTGGCCGCCGCGGCGTGGCGGGCGGCGCTGCTGGCCGGCGGCCGGCACGTACGCCGGCACAGCCTCGGCATCCGGCTGGCCGACCGGGACCTGGCCGCGGTGCTGGTCCGGGGCGCGGCGCTGCTGGAGGTCCCGGCGGTGCTGCGGCCCGGCGCGGGCTGCTTCCTGGTGAGCGTGGCCAACGGCCCGCACCGGGTGCGGATCACCGAGAGCGCCAAGCTGGCCCCCGCCGCGGCCTGCTGACCGCGCCCCGCCCGCGGTCACCGCACGGCCGCGGGGGCGGGGTCGGGCGGCCGGGCTTGCGCGGCGGGTGGTCGGCGGCGCACAGTTCAGCCCGTGAGCCGACACTGGTCTGTGCGCGGCCGGCGCCGGACGGCGGCCCCGCTGGCGCTGTTGCTGCTGCTCGTGGCCGGCCTGGCCGGCTGCCGGGACGAGCCCACGGAGCCGGTGCGGATCCGGATCGCGACCGGTAGCCCCACGGCCGTCTACCACGCCTTCGGCCAGTCGCTGGCCGCCCTGCTCAACCGGGAGCTGCCCGGCGTGCGGGCCAGCGTGGTGGTCACGGCGGCGTCCGCGCAGAACGTCCGGCTGGTCGGCTCGGGCGAGGCGGAGCTGGGCTTCACCCAGGCCGACGTGCTGCCGCCGCACGCGCCGGAGCACCCCACGGTGCTCGCCGTGGCCCGGGTCTACGACGACCTGCTGCACCTCGTCACCACCGCCGGCGGCCCGGTACGCACCCTCGCCGACCTGCGTGGGCGGCGGGTGTCGGTGGGCGCCGACGGCTCCGGCACCGAGGTCACCGCCACCCGGCTGCTCAGCGTGGCGCAGCTCGGCGGCACGGTGGTCCAGGAGCACCTCGGCTTGGACGACTCGCTGGCGGCGCTGCGTGCGGGCCGGATCGACGCGTTCTTCTTCTCCGGCGGCCTGCCGGTCCGCGGCGTCGCCGAGCTGGCCGGGCGCACCTCGATCCGGATGGTCGACCTGGGCGAGTGGACCGAGCCGCTGCGCAGCGGCTACGGGCAGGTCTACGTGACCCGGGACATCCCCCGCTCGGTCTACGGGGCGGACCCGGTCAGCACGGTGGCGAACCCGAACTACCTGATCGTCCGCGCCGACCTGCCGACGAAACTGGTGCGCGAGGTGACCCGGCTGCTGATGGACCGCCGGGAGGAACTGGCCGCCGCGCACCCGGCGGCCGGCCGGATGAGTCCCCGGGCGGCGATCGTCACCACCCCGCTGCCGCTGCATCCGGGCGCGGCGGAGTGGTACCGGGCCACCAAACCCTGAGGCGGGGTCAGCGCCGCCCGGTCTCGGAGCCGACCCGTTCGACCGGGCCGCCGCCGGGCGCCGCGGCGGGTCCGTCCGGCTCGGCCGGCTCGTCGGGGGCCGGGAACCACACCTCGGCGACCAGCCCCCGGGGGTCGCCCTGGCGCATGGTGAGCCGGCCGTCGGAGGCGTCGACCAGCACCGCGACGATGGTCAGCCCGAGCCCGGCGCCGTCGACGTTCTGCACGTCCGGGGCCCGCCAGAACCGCTCGGTGGCCTGGTCCAGCTGGCTGGCCGTCATGCCGGGGCCGGTGTCCCGGACCTCCAGGGCGGTCCCGCCGTCGGCCGGCCGTACGGTCACCGTCACCGCTCCCCCGGCGCCGCTGAACTTGACCGCGTTGTCGATCAGCGCGTCGAGCGCCTGGTCGATGGCGGTCGGCACGGTCCGGGCGTACACGGGCGCCCCGGTCGTGTCGAGCGCGAGGGTGACCGACCGGTGCCGGGCCAGCGGCAGCCAGGCCGCCACCCGGGAGGCGGCGATGCCGGCGGCGTCGACCGTGACCCGCTGGTTCTCCTCCCGCTCGGCGCGGGCCAGGGTGAGCAGCGCGTCGAGCACGGTGGCCAGCCGGTCGGTCTCCTCCAGCGCGAGCTGGTGCTCGGCCCGGCCGTCGGGGTCGGTCAGGCTCGGCCCCAGCTCCTCCACCCGCAGCCGCAGCGCGGTCAGCGGGTTGCGCAGCTGGTGGCTGGCGTGCGCGACGAACGCCCGCTGCCGGTCCATCACGTCGGAGACCGCGTCGGCCATGTCGTTGAAGCTGGTCGCCAGCCGGCGCAGCTCGGGCGGGCCGAGCCGGGGACGGACCCGGGCCCGCCGGTGGCCCTCGGCGATCTCGTGGGTGACCGCGTCCAGCTCGGTGACCGGGCGGAGCACCCAGCCGGCCAGCCCGAACGCCGTGGAGACGCACGCCAGCACGGCGAGCAGGCCGATGCCGGCGAGCAGCAGCCACCAGGCGGTGACGGTGCGGCGCACCTTGGCCGCCGGGGTCGTGGTGATCACGGCGCCGAGCACCTCGCCGCCGTCGTTGATGGGGACCGCCACCACGAGCGGCCCGTCCCCCCAGGGCCAGACCGACTCCGGCCCGCTGAACTGCTGCCCGGAGAGCGCGGTGTCCAGGGCCGGGTCGGTGCCCGCGCCGAACTCCCAGCGGGCCGAGGCGGCCACGGTGCGGCGGTCCCGGTCCACCACGGCGGCGCCGACGCCGTAGAGGTCGTCGTAGGCCGCCAGTTCCCCGTCGAGCGGGCCGGGGGTGCCGCCGCGCAGCGCCGGGCCGGCCAGCGAGGCGAACCGGGTGGCGTCGGCGAGCCGGTCGGCGCGGACCCGGTCGGTCTCCCGGGTGGCCAGGGTGGCGGCGAGGGGGGTCTCCAGGGCGAGCAGCACCAGCACCATCAACAGCAGGTAGCTGATCACCAGCCGGCGGCGCACCGGGGCCTCCTCACTCGCCGCGGAGCCGGTAGCCGACCCCGCGGACGGTCTCGACCAGCGTCGGGTCGCCGAGCTTGCCGCGCAGCGAGCCGACGTGCACCTCGACGGTGTGCCGGTCGGCCCAGGTGGTGCCCCAGACGTCGAGCAGGATCCGGTCCCGGGGCACGGCCACCCCGGGCTGGCGGGCCAGGGAGAGCAGGATGTCGAACTCCTTGCGGGTGAGCGCCACCGGCCGGCCCGCCACGGTGACGGTCCGCCCGCCCACGTCGATGCGGACGGCCCCCGCCTCGATGAGGTTGCGTTCCGGCACGGTGTGCGCGGCCCGGCGCAGCACCGCCTCGATCCGCGCCTGCAGCTCCACCATCGAGAACGGCTTGACCACGTAGTCGTCGGCGCCCAGCCGCAGCCCGAGCACCCGGTCGCGTTCCTCGCCCCGGGCGGTCACCGCGATGATGCCGAGCTGGCTGCTGCGCCGGCGCAGCTCCCGGCACAGGTCGGTGCCGTCGCCGTCGGGCAGGGTCAGGTCGAGCAGCACCAGGTCGCACGGCGCGGCGGAGAGCGCGGCCTCGACGGTGGCGGCGTGCTCCACCTCGTATCCGCGCCGGGTGAGCGCGGACGACAGGGCGGCGGCCACCCGACGATCGTCCTCGACCAGGAGGATCCGCACCCGTGTCTCCATCCGCTCGACGTGCTGCCCTGCGAATGGTGGCAGACGTGGCGCGGCGGGGGGAGACCCCGGGCGCACCGTCGAGACGGCGGACGCCGCCGGTGAGCTAAGGTTCCGCTCTGTGTCCGCAGCTGCCACCACACCTGACTCCCCGGCCGCCGGCCCCGTCGGCGCCCCGTCCGCCGGCCCCGACCGTCCCGGTGGCGCCGGCGGTGGCGTGGACGCGGACGGCTGGGTGGACGACCGTCCGGCCCTGTGGCGGCGGTACCCGGCCGCGACCGCGCTCGCGCTCTACGCCCTGCTCCGGCTCAGCGGGCTGGTCATCCTCGCGATCTTCGCCCACCGGGCGGGGGCCGACTTCTGGTCCCTGCTGAACAACCGTTTCGACGCCCTCCGGTACGTGCAGGTCGCCGAGCACGGGTACGACCGGGGGCTGACCGCCGACCATCCGGAGCAGTTGAAGAGCAACCTGTCCAACCTGCCGTTCTTCCCGCTCTATCCGGGCCTGATCGCGTTGGTCGCCGCGGTCACCCCGTTCTCCGCCCCGGTCTCGGCGCTGATCGTGTCGTGGGCGGCCGGCCTGGCCGCCGCGTGGGGCATCTACGCGGTCGGCGCGCACGTGGCGTCCCGCCGGGTCGGGCTGATCCTGGTCGCCCTCTGGGCGCTCCTGCCGCACGCCGTCGTGCAGAACATGGCCTACACCGAGACGATCTTCACGGCGCTCGTGGCGTGGACGCTGTACGCCCTGCTGCGCCGGCAGTGGCTGACCGCCGGCCTGCTCTGTCTGGTCGCCGGCCTGTCCCGCCCCACCGCCACGACCGTGGCCGCCGCCGTGGGGTTGACCGCGCTGGTGGCGATCGTCCGTCGCCAGGACGGCTGGCGACCGTGGGCCGCGGCGGCGCTCTCCCCCCTCGGCTACCTGGGCTACCTGGCCTGGGTCGGGCATCGCCTGGGCCGGGTCGACGGCTACTTCTACCTGCAGGAGAAGATCTGGCGGATCGGCTTCGACGGCGGAGCGTCGACGTTCACCACGTTCAAGCAGGTGCTGACCAAGCCGGAGAACCTCGTCGCCTACACGTCCACCCTGCTGATGGGCCTGGCCGTGGTGCTCATCGTGCTGCTCGTCTCGCACCGGTACCCGCTGCCCCTGGTGGTCTACTCGATCGCGTTCTTCCTCATCACCGTCGGGACGGAGAACTACTACTGGGCGAAGGGCCGCTACCTGGTTCCGGCCTTCGCCCTGCTGCTGCCGATCGCCGTGGGGCTGGCGAAGGCCCGCCGGAGCACCCTGCTGGCGGTATTCGGGTTCCTCCTGCTCGTCTCGGGGTGGTACGGCACATACCTGTGCCTGGTGTGGCACGCGTCGCCCTGACCGGCCCCGCCGCCCGACCCGGGCGGGCCGCCGTCAGATGCCGAAGACCTCGTCCGCGACGGCGTCCCGGACCCCGTCGGTGAAGCCCCGGAAACCCGGGTCGGCGTGACTGGCCGGCACGCTCGTCACGTTCTCGCCGGTGGCCTCGGCCACGGCGTCCACCAGCGGCGGGAAGTCGATCTCGGCGTCGGTGAAGGAGTCGTCGTCGGCCTGCCCGAGGTTGATCACCTGCTGGACGTCGTCGGTCGGGGTGTCGGGGTCACCGGCCCAGTCGGCGCCGGCCCGGTAGCACTCGTCGTAGACGCCCCGCTGGCCGTCGGTCCAGTCGTCGTCGTAGCTCTGCATGCCCACCCCTCCGCGGCCGCCGCACCCCGAGCATGCCGGCTCCGGGCGGGCGGCCGGGGGCGTACGCCGGAACCGGCCCACGGCGGGCGGGCGCGGGTCTCTAGGCTGCGGTGGTGATCTACAAGATTCTGGCCACCAGCGAGTGGGACCAGGCGCAGGCGGCCGGGCGGTTCACCGGCACCGCGATGGACCAGCAGGACGGCTTCATCCACCTGTCGGCGGCCGACCAGGTGGTGGAGACGGCCCGCCGGGTCTTCGCCGGGGTCGCCGGCCTCACCCTGCTCGCGGTGGACGAGGCGCGGCTCGGCGACGCGCTGCGCTGGGAGGTGTCCCGGGGCGGGGCGCTCTTCCCGCACCTCTACGCCGCCCTGCCGGTCGACGCGGTGCTGGCGGCGCACGCCCTGCCCGCCGACCGGCCCGCCGCCGACGCGGTGGCGGAACTGGTCGCGTGACGGCTCGTTATGCTGCGTCGAGCCCGCGCGCCGGCTCCGGGAGTCCGGCGCGGTCGGGTGGTCCTGGCCCGGCCGGGCGCGCGGCGGTCAACCGGCGCGGCCGCCGGGCACCGACGGCGCGACGACGCGCCCTGCGACGATGCGAGTTGACATGACTGACACCACCAACCGGTCCGCCTCCGTCTTCGTCCACCCGACGGCCGACGTGGAGGACGGCGCCCAGGTCGGCGACGGCACCAAGGTCTGGCACCTGGCCCACGTCCGGTCGAGCGCCCAGGTGGGCGCCGGCTGCGTGATCGGCCGCAACGTGTACGTCGACGCGAACGTCACCGTCGGCGACCGCGTGAAGATCCAGAACAACGTCTCGGTCTACCAGGGCGTGACGATCGAGGACGAGGTCTTCGTCGGCCCGTGCGCGGTGTTCACCAACGACCTCCGCCCGCGCGCCCAGAACCCGGACTGGACCATCACCCCGACCATGGTCCGCCGGGGCGCCTCGATCGGCGCCAACGCCACCCTGGTCTGCGGTATCGAGGTGGGCGAGTACGCGATGATCGCCGCCGGCTCGGTGGTGACGAAGGACGTCAAGCCGTACCAGCTGGTGGCCGGCAACCCGGCCCGGCCGAAGGGCTGGGTGGACTCCAAGGGTGAGGTCGTCTCGCGGGACGTCGACAACCCGCCGCACCAGGGCTGAGCGCGCGACGGGGGCGGCGACCGGACCGGTCGTCGCTCCCGTGCCTCGCGGCGCCGGTCAGTCGCAGAGCCGGCCGATCTCGTCGCGGAAGCGGTCCATCGGGTTCACCCCGGGCGGGCCGAGCAGGTACGCCTTCAGCTCCCGCCGCGCCCCGGCCATCGGGTCGTCCCCGGCCCGGGTGACGGCCAGGACCTCCGGCAGCTCACGGCAGTCGGGGGAGAGCAGGTACGCCGCGCGCGCCGTGGGGAAGGTGCGGCGGAACTCGTCCTCCGGCAGGCCGGCCGGGTTGGCCACCACGTACGGCCGCTCGCTCTGCACCCAGTCGGAGACCACGCTGGAGACGTCGCTGACCAGCAGGTCGGTGACGTTGAAGCAGTCGAACAGGGCCGGGGTCCGGCCGGTGACCACGAGGTGCGCGGCGCCGTCCAGCGAGGTCGGGTCGGTGCGGCCGCCCGCGGCCCGGATCCGGGCGACGATCCGCTCGTGCGCCGCCCGCGCCTTCCCCGACCGGGTGCCGGTCAGCGGGTGCGGCTTGTAGATCAGCCGCAGGCCGCCGGCGGCGAGCAGCCCGGACACGATCCGCTCCCCCATCAGCACCAGCGAGGTGTGGTACGGGTCGTCGTCCAGCCAGCCCTCCCAGGTGGGGGCGTAGAGCACGGTGAACACGTGGTCGGCGGCGCCCGAGCCGAAGGTGTGCACCCCGGCGAGCTGCGGCCGGCCGATCTCCACGATGTCGCGGTCCAGCACGCCCACCCCCGCCCGGGCGAACCGCTCCCGGCCGGCCGGCCCGGCCACCCACACCTCGTCGTAGACCTTGCTGTACGGGTTGACGCTGGCCTGCTTGTCGCTGTCGCCGTGGCCCACGAAGACGTGCTTCACGCCCGGCTCCCGCAGCAGGTGGATGTTGGCGCCGACGTTGGCCACGTAGAGGGCGACCCGGATCGGGGCCAGGTCGAGGTTCATGAAGTCCACCCCGGCCGGTACGCAGATCACCGGCAGCCGGGTGTCGGCCAGCTCGTGGAAGGCCTCCTCGGAGCGCAGCAGCACCACCGCGCGCCGGCCGGCCGCCTCGACCGGGGCGAGCCACATGTTGACCTGGTAGACGTCCTTGGCCGGGCCGGCGAAGTAGAGCGCCACCTCGGGCCGCTCCCGGGCCAGCCAGTCGTGCACGGCGGGCAGCACGCCGGGGGCCTCGTCCCGGCCGGGCAGCCGGGTGAGTGTCAGCACCGCGGCGGTGACCAACCCGGCGACCAGGGTGACCACGCCGGTGACCACCACCGGTGCGACCCGGTCGGTGGCCGCGGCCACCACGGCCGCCGGCACGAGCAGCACGTTGAGCAGGGGCAGCCGCAGGCCGGCCAGGCGCCGCGCCCAGGCCGGCGGGACCGGCGCCCGGCGCAGCGCGCCGAGGTCGAGGTTGCGGGTCAGCGCCGGGGTGGCGGCCCGCCCGTCGACCGCCCGGGCCAGCGCCGTGGTGCCGACGGCCACGGTCCAGAGGGCGGCGGGCAACAGCAGCACCGCGAGCGTGCCGGCCCGGCCGGGGCGGACCGCGCTCACCACCAGCAGCGCCACGGACAGGTCGCGGACCAGGCGTCGGAAGACCAGCCCGACGCCGGCCTTGCGGAGCAGCCCGCCGGTCTCGGCGTACCGGGTGGCGAGGGTCAGCTCACCGGCGATGACCACCGCCGCGGCGACCGCGTACGGGACCACCAGACCGACGACCCCGGAGAGGATCATGACCCCGTAGCCGAGCAGCGTCAGGCCCGCCACGGCGAAACCCCGCTGGCTCCGCACCCTGTTGAACAACGGCCCGCTCCCTGTCCGCCCCGACGTCGAGGTGATCCGGCACCCGGGCAGCGGCCACCTGAAGGGCACGTGACCCCAGTATTGCCGGGGTGCCCGACGGGCGGACGGGAGATGACGATCCTCACCCCCAGGTGCGCAGGGGGCGCGACGCAAGCGGGCCCCGGCCGTCACACGGCCGGGGCCCGGGGGCTGCGGGTGGGTCAGCCGCCGATGACCACCCGGCGGACGCCGGTCCAGCGCGCCGGGTCGGTGACCCGACGGCCGTCGACCAGCACCGTCACGCCCGGAAGGTCGGCCGGGGTGAGGTTGCGGTACTCGGCGTGGTCGGCCTGGATCACCGCGGCGCCGACCGGCTCGCCCTGGTAGCCGGGGAGGCCGTGCGCGGCCAGCTCCTCGTTGGAGTACATCGGGTCGGCGACGTACGGGACGGCGCCCCGCGCGCGCAGCGCCTCGACGGTCGGGAAGACGCCGGAGAAGGCGGTCTCCTTGACGCCGCCGCGGTAGGCCGCGCCGAGCACCAGCACGCCCACCCCGGTCAGGTCCCCGTACGCGGCGGCGAGCAGGTCGACGGCGTACTCCGGCATGGCGGCGTTGGCCTCGCGGGCCGAGCGGACCACGGTGGCCGCCGGGTCGTTCCACAGGTACATCCGCGGGTAGATCGGGATGCAGTGGCCGCCGACCGCGATGCCCGGCGAGTGGATGTGGCTGTACGGCTGGGTGTTGCAGGCCTCGATGACCTTGGTGACGTCGACGCCCACGGTGTCGGCGAAGCGGGCGAACTGGTTCGCCAGGCCGATGTTGACGTCGCGGTAGGTCGTCTCGGCGAGCTTGGCCAGCTCGGACGCCTCGGCGGAGCCGAGGTCCCAGACGCCGTTCGGGCGGTCGAGGTCGGGGCGCTCGTCGAAGTCCAGCACCGCCTCGTAGAACCGCACGCCGTGCGCGGCCGACGCCTCGTCGATGCCGCCGACCAACTTGGGGTAGCGGCGCAGGTCGGCGAAGACCCGGCCGGTGAGCACCCGCTCCGGGCTGAACACCAGGTGGAAGTCCTGGCCGGCGGTCAGGCCGGAGCCCTCCTCCAGCATCGGCGCCCAGCGGCTGCGGGTCGTGCCGACCGGCAGCGTGGTCTCGTAGCTGACCAGGGTGCCCGGCTTGAGCCCGCGGGCGATGGCCCGGGTGGCGTCGTCCATCCAGCCGAAGTCCGGCACGCCCTCGGCGTCCACGAAGAGCGGCACGACCACGACGACCGCCTCGGACTCGGCGACCGCGGCGGCCGTGTCGGTGGTGGCCGACAGCAGCCCGGCGGCGACCGCCTCCTTCAGCTTGACGTCCAGGTCGGCCTCGCCGGGGAACGGCACGGCACCGTCGTTGACCAGCTGGACGACCCGCTCGGAGACGTCGGCACCGATCACCCGGTGCCCCTTCGAGGCGAACTGCACGGCGAGCGGCAGACCGATCTTGCCGAGCGCGACGACGCAGATGTTCATGAAACTACTTTCCTCCAGAGGGCCAGATTCGGCGCAGGCGGGCAAGGAACCGACCGGGGGTCACCGGCGTGATCGCGACGATCACCTGGCCCTTGTGATTGGTGGTGGGCGTGACGAGGTGGAACCGGACGCCGTGCCGGGCCAGCAGCCGTGGCGCCGCGACGCGGCGGTCCGTGCGCAGCGGCGCCGAGGCCGTCCCGCCGAGCGCGGTCACCTTGGCGCGCACCACCCGGCGCTCGCCGTTCGCCGCGACGACCGCGAGCAGCCGGTCCATCGCGAAGTCCGTCCGTACGACGGTACCGGTGCCGTCGGGCGCGACCGACGTCACACCCGTCAACTCGCCCACGCTGACCTCGATGGCCTCGGCGGACAGCTCGGACAGCTCGGCCCATCGGCTGTGTGCGGTGACCACCAGCGCGCGGGCGCCGGTGGCGTCCCGGCCCCAGTCCAGCCTGGTCGCGGACAGCTTCGCCAGCGCCTTGGCGGCGTGGTCGGTGATGTCGTACCAGTCGTCCGGGTAGCCGAACGCCGGGTCGCGGAAGCCGACGTGGTGGGCGTACCAGCGGCCGTCCTCGACGGTGACCTCGGGCAGCGCCTTGTCGGACTGCTGCCGGATCAGCTCACCGAGCTGCGCCAGGTCGCCGTCGCGGGCGACCGCCACCCGCACCCGCACGTCGCGCGCCATCCGGGCCAGGACGCCCTCGGTCAGGTACGCCTCGGCGAGCTTGCGGATCCGGTCGTGGACGTGCTGCTGGACGTCCGGGGACAGCTCCAGGAACTCCGCCCGGAGCAGCTTCGCCACCTCCCAGCTGAAGTGGCGCAGCAGCACCGCGTCCCGGCGTGGGCCCGGCTCGATCAGCCCCGCCACGAAGCCGACCAGTTCCTCGGCGCAGCGCAGCCGCTCCTCGAAGCGGCTCGCGTAGGTGATGTTCTGCGCGTTCTCCCGCTTGACCGCGTAGTAGTACTCGTAGTCGGCGAGGACGGAGATCTTCTTCGCCCGGAAGCACGCCTCCAGCGTGAACGGCTGGTCGCTGCCCATCGGCATGTCGGTGCGGAACCGGAGGCCGTGGCGCTCGACCAGGTCCCGCCGGAACAGCTTGGTGTTCGACAGCGACCAGGGCAGCGGGCTGTCGAAGAGGTCCAGCCGTTCCTCGGTGCTCGCGTAGGCCGCCTGGTGCACGTAGCGCTTGTTGGTGCCGACCATCCGGCCGAGCACCACGTCGGACTCCCACCGGTCGGCGGCGGCCACCAGGCGCTCCAGCGCCTCCGGGCCGAGGTGGTCGTCGGAGCCGATGAAGAAGACGTACCGGCCGCGGGCGTGGTCCAGCGCGAGGTTGCTCGGGGCGGCCGGGCCGCCGGAGTTGGCCTGGTGCAGCACCCGGACCGTGTCCGGGTAGCGCTCGGCGAACCGGTCCAGCTCGGCGCCGCTGCCGTCGGTGGAGCCGTCGTCGACGGCCACGACCTCCAGCCGGTCCAGCCCGATGGTCTGCCCGACCAGCGATTCCAGGCAGGTGGTCAGGTACGGCATGGTGTTGTAGACGGCCACGACCACCGTCACGTCGGGCTGCCGGCTCACGGTGCCGTCCTCCGTTCGCGACTGCGGGGCTCGCAGACCCGGCTCACTCCTCGCGCTCACGCGCCCACTCCCACCGAGGTCGGGGTGGCGCCGGGGGCCGGATCGCCGGCCGGCGGGGCGTCGGGCAGCAGCCGGGAGTAGACGCCGTCGAGCACCTGCGCCTGCGCCTCCCAGGTCCAGCCGGCCAGCAGTCCGGGCCGGTCGTACGCGGCGCGGTAGCGCTCCGGGTCGGCGAGCACCGCGCTGACCGCCCGGACGAAGTCGGCCACGTCCTCCGCCGTGAACACCTCGCCCTGCCCGGTCTCCCGGACAGTCTCCGCCATCGTCCGCACGTCGGAGACGACCAGCGGGAGGCGGGCGTGTGAATACTCGAAGAACTTGGTGATCAGCGCGATCTCGTGGTTGGGCCAGTGCTGGATCGGGATGACGCCGACCTGCGCGCCGGAGAGGAACCGGACCACCTGGTGGTGCGGCACGTAGGGCAGCAGGTGCACCCGGTCCGCCACGCCCAGCTCGCCGGCCCGGGTGACCAGGCCCTTGACGTAAGCCGACGTGGGCTTGTTCACCACGAACGCGACGTGCGCGCCGGGCAGCCGGGGCAGCGCCTCGACCATCACGCCGAGGCCGCGCTTGGCGGCGGCCACCCCGCTGTAGACCAGCAGCGGGGTCTCCGGGCCGATGCCGCAGAGCGCCCGGATGTCCGGCACCGGCTCGCCCGCGTCGGCCGGCAACTCGTCCACCGCGGGGGCGTTGAGCACCACCGCCGGGCGCTCGGCCAGCCCGTGCTCCCGCTGAAGCAGGTCGGCCAGGCCACCGGAGACGGTCATCGTGGCGTCCGCGTACGGCACGTACTCCCGCTCGTGGGCCACGTTGCCGGGCAGCCAGCGGGCGTTGTCCCGCCACGGCTGCACGCCGGGCAGGTACTCGTGGGCGTCCCAGACCAGCGCGATCCGGCGGCCCTTCGCGGCGGCCCGGACCTTCGCGCGGGCGCCGACGCCGATCATCCGGAAGTCGTTGGCGTGGATCAGGTCGGGTGCCAGCTCGTCGACGACCGGGCCGTAGGCCAGCTCGTAGTCCCACAGCCCCGGCTCGAGGCGGCGCCACGCGCCGTCGCCGCGCAGCCGCTGCCAGAACAGCGTGTACGCCCGGTCCCAGGGACCGTCGAGCTTGCGGCCCTTCCGGGCCTGGTTGAGCTGCCGGTTGCGGAAGCCCACCCACTTGCGGGTCAGGCCGGCGAGCTTCTCCTCGGCGCGCAGGGCCGCCCAGGGCAGGCCACCGGGCCGGCCGGCGCCGGACTCCTTGGCCGCGGTGGTCAGCGCCGCCCGCCGGACCGCCAGGTCGGCCCGCCAGGCCTTCACGGCCTGGGTGCGGTGGGCGGCGATGCCGGACGGCGGGTAGGCGAGCGGCCGGCGCAGCCACGCCCGCCGGAACTCGTGCCGGCGCTTGGCGAGCGGCTCGGGCATCGGGATCAGGCGGACCTCGGCGTCGCCGAGCCGCCACTGCTGCGGCTGCCCGACGGGCGCGCGCCCGAGGAGGACGACGTCCCAGCCGGCCTCGGCCGCCGACCGGGCGGCCTTCTGTACCCGGGAGTCACCGATGACCCCGTTGTCCACCAGCATGACGACCCGTCCCCGGGTGGCCGCCGCTGCGGTCGTGCCGTCAGATCGCATTCCTTGCCCGTCTCCGTCGTCGCCAGCACCGCACCCGCGGACGGGAGCGAGTCTACGACAACGGATCGGCCGCGAACGTCCGCCGCCGTCGGTGGTCCGCGCCCTCCTGTGCCGGTTGCTACCCTCCATGCTGTTCGACGCCAGGTGGCCACCCGGTTCGCGGGTCCCGGCCGGCGCCGAGCCCCCGACGGGCCGGGTGAGCCGTCGGATCACCCCAGCTCAGCGCGGACGGGATCGCAAAATGGACGTGGTGACGACCGAGGAACCGAGCCGGCCGACGCCGGCTGCCTCCACCGAGCCGGCGAGCCCCGACCCGGGCCGCGCCGGCCTCGGCCGGCGGCTGCGGGACGCCACCCGGTACGCGCTGCCCGCGCTCGCGGTGTACGCCGCGATCCGGCTGGTGAGCGTGCTGACCGTCTACGTCTGGGCCCGCAACGTGGGCACGTCCCCGCTGGGGCGGCTGGTGCGGGCCGACGGGACCTGGTACATGGCGATCGCCCAGCACGGCTACGACGGGTACGAGAAGACGCAGAGCAACATGGCGTTCTTCCCGCTCTTCCCCGGCCTCACCGCGGGCCTGGACCGGATCTCCCCGCTCGGCACGCCCGAGGCGGCGGTGGCCGTGGCCTGGGTGGCCGGGCTCGCGGCCGCCTGGGGGCTGTTCGCGATCGGCGCGCACCTGCACGACCGGCGCACAGGCGTGCTGCTCGCCGCGCTGTGGGCGGCGGTGCCGCACGGCGTGGTGGAGTCGATGGGATACAGCGAGAGCCTGTTCACCGCCCTCGCCGCCTGGACGCTGTACGCGCTGCTGCGCCGCCACTGGGTGACCGCGGGGGTGGTCTGCCTGTTCGCCGGCCTGACCCGGCCGACCGCCTCGTCGCTGATCCCGGTGGTCGGGCTGGCCGCCCTGCTGGCGATCGTCCGGCGCCGGGACGGCTGGCGGCCCTGGCTCGCGCTGCTGTTGGCCCCCGCCGGCTGGCTGGGATACCTGGCCTGGGTGGGTGCGCGGACCGGGCGGCCGGACGGGTGGTTCCACATCCAGTCCGCCGGCTGGGGCACCAGCTTCGACTTCGGCTTCTACACCGTGGAGCGGGCCCAGAAGGCCCTGGTCCAGGTGGCGGCGCTGCCGCTGCTCGTGGTCACCGTGGTGGCGCTGCTGGCGGTCATGTTCTTCGTGCTGAGCCTGCTCGACCGGCAGCCCTGGCAGCTGCTGCTCTACAGCGGGCTGCTGCTGGTCACCACGCTCGGCGCGGCCGGCTACTACCACTCCAAGGCGCGTTTCCTGCTGCCCGCGTTCCCGCTGCTGCTGCCGGCGGCCGTGGGCCTGGCCCGGGCCGGCTGGGCCCGGGCGACCACGGTGCTCGTGACGGTGGCGCTCTTCTCCGCCTACTTCGGCGGCTACCTGCTGCTGATCTGGCGGTACTCGCCCTGACGGTCAGCGGGTGAAGGGGCGGACGTCCCAGAGCCAGACGTCGTCGACCCGCTGCCCCGGGCCGTACAGCGCGTCGAGCACGGCCTTCAGGTCGTCGTGCCGCCTTGCTCCCCGGTCGGGCAGCGCCACCGCGTCGGCCTTCCAGTACCGGACGTCGGCCCGCGCCTGGGCGATCTCGGCCGGGCCGACCGCGGTGTCCCGTTCACCGCGGGCCACGGCGGTGAGCAGCGCGGCCGTGGGCTGCGGGTCGACCCCCCACCGGCCGGTGGCGTCGGTGGCGGAGACCGGCCCGAGGAAGTAGCCCCCGGGCACCGCGAAGCCGGCCACCGCGACGGAGCTCCAGTAGAGCGAGGTCATGCCGTTGAGCGGCACCGGCACCAGGGTGCGGCCGGGCGCCGTGTGGTCACGCCAGGCGCCGCTCGTGACGAAGTCCGGCACCGGGTTGCGGCCACGCGCCTCCAGCGGCAGGGGCAGGACGGGCAGCAGCGCGGCGGCCATGGCCACGGCGCCCGCCCGGGCGACCAGGCGGCCGGGCGGCCGGTCCCGGCGGGCGGCGAGCCGGTCCCCGGTGACGGCCAGCAGCACGCCGAGCGCCGCGGTGGTGATCAGCGCGAACCGGGCCACCACCACGGAGTCGAACACCGGCAGGTCCTGCACCAGCGCGAACGGCGCCGGGATGTCGGTGCGGCGGGTGCCGGAGGTCCAGGTGGTGCCGACGGAGAGGAGCGCCGAGGCGAGGCCGACGGCCCCGACCAGCCGGGCGGTGATCTCCCGGCGCAGCCACCAGAGCGCGGCGGACGCGACCACCAGCAACGGCCAGCCGTAGAAGCTGGCCTGCTCGGTGGTGTTCGGCCCCCACTCCACGGCGCTGGTCGGGCTGCCGGCCACCGACCCGGTGGCGAACCGGACGTACGAGCCGAGCTTCAGGGCGTACATGTCCGGTGCGCCGGGGTGACCGACCCGGTGCTGGGGGCCGGCGAACTGCATCCACAGCGGGTAGGCGGCCGCCACGGACACCAGCACGGCGGCGATCGCCAGACCGGGCAGCAGCGGGCGCAGCCGCCGCACCGCGTCGCGGGGCCGGAACGCCAGGTATGCGAGGGCCAGCAGGAGGCAGCCGAGCGCGGTGAGGAAGAGGATCTCCAGGCTCACGAAGAACTGGGCGACCACGAGGCCGCCCAGCACCAGGCCGTCGCGGACCACGTGCCCGCCTCGGGACAGCGCGACGACCCGCCAGACGATGAACGGCACCAGCCACTGGGCGGTGATGTGCGGGTGGCCGTTGCTGTGCGACACCAGCGCCGGCGCGAAGGCGCAGAACAGGCCGCCGACGAAGGCGGCCGCCCGGGAGCCCACCACGTGTCGGGAGAGCACGTGGTACCAGGCGTAGCCGGTGCCGGCCAGGTTCAGCGTGATGAACAGGAGGTAGGAGAAGGGCGCGCCGAGGAGCAGGGTGACCGGGGCGAGCACGAGCCCCGGCAGTTGCAGCCCGACGTTGGTCATCAGGTTCACCCCGGACGGGGCGTTCTGGAGCGTGGTGAAGAACGGGTTCTCCAGGTGGCTGACCGCGTGCGCCGCGTAGGCCAGCATCCACTCGTTGAAGCCCTGGTCGTTCGGCCGGCTGCCGAGCAGCAGCCCGTCGGGGTCCGGCCACCCGCGGGCGGTGACCCAGAGGGCGCCGGCGAGGTAGCCGAGCGCGACCAGCACGCGCGAGCGCCAGGGCCGGACGGCCGTGCGCTTCCGGCCCGCCCGCTCAGCCGGGTCGGGATCTTCGTGAGGCGCCGCGACGGTGTTACCGGCGGGAACGGGCTCGCGGTCGCGGGTGTCGGGCGCGGGCCCGGTCATGGGGGAAGTCTACCGAAGCGTCCGCTTTATCCCGTGGCTCGCCGAGGGGATGTCGCGGGGCGACGCCGCGGTGGGCGGCGACCGGGGCGGGGCGAACCGGGGGCACGGCGGCCGGCCCCCGCCACATGGCGGGGCGTTCCGCGCCGGAGACGGCGTTATTGTAGTGTCCGCACCCTGTCCGAGGGCCGGGCCACGGCCGTCGGCGGAGCAGGCACCGCGTCCGGCCGACCGCGAGGTCCGGCGTACCGCTGATGGAAAGGTCCCTCCCGGCTCATGGCCCCGCTCGGTGGACGTCCGGCGATCGTCGCCCCCCGACCCGGTGGCGCGGGCCGACCGTCCGGGTCACGACGCGGCATCTCCCCACCTCCCCAGGATCGGAATCGATGAACAACGGGCGAACTCTCTGGGACTCGTTGAAACTCCCCCGGCCGCGGCGATCCGGGTCCCGACCGCACATGATCTACCTCGCGATCGGCTTCCCGCCGGCGGCGAAGAGCTGCGCCTACCGCATGCGGGAGACGGCGAACCAGTTCGCCGCCGCGGGCTGGGACGTGACCGCGGTCACCATCGCGGACGAGGCCTGGGAGCGCGAGTACGGACTCGACCACACCCTCTCCCAGGGCCTGGACTCCCATGTCCGGGTGGTGAAGCTGCCGCTGTTCCGGGATGACCTGGAGACCGACATCCGCTCCTTCACCGAGCAGCGCGCCCTGGCTCACCTGGACTACCTGGCCAATCTGCGGAAGCAGAACCTGAAGGTCTTCCCCGAGCCGGTCTTCGGCGGCTGGCGCCCCGCGCTGGAGAAGGCGCTGCTCCAGATCCACCGGGAGCGGCACGCCGACCTGCTGGTGACGACCTGCGCCCCGTACGTCAACTTGGCCGCGACCTGGAAGCTGTGGGAGACCCACCGGGTGCCGTACGTGGTGGACTTCCGCGACGGCTGGTCCGTCGACGTGATCAACAACGGCGAGGCGTTCCCCAAGGAGTCGGTCTCCGGGCAGTGGGAGATCAAGCTGCTCACCAACGCCGTGGCCATCTGGAACGTGAACGAGCCGATCTCGCGCTGGTACCGCGAGCGCTACCCCGAGCTGGCGCACAAGATGCGGATCGTGCGCAACGGCTACGACGCGGCCAGCATCCCGGCCCAGGTCCGTCCCGCTCCCCCGGACCGACCGCTGACCTTCGGTTATCTCGGTGCCCTGAACCTGCCCGTGCCGCTGCTGAGCGCCGTGCTCGAGGGCTGGCGGACGGCGCGCGCGGAGGACCCGGCACTGGCGGACGCGCGCTTCGAGGTACGCGGCCACATCGGCGCCGCCTGGGCGCGCGGCGACAACGCGCACGCCGAGCTGCTCAGGGCCGCCGCCGCCGACGGCGTGCTGGTCGGCGGCTCGGTGCCCAAGGCCGAGGTGGTCGACCTCTACTCCCGCTGGGACGCGGTGGTGCTGATGGTGACCGGCGGCCGGTACATGACCTCCGGCAAGGTCTACGAGTACATGGCCACCGGCCTGCCGGTGGTCTCCGCCCACGAGGCGGACCACGACGCCTCCACCGTGCTGTCCACGTACCCGCTGTGGACCGGGGCGGTCGGGCTGGACCCGGCCGAGCTGGCCGGCGCCTTCCGGCGGGCCGCCGCGATGGCCCGCACGGCCGACGGGGCCGAGCGGGAGAAGGCCCGGGCCGAGGCGCGGCAGTACGCCCGCGAGGAGCAGCTCATCCCCGCCGTCCGGGAGGTCACCGAGCTGGTGCTGGGCACCGGCGGATCGTCCGGCACCCCGCAGGTCACCCCCGCCGGCGCGCGCGTCCTGGCCAGAGAAGGTAGGTCATGATCGAGGTCCTGATGGTGCTGGGCGCCGTCCCCGGCCGGGTGGCGGTCCTCACCGACGCGCTGGAGCAGTTCCGCGCCCTGGGGGTCACCGTGCGGGTGGCCACCACCTTCAACCCGGCGGAGAAGATCCCGGCGGCGACCGAGCTGGCCGAGGTGCACCTGCTGCCGACGGCCAAGGAGCTGGGCCCGCGCTTCGGCCGCATGATCAAGCGAGCCAGCCCGGGCCGCCGGCCCTGGCTGCGCGCCCAGCGCGACCCGTGGGTACGCCGGCACGCCAAGCGGGCCGACGTGCTGGTCGCGCTGGACGCGCAGGCGCTGCACACCGTCTGGCAGCTGGCGCAGCGGTACCGCCGGGCCGACGCGGTCTACGGCATCGCCCCGGCGCTGCGGGCGGTGGAGAAGCGGTCGGCCGATCCGGCGCGCTACCGCCGCCCCCGGCTCACCACCGTCGGCCCCTCCCCGGCCGTGCTGACGAGCGCCACCCGCAGCCAGACCGTCGACCTGGCGAAGCGGATGTTCGAGATCAGCACCGGCAAGAGGGCCATGAAGCTCGGCCCGGTGCGCTGGTTCTGGCAGGGCGCCGTCACGGCCCCCGGCCTGCCGGAGCGGCACCGGGGCAAGATCGCCCGGCGGGTCAGCGGCAGCATGCTCAAGACCGGGCACGGCGCCAGCGCGAAGCGGTTGGCGCTGGCGGCGCAGGGCCGCCTGAAGAGCCCGACGACCAAGGGGCAGCTCCTCGGCCCGATCGTCGACGCCGAGCTGGCCCAGGGCAAGGTGCCCGAGCACCTCATGACCGTGGTGCGGGGCCAGCTCAAGCTGGCGGACGGCTTCCTCAAGAAGCGGAACCCGGGCAAGGCCGCGCCGCACGTGCTGCGCGCCTTCAACCTGATGTTCCACCGGATCGTGCAGTTCGACGGTCCCACCTCGCCGCTGGCCGAGGATCCGGAGAAGTTCCTCGCGCCGCTGCACAACAGCGAGGCCGGCAGGGCGATGGCGACACCGCGCGGCCGGCAGAGCCCGGCGGAGTTCCCGCCGGCCGGCCGGCCGCACCGGATGCTCTTCTTCACCGGGCTGAACGACAACTTCCTCGGGCCGATCCTCGAACGCTACGAGGCGATGCCCGGGGTGGAGGTCCGCCGGCTGAACCTGATGGAGGAGTCGATCCTCCCGGTGCTCAGCAACGGCCGCACGAACGTGGTGCACCACATGCTCGCCGGCACCTCCAAGCGGGCCGGGGAGGTCCAGGAGGCGTGGGGCCCCCACCTCGAGTGGGCGGACACGGTCTTCGTGGACTGGTGCAACCTGGGGGCCGCGATGCTGACGATGATCGACCCGGGCACCACCCGGGTGATCGTCCGCCTGCACAGCTTTGAGGCGTTCAGCTGGTGGCCGCACCTGACCGACTGGTCCCGGGTGGACGACGTGGTCTTCGTCTCCGAGCACCTCCGCGACCTGGCGCTGGCCGCGGTGCCGCGGCTGCGCGCCCCGCAGGGGCCCCGGACGCACATGATCAGCAACGCCATGGAGCTGCACCGGTACGTGGCACCGAAGGTCTCCGCCGACAGCCGGTTCACCCTCGGGCTGGTCGGGTTGAGCTCGCTGGCCAAGGACCCGCGCTGGGCCCTGGCTGTGCTGCGGGAGCTGCGCCGGCGGGACGAGCGGTACCGTCTCAAGCTGATCGGCGACGACCTCAACCCCGAGCTCAGCCCGGCGATCGCGGCGTACGTCCGGGAACTCGACGCCGAACTGGCCGAGCTGGAGTCGTCCGGCGCCGTGGTGCGGACCGGCCGCACCGAAGACGTCCCCGGCGCGCTCACCGACGTCGGGGTCATCCTCAGCACCTCGCTGCGGGAGAGCTTCCACTGCGCACTGGTCGAGGGCGCGGCCAGCGGCGCCGTACCGGTGGTGCGGGACTGGCCGTTCTTCGCCGGCCGGCCGCACAGCGCCCGGAGCCTCTTCCCCAGCGACTGGGTGGTGAGCACCCCGGAGGAGGCCGCCGAGCGGATCCTGGCCCTCACCGCGTCGGAGGAGGTCTGGCGCGAGGCGGGCCGGGCGGCCGCGTCGCACGTGCTGAGCACGTGGGACTGGTCGGTCACGCAGAAGGACTTCGACCGGCTGCTGCTGGAGCCGCCGGCCACGGCCGACTGACCGTCGCACGAGCGGGAAACAATTCGGCCGGCTCCCCGGAGGGGGAGCCGGCCGAACCGTTTGTCCAGGGTCAGCGCGAGGTGCCCGCCAACTCCCGCTCGTCCTCGGGCCGCCGTGCCGACGGAGTACGTGCCCCGCCGGCCGGAGGAACGCCCAGCAGCGAGCTGTACACCTCGTCGAGGATCCGGGCCTGGGCCTCCCAGGTCCAGCCCTCCAGCAGGCCGGGCTTGTCGTAGGCGGCCCGGTAGCGCTCCGGGTCGGCGAGCACGGCCCGGACGGCCCGGACGAAGTCGGTCAGGTCCTCGGCGGTGAACACCTCACCCTGACCGGTGGCCCGGGCGGTCTGCGCCATGGTCTTCACGTCGCTGACCACGATGGGCAGCCGGGCGTGCGAGTACTCCAGGTATTTCGTGATCAGCGCCAGTTCGTGGTTGGGCTTGTGGTGGATCGGGATGATGCCGGCGTCCGCCGCGGACAGGAACGGCACCACCTGCCAGTGCTTGACGTACGGCAGCAGGTGAACCCGGTCTTCGACGCCCAGCTCGACGGCCCGCGAGCGCAGCGCCTCGGAGAACTGGTTGTCACCGTTCGGGTTCATGGTCACGAACGCGAGGTGCACCTCGGGCAGCTCGGGAAGCGCCTCGACCATGATCTGGCAGCCCCGGCTCGGGTTCACCGCGCCGGCGTAGACCAGCACCGGGGTCCGCTCGTCCACTCCGCACAGCGCCCGCAGGTCCGGCACGTCGCGGTCGGCCTCGGCCGGCGGCGCCATCGGCGCGTTGAGCACCACGGCCGGCCGCTCGGGCAGGTCGTGGGTCTCCTGCAGCAGCTCGGCGAGGGTGTCCGAGACCGTCACCACGGCGTCCGGGTAGGCGGCGTACTCGGCGGTGTAGGCGATCTGGGCCGGCAGCCAGCGCGGGTTGTCCGCCCGGCCGGTGATGCCGCCGACGAACTCGTGGGCGTCCCAGACCAGCTTGGTCTTTCGTCCGGCGGCCCGGGCCCGCAGCATCGCCCGCGCGCCGACCCCGAGCATCCGGAAGTCGTTGGCGTGGATGATGTCCGGCTTCAGCTCGTCGATCGCCGAGCGGAACGCCAGCTCGAAGTCCCACAGGCCCGGGTCCAGCCGGCGCCAGCTGCGGTCGCCCAGCAGCCTCTGCCAGAACCGGACGGGCAGCCGGTTGAACAGCGCCTCCGGGTCGGTCTGGGCCTTGCGCAGGCGGCGGGTCTCCCCGCTCCGCAACCGCACCCACCGGGCCAGGGCCGTGGCGGCGGCGCGGGACGGCAGCTGGGCCGCTCGGCCCACGGCTGCGGGAACCCCGCCGCCCTGAGCCTGGGCGCGGACCCGGCGCTCAAAGAGGTCGGCCTGCCAGGCCTTGATCTCCTGAACCCGGTAGGCGGCCTTGGTGGTCGAGGCGTAGGCCAAGGGTCGCCGCAGCGAGCGGCTGTAGTCCCGGGGCAGCCGGTGCAGCGGCTTCGGCACCCGGAGCAGCCGCACCTCGGCGCCGCCGATCCACCAGTTGTCCGACTCGGAACGCGCGTTGCGGATGCCGAGGAGGAAGACCTCCCAGCCGGCGTCGGCCGCCGACCGGGCGGCCTTCTGGACCCGTGAGTCGCCGTGCACGCCGTTGTCGACCAGCATCACCACCCGTCCCCGGGTCGGTCGGGCATTGCTCTTCGGGCCTGCTTGCATCGGGTGCTTCTCCTCGTTGACGGGGCAGGGCACGGGCTGTCGGCGGATCAGCGGAGGAAGGCGTCGAAGGCCTCGGCGGTCCGGCGCCCATCGTGGTGGTCACGGACGTATCGCGCGCCCTCCGCAGCGAGGGCGACCGCGGCGTGCCTGTCGTCGAGCAGCGACTCGATCGTCTTGACCAGGGTGCTGGGCGTGGCGTTGGCGATCGGCGGCTGGACGCCGGCCGCCCGGTGCGGCCCCTCGCTGACGTACGCCACCACGACCTTGCCGGCGGCCATCCCCTCGCAGGAGAAGGTGCCGTAACTACCCATCACCAACTGGTCGACCACGATGTCGGAGTCCTGCACCAGGCGACGCATCTCGCTGTGCGGCAGACCCTCCACCAGGCGCAATTCGATGATCCGTCGATCGTGGAGCTCCTGCAACCGGGGCAGGAGCCGGTCGGTGCCCTTGGTCCACCGCTTCGACGGCGCGTGCAGCACCACCGGCCGGGCGCGTTCCAGCACCGGGCGGTCGCAGGCCCAGCCGTCCACGTCGACGATCAGCGGCGCCCAGGTGGCGAACGGCACGTCGTCCAGCAGGTCTGGGGTGGTCACGAAGAACGGCAGGCCGCTCTCCTCGGCGGTGCGCCGGTTCCGCTCGGCCACCGTGGTGAGCCGCTCGCGCAGCTCCTCCGGCGCGTCCCGGAACGCGGACTCGGCGTGCCGCTCCAGGTGCGCGCCCGGATGGCGGATCTCGCTGCCGTGCGCCAGCAGCGCGACCTTGAGCCGGGCCCGGCGCAGCGCGGGCAGGTCCGCGGCGATGTCGTCGCCGTTGCCCCGGCCGAGCACGGGGCGGAACGCGTCCACGATCAGGTGCGTGTACCAGCCGAGCACCCGCCGGGCCTGCTCCATCTGCACGTCGAGGCGGTGTTCGCTGGGGTAGTGCACGTACCGGTCGGCCGGGTAGCGGTAGGTGGCCGGCGGCTTGGCCATCACCAGCTCGATGCCGACGTCCGTCCGCGCGGCGGTGATCGCCACCGCCAGGGCGGAGAGCTGCCCGGCGTAGTTCGCGGTGCCCAGCCCCAACCGGACCGGACCGGCGCCGAGCGCCCGCCACGGGCCCGGGGTGCCGGCCTCGATCGGCGCGACCGGAGGTTCCTCCGGTGCGGGCGTCGCGTCACCGCCGCGCTGCCAGGCCCGCTGCACCGCCTTCGCGAAGGAGGGCAACGAGCCGGGCGCGAAGAAGTCGCCGGTCCGGTGCGGGGCCAGGTACTCACGGACCACCCGGCTGTCCGCCGCGACGACCCGCAGCCCGGCGGCGACGTACGTGTCGAGCAGCGCGAGACCGGCGTCCGGCTCGAACCCGAACACGGCCACGTCCGCCGAGGCGAGGAACGCGGCCGTCACCGTGCGCGGGCGTGGCACCTCGTGGATCCGGCGCCGGGCCTTGCCGGCCCGGCGGATCAGGTCCTGGGCCGCCGCCCGCTCGGCTTCGCCGCAGACCAGCGCCAGGTGGAACTCGGGCAGCCGGGCCAGGGCGCGTACCACGCCCGCCAGCGCCCGGTCGCCCGCGATCCCGCCCGCGTGTACCAGGAGCGGCGTGCCGGCGGGCAGCTCACAGAGTTCGCGTACCGAAGGGGTCTCCCAGGGCCGCGTGCCGGCGGCGGCCCGGCGGAGCGCGATGCGCCACCGCCGGGGAATCCGCCGCCGCACCGCCGAGACCGTCCGCCGAACCGGCGCCGGGCTCATCGCAGTGCCGGCTCCGCGTCGTTGCCGCTGGCCACGACGGACACGACCTTGCCGTCGGACGCGGACTCGAGGAGACCGGCGGCGACCCGCACGGTACGCAGACCCTGCCGCAGCGTGACGATGTCGCTCTGCTTGCCCTCCACGGCGTCGCGGAAGCGCTCGTGCTCGACCAGCAGCGGCTCGCGCTTCGGGATCGCGTAACGGACCATGTCGCCCTCGGCCACGCCGCGGAACGCGCGCAGCGCCTCCCACTCGGTGTCGATGGCGGCGTTGGCGTAGAAGGTCAGGTCGGCGGTGAGCGTGTCGGCGACGAAGCAGCCCTTGTCGCCGGTCACCACGGTGGACCGCTCCTTGAGCGGGCTCAGCCAGTTGACCAGGTGGTTGACCATCGTGCCGTCGGCGAGCTGGCCGACGACGGCGACCATGTCCTCGTGCAGCCGGCCGCTGCGGGAGACCGTACGGGCCGACACGGAGGTGTATTCCTGGCCGGTCACCCAGGCGGTCAGGTCGATGTCGTGGGTGGCCAGGTCCATGACCACGCCGACGTCGGCGATCCGGTGCGGGAACGGGCCCTGGCGCCGGGTGACGACCTGGAAGACCTCGCCCAGCTCGCCGGCCTCCAGCCGGGTGCGCAGGCTCTGCAGTGCCGGGTTGTAGCGCTCGATGTGCCCGACACCGGCGACCAGGCCGGCGGCCTCGAACGCCTCCACCAGCGTGGTGGCGGCCTCGACGGACTGGGCCAGCGGCTTCTCGATCAGCGCGCAGACGCCGTTGGCGGCCAGCTCCAGGCCGATCCGCTCGTGCAGCGCGGTCGGGCAGGCGACGACCGCGTAGTCGATGCCCATGGCCAGCAGGTCGGCCAGCTCGGGGACGACCGGGGCGCGGAGCGTGCCGGTCACGTCGCCGGCCGGGTCGACCACGCCGACCAGCTCGACGCCGTCGAGGTTGGACAGCACCCGGGCGTGGTTGCGGCCCATGGCGCCGAGGCCGATGAGGCCGGCGCGCAGCTTGCGGCCCTGGCTCATCGGGCACCCCCGGCGAGGTTCGCGCCCTCGGCGATCCGCTCCAGGTCGGCCGGGCTCAGCGACGGGTGCACCGGCAGCGAGACGACCTCGGCGGCGGCCCGCTCGGTCTCCGGGAGGTCCCACGGGCCCGGCTTGCCGTCGGCGTCCAGGTAGGGCTTGAGCCGGTGGATCGGGGTCGGGTAGTAGACGGCGTTGCCGATGCCCAGCTCGGTGAGGCGGGCCATGGCCGCGTCCCGGTTGCCCTCCACCCGCACGGTGTACTGGTGGTAGACGTGCTTGGCGGCGTCCGCCACGGGCGGGGTGACCATGCCGGTGATCTTCGAGTCGAGGAACTTGGCGTTGGCCCGGCGCTGCTCGGTCCACTCGGCGAGCTGGGTGAGCTGCACCCGGCCGATCGCGGCGGCCACGTCCGTCATCCGCATGTTGGCGCCGACGATCTCGTTGGCGTACCGCTGCTCCATGCCCTGGTTGCGCAGCAGCCGCAGGGTGCGGGCCAGCTCGGCGTCGGCGGTGGTGACCATGCCGCCCTCCAGGGCGTGCATGTTCTTCGTGGGGTAGAAGCTGAAGCAGCCGGCGGTGCCGAAGGCGCCGACCGGGGTGCCGTTCAGGGTCGCCCCGTGCGCCTGGGCGGCGTCCTCGACCACGGCGAGGCCGTGGCGCTCGGCGATCGCCATGATCTGGTCCATGGCGGCCGGGTGGCCGTAGAGGTGGACCGGCATGATGGCGACGGTGCGCGGGGTGACCGCGGCGGCGACCGCCTGCGGGTCGACGCAGAAGCTGCCCGGCTCGATGTCCACGAAGACCGGCTCGGCGCCGACCAGCCGGACGGCGTTGGCGCTGGCAGCGAACGAGAACGAGGGCACGATGACCTCGTCACCCGGGCCGAAGCCGAGCGCCATCAGGGTGAGCTGGAGCGCGGAGGTGCCGGAGTTGACGGCGACGCAGTGCCGGCCGGCGACCAGGTCGCCGAACTCCTCCTCGAACGCGGCTACCTCGGGGCCCTGCACGACCCGGCCGCTCCGCAGCACCCGGACAGCCGCCTCGATCTCGGCCTCGCCGATGATCGGTCGTGCTGGGGGAATGAACTCTGGATGCGGCCCGACCATGGGGCTTCCTCCTGTCGACACGTTGCTCATTGGGGGGAACGTTCTGGGGATGGTAGCGGTTTGTGGTGAAAACAACCTGGTCGCGTTCAATGTCCGGCCAGTTGTTCTCTGCTGTTCATGATCGACGGCCGGCCGCCGACGACGCGACCGGGGGTGAGACTTCCACCTCGTCGCGGACAGGCCCCAAGCATGCTACCCGCAGGGCCGCGACGATCGCGGAGGCCAGTCGGGGCACCTCGTCGAGCTCCAGCGGCGCCCGGGAGATGGCCATCCGCCAGTAGACCGGACCGACGATCAGGTCCACCGCGGCGCGCCGGTCGGTGTCCGGGGAGAGCTCCCCCCGCTCGACCGCACGGCCGATGAGGATCCGCCCGACGGCCTGCTGGTAGTCGTCCAGGGCGGCCTGGAGCTTCTCCGCGATCTGCGGGTTGCGGGCCGCCTCGGCCAGCAGGTCCGGGATGATCTGCGAGGCCAGCCGGTGCCGCAGCGCGCGGGCCATCACGTGGAGCAGGATCTCCAGGTCGCCCAGGAGGCTCCCGGTGTCCAGCAGCGGCAGGTTGCGCCCCGCCGCCGCGGAGACCATGTCCAGCACGAGGTCGAGCTTCGAACGCCAGCGACGGTAGATCGCGGTCTTGCTGACCCCCGCCCGGCGGGCCACCGCCTCGATGGAGAGGCGGCCGTAGCCGACCTCGGCCAACTCCTGCATCACGGCGGCGCGGATGGCACTGGTGATCTCCCCGCGCAGCACCGCCGCGCCGGCCGGGGCACGCCTCTTCTCGGTCGTCACGTGGGACAATGTAGCGCAACGACGGTACGGTTGCGTCCCGACGTGTTTTGGACTACCTTTCCGGCAGCAGCGAGGCACCCTCCCCGCCCGGCCGCGCTAAATTTCCACGCCGCGACACATCTCTTTCAGCTCCCCATCGGCACGAAAGATCGGAGCGCCTGACCATGGCCAACACCGCGGTGGCCGACCCCGAATCCGGGCTGACCCGGGCCCAGCTAGCCCAGCGGTACGGGCTGCGGGTCGCCGGGGAACGCCCACCCCTGGCCGAGTACGCCCGAAAGCTGTGGGCGTACCGACACTTCATGACCGCGTACTCGCGGGCGAAGGTCGCCTCCTCGTTCAGCAACACCCAGCTCGGGCAGCTCTGGCAGGTGCTGACACCGCTCACCAACGCGGCGGTCTACTACCTGATCTTCGGCGTGATCATCTCGCAGAACCGGCACGTGCCGAACTTCATCGCGTACCTCTGCACGGGTGTCTTCATCTTCACGTTCACGCAGAGCGCGGCGCTCCAGGGCACCAGCGCGATCACCGGCAACCTGGGCCTGATCCGGGCGCTCCAGTTCCCGCGCGCCGCGCTGCCGATCACCGTCACCCTGGTGCAGCTCCAGCAACTGCTCATGTCGATGGTGGTGCTGGCCGGGATCGTGCTGTTCACCGGCGAGCCGATCACCTTCCGCTGGCTGCTGATCGTGCCCATGCTGGTGCTTCAGTCGATCTTCAACGTCGGCCTGACCATGATCATGGCCCGGATCGGCTCCAAGGTGACCGACCTCAAGCAGGTCATGCCGTTCGTGCTGCGCACCTGGCTCTACGGCTCCGGTGTGCTCTACAGCGTCAAGCTCTTCGAGGACCGGCTCCCCGGCTGGGCGGCGACCGCCCTGGAGTCCAACCCGATCCTGGTCTACATCGAGCTTGCCCGGTACGCCCTGCTCGACTCGGCGTACCCGGAGCACATCGCCTCGTCGCCGCTGCGGCTGTGGACCCTCGCCGTGGCCTGGGCCGTCGTCTTCGGCATCGGTGGCTTCGTCTACTTCTGGCGCGGAGAGAAGGAGTACGGCCGTGGCTGACCAGACCCAGCCGGCGGGCAACGCCGCCGTGGTGGACGCGGGACGGGTCCCCACCGTCGTGGTGGACGACGTGCACGTGATCTACAAGATCCACAAGGGCGCCACCGGCGGCACCACCCCGGTCTCCGCGCTCAAGCGGATCGTGTCCCGGACGAACGCGCCGAACATCCGCGAGGTGCACGCGGTCAAGGGGGTGAGCTTCACCGCGTACGAGGGTGAGGCCATCGGCCTGATCGGCAGCAACGGCTCCGGCAAGTCGACCCTGCTGCGGGCCATCGCCGGCCTGCTCCCGCCGGCCCGGGGCGCGGTCTACACCCAGGGCCAGCCGTCCCTGCTCGGCGTGAACGCGGCCCTGCTCAACGACCTGTCCGGCGAGCGCAACGTGGTGCTCGGGTGCCTGGCCATGGGCATGACGCCGGAGGAGGTCAAGCGGCTCGCGCCGGAGATCATCGAGTTCTCCGGGATCAACGAGCGCGGCGACTTCGCCTCGCTGCCCATGCGCACCTACTCCTCCGGCATGGGCGCCCGGCTGCGCTTCGCCATCTCCTCGGCGAAGAAGCACGACGTGCTGCTCATCGACGAGGCGCTGGCCACCGGTGACCGCAAGTTCCGGGCCCGCAGCGAGCAGCGGGTCCGGGAGCTGCGCGACAGCGCCGGCACGGTCTTCCTGGTGAGCCACTCGATCAGCTCGATCCGGGACACCTGCGAGCGGACCATCTGGCTGGAGAGCGGCGTCCTCAGGATGGACGGCCCCACCGACGAGGTCTGCGACGCCTACGAGAACCAGAAGTAGCCGTCCGGGAGCGCACCGGTCCCGGGCTCGCCCGGGTCGGTGCGCTCCGTCGTACGCGTTAAGGTTTTCTGGTTGCCGGCGAAAGTTCACCACCCGGTCATCCAGGCGCAAATCCCCATCCACCCGCAGAAGTGAGGAACGGCAATGACGCAGGACCGCACCCCCGCCCCGGACGCCCAGCCGGCGAGCCCGGCGCCCTGGCGCCCCTCGCGGACGGTGGCCGTGATCCTCGCCGGGGGGACCGGGACGCGTCTCGGGCTGGGCATCCCGAAGCAGCTGCTGAAGATCGCCGGCAAGCCGATCATCGAGCACACCCTGGCGGTGTTCGAGGCCGCGCCGGAGATCGACGAGATCATCGTGCTGATGGCCGCCGGCCACGTGCCCGACGCCGAGCGGATCGTCGCCAACGCCGGCTTCCGCAAGGTCAGCAAGGTGATCGAGGGCGGGGACACCCGCAACGACACCACCCGGATCGCGCTGGACGCGGTGGGCGAGGGCGACGTCAACATCCTCTTCCACGACGCGGTGCGCCCGCTGGTCAGCGCCCGGATCGTGCGCGAGTGCGTGAACGCGCTCTGGACCTACTCGGCGGTGGACGTGGCCATCCCGTCCGCCGACACGATCATCCAGGTCGACGAGGACGACTGCATCACCGGCATCCCGGTCCGCGCCACGCTGCGCCGCGGCCAGACCCCGCAGGCGTTCCGCTCCGGCACCATCCGCGAGGCGTACCGGCGGGCCGAGGGTGACCCGGACTTCGCCGCGACCGACGACTGCGGCGTGGTGCTGCGCTACCTGCCCGGCACGCCGATCAAGGTGATCGACGGCTCGGACGAGAACATCAAGGTCACCCACCCGGTCGACGTGCACCTGGCGGACAAGCTCTTCCAGCTCGCCGCCGCCCAGGTGCCCAAGCTCACCGACCACCGCAGCTACTCCGAGGAGCTGACCGGCCGGACCATCGTGGTCTTCGGCGGCAGCTACGGCATCGGCCACGACCTCACCGAGCTGGCCCGTCGCTACGGCGCCCAGGTCTTCCCGTTCAGCCGCTCCACCACCGGCACCCACGTCGAGCGGGCCGAGGACGTGGCCGCCGCGCTGAAGACCGCCTTCGAGGCGACCGGCCGGATCGACCACGTGGTGGTCACCGCCGGGATCCTGGAGAAGGGCGCCCTCGCGGAGATGGACGAGGAGACGATGGAGCGCCTCCTGCACGTCAACTTCGTGGGCCCGGTCACCATCGCCCGGCAGTCGCTGCCGTACCTCCAGCAGACCAAGGGCCAGCTGCTGCTCTACACGTCCAGCTCCTACACCCGGGGCCGGGCGCGCTACGCGCTCTACTCGGCCACCAAGGCCGCGCTGGTCAACCTGACCCAGGCGCTCGCCGACGAGTGGGCCGAGTTCGGCGTACGGGTCAACTGCGTCAACCCGGAGCGCACCGCCACCCCGATGCGCACCAAGGCGTTCGGGGAGGAGCCGGAGCACACCCTGCTCTCCGCCGAGGCGGTCGCCCAGGCCTCCCTGGACGTGCTGATCTCCGAGCTGACCGGTCAGGTGATCGACGTCCGCCGGGCGCCCGGCGAGGCCGTCGCCGCGGTGCCCGCCCAGCCCGGCGCCCGCGACGCGGACGACGGCTCCAGGTCGCAGCGCGGCGCCAGACGCGCCGAGCTGGAGTCGTCGGAGCTGCCCACCGGCATGGACGCCTGAGCCGCGGGACGGGACGAGCCAGATGCGTGGTGACCTGGTCCGGAAGCTGCTCGCCCGGGTGCTGACCACCGGGCTGGCGGTGCTGGCCTTCCTCGTCGTGGCGCTCACCGGGGCGACCGGCTGGGGGCTGGCCGTCGCGGTGGCCGCGCTCGCCGCCACCGCCTGGGAGCGCCGGGTCCGGCCCACCGCCGACGGCCTCGCCGAGTCGGTGCTGGTCGCCGCCGGCATCCTGGTCGGCTACGCCCGCCGCCTGGACGCCGGCTTCGACCCGGCGCTGGCCGCCACCGCGCTGGTCCTGCTCGGCCTGGTGCTGCTGGTCGGGCCGCTGCGCGACGCCGGCGCCCTGGAGATCCGGGCCGCCAACCTGCCGGTCCGGTCCTGGACCCCGCTGGTCGCCGCCCGGCTCGGCGACGCGCTGCTGGTGGTGCTCGCCCTCGTGGCGCTGGCCGCCGGCCTGGCCCTGCCCGCCTGGGTGGCCCTGGTGGCCGCGCTGCTGGTCGCCGCGGGCTGCGGCGCGGTCGGCCTCGACCTGGCCCGCCGCCGGTTCCGGCCGCCGGCCGGCGGCGGCCCGGTGGGCCGGGCGCTGCGCCGGCACCAGCCCGAGTTCGTCCTCTACTTCTCCGCCCCGCCCGGCTCCGAGTACCAGGTCACCATGTGGCTGCCCTACCTGGAGCGGATCGGCCGGCCGTTCATGGTGCTGCTGCGCGAGCCCGAGTTCCTGCCCACCGTGGCCGCCGCGACCCGCGCGCCGGTGGTCTTCTGCCCCACCCTGAAGACCATGGACGAGGCCCTGGTGCCGAGCCTGCGGGCGGCCTTCTACGTCAACCACGGCGCGAAGAACAGCCACTGCATCCGCTTCTCGCAGCTCACCCACGTGCAACTGCACCACGGTGACAGCGACAAGGCGCCCAGCGCCAACCCGGTCTCGGCCATCTTCGACAAGATCTTCGTGGCCGGTCCGGCGGCGATCGAGCGGTACGCCCGCGCCGGCGTGGAGATCCCCGCCGAGAAGTTCGTCGTGGTCGGCCGCCCCCAGGTCGAGGCCATCGAGGTACGCCGGGAGCCCGCCACCGCCCCGGCCCACCCGACCGTGCTCTACACGCCCACCTGGACCGGGCACCACGCCGACGCCAACTACTGTTCGCTGCCGGTGGCCGAGACCGTGATCCGCCGGCTGCTCGACCGGGGGGCCACGGTGATCCTGCGGGCACACCCCTACACGGCCCAGAACCCGGCCTCGGCGCGGCAGCTGGCCCGCCTCACGGAACTGCTCGCCGCGGACCGGGCGAAGACCGGCCGGGCGCACCTGTGGGGGGCGGCGGCCGGCCGCGACCTGACCCTCACCGAGTGCGTCAACCGCGCCGACGCGCTGGTCTCGGACGTCTCCGGGGTCATCTCGGACTGGCTCTACTCCGGCAAGCCGTACGCGGTCACCGACATGGGGGTCGACGGCGAGCACTTCGTCGAGCGGTTCCCCCTCGCCGGCTCCGGCTACGTGCTGCGGCGGGACATGTCCAACGTGGACGAGGTGCTGACCGCACTGCTGGACACCGACCCGAAGGCGGCGGACCGCTGGGCCACCCGGGTCCGCTACCTGGGCGACTTCCCGGCCGAGTCGTACGCCGAGGTGTTCCTCGACGCCGCCCGCCGGCAGCTCACGGCGGACTGGGCCGCGCCCGCCCCGCGGGACGGCTCGCCGGTCCCCTCCCCCGCCGCCTGAGCCGCCGGTCAGAGGTACGCGTCGAGGAGGGCGAGCACGGCGGCCGGGTCCTCCACGTGCGCGTTGTGGCCCAGCCCCGGCAGCGTGGCGACCGGCACGCCCAGCTCCTTGAGCTGCGCGTCGGTCACCATCGGGTCCTGCTCGCCGCGAGCCAGCAGCACCGGCACGTCGGTGGCGGCGAGCAGCGCGGGCAGCCGGGGCTCCCCCACCGCGAACGCGGCCGGGTCCATGGCCAGCCGCCAGCGGCCGTCCTCCCGGCGCAGCCCCGCCTCCACCACCGGGTGGTCGGGGGCGAACAGCCCGGCCAGCCCGGACACCCGCAGGTAGCGGCGGGCCGCCTCGTCCCGGGTGGCGAACCAGGTCACCGGGCGGGCGGCCAACTCGTGGGCCTTCTCCAGGTCGGCCGGGGACCACACGGCCTTGATGCCGAGCCCGACCACCGCGTCGACCGGCAGGCGCCGGGACCGCGCGGCGAGCGCCAGCGCCACCACCCCGCCGAGCGAGTGCCCGAGCAGCACGAGCCGGTCGTGGGGGCCGAGCCGCTCGGTCACCGGGCCGAGCCCCTCGACCACCCGTCGGGCGAGGGCCTCGAAGGAGTAGCCGGGCAGCGGCGGCGACCAGCCGTGCCCGGCCAGGTCGGGCGCGAGCCAGCGCCCCGCCCAGTGGCGCTCCAG
Source organism: Micromonospora sp. AP08 (assembly GCF_008085935.1). Taxonomy (NCBI): domain Bacteria; kingdom Bacillati; phylum Actinomycetota; class Actinomycetes; order Micromonosporales; family Micromonosporaceae; genus Micromonospora; species Micromonospora sp. AP08. The sequence continues at coordinate 350,319 of NZ_VSEZ01000004.1, forward strand.
CAGCGGCGCCCAGGGCAGCCACACCTCACCGGTGGCACCCATGCCGTGCAGCAGCAGCAGATGGCGGGTACCCGTCTCGTCGCCCATACGGCGCAGTGTGCCACCGGACGGACACCCGGCGCGAGAGCGGACACGGGCGCGGACGACGTCGGGCACCGGCTCGGTGGAGCCGGTGCCCGACGGGAGGGGTGATCAGGCGGAGTAGCCGCGGGTGGCGGCCCAGTTCGCCAGGTCGATGGTGCTCATCCAGTACGCGGGCAGCGCCGCGTTCGCCGAGTCGGCGATCCGGACGGTGCGGCCGTCGTTCTTGTAGCCGACCACGGCGATGTAGTGGCCGCCCGGGAACGAGTGCCAGCCGCCGTCGGTGTCCGTGGCGTCGCCGGCGATGTTGACCACCACGCCCCGGCCGTCGGTGATCGCCTTGACCACGTCCGCCTGGAGCTGGTCGATCTCGGCCGGGCTCGCCGAGCCGCCGAACATGTGGGTCCGGTACGGGTTGCCCTTGACCATCTGGTTCAGGCCCCGGGTGGTGTCCTCGGCCGAGTTGGTGCCGTTCTCGCCGGCGTTCAGCGGGGCGATCATCGCGTCCTGGGTGGTCTCGACGCCACTCGCGCTGAGCGCGTTGCGCACCGCGGCCGGGCCGCAGTTCCAGTAGGCGGTCTGCGCCTCGTAGGTGTAGTCGAGCACCTTGCTCGACGGGGGCTTCGGCTTGGCCTTCGGGGTGGTGTCCGGGTCGGCGGCGGCCTTGGCGGCCGGCTTCGCGGCCGACGGCGACGCGCTCGGCGAGACCGAGGGCGACGGGACGGCGACCCGGGCCTCGCCCCGGCTGGCGACCTCACCGAGCCGGGAGCCCAGCTCGGCGACCGAGGCGGTGTTCTCCTGGGGGGCCGGGGCGTCGTCGGTGGCGGCGACGGCGGCGCTGGCGCCGCCGGCCAGCACGAGCGCCGCGGCCGAGCCGGCGATGATCCGGTACGGGCGTTCGGTCACGAGGCGGCGCAGCTGACGCTTCAGGTGGTGCTTCACGGTTTCCTCCACGGGGCGTGGCGGCACGCGCCGGCCCGGCACGCGGAGGAACTCACGCGCGCTGCGGGGCGGATGGCCGGGGAACGGGGAGCGCCCGGGGGGCCGGGCGGTCGGGGCGGGTTGCCGGTTTCGGTCGCCCTCAGGCGAGCGCCGGCACCGCGATGCCGTGGAGGCGGGGGGACGAGCGGGGGGTGGGCACGAGGAATGGCACTCCTTCCGTGACCGCCGACCGGGTTAGCTGACGGATTCGGGCGGGAAGTACGCCCTACCGCAGGCCGTGGCCCGCGGATTCACCCCGATGTTGCTGTGGGTCCCCGGTTCGTCAGAGCACGATTAGGCGGGTCGGCGCGGCGTCGCCTCTTGCGATCGAAAACCGCTCCGGACGCGCTGACACTACCGGTGGGTATGCCGGCTGCCAAGCGCTCCCACCTGCGTAAACCTCGTGCACCACTACGGATATCGGAACAGTCGGTCACTCACTTCACTCAATGGGACGAGCAGTTACGGCGGCGCCGCGCGGCCAAAAGCGGACATCCGGTGGCGACCAGCGCGGAATTGCGGGTGTCAATCGCCCGGCCCGGCACCGATGACCGTTTCCGCGGACGGGTGACAGGCCTCACCGAATTCGGATAACGATTCGGTCGAGCTCGCCGGGTCAGCCGGCCCGGGCCGGGCGCCAGCGCGCGCCGGGCACGGCGGCCGGGACCGGAGCCGGCGCCGCCCCGTCCCGACCCCGCACCGTCGCCGGGGCTGCGCCCGGAAGGGCGGGGCGCAGCGCGCCGGCGGCCGCGTACGCCTCCGCGGCCAGGGTCCGGGCCGCCTCGGCGGCCAGCTCGGCGTCCCGCCAGGCCCGCCGCTCCCGCTCGGCGGCCGCCGCCCAGCCGGCCCGGCGGCCCTCCCGTACCGCCCGGGCCAGCACGATCTCCTGCTCGGCCGGGTGCCGGCGCGGGTCCCACCCGTTGCGATGGGCCAGCACGTCGGCGAGCTGCCGGGCGCTCAGGTCGCCCCGCCAGTGCGCGGCCATCGCGGCGTGGTGCAGCCAGCGCTCCCGGGCCGCGTACTCGGCGGGTGTGCGCGGGGTGTGCGGCGCGGGCAGCGCGGCGGTGCCGGCGAAGCGGCGGGCGGCCGCCTCGGCCTCGTCGTACGCCCGCCAGGCCCGGTCCGCCTCGCCCTGGGCGGCCAGCCACTGCTCCCGCCGCCTCCGGGCGGTCTGCGCGGCCCCGGCGGCGGCCACCGCCACCTCGTCGGCGTAGCGGCGCAGGTCGGCCCGGCGGGCGGCCTCCTCGGCGACCCGGTCGGGCGCCGGATCGGTCCCGTCCTCCCGCTCGGGGCGGGCGACCAGCACGGCGAGCAGGCCCAGGGCCAGCAGGAGCAGGGCCGACCAGATCGCGGCGGCCTCGGGGACCTCGGTCAGGAAGCGGTAGAGAACGGTCTGCGGCATGGTCGGCACCTCACGGGAGAGAACGTGGTGGAGAGGTGTCCGCACGAGCCGTGAAAGCGGCGGGGTGCACCGGGAACGGGTGCCGGGCCGCCGACGGGCGGGTGCGGGGGTGAGGTTCGGTGCGTACGGCGGGCGCGGGCCGGCGGGCCCACGGTCGGGTCAGCGGGCGGGCGGGGCCCGGGAGCCGACGGTCGCGGGAACCAGCCCGGCCAGCACGACAGGTCGCCCCGCCGGGCGGGTCACGGCCCGGGGCGCGGCCACCGGCTCGGGCCCACCGACCGGAACGGCCCGGTGGTCGACGGGTGCGACGTCGCTGAGGTGTTGCCCGGCGGCGCCGGGCTGGAGGGTCCGGCCCTCGACCGGGGCCACCGCGGAGGACGCCACCGGCGTGGTCGCGGCGCCGCCGACCGGCAGCGTCGCCGCGCCGAACGAGCAGGCGGCGAGCACGGCCAGGCTGGCCAGTGTGCGGGCGATCCAGCGCGCCACCCACCACACGGGACAGGTGAGCGCGATCGGCAGCACGGGTACAAACTACCGCCGATGCCGCCACATCGCACCGCCGCCGGGCGTGTCGCGCCATCCGTCAACCGGCGTCCGTCCGGCATGGACGATCGGCCGGCACAGGGCGGCGGGACGCCGTTGCCGGCCCGGGCATCGGTGGGCGACGTCGGCGGGCCGCGCCCGGCTCAGCCCGGCCCGCGCCGCCCGGCGTACTCGATGGACCTTGCCGGGGTGGCGGGTGCCGCGACCGGTCCGGCGGGGGCCGGCCGCGGGGCGGGCACGGACGGCGCCGGCGCGGCGGTGGCCGCCGCCGGACGGGCACGGCGGGGCGGCCCGAGACGGCGCATCAGGGGCATCTCCACCCAGTGGTGCAGAGCCGCGGCGAGCAGCAGGTTGAGCAGCAGGAGACCGAGCACCGCGAGCGGCCCCCACCACCCGCGCAGACCCGTGCCCCAGTCCCCGGTGAGCCGCAGCACGGTGGTCATGACCAGCACGTGCACCAGGTAGAAGGCGAACGAGACCTCGCCGAGCCAGACCATCAGGCGGGACCGCCACGGCGTGCGCCGGCCCCGGACGTCGGCGTCCGCGGCGGCGGTGATGACGAGCAGGTAGGCCACCGCGAGCAGGGCCGCCCAGAACTCGGCGCGGATCCACTGCGCGGCCACCACCCAGGTGGCCACGAACAGCAGGCTCGCGGCGGCCAGGTTCGGCCCCCGCCAGCGGCCCCGGCGCAGCAGTTCCGCCGCGGCCGCCCCCATCCAGAACTCAACGGAGCGGGTGACCGGGAAGATCTGGGTGAACCACCAGCGGCTCTCCTCGGGCACCAGGAGTTGGGCGGGCCACAGGGCCAGGATGAGCAGCGGCACGGCGATCACCACCGCCCACAGGACGCCGACGCGGGCCCGGCGCAGCCACGGCAGCACCAGCGGCAGGCACAGGTAGAAGGCCAACTCGCAGGAGAGCGACCAGCTCACGTTGTTGACGCTGTAGAAGTAGCCGTCGAGGGGGATCCACGCCTGCACCAGCAGGAGGTTCCCGATCGCGGCCCACGGGGCGACCGGGTCGGCGAACCAGAACGCGACGGCCAGCGCCCCCGCGAAGGTCACCAGGTGGTTCGGGTAGATCTTGGCAATCCGGCGACGAAGGAAACTGCGCCGCGGCTCGCCGTCCCGGTACGACCACACCAGCACGAATCCGCTGAGGACGAAGAAGAACTCCACTCCGGACAGGCCCAGGGCGAACGCCCGGTCCAGCACCGCCCTGACGCCGGGCTCCGCGACGATCCGCATGGTGCCGACGTGGAAGGCGAACACCAGGAGGGCGGCGATCCAGCGCAGCCCGGTGAGCGACGGCAGCCGGGTGGCGCGGGTGGCCGGGGCGCTTGTCACCCGGGGCACCCTACCCGGTGGTAGCCGGGGCCGCCGACGGACCGCGCTCGCACCGATCCTCGTACGCCTGTTCGACAGCAGGGTAGGATCGGCGGCGTGTCCGACGTCGCGTACCAGCCCTCGATGCTCGACCTCGCCGAGCAGGGCCCTTCCCTGGGCCCGCTCGCCGGGCGGCTGCGCCGGCACGAGCTGAGCCGGGGCGCCTGGGTCGACCACCTCCCGGGCTGGGTGGCGGGCTCCGACGCGGTGCTCGACACGCTGCTGCACGAGGTGCCGTGGCGGGCCGAGCGCCGCACCATGTACGACGCCGAGGTCGCCGTCCCCCGCCTGCTCTGCTGGTACGGCGCCGGCCGGCCGTTGCCCCACCCGGTGCTCACCGCGGCGCGCGACACGCTCACCCGGCACTACGCGCCCGAGCTGGGCGAGCCCTTCGTCACGGCCGGCATGTGCCTCTACCGCGACGGGCGGGACAGCGTGGCCTGGCACGGCGACACCCAGGGCCGCTCCGCGCACACCGACACCATGGTGGCCATCGTCTCGTTCGGCTCGCCCCGGCCGCTGCTGCTGCGCCCCCGGGGCGGCGGCGGGACCAGCCTGCGCTTCCCGCTGGGGCACGGCGACCTGGTGGTGATGGGCGGGTCCTGCCAGCGCACCTGGGAGCACGCCATCCCGAAGACCGCCCGGCCGGTCGGCCCCCGGGTCAGCGTCCAGTTCCGGCCCGCCGGGGTGGCCTGACCCCAGCCGGCCCCGGGCCCGAGCCCGCGCCGTGCTAGAAACAACTCTCAGGGTCGATCACGCCCCCGTCACCTGACGACGCGAAGGGCGCAGCATGACCCAGTCCCCCACCTCCCGCCGGTCCCCGTGGCGCCTGCACGGCGACGGGCGCTCCGTCACCCCCGGCGACGTGGTCCACCCCGACGAGCGGCTCTCCTGGCCCCGGACCATCGGCGTCGGCGTGCAGCACGTCGTCGCCATGTTCGGCGCCACCTTCACGGTGCCGCTGATCACCGGCTTCCCGCCGGCCACGACGCTCTTCTTCTCCGGGTTGGGCACGCTGCTGTTCCTGCTGATCACCGGCAACCGGCTGCCGTCGTACCTGGGGTCGTCGTTCGCCTTCATCGCCCCGGTGCTGGCCGCGAAGACCGACGGCGGGATCGGTGCGGCGCTCGGCGGCATCGTGGTGGCCGGCGCGGCGCTGGCGCTGGTCGGGGTGGTGGTGCAACTGGCCGGGGCGCGCTGGATCGACGCCCTCATGCCGCCGGTGGTGACCGGCGCCATCGTGGCCCTGATCGGGCTCAACCTGGCCCCGGTGGCCTGGGACGGCGGCGGCAGCGGCACCGGATTCAAGTCGCAGCCGCTCATCGCGGTGATCACCCTGGTCGCGATCCTGGTCACCACGGTGCTCTTCCGCGGCTTCCTGGCCCGGCTGTCGATCCTGCTCGGCGTGGTCGTCGGCTGGGTGCTGGCCGCGCTGCTCGGCAAACTCGACCCGGCGGCGGTCACCACGCTGAAGGAGGCCGACTGGGTGGGCCTGCCGCAGTTCCACGCGCCGAGCTTCGGCCTGCGCGCCGTGGTGCTGGTCATCCCGGTGATCCTGGTGCTGATCGCGGAGAACGCCGGGCACGTCAAGGCGGTCGCCGCGATGACCGGGCGGAACCTGGACCGGGACATGGGCCGGGCGTTCCTCGGCGACGGCGTCGCCACCGTGCTGGCCGGCGCGGGCGGCGGCTCCGGCACCACCACGTACGCGGAGAACATCGGCGTGATGGCGGCGACGCGGGTCTACTCGACGGCCGCGTACTGGGTGGCCGGGTTCGCGGCGGTGCTGCTCGGGCTCTGCCCGAAGTTCGGCGCGCTGATCCTCACCGTGCCGGCCGGCGTGCTGGGCGGCGCCACCACGGCCCTGTACGGCCTCATCGCCGTCCTGGGCGCCCGGATCTGGATCGAGAACCGGGTCGACTTCCACGACCCGGTCAACCTCATGACCGCCGCGGTCGCCGTGATCGTCGGCGCGGCCAACTACACCCTGACCGCCGGGGACCTCTCCTTCAACGGCATCGCCCTGGGCACCGCCGCCGCCCTGGTGATCTACCACGGCATGCGTCTGATCGCCCACCTCCGCGGCACGACCCCGGCCTCCCGCCGGGGCCCCGAACCGGAACTCTGACCCCGGGATGCGGGAAGGGGCCCTGCGGCGCAGCCGCAGGGCCCCTTCCACGCGTGACGGTCAGTCGCGGTCGATCTGGTGGCCGATCACCGTGGGGCCGAGCATCACCGCGAAGCCGGAGCCGTCGCGGCGGGGGTCGGCCGGCGGCAGCTCGACCGGGTCGCCGGTGGCGGTGGCGCCGACCGGGCGCGGGCCGATCCAGGCCACGGCCAGGTCCAGCTCACCCTTGAGGAACCGCTGGGCGCGCACGCCACCGGTCGCCCTCCCCTTCGCCGGGTACGCCTTGAAGGGCGTCACCTTGACCGTGGCGCCCGTCGAGGTGACCACCATCGGCTCGCCGTGACCCGGGTCGTCGGTGCGGACCGCGCCGAAGAAGACCACCCGCGCGCCGGCCGGCAGGTTGATGCCGGCCATGCCGCCACCCTTGATGCCCTGCGGCCGGACCACGGACGCCGCGAAGCGCAGCAGCGACGCCTCCGAGGAGACGAACGCCAGGGTCTCCGCCCCGTCGGTGAGCCAGGTCGCCCCGACCACCTCGTCGCCGTCGCGCAGCGAGATCACCTCGAACTCGTCCGAGCGGACCGGCCACTCGGGCGCGCAGACCTTCACCACGCCGTGCCGGGTGCCGAGCGCCAGGCCGGGTGAGCCCTCGGCGGACGGGCCGAGCGGGGCCAGCCCGACGACCGTCTCGCCGGGCTCCAGCGGCACCAGCTCGGCGGCCGACATGCCGCCGCGCAGCGACACCGTGCCGGACTGCTCGGGCAGCACCGGCAGCGGGAGTACGTCGATCTTGAAGGCTCGCCCGGCGCTGGTCACCAGAAGCACCCGGCCGCGGGCGGTGGAGTGCACCGCCGCGCGTACCGCGTCGTGCTTGACCCGGCCGCTGCGGCGGCGCGCCTCGGCGGCCTCCTCCGACTCGGCCGCGGTCCGGGCGACGAGCCCGGTGGCGGAGAGGATGACCTGGCAGGGGTCGTCGGCGACCTCCAGTGGACCGGCCGGCACGGAGGCCGCCAGGACCTCCTTGAGGTCGCCGTCGACCAGGGTGGTGCGGCGGTCGGCGCCGGACTGCTTCACCACGGCGGCCAGCTCGTCGGAGACCAGCTTCCGCAGCACCTTCGGGTCGTCGAGGATCTTCGACAGCTCGGCGATCTCGCCGCGCAGCTTCTCCTGCTCGGCCTCCAGCTCCAGCCGGTCGTACTTCGTGAGCCGGCGCAGCGGGGTGTCCAGGATGTAGGTGGCCTGGATCTCGGAGAGCTTGAACTTCTGCATGAGGCCGTCCTTGGCGGCCTGGGCGTCCTCGCTGGCCCGGATCAGCTTGACCACCTTGTCGATGTCGAGCAGGGCGATCAGCAGGCCGTCGACCAGGTGCAGGCGCTCCTCGCGCTTGCGCTTGCGGTACGCGCTGCGCCGGGTCACCACCTCGTAGCGGTGGGCCAGGAAGACCTCCAGCAGCTCCTTGAGGCCGAGGGTCTGCGGCTGGCCGTCCACCAGGACCAGGTTGTTCACGCCGAAGGACTGCTCCAGCGGGGTGAGCCGGTAGAGGTCGGCCAGCAGCGCCTGCGGGTTGACACCGACCTTGCACTCGATGACCAGCCGGGTGCCGTTCTCCCGGTCGGTGAGGTCCTTGACGTCGGCGATGCCCGTCAGCCGCTTGGTCTTGTTGACCTCGTTGGTGATGGCCGCGATGACCTTCTCCGCGCCCACCCCGTAGGGCAGCTCGGTGACCGTGATGGCCTGCCGGCCCCGGCTGCCCTCCAGCGGGCCGGTCTCCACCCGGGCGCGCATCCGCACCACGCCGCGCCCGGTCTCGTACGCCCGGCGCACCTCGTCGAGGCCGAGCAGCAGACCGCCGGTGGGCAGGTCGGGGCCGGGGACGAACTCCATGAGCTTGTCCAGCGTGGCGTCCGGGTGGTTGATCAGCCAACGGGCCGCCTGGACCACCTCGGCCAGGTTGTGCGGGATCATGTTGGTGGCCATCCCGACCGCGATCCCGGACGCGCCGTTGACCAGCAGGTTGGGGAAGGCCGCCGGCAGCACGGTGGGCTGGGTCAGCGAGCCGTCGTAGTTGGGCTCGACGTCGACGGTGTCCTCGCCCAGCTCGCCGACGAGCAGCATGGCCTCGCGGGACATCCGGGCCTCGGTGTAGCGGGCGGCGGCCGGGCCGTCGTCGGGCGAGCCGAAGTTGCCGTGCCCGTCGATGAGCGGCACGTTGAGTGAGAAGTCCTGCGCGAGGCGGACCATCGCGTCGTAGATCGCCGCGTCGCCGTGCGGGTGGTACTTACCCATCACGTCGCCGACGATCCGGGCCGACTTCACGTGGCCCCGGTCGGGGCGGTGGCCCTGCTCGTACATCGACCAGAGGATGCGCCGGTGCACCGGCTTGAGCCCGTCCCGGGCGTCGGGCAGGGCTCGCGAGTGGATGACCGAGAACGCGTACTCCAGGTAGGAGTCCGAGACCTCGTTGACCAGCGGGTTGTCGAAGACCCGGGCGCCGGCCTGGTCGAAGGCGGAGAGGTCCGCCTTGGCGCGGTCGTCCTTGCGGCGTGCCATGGTTCAGCTTTCCCTTCGAAGAACCCGGTGGTCAGGCGTCGATGGCGTCGCGGTCGACCAGGTCGGCCGATTCGATGAGCCAGTTGCGGCGGGGCTCGACCTTCTCGCCCATGAGCAGTTCGAGGATCCGCTCGGCGGCCTCGACGTCGTCGAGGGTGATCCGACGGACCGCCCGGGTCGCCGGGTTCATGGTCGTCTCCCAGAGTTCGTCGGCGTCCATCTCGCCGAGACCCTTGAACCGCGGGATGGGCGTGACGATCTGCTTGCCGGCCTTCTCCAGCTTGCGGACCGTCGCCTCCATCTCGGCCTGCGTGTAGGTGTAGACCGTCTGCGGGTTGCGCCCCCTGGTGGTGATCTTGTGCAGGGGCGGCATGGCCGCGTAGAGCCGGCCCGCCTCGATCAGCGGTCGCATGTAGCGGGCGAAGAGCGTGATGAGCAGGGTGCGGATGTGCGCGCCGTCCACGTCCGCGTCGGCCATGATGAGCACCCGGCCGTACCGCAGCGCGGAGAGGTCGAAGGTACGCCCCGAGCCGGCGCCGAGCACCTGCACGATCGCCGCGCACTCGGCGTTGTCCAGCACCTGCTGGAGGTTGGCCTTCTGCACGTTGAGGATCTTGCCGCGGATCGGCAGCAGAGCCTGGTATTCCGAGGAGCGGGCCATCCGGCTGGTGCCGAGCGCGCTGTCCCCCTCGACGATGAACAGCTCGCTGCGGTCCACCCCGGTGGCGCGGCAGTCGACCAGCTTGGCCGGCATCGACGCGCCCTCCAGAGCGGTCTTGCGCCGGGCGGCGTCCTTCTGCTGCTTCTGGGTGAGCCGGACCCGGGCCGCGTCGACGATCTTCTGGAGCACCGTCCGGGCCTCGGCCTTGGTCTTCCGGTCCTCCAGCCACGCCTTGAGGTGCGCCTCGACCAGGCCCTGGAGCACCTTGGTGATGCCCGCGGTGGAGAGCTCGTCCTTGGTCTGCGAGGTGAACTGCGGCTCCGGGATCCGCACGTGCACCACGGCGGTCATGCCCTCCAGGACGTCGTCCAGGGTGGGCGCGTCCTCCTTGGGCTTGAGCAGGCCGCGGGTGTTGCGGGCGGCCTCCGCCAGGGTGCGGGCCAGGGCCCGCTCGAAGCCCTTGCGGTGGGTGCCGCCGTGGGCGTTGCGGATGGTGTTGGTGAAGCACTCGACGGTGCGCTCGTAGCCGGTGCCCCAGCGGAACGCCACCTCGACCTCGGCCCGGCGCTGCACGTTGGACTGCATGACGCCGGTGGCGTCGGCGGCGTTCTCCCGGTAGGTGCCCTCGCCGGTGACCAGCAGAGTGCCCGAGACCGGGCGGTCGCCGGCCGGGGCGAGGTATTCCACCATGTCGGTGAGGCCGTTGGGGAAGTGGAAGTTCTCCTCGACGGGCTTCTCGCCGGTCTCGTCGCGCAGCCGGTAGGCCACGCCGGGCACCAGGAAGGCGGTGTTGCGCAGCTTGAGCCGGACCGCCTCGATGTCGAGCGCCGCGCCCGTCTCGAAGTAGCGCGGGTCGTGCCACCAACGGATCGAGGTGCCGGTGCGCTGGCCGCGCTTCATGGCGCCGACGATCTGGAGGCCGGGGCCGGGGGTGAACGGCGCGTCCGCCCCGTCGCCGTCGAAGATCCCGGGCACGCCGTGCCGGAACGACATCGAGTGGACCTTGCCGCCGCGGCGGACGGTGACGTCGAACCGCCGGGAGAGCGCGTTGACAGCCGACGCGCCCACGCCGTGCAGGCCCCCGGAGGTCTTGTAGCCGGAGCCACCGAACTTGCCGCCCGCGTGCAGCCGGGTCAGCACCAGCTCGACGCCCGAGATGCCGGACTTGGCGTGCACGTCGGTCGGGATGCCGCGACCGTCGTCGTCGACCCGTACCGAGCCGTCGGCGTGCAGGATCACGTCGATCTTCGTGGCGTGACCCCCGACACCCTCGTCGGTCGAGTTGTCGAGGATCTCGTTGACGAGGTGACCCACGCCACGGCTGTCGGTCGAGCCGATGTACATGCCGGGGCGCTTCCGGACGGCATCGAGGCCCTCCAGGTGCGTCAGGTCGTCGGCCCCGTACAGGGTCTCAGGCTGTGCGGTCAACTGGTCGTACTCCCAGGTCTCGGCGGTGTGGTGCCGGTCACCGTGTCGATTCCCCAACTCGATCGCCACGGGCGGCGCGCCGCAGCGAGCCTAGCCCGGCGCTCCGACAGAGCTGTGGCACCCGTGCGGTGCGTTGTCCGGTTAGGCTCCGGGCGGTCCGTGCCACCGCTTTCGTGCAGGGGGCTGGAGCGAGGAGGCGTCCGTGCTGGACAACGTCGTGAACAGCCCGATGTCTTCCCGGGCCGCCGCCGGGGACGACCCGGGCGACCGCTTCGAACGGCTCTACGCCGAGGCCGAGCGGGGCGCGGCGGTGGTGCCGTGGGACCGGGACAGCCCACACTCGCTGCTCACCGAGTGGACCGAGCGGGACCGACCGGACCGCGCCGGCCGCCGCGCCCTGGTGGTCGGCTGCGGCTTCGGCCGGGACGCCGAGCACCTGGCCCGGCTGGGCTTCGCCACCGTGGCCTTCGACATCTCCCCCACCGCGGTGCGGACCGCCCGCCGCCGCCATGCCGGCTCCCCGGTCCGGTACGAGACCGCCGACCTGCTCGACCCGCCCGCCGCCTGGCTCGACGGATTCGACCTGGTGCTGGAGAGCATGAACGTGCAGGCGCTGCCGGCCGGGACCCGGGAGCGGGCGATTCCGGCGGTGGGCCGGCTGGTCGCGCCCGGCGGGACCCTGCTGGTGATCGCGGCCGGCCGGCGCGACGACGAGGAGGTCGACGGGCCGCCCTGGCCGCTGACCCGGGCCGAGCTGGACGCCTTCGCCGCCGGGCCGCTCGTCCCGGCACGGACCGAGGAGATCGTCGCCCCGGACGGCGGCCTCCGCTGGCGCGCGGAGTTCCGCCGGCCCGCCTGATCCAGGGCCCGCCACGGCCGCCCTGCCCACCGCCGCCGTGGCGCTGGGCGCTCTTCCAGGCCGACCCACGACATCGACCTGGTGCTCGTCGGCCTCGGCTCGAACAACCCGGGGCTCAGGGGAGCACGGCCGTCCCGAGCACGTGCGGTGCCGCCGGACCCGGTATACCGGTCGGCGGGAAGCGGAACCGGTCCAGCTCGACCACCGTGAAGCCGGCCGCCCGGATCGCCGCCACGGTGTCCCGCGCCGTGTGGCAGCCGGCGCAGCAGAGCGGCCAGAGCGTCGCGTCCGCCGCGCGCTGGACCCGGCGCAGCCCGGGGGTCTCCGCGACGACGTGCTCGTAGAAGCGGAGCTGCCCGCCCGGGCGGAGCACCCGGCGCGCCTCGCGCAGCGCCACCGCCTGGTCCGGCACCGAACAGAGCACCAGCGACAGCACCACCGCGTCGGCGCTCGCGTCGGCGACCGGCAGCGCCTCGGCCAGGCCGGCGGCCACGGTCACCGGCACCGGGGCGTCGGGCACGGCGGCCCGGAGGACGGCGCGCAACCGGGGCTCCGGCTCCACGGCGAGCACCCCGGTCACGGTCGACGGATAGTGGCGCAGGTTCCGCCCGTTGCCCGCGCCGACCTCGACCACCCGGCCCCGCAACCCGGCCACCAGGCGGCGCCGGTGCGCGGCGGCGCCGGCCCGGTCCATGGCGACGCTGGCCCGGGCGAAGACCCGCGCGAAGATCGGATGCGAGACGGCCATCAGGCACGCACCGGTGGGCCGCCGAGGGCGAGCAGCACCGGACCGGCCGCGCCGTCGGCCAGGTCCCCGAGGCGTACGCCGTCGAGCACGGCGAGGAAGGCGGCCTGGGCCCGGCGCAGCTCGCCGCGCAGCCGGCAGCCCGCCACCAGCGGGCAGGCCGGCTGCTCGCAGTTGACCACCTCGTCGTCGCCCTCGAAGGCCCGGACCACGTGGCCGACGGTCAGCTCCCCGGCGTGCTCGGCGAAGGTCACCCCTCCGGAGCGGCCTCGGATGGTGAGGAGAACCCCGAGCCGCTGCAACCGCTGCACCACCTTGGCCACGTGGCTGCGCGGCAGCGCGAGTTGCGTGGCGAGCTCGTCCACCGTCGTTCGGGTCGGGGAGGCGGCGGTCAGCATGGCGATGCGCAGCGCCATGTCGGTCGACCGGTTGAGCTTCACGCCTCGACCCTAGCCAGCGGTCGCTCGTCGCGACACGGGTCGAACCGCCCGTTGCCGGGTGTGACGAGCGCTACCGCGACCCCGGGACCTTCGACCCTGAAGAGGAACTTTGGATGCCTGTTCAGTGGGGAGCGACCCGTTCGACGCCCCAAGGAGTAATCGTGCTTTCGGAATCCTCAGCAGCGGTGGTGACGGCGACCCTGCCCGCCGTGCAGGCCAACGGCGAGGCGATCACCGGCCGGTTCTACCAGCGGATGTTCGCCGCCCACCCGGAGCTGTTGAACATCTTCAACCGGAGCAACCAGGCCACCGGCACGCAGAAGGCGGCGCTGGCCGGCGCCGTGGTCGCGTACGCCGAGCACCTGATCGGCGGCAGCGCCGTGCCGTGGGGGCCGATCCTGGACCGGATCGCGCACAAGCACGTCTCCCTGGGCATCACCGCCACCCAGTACACGATCGTCGGCCGGCACCTGATGGCCGCGGTGGCCGAGGTGCTCGGCGAGGCGGTCACCCCCGAGGTCGCGGCGGCCTGGGACGAGGTGTACTGGCTGCTGGCCTGCGAGCTGGTCGCCCGGGAGGCGCGCCTCTACACCGAGGCCGGGGTGCCGGAGAACGGATCGGTGTGGCGCGAGTGGCGGGTCACGGACAAGACGGCGGAGACCCCTGACGTGGTGTCGTTCACCCTGGTCCCCGCCGACGGCGGACCGGTGCCCGGCTTCACCGCGGGCCAGTACACCTCCGTCGCCGTCGACCTGGGGGGCGGCTGCGGCCAGCAGATCCGGCAGTACAGCTTCTCCGGCCGGCCCGGCGCCGACCACTGGCGGATCACCGTGAAGCGGGTACGCGGGACCGGCGGCGCGCCCGACGGCATGGTCTCCGGTTTCCTGCACGAGCGGGTGGCCGTCGGCGACACGCTCCGGCTCAGCCCGCCGTTCGGCGAGGTCAGCGCGCTCGGTGGCGGGGAGCCGCTGCTGCTGGTCAGCGCCGGCATCGGACTGACCCCGGCCATGTCGGCGCTGGCGCACCTGGCGGCCACCGAGCCCGAGCGGCCCGTGACGCTGGTGCACGCCGACCGCAGCGGGGCCGCGCACGCGCTGCGCCACGAACTGCCCGCGCTCCAGGAGCGGCTGCCGAACCTGTCGGTACGCCTCTGGTACGAGGACACCGCCGGCGCCGAACTGGCCGGCATCAAGGCGGAGATCGCCGAGGGGCTCGTCGACCCGGCGCTGGTCCCGCTCGCCCCCGGCGCGTACGTGCACCTGTGCGGGCCGGTGCCGTTCATGACCCTGGTCCGCGGCGGCCTGCTGCGCCGGGGCGTACCGGCCGAGCGGATCGCGTACGAGGTGTTCGGTCCGGGCATGCTGCGCTGAGGCTCGCCATCCGCGCCGACCGGGCCGGTGTCGGGCAGCGCCCGACACCGGCCCTCGCCGTCTCCCGGCAAGCCCACCCTGGTCCGACCCGCCACCCGGCTCGCACGACGACCGACCTGAACCACCGCACGCCACGCTCCGTGAGGACCGCTCCCAACCCGACCCCCCCTTCGGACTCGCTTTGCTCTGCAGCCCCATAGGCATCGCTCACGGAGGGTTGCCGGTGCGTATAGGGCTGCAGAGCAAAGGCGGGCGAAGGGGGGTGGCGGTCGGGGAGTCCAAGTTCGCGTATTGCCTGCTCAGGCCGAGGCTGCTGGCGGCGACCGCGGAGGCGGCCGCTCAGCGGTGCCGTCACGCTTCGTAACCGCGACCGTCGAAGGGGGCAGTCACTCAGGGTCGCGTCCGGCCCCACGGACGGCATCGGGCCACCGGCCGGCCGCAGCACGGCCCGCGTTCCCGGTCAGGCCCAGCGGGCGACCACCGCGGCGAGCACCAGCAGGGTGCCGACCATCTCGATCAGTCCCACCCGTACCGGGGTGAGTCGCCGGCCGGGCAGGATCCCCGCCCGGAGCAGCAGCAGCGCGAAGACCCCCGCCACCGCCGGCCCCCATCCGGCGGCCACCGCCACCGCCAGCGCCACCAGGTGGTACGCCAACGAGGCCCACCGGTACCGGGCGCTCCCCCGCTCCCGGATCATCGTCTTGACGTACAGCACCGTGCCGACCAGGTACGCGCCGACCGCCGCCGCCACCCCGACCAGGTCGCCCGGCGCCACCTCGGCGACGGTGCCCACCACGAACACCATGAGCAGGCTCTGCGCCACCGACGCGAGGTCGTTGAGCAGGGCCCGTTCCCGGCGAAGCCGGGCGTGCCCGGCGTTGACCGCGAGGAGCACGGCGTAGAGCGGGACGTAGCCGAGGACGGCGGGGCGGGCGAGCAGCACGGGCACCCCGAGCAGCGCGGTCGCCCCGCCGTAGACCAGGAGCTGCGGCCGTACCCGGTCGGCGCGACCGGTCTTCACGGCGAGCAGGGCGTAGTACGAGAACAGGTAACCGGCGAGCCCGACGCCGAGCAGCGGCAGGTGCAGCCAGCGCGGACCGGTCACACCGACCGCCGCGACGAACGGCAGGAGCAGCATGGCCCAGGCGCCGTGCTGCGGCGGCAGCCAGCGGTTCCGGCGGCCACGGGCCGGTCGACCGGACCGCGCGGCCACGTGCCCGGAAGCAGGTCCGGCGGCGGGCCGGTCGGAGGCGGGGCCGGCGGCAGGACTGGTGCCGGTGGCGTGCAACGGTCGGACGGCGCTCATCCGCGGGCGACCGTGAGCAGCACCACGGCGTCCTCGTCGGCGTGCAGCGCGTGGTGGGCGTCCGGGATCACCAGCAGGTCTCCCGCCGAACCCGGCCAGGTCTGGTCACCGGCGGTCAGGCGGACCCGTCCGCGCAGCACCTGGAGCGTCGCGTCGCCGGGGCTGGCGTGCTCCGCCAGGGCGTGGCCGGCGACCAGCGCGACGAGCGTCTGACGCAGCAGGGTGGTGGGACCGCCGTGCAGGGTCCGGGCGCTGCGCCCGCTGCCGGTGGCCCGGGCCAGGGTGAGCTGCTCCTCGGCGAGCACGGACAGTGAGGGCGAGGACACCAAACACCTCCCGGTCGGATCGGCGCGGGCACCGGGGCACCGGAGCCGGGCGCGCCGCTTTGCCCAGCTTCGCCGCTTCACATGGGGTCGACCAGGGGCTTTGGTCCCGAATTGGAAACTCCACAACGGAGATTCGACTTCTCGGGAGAAGTCGATGATCTACAGGTTAGGTCCTGGTCGCCAGGGTAGGGACCACTCATGCGCGTCCTTGGAATCAACGCGATCTTCCACGACCCCGCGGCCGCCCTGGTGGTCGACGGCCGGGTGGTGGCCGCTGCCGAAGAGGAGCGGTTCAGCCGCCGCAAGCACGGCAAGCGGCCGGTGCCCTTCTCCGCCTGGGAGCTGCCCGAGCTGTCCGCGGCATGGTGCCTGGCCAGCGCCGGGATCGACGTGGACGCCCTCGACGCGGTCGCGTACTCCTTCGACCCCGGCCTGTGCCGCGACGCGGCCGAGCTGGGCCTCAGCGACCCCTGGGACTGGCTGCGGGTCGACTACGCCCGGCGGGCCCCGCAGTTCCTGGCCGCCGCCCTGCCCGGGCTCGACCCGGAGAAGGTGCGGTTCGTGCCGCACCACGTCGCGCACGCGGCCTCCGCCGGCCTGGCCGCCCCGCCGGCCGGCGAGGACACCGCGGTGCTGGTGCTCGACGGCCGCGGCGAGGTGGCCAGCCACCTGGCCGGCGTCTACCGCGACGGCCGGCTGTCGCCGCTGCACTCCCAGCAGCTCCCCCACTCGCTCGGCCTGCTCTACGAGGACCTCACCCGGCACCTGGGCTTCCTGCACTCCAGCGACGAGTACAAGGTGATGGCGCTGGCCTCGTACGGGCAGCCCCGGCACCTGGGCCTGCTCCGTGACCTGGTCCGGGCCACCGACGACGGCGGCTTCCAGGTCGAGCGGATCGACTGGTCGAGCATGGCCAAGGCGGTCGCGGCCGGCGGCGAGCTGGCCGAGGAGCACGCCGACCTGGCGTCCAGCGTGCAGGTGCGGCTCGAGGAGGTCGTCCTCGACCTGTCCCGCTGGCTGTACGACGCCTCCGGCGGCGCCACCACCCTGGCCATGGCCGGCGGGGTGGCGCTCAACTGCGTGGCCAACGCCCGGCTCGCGGCCGAGGGGCCGTACCGGGACGTCTGGGTGCAGCCGGCGGCCGGCGACTCGGGCACCGCGCTCGGCGCTGCGCTGCACGTGGCCGGTGAGCTGGGCGACCGGTCCGCCCCGATGGCCGGCGCCGACCTGGGCCGGGGCTGGTCGGACGAGGAGCTGGAGGCGGAGCTGCGCCGGGCGGCGCTGCCGTACACGCGGCCGGCGTCCATCGCCGCCGAGGCGGCCCGGGTGCTCGCCGACAACGGGATCGTCGCCTGGTACCAGGGGCGCAGCGAGTACGGTCCGCGGGCGCTCGGCCACCGGTCGCTGCTGGCCCACCCCGGCGACCCGGACACCACCCGCCGGATGAACGACGTGAAGGGCCGCGAGCAGTTCCGGCCGATCGCCCCGATGGTCCGCGCGGAACGCTTCGCGGAGCTGTTCGACGGCGTCTACCCCAGCCCGTACATGCTCTTCGTGCACCGGGTGAAGCCGGAGTGGCGGGACCGCATCCCGGCGGTCACCCACGTCGACGGGACCGCCCGGGTGCAGACCGTGCACCCGGAGACCGAGCCGGTGGTGGCCGAGCTGCTGGCCGAGTTCGAGCGACGCACCGGGCTGCCCGTGGTGGTGAACACCTCGCTGAACACGGCCGGGCGGCCCATGGTGGACACTCCCCGCGAGGCCATGGAGCTGTTCGGCTCCGCCCCGGTGGACCTGCTCGCCCTCGGCCCGTTCGCGGTGCACCGCCGCGCGCTGGGCGGCGCCCGATGATCAGTGTGGTCGTGCCCACGCTGGGGCGGCCCAGCCTGGCCACTCTGCTCGACGCCCTGGCCGGCCAGCTCGACGAGCTGCCCGGCGCCGAACTGCTGCTGGTCGACGACCGGCGCGACGACACCGGGGAGCTGGCCGTACCGGGGGCGCTCGCGGCGTACACGAAGGTGCTGACCGGGCGTGGCGCGGGCCCGGCGGCGGCCCGCAACCTCGGCTGGCGGGCGGCGCGCGGCGAGTGGGTGGTCTTCCTCGACGACGACGTGGTGCCGGCCCCGGACTGGGCCCGACGGCTGCGCGCCGACCTCGCGGTGGCCGGCGGGACCGGCGGCGTGCAGGGCGTCGTTGACGTCCCGCTGCCCGGGCACCGGCGCCCCACCGACTGGGAACGGGGCACCGCCGGCCTGGCCGCGGGCCAGTGGATCACCGCGGACATGGCCTACCGCCGGGCGGCCCTGGCCGCCGCCGGCGGCTTCGACGAACGCTTCCCCCGCGCCTACCGGGAGGACGCCGAACTGGCCCACCGGGTGCGGCGCGCCGGCTGGGACCTGGTCCGGGGCCGGCGGCGGGTCACCCACCCGGTGCGGCCGGAGAGCCGCTGGGTCAGCCTGCGCACCCAGCGCGGCAACGCCGACGACGCGCTGCTGCGCCGGCTCTACGGCCGCGGCTGGCGCGCCGACCTCGACCTGCCCCCGGGGCGGCGGCCCCGGCACGTGGCGGTCGCCGCGGCCGGCACCGTGGCGCTGGCCGCAGCGGCGCTGCGCGCCGCTCCCCTCCGCTCCGCCCGAGCCCGGCGCGCGCTCGGCGTGCTCGGCGGCGTGGCCGCGCTCGGCTGGGCGGCCGGCACCGCCGAGTTCACCCGGGTCCGCGTCGCACCCGGCCCGCGCACCCCCGACGAGGTCGCCACCATGCTGGTGACCAGCGCGCTCATCCCGCCGCTCGCGGTCGTGCACTGGGTACGCGGCTGGCGGCACGCCCGCGCCGTCCCCGCCGGGGACCTCGTCACGGGGGCGGGACGCTGATGTTTACGTCCTTGTCCCAGGGCAACTTCTCGGCCATGAAACCGTCGGGCCCCGCCCTGTACGACGCGGTGCTGCTCGACCGTGACGGCACCCTGGTCGAGGACGTGCCCTACAACGGCGACCCGGAGAAGGTCCGGCCGCTGCCCGGCGCCCGGGAGGCGCTGGACCGGCTGCGGGCGGCCGGGCTCCGGCTGGCCGTGGTGACCAACCAGTCCGGACTCGCCCGGGGCTACTTCACCGAGCGCGACATGCACGCGGTGCACGCCCGGATCGAGGAGCTGCTCGGCCCCTTCGACCACTGGGCCATCTGCCCGCACGACGACACCGACGGCTGCGCCTGCCGCAAGCCGGCACCCGGACTGGTGCACGAGGCCGCCGGGGCGCTCGGCACCGCGCCCCGGCGCTGCGTGCTGGTCGGCGACATCGGCCGCGACATGGCCGCCGCGCTCGCCGCCGGAGCCACCGGGATCCTCGTGCCCACCCCGGTCACCCGCCCCGAGGAGGTGGCCGAGGCGCCTGCCGTCGCCCGGGACCTGCCCGGCGCGGTGGACGAGATCCTGCGCCGGGACCGGGCGGTACGGCCCGTGGTGCCGCGCACCGGGCGGGCCGGCACGGTGCTGGTGGCGCGCAGCGACTCGGCCGGCGACGTGCTGGTCACCGGCCCCGGCATCCGCGCGGTGGCGGCCGGGGCGGAACGGGTGGTGCTGCTCTGCGGGCCACGCGGCCGGGCGGCCGCGGAGCTGCTGCCCGGCGTCGACGAGATCATCGAGTGGCCGCTGCCCTGGATCGACGGCTCCCCGGAGCCGGTGGACCCCGACGACATGCGGCGGCTCACCGCCCGGCTGGCCGCGGTGGGCGCCGACGAGGCGGTCGTCTTCACCTCCTTCCACCAGTCGCCGCTGCCCCTGGCCCTGCTGCTGCGGATGGCCGGCGTCCCGCGGATCAGCGCGATCAGCGACGACTACCCCGGGTCCCTGCTGGACGTCCGGCACCGGGTGCCGGTCGGCGTGCCCGAGCCGGAGCGGGCGCTGTCGCTCGCCGCGGCGGCCGGCTTCGCCCTGCCCGCCGGCGACGAGCCGGTGCTGCGGCTCCGCGCCGACCTGCCCGCGCCCGCCGTCGACCGGCCCGCTGGCGACTACCTGGTGGTGCACCCCGGCGCGTCGGTGCCGGCCCGGGCCTGCCCGCCGGAGCGGTGCGCCGAGATCGTGGCCGCCCTCGCGGCTGACGGGCACCGGGTGCTGGTCACCGGTGGGCCCGGCGAACGGGAACTGACCGCCCGGGTGGCCGCGGCCGGCGGCACCGACCTCGGCGGAACGACGGACCTGGCCGGGCTCGCCCGGATCCTCGCCGGGGCCCGCTGCCTGGTGGTGGGCAACACCGGGCCGGCCCACCTCGCGGCCGCCCTCGGCACCCCGGTGGTCAGCCTCTTCGCCCCGACCGTCCCCTTCGGGCAGTGGGCGCCCTACCGGGTGCCGACGGTCCGGCTCGGCGACGCCGGGGCGGCCTGCCGGGACACCCGCGCGGCCCGCTGCCCGGTCGCCGGGCACCCCTGCCTGAGCGGCGTCGACCCCGCCCGGGTGGTCGCCGCCGTCCGCCGGCTCGTCCCCGGCTGAATCCAGCCGACCCGCCCCCGCCCCGCCGCCGACGAGGAGAGAGATGAACGTTCTGCTCTGGCACGTGCACGGCTCCTGGACCACGTCGTTCGTGCACGGGAGACACCGGTACCTGGTGCCGGTCACGCCCGACCGCGGCCCGTACGGGCTGGGTCGGGCGCGCACCTACGAATGGCCGGAGAACGCCGTCGAGGTGACGCCGGAGGAGCTGGGACGGACCGACGTCGACCTGGTGATCCTGCAACGGCCCGAGGAGCTGGAGCTGGCCGAGGAGTGGCTGGGCCGCCGGCCCGGCCGGGACCTGCCGGCCATCTACGTCGAGCACAACACCCCCAAGGGCGACGTGCCGGACACCCGCCACCCGATGGCCGACCGGGACGACCTGCTGCTCACCCACGTCACCCACTTCAACGAGCTGTTCTGGGACAACGGCGGCACCCGCACCGCCGTCGTCGAACACGGCATCGTGCCGCCGAAGGTGGAGTGGACCGGCGAGCTGGACCGGCTCGCCGTGGTCACCAACGAGCCGGTACGCCGCTGGCGGGTCACCGGCACCGACCTGATGCCGCGCTTCGCCGCCGTCGCCCCGCTGGACGTCTTCGGCATGGGGGTGGCCGGGCTGCCCGAGCGGACCGGGCTGCCGCCCGATCGGCTGGCCGCCCACGACGACCTGCCGCAGGAGCGGATGCACGCCGAGGTGGCCCGGCGGCGGGCGTACCTGCACCTGTGCCGCTGGACGTCGCTCGGGCTGAGCCTGATCGAGGCCATGACCATCGGCATGCCGGTGGTCGCGCTGGCCACCACCGAGGCCGTGGACGCCGTCCCGCCCGACGCGGGGGTGCTCTCCACCCGGGTGGACACCCTGGTCGAGGCGGCCCGCTGGCTCGCCGAGGACCGCGACGCGGCGTACCGGCTGGGGGCACGGGCACGCGAGGTGACGAAGGAACGCTTCGGGCTCGACCGGTTCCTCGCCGACTGGGACCGGCTCATGGAGGAGGAGACATGCGCATCGCGATGATTTCGGAGCACGCCAGCCCGCTCGCCGTCCTCGGCGAGGAGGACGCCGGCGGGCAGAACACCCACGTGGCGGAGCTCGCGGCCGCGCTGGTCGGCGAGGGGCACGACGTCCGCGTCTACACCCGTCGGGACTCCACCGTCCTGCCCGAGGCGGTGGCCACCGCGGACGGCTACCAGGTGTGCCACGTGCCGGCCGGCCCGGCGCACCGGGTGCCGAAGGACGAGCTGCTGCCGTACATGGGCGAGTTCGGCAGCTGGCTGGCCGACACCTGGCGGCGCGGCGACTGGACCCCGGACGTGGCGCACGCGCACTTCTGGATGAGCGGGCTGGCGACGGTGCACGCCGGGCGGCGGACCGGGGTGCCGACGGTGCTGACGTACCACGCGCTCGGCACGGTCAAGCGCCGGCACCAGGGCGCGAAGGACACCAGCCCACCAGGGCGGATCGGCTACGAGCGGACGCTCGGCCGGGCCGTGGACCGGGTCGTCGTGCAGTGCGAGGACGAGGTCGCCGAGCTGGTCCGGATGGGCGTGCCCCGGTCCCGGATGGCGCTCGTCCCGTCTGGCGTGAACCAGGCGGTGTTCCGCCCCGACGGCCCGGTCGCCCCGCGCGACCCGGCCCGCCCCCGCCTCCTCACCGTCGGCCGGATGGTCGAGCGCAAGGGCTTCCTGGAGGTGGTCCGGGCGCTGCCCGCGGTGCCGGACGCCGAGTGCGTGGTGGTCGGCGGCCCGCCGGCCGACCTGCTCGCCGCCGACTCGTTCGCCCGGCGGCTCTCCGCGCTGGCCGAGTCGTGCGGCGTGGCCGACCGGGTGAAGCTGGTCGGCGCGGTGCCCCGCGAGGAGATGGGCACCTGGTACCGCTCGGCGGACGTGCTGGTCGCCGCACCCTGGTACGAGCCGTTCGGCCTCACCCCGCTGGAGGGAATGGCCTGCGGGGTGCCGGTGGTCGGCACCAACGTCGGCGGCATCGCCGACACCGTCGTGGACGGGCTCACCGGTGACCTCGTGCCGCCGCGCGACCCCCGCGCGCTCGGCACCGCGCTGCGCCGGCTGCTGTCCGACAAGGTCCGGCGGTTCGCGTACGCCACGGCGGCGCTGGACCGGATCCGCAGCCGGTACTCCTGGAAGCGCTGCGCCGAACAGCTCGGCGCGGTCTACGCCTCGCTGACCACGGCCTCCCGGCCAGCGCCGGCGGTGGCCTGATGAGCCACCACGACACCCTCGACGCCCACCTGTCCGGGCTGGCCGCGGCGCTGCTGCCGTACCGGCGGGAGGCCGAGCGGCTGGCCGGCTGGGGCACCGAGCTGGCCTGGACGCTGGCCCGGGGCGGGCGGCTGCTGGTCGCCGGCAACGGCGGCAGCGCCGCCGAGGCCCAACACCTCACCGCCGAACTCGTCGGCAAACTCCGCGACGACCGCGAACCCCTGTCCGCCATCGCCCTGCACGCCGAAACCTCCGCCCTCACCGCCATCGGCAACGACTACGGCTACGACGAGGTCTTCGCCCGCCAGGTCCGCGCCCACGGCCGACCCGACGACATCCTCCTGCTCATGTCCACCAGCGGCACCAGCACCAACCTCCTCACCGCCGCCCAGGCCGGACGCGACACCGGCCTACGCTGCTGGGCCTTCACCGGCCCCGCCCCCAACCCGCTCGCCGACCTGTGTCACGACGTGCTCGCCGTGCCGTCCCCGGACAGCCAGGTGGTGCAGGAACTGCACCTGGTCTCCACGCACCTGCTCTGCGAGTACGTCGACCAGGCGCTGCCGCTGATCCGGCAGCTGCCGACCGCGTCCGTACCGGCGCCGCGGGCCGGCACGTACGCCCGGTGGGCCCCGCCGGCCCCGCGCCGCGCCGAGCCGGCGGCCCACGGCGGCCGCGATCGGCACGACGGGGCCGGCCGGGACGGCCTGGTCCTGGCCACGGTGGACGGCGTGGCGCCGTTCGCCGGGGTGCAGCACGCGAACGGGCACGGCCGCAACGGGCACGCCGGTCCGAACGGGAACGGGCACGGCCGCAACCGCTCCACCGGCACGGGCTGGGTGGAGCCGTGAGCGGGCCGCTCGTGGTGGTCGGCGACGCGCTGCTGGACCGGGACGTGACGGGCGCGGTCAGCCGGATCTGCCCGGACGCCCCGGTGCCGGTGCTGGACGAGCACGCGGCCACGGACCGACCCGGCGGGGCCGGGCTGGCCGCGCTGCTCGCCGTCGCGCCGGACACCGAGGTGGCGCTGGTCACCGCGCTCGCCGACGACGCCGGCGGGGCCCGCCTCGCCGAGCTGCTGGACGAGGCGGGGGTGGCGGTCTACCCGATGCGCCTGCCCGGCGCGACGGCCGAGAAGATCCGGCTCCGCGCCGGCGGGCAAACCCTGCTCCGGCTGGACCGGGGCGGCGAGCCGCAGGCGCCGGGCCAGCCCTCGGAGGCCGTGCTCGACCTGCTCTCCCGGGCCCGGGCCATCCTGGTCAGCGACTACGGTCGCGGCCTGGCCCGGCAACCCGCGCTGCGCGCCGCGCTGGCCGAGACGGCCGCCCCGGTGGTCTGGGACCCGCACCCGCGCGGCCCGGCCGCGGTGGCCGGGGCCCGGCTGACCACGCCGAACCTCGGCGAGCTGCGCCGGCTCACCGGGGACGCGGGCGCCGGCTCGGGCCTCTCCACCGCCACCCGGGCCGGGCACGAGCTGCGCCGCCGGTGGCGGGTCGGCGCGGTCGCGGTGACCATGGGCCCGGACGGGGCGGTGCTCTGCCACTCCGGCGGCACCCCGCTGGTCGTGCCGCCGCCGTCCCCGGTGGCGCTCGTGGAGGACACCTGCGGCGCCGGGGACCGGTTCGCCGCCACCGCCGCGCTGGCGCTGGGCGACGGCGCGTCGACCGCCGAGGCGGTGCAGGCGGCGGTCGAGGCCGCATCCGCGTACGTGGCGGCCGGCGGGGCGGCCGGCCTGCACCGGGCGCCGGAGCCCCCGCGGCCCGCGGAGGGCGCCCACTCCGCCGAGGAACTCGTCGCGAAGGTACGCGCCGACGGCGGCAGAGTGGTCGCCACCGGCGGCTGCTTCGACATCCTGCACGCCGGGCACCTGGCCACCCTCCAGGCGGCCCGCCGGTTGGGCGACTGCCTGGTGGTGTGCCTCAACTCCGACCGCAGCGTCCGGGGCCTCAAGGGACCGGAGCGGCCGGTCCACCCGGAGCAGGACCGGGCCCGGCTGCTGGCCGCCCTGGACTGCGTCGACACCGTGGTGGTCTTCGACGAGCCCACCCCGCACCAGGTGCTCGCCCGGCTGCGCCCGGACGTCTGGGTCAAGGGCGGCGACTACGCCGGCGACGGCGCGCCCGAGCTGCCCGAGGCGGAGCTGGTGCGCCGCTGGGGCGGGCGGGTCGTCACCGTGCCCTTCCTGGCCGGCCGGTCCACCACCGGCACCATCTCCGCCGCGCGCCAGCGCGGCCTCCACCTCGTCAAGGGAGCGGTATGAGCGAGCGTCAGCGAGCGAATCATCAACGCAGTGCGCCTCAGGGCGGCACGGAGCGAAGCGGAGTGCCGGCATGAGCAGGGATCTGAACGGTCGGGCCATTCTGGTCACCGGTGGGTCGAGCGGCCTGGGCGCGGCGGTGGTGACCGCGGTGGCCAAGGCCGGCGGGCGGCCGTACGTGCTGGACCGGCAGGCGCCGGCCGACGGGGTGCCCTGGGTCGAGTGCGACCTGGCCGACACCCGGGCCGCCGAGGCGGCCACCCGGCAGCTCGCCGAGCAGGCCGGCGGGCTGGACGGCGTGGTGACCGCCGCCGGCATGGACGTGCCCGGCCGGCTGGCCGACGTCGACGGCGCGACGTGGGACCGGATCGTGACCATCAACCTGCTCGGCACCGCCGCGGTGATCCGGGCCGCGGTGCCGCACCTGGAGCGGTCGCACGGCACCGTGGTGACCGTGGCGTCCACGCTGGGCGTGAAGGCGGTCAGCGACGCGACCGCGTACTGCGCCGCGAAGTTCGGGGTGGTCGGCTTCACCCGGGCGCTCGCCGCCGAGCTGGCCGGGACGGTCGGCGTCACCCTGCTGATCCCGGGCGGGATGCGGACGGCGTTCTTCGACGACCGGGACGACCGGTACAAGCCGGGCCCGGACGCGATCCTCAACGACCCGGCGGACACCGCCGAGGCGGTCATGTTCGCGCTCTCCCAGCCGCCCGGCTGTGCGGTACGCGAGCTGGTGGTCTGCGCCGAGCAGGAGTCCTCGTACCCGTGATCCTCGTGCTCCGGGCGCTCGGCGTCGGCGACCTCGCCACCGGGGTGCCGGCGCTGCGCGCGCTGCGTGCCGCGTACCCCGGAAAGGAGCTGGCGCTGGTCGCGCCGCGCTGGCTGGCGCCGCTGGTGGAGCTGGTCGGGGTCGTGGACCGGCAGGTCTTCGCGGACGGGCTGGGCCACCTCGGGTGGTCCGGCCCGCCGCCCGCGGTGGCCGTGAACCTGCACGGCCGGGGCCCGGAGTCGCACCGGATGCTGGCCGAGGCCCGGCCGCGGCGACTGCTGGCCTTCGCCAACGCCGACGCCGGGTGGCACGACGGTCCACCGTGGCGGGCCGAGGAGCACGAGGTGGACCGGTGGTGCCGGATGCTCGGCTGGTACGGCATCCCCGCCGACCGCACCGACCTGGCGCTGCGCCGGCCCGGGGCCGGTGGGCTGCCGACCGGGGTGACGGTGGTGCATCCGGGCGCCAAGGCGGCGCAGCGGCGCTGGCCGCCGGAGCGCTTCGCCGCGGTGGCGCGGGAGCTGTCCGGGCGGGGCCACCGGGTGGTGGTCACCGGCGGTCCCGGCGAGCGGGACATCGCCGCCGAGGTGGGCCGCCGGGCGGGGTTGCCGGCCGACGCGGTGCTGGCCGGCGCGACCGACGTCGGTGAGCTGGCCGCGCTGGTCGCCCACGCCCGCCTCGTGCTGTGCGGGGACACCGGGGTGGCTCACCTGGCCACCGCCTTCGCCACCCCGTCGGTGCTGCTCTTCGGCCCGGTGCCGCCCTCGTGGTGGGGACCGCCGCCGGACCGGCCGTGGCACGAGGCGCTCTGGGCCGGGCCGCGCCCGGCCGGGGACGGCCCGGGGGTGCACCCGGCGCTGGCCGAGCTGGACGTGCCGGCCGTGCTGGCGGCGGTGGACCGGGTGACGGCCGCGGCCCGGTCGCGTTTGGCAGCGGTGCGCCGGATTCCGGCGCAGGAGGCTCGCCCACCCCTTGCTACCCGCCGGTAGCTTCCCGCCGTACGCTGAGCCGGTGAACGGGGACTACACGCAGGAGTTCGTCGAGGTCGACGGGGCGCGGATCGGCGTCCAGGTCCACCCGGAGCCGGACGGGCCACCCGGCGCGCCGGTGGTGGTGATCTGGCCCGCCATGGGGGTCCGCGCCCGCTACTACCGGCCGTTCGCCGCCGCCCTGCGCGAGGCCGGGCTGGCCGTCGTGGTGGTCGACCTGCGGGGCACCGGCGAGAGCACCCCCACACCGTCCCGCGGCTGCCGGTACGGCTACGCCGAGCTGGCCACCGACGTCGGCGCGGTGCTCGACGCGCTCAAGCCGCGGCTGGACGGCCGGACCCGGCTGCTGCTCGGGCACTCGCTGGGCGGGCAGGTCGCGGTGCTGCACCAGGCGCTGCACGACGCCGACCGGGTGGACGGGCTGGCCCTGGTGGCGGTGGGCATCCCCTGGTGGCGCGGGTATCCGGGGCTGCGCGGCTGGGGCGTGCTGCCGTACACCCAGGGCATCGCGGCGGTCGCCCGGCTGCTCGGCGTCTGGCCGGGCTGGGGGTTCGGCGGCCGGCAGGCGCGCGGGGTGATCCGGGACTGGGCGTACACCGCACGGACCGGCCGCTTCCCGGTGCTCGACGGGGTCGACGCCGAGGCCGCCGTCGGGCGGGTCCGCACGCCGGTGCTCGCGGTCAGCGTCGACGACGACCAGTACACACCGCACGAGACGCTGGACCACCTCTGCGGCAAGCTCGCCGCCGCACCGGTGACCCGGCACCGCTACACCGTCGCCGAGGCGGGCGCCCCGCTGGACCACTTCACCTGGGTACGCGCCGCGGCCCCGCTGGCCGCCCAGGTCGCCGCGTTCGCCGCCACGCTGCCGCGTCGCTGACCCCGGGACGCGCCGGACGGGCGGGCCGGAACCGGGCGGCGGATCCGCCACGCGGAAAACGGGTGCGTAGCCGCGCCGAAGGTGGGTAAGCCGCACCGCCCGAACACGGCGGAGGGGGATCAGATGTCCGAACGGCACACCGCGTTGCGCTCGATGCACGATCTGGGCCTGGCGGCCTGGTTCGGCGGCTCACTGATGGGCGCGCTCGGCGTCAACGGCGCGGCGGCGAAAATCGACGACTCGACCCAGCGGCTGCCGGTCGCCTCGGCCGGCTGGGCGCGCTGGACCCCGGTCAACGCGGCGGCGATCGGCGCACACCTGGCGGGCGCGGTCGGCGAGCTGGTGACCGAGAGTCCACGCGTGGCCGCCCAGTCCGGGGTGGCGAAGATGAGCACGGTGAAGACGGCGCTGACCGTGGGCGCGCTGGCGGTGACCGGCTACAGCCGGCTGCTTGGCATGCGGCTCCAGAAGGCGGGCGGGCCGCCCGTCGAGGGGGCCACCGAGCCGAGCTACCAGACGCCGTCGAACGTGGCCGCCTCGCAGCGGCAGCTGAAGCTGCTCCAGTGGGCCATTCCGGCGCTGACCGGCGCGCTGGTCGTGGTGTCGGCGTACATGGGTGAGCAGCAGAAACCCGGACAGGTGTTCCGGGGCCTGCTGGGCCGGGCCGGCGGGCTGGCGAGCGCCCCGATGGCGATCGGCAAGATGGCCGGGATGGGCAAGATGGCGGGGATGGGCAAGATGGCCGGGATGGGGAAGATGGCCGGGATGGGCATGGCGAAACGACCGATGGCCATGGCCGGCAAATGATTGTCCCGCGGTCGGCGGCCCAGCTCGGGGGGTGCCGGCCGCGTGGCGTACCGGGTCCGGCGCATGACCGGACCGGTGGCGGGCAATCAGCACGGGCACGGGGGAATCCAGCCAGGTGAGGTGGCCATGACCAGCAAGGACCGATCGGGTAGGGGCGAGGGGCGGGGGCCCGAGGCGGCCGCGCCGTGGGGCACCACCGACGGCTTCGACGCCGACCCGCCGTGGGGCGCGGGCGAGGACGACCCGATGGACGAGGGCAGCGAGGAGAACGCCGTCCCCGAGGGCCGGCGGGGCGAACGCCGGGCGGCGGGCGCCGGGCCGGGCGGGCCGAAGGCCGGCCGGCACGGGTTCGGCCGGGTGGAACCCACCCGGACCGCCGAGGCGGGACCCGGCGCGCCGCCGGATCCGGCGCCGTCGCGACGGACCTTTCCCGACGACCGCGCCGACGGGGATCTCGGGGACAACGCGCTGGAGGACGCCACCGGAATGCGTCCGGAAGGGGTCAGCCGGCGCGGCTGACCCGGACCGCCGGACCCGACGACGACACGACGCCCGGGGCGCCTCACCGCCCCGGGCGTCGTCGTACCGTCCGGTCAGGAACCGGTGCCGTCCTCCCCCGGCCGGCCCAGCGCCGACGGTTCGTTGTCCGGCACCGGCGGCTCGGCCACCGGACGGCCGGTGTCGTCCACCAGGCCCGGGGCCATGCTGCCGCCGTGCGCCTCCTCGGCCTCCCGGGTCGCCCGGGGATCCCGGTCGTCCCGGGCCAGGCCACCGGGCTCGTCCCGCCGCTCGTCCACGCGCTCCCCCTCGCTGTCGTCCCTCGGCACCGCCGGTACCCGGGAGGTGCCGGCGGAAACCTCACGCCCGCGCGGCGGCGGGCGCGACGCCGAGCAGCCCGGCGAGCCGGGCGGCGTCCCGCTGGGCCTGGTCGCCGCAGCAGTTGTTGAACAGCACGTGCAGCTCGCCGCACTGGTCGGCCAGCTCGCGCAGCAGCACGGACCAGCGCCGCAGCTCCTCCTCGCCGTAGGCGTAGCGGAACCGGTCCTGCTTGTCGCCGCTCTCCCAGGCGGTGCTGTGCCCGTGGAACCGCACCACCGCGAGGTCGGTGGTGGCGATGAGGATCGGCGGCACCGAGGAGGCGTGCCCCTGGGGCATGTCCACGCAGACGTACCCGAGCCCGTTCTCGCGCAGGAACGTCACCGTGTCCACCACGGCGTCCTCGGTGAACCAGGAGGAGTGCCGCAGCTCGACGCTGACCGGCCAGGGCCGGCAGCGGAGGGCCGCGGACAGGATCCGCCGCTTGGCCGCGTCGCCGCAGGCCAGCCACGGTGGGAACTGGAGCAGCACGGCGCCGAGCCGGTCGGCCTCCGCGAGCGGCGCCAGCGCCGCGTGGAACCGGTCCCAGAGTTCGTCGTACGCCCCGGCGGACAGGTCCCGCCAGCGGATCCGGCTCGGACCGCCGGCCGGGCGCAGTTCCCGGGGCAGCGCGTCGACCGGGGTGTGGTGGCCGGTGAAGAGGCGGAACGCCTTGACGTCGAAGGTGAAGCCGGGCGGGGTGGCGGCCGCCCAGCCCTCCGCCGTCTCCGGCGCGGGGATCGCGTAGTACGACGTGTCCACCTCGACCAGGCCGAAGCGCTCGGCGTACCAGGCGAGGCGGCCGGCCGGGGTGTTGGCCGCGCGGGGATACCAGCCGGAGCGGACCAGCATCTGGTCGGCCCAGGAGGACGTGCCCACCTTGATGACACCCATGTAATTCAGTGCACCGCGATCCGGACGAATCGGCAACCCGGGACCATCCGGTGTGTAACCGGGAAAGTGTCGGTGGCGGGTCGTACGGTGTGCCCGGTCCTCGATGAAAGGCAGGCGGCATGAGCGTCTCCGACCAGGTCCTCACCGGCGAGCGGGCCGACCTGCTCGCCACCCTCCAGCGGCACCGCGGCTTCCTCCGGCAGACGGTGACGGGGCTCGACGACGAGCAGGCCGCGCGGCGCAGCACGGCCAGCGAGCTCTGTCTCGGCGGCCTGATCAAGCACGTCGCCGGCACCGAGCACCGGTGGATGCGGTTCGCGGTCGGTGGCGCCGAGGCGATGCAGAGCGAGCCGGTCGACTGGGCCGGCCAGTTCCGGATGGCCGAGGGCGAGACCCTGGCCGGGCTGCTCGCCGAGTTCGACCGGGTGGCCGCCGAGACGGACGAGCTGGTGACGACGCTCGACCTCGACACCGCGCACCCGTTGCCGAGCGCGCCCTGGTTCGAGCCGGGCGCGAGCTGGACCGTGCGCCGGGTGCTGCTGCACCTGATCGCCGAGACCGCGCAGCACGCCGGGCACGCCGACATCATCCGCGAGTCCATCGACGGGGCGAAGACCATGGGCTGACCGGCGGTGAGGTGACCGATCTCACCCGCCTCGATGGGGCGGACAGCGGTTTCCGGTGTGACGCCACGGCCGGTGGCGGCGCTGAGGGACACGAGATGAACGGACACCGCATGGACCAGGAGACCGTCGAGCGCCTGCTCGTCGGTCCCGCCGCCGACGCGCAGGACGGTCCGGAGGCGCTGGTCCGGTTCCTCGCCGCCGTCCGCGCCGCTCCCCGCCCGCACGAGCTCAGCGGCGAGGGGGCGGCCCTCCAGGCGTTCCGCATGGCGCAGGCCGGCGACCCGGTCCCGCTGCCGGTGTCCCGTCCCGAGCGACGGCTGCGCGCCGGGCTGGTCGGCGCGAAACTCGCCCTGGCCGCCCTGCTGGCGACCGCCACCGGCGGTGTCGCGCTCGCCGCCGTCACCGGCCACCTGCCCGGCCCGCTGGGCGGCGGCGGTGGCGCGGGCACCACGGCGAGCCCGAGCGCCGGGGCCGACGGCCGGCCCACGCCGACCGGCGATCCGAGCCACCCGACCACCCCGGCCGGCGTCCCGACCGACCCGTCGGGCAGCCCGTCGGCGCTGGCCGGTCTCTGCACGGCCTACCGGGCGAAGAACGACGCGGAGCGGGGCTCGGCCCTGGAGACCCCCTCCTTCGCCGACCTGGTCTCGGCCGCCGGCGGGCGGGACAAGGTTCCCGGCTACTGCGACCGGCTGCTCCCCGGGAAGGACAAGCCGGCCGGGTCCGGCAGCCACCCGACGCCGCCCCAGCCGAGCGTCGGCCCGACGCGTCGGGCCGGAACCCCGCCCACCACCCCGGTGACCGGTCGGCCGGAGGCCGCGTCCAGCAGCCCGACGGCCGGTTTCGCGCCGACCACCAGCCCGGGCAACCCACCGGCGGAGAAGCCCGACTCGGTCCGCCCCTCCCCGCGCTGACCGGGCCCGCGCCCGATCCGCGGCCGCGCTGTCCCGGCCCGCCGGCCGCTCGGCCCGGTGACCGGCACCGCACCGGCTGATAGCTTGCCCCGGTGACTCCGCGGCGTCGCCGACTGGCGATCCTCTTCCGGCTGGCCGTCGTGCTCGGCGTGGTGGCCGGCATCGTGCTCACCGCGCTGGGCCCGGCCACCGTGACCGGCCTGCTGCCGTACTTCACCATCCAGAGCAACGTGGCCGTCGGCGTCTTCGCCGGCTACGCCGCCTGGCGGGCCTGGCAGGGCCGCCCGGAGCCGCCGAGCGCGCTCAAGGGCGCCGTGACCCTCTACATCACCATCACGGGCACGGTCTACCACCTGGTGCTCGCCAACCCGGCCAGCCCGTTCGCCATGGTCCAGCCGCACCGGGATCCGGGCGAGTGGTGGG